>JAYWFU010000130.1:0-1568 GCA_043778625.1 Bacteroidia bacterium | reverse complement strand
GATATAGAAAAACAGAGAACTTTATTAATATGATTTATTTTCTTACCGCTAAACTAAAATTTGATTACCCACACCAAACGTCATAGACCCTAAAAACAGGTTCAATGATTAATTTCATTGAACCTATTTTTGTATGTTTACACAAGAGAAAAAACAAAACACAATCCTTTTGGAAACCGAAAATAAAACCAAAACCAAAAAGTGGCTACAACGCCTCAAAATTAAGCATCGTTTGGTGTTGATGAACGACGACACGTACGAAGAAAAATTTTCGGCAAGCCTCACTCCCCTCAACGTATTTGTGGTAGGGGTATCAGGAGCATTATTGCTTATATTTTTAACTACTTATTTAATTGCGTTTACTAACTTAAAAGAGTACATACCCGGTTATAGTAACGATGTTACCATACGCCGTAAGTTAATGAATGTAAACATTCGGGTAGATTCGTTGCAGGAAGCCATGGTACTTAAAGATGAATATTTGACCAATATATTACAAGTAACCCAAGGCACTGTTAAGCGCGATGCTAACGATTACAAGCGAGATAGTACCAAAAATTACGAGGGAATAAAACTATCAGCCAACGCTGACGATGCACAATTACGTAAGGAGTTAGAGGGTAACGAAAACTCCTACTCATTAAACGTAGGCAATGCAACGCCTAACGATGATGTAAAGAAGCTGTTGTTCTTTAAGCCTCTAGCGGGCATTGTTACCGACAAGTACAAATCAACCGCCGACCATTATGGAATTGATATTGTTGCACAAAAAAACGAAGCCGTAAAAGCTACACTATCGGGTACGGTGCTACTTGCCAGCTGGACTGTAGAAACAGGCTACGTAATACAACTACAACATAGCAACGATTTAATAAGTGTGTACAAACACAATTCGGCATTACTTAAAAAAGTAGGCGATAAAGTTAAAGTAGGCGAAGCCATTGCCATTGTAGGTAATTCGGGCGAACACAGCACGGGTCCACATTTACACTTTGAAATTTGGCGTAAAGGTGAGGCACTTAATCCAAGTAACTATATAGCATTTTAATTGTGCGCTTATTACTTTGGCTATGGCAGTTGCCACAAACAAGTATTGGTTTTATTTATTATACCTGCATAACAAACAAGCGCACGCAACTAGTTAAAACTATTAAATTAGTGCATACATCGGCGTTACGTCCTAACGAGGGAGTATCGTTAGGCAAGTATGTGTTTGTGGGTGTTAATAGTAATAAACATACACTACTGCACGAGCTAGGGCATACTGTACAAAGCAATTATTATGGAGTGTTTTATTTGCTTATGATTGGTGCGCCAAGCATAGTGCGTGCTATGGTGTTTAAATACCAATGGAAGCGAGGCAGGTGGCATAATAAAAATTATTATGGCGTTTGGTTCGAGCGGCAAGCAAGCCTATTAGGTTACGTTTGTTTTAATTCAAAAAACGTGTAATTAGCTCTCAAAATAAATTTTCTGACCTAGGCATTTACTTAATAATCATTTTGTACGTACACGGATTTGCCAATACCATTCTTTGCACTAAGTTTTCAAAAATATTTTCTTTCATA
>JAYWFU010000129.1:0-4671 GCA_043778625.1 Bacteroidia bacterium | reverse complement strand
CACATTGGCTCGTTTATAATAAGTGTACCAATGGTAATGTTGGGTTGAGGAAGTACTGTAAATAAATTCATCATTAATTTAACATAAAACAAAAAACCCCGCTATTAACGGGGCTTTTACTACACAAAACTTTTTTCAAAGCTTGCTCCTCGACCTGGGCTCGAACCAGGGACCCCATGATTAACAGTCATGTGCTCTAACCAGCTGAGCTATCAAGGAATTTTACAATATCATTACTGATTTGTTTGTACAAAAGTACACATAGTTTTGAATAAAACAATATCTTTGCAAAAAAAAGTACAATTAATTATAAAAAAATAAAAAATGAGTTTATTAGCAGTAGGTACAGTAGCTTTTGATGCCATAGAGACACCATTTGGCAAAACGGACAAAATAGTAGGCGGGGCAGCAACATTTATTTGTTTGTCGGCATCGCAGTTTACCCACAAAATGGGCTTAGTAAGTGTAGTAGGGGGCGATTTTCCTAAGGAAACCATTGCATTGTTACAAACTAAAGGAGTAAACACTAGTGGGTTACAAATTAAAGAAAACGAAAAAACGTTTTTTTGGAGTGGTAAATATCATAATGATATGAATAGCCGCGACACTATTGACACGCAACTTAACGTATTAGAAAACTTTGAACCCGTAGTCCCCGAAGATATGAAAAACGCTGAGTTTTTGATGTTAGGTAACTTAATGCCTAAATTGCAACTAAGCGTTATTAAACAAATGGCTACTCGCCCCAAACTAATAGTGTTAGATACTATGAATTTTTGGATGGATATAGCCATGGACGACTTAATTGAAAACCTCAAGCACATTGATGTACTTACCATTAACGATGGCGAGGCGCGCCAATTATCAGGCGAATATTCGTTGGTAAAAGCAGCACAAAAAATATTAAAAATGGGGCCTAAATATCTTATTATTAAAAAAGGAGAGCATGGTGCATTGTTGTTTAATAACGAACAAGTATTTTTTGCACCCGCATTACCATTGGAAGACGTATTTGACCCTACAGGCGCTGGCGATACGTTTGCAGGAGGTTTCATAGGGTATTTGGCATCAACCAAAGATATCTCGTTTGATAACATGAAACGTGCAATTATCTACGGTTCAGCAATGGCTTCGTTTTGTGTAGAGAAATTTGGTACAGAGCGTTTGTTAAACTTAACATCAACTGAGGTAGAAGAACGCATACAAGAATTTGTAGATTTAGTGCAGTTTGACATTGCATTAGTAAACGAATAATTTATAGTACTGATTTATATATTCGATGAAAAAATATTTTTTAACAGTACTAAGTGTAGCTACTTTATTAGTAGCCACCTCTTGTTCAAGCGAAAAAAAAACTGAAAACGACGAAAATGCCGATTTAGTGGACTTGGTGCGTAACCCAATAACAGCAGGCACCGAAACGGCTAACCCCGACGAGTTACCCAACATTAAATTTGATACCGAAGAGCACGATTTTGGTACCATACAACAGGGCGAAAAAGTGCAATATGCGTTTAAATTTAAAAACACGGGCAAGGTAGATTTGATAATAAGCTCGGCGCAGGGTAGTTGCGGTTGTACAGTACCTCAATACCCTAAACAACCGCTAAAACCAGGTACTGAAGCCACTATTGATGTAACCTTTGACAGCGCAGGTAAACAAGGTAAGCAAAACAAAACCGTAACCTTAATTACTAACTGCATACCAAGTACCAAAGTACTTACCATTATGGGAGATGTAAACGTGGCCGATGCTGGCAAAACCCCACTTGAAGCACATTAATCAACACTATTAATTAACTTAAAAAAACAATACACAAAATGGATTTATTAAACATAGTATTAATGGCACCGCCCAAGGCAGGGCAAAGCCCGCTAAGTATGTTTGTGCCAATTATATTGGTAGTAGTAGTATTTTATTTTTTTATGTTGCGTCCGCAAATGAAAAAACAGAAAGAAGCTAAAAAACTACGTGAGGAACTAAAGAAAGGCGACAAAATTGTTACCATTGGTGGCATACACGGCGTAATAGCCGAAGTAGCCGAAACATCGTTAGTAATAACTACCGAAGGCGGCGGAAAACTACGTATTGAAAAATATGCAGTATCAGCTGGTGGCGACACTATAGGTAGCGATAATAAGTAAAGCACTATATAATTTTCAAATCAAATAGTTTAAAACAAAATAAAAATAATAGAATCGCTGGCATTTCTTGCATTATCAGTAATAGCTACGTACGCAAGCAGCACTAGTACTCCACTAAAACAATGCAATAATTTGCAATTCATTTATTTTGTTAAACTATTCAAACTGAAAAATGGGTAGGGAATTGTATGTATTAGCTTAATTATTTTATAAGTAATGAACAACCAGCTATCATACGTCGGCATGCAGATTCCCCTTGTATTACAACATTATCAAAAATAATTTTATCGCCTTTGTCAAGACTTAGTATTGCATCAATATAATCTTGCGATAATACATTACTCGAAATTTGATTGAGTTCTACTCTTGAAACTCCGTTATAGTGAGTAATAATAGTCATTGAAAATTTAACCACTTTAATTTTAAAGTCATACTCACAATTAGGGATTACTACATTTAATTTAGCTTGCTTTAAAATTTGTTGTTTGCTAGCTATTGTATCACTTATTTGTCCAACTCTAATCACAGGGTATTCTATCGATTGAACTTTAAAATAGTGAGTAGCTATTAATTTATTTTTTTTATACAATTTAAGGGTGTCTATTCCTGTTGTATTTACTGTAATAGTAGCTGTGCCATTACTATCAATAATGTATTTACTCTTGTAACTGTTGGTTGATGTAATTGTTAGTTCAGCATAGTTTTTTAGCCCTATTACTTTAATTTTATTGTCCATACCAATATACAATACAGCTAATTTGGGATGAATTAAACTATTATTTTGTAAACTAACTTGTGCGTTAATACTTTGTGAAATTGTAATAATAAAAAACAGAATGTTTATTTTCATTTTTAGACAAGTTATATATCACTTATGTTATAAATGTATTTTTTTTAATCCAAATAACTAAAATATATCTATTTTTTATTTTCTATTTTTTGAACTTTAATTCATTTACCCAAGAATTACATTCAAACAAACGCGCTACTATAGGGTTAGAAACTATGTTGCAAAGCCAAATTAATATAGGAGAAATAAACAACAGTAGTACCAACTCAAGTAAGGGAACTATATGCAGTAAAAGTTTTGGTATAAGCCCTTTAGTGGGTTTGTTGTTTATGCTACGTACTAATCAAAAATCATCATTAACAACAGGTATAAAGTTAGGACAATATAAACCATCAACACAATTTAGTTTTAACGAATTAGAGACAAACCAAACTTATAGCATTGTTTTAAAACGAATTGTTTTGGGTATACCGCTTGTATATAGCCAATCAATTGCCAAAAAATGTATGTTGGGAGTAGGGGGCTGAGTTTTTTTTTGACGTACCTGACGAAATGAAATTTAACTCAAAGGTTAACAACAACACATCAACCACTTTTACTTCTACTTACAATTATGCTTTTGGCAATGCGTATAACTCAATTGGATTTATAATACAAGGAAATTACAGCTTAACTAAACGCATCTCTTTTAAATTAAGTTGCAATATCGATACACAACAAAAAAAGCATTTTTAGCTAATTATACTATTGATTCCAATAATACCATATATAAGTGGCAATACTCTTACAATCCTTATAGTATAAGGTATTCAGCAGGTATTCAAGTTAAATTATTCGGGCTATGAAACAATAATAACCAACGTAATTTATTACACTAACATACTCACACCATGCTAATTCTCCTATTTAGGCTAATTCAGTCTATCAAAATGTGAGAAGAGTAAGGCTCTTACACGCAAGCAGACAATCACGCACGTTAAGTCGTCCCTTAGCTATTCCACCAACATATTCACGCCATGCTAATTCCCCTATTTAGGTCATTCAGTCTATCAAAATGTGAAAAGAGTAAGGCTCTTACACGCAAGCAGACAATCACGCACGTTAAGTCGCCCCTTAGCTATTCCACCAACATATTCACGCCATGCTAATTCCCCTCCTATTACAGGAGGGGTGGTTCTCTCTCCACACTGCCAATATGTCCAACACCACACCCTATTATTGCAACACACAACCTGATAGTAGCAACAACCAACCCAATACTCGCACTACACAACCCAATACTTGCTACTACCAACTTGATAGTTGCAACACCCAACACAATACTCGCACTACCTTTTTGTAAACTGCCACTAATCAACCCTATTTTACCTTAACAATTTAATATACTCGCAAGCACACTGCCAATACGTCCAACACCACACCCAATAGTTGCTACTACCAACCTGATACTTGCAACAACCAACACAATACTCGCACTACATTTTTATTTAATAGCATTAGTACCCGCAACTATCCATTATCAATCCTATTTACCTCGTTATCTCCCTTATTTTATAACAAAACCACGCTAACCTCACCAAAATTTAACACATATTAAACTAATTACCATAACTTTGTAACAAATACAAACTATCTATTATTAATTAATTTTTTATATGACACCAACAGTACACCTAACTGAGCAAGAAACAATTCGCCGCCAAAAACTAGCCGACATAAAAGCCCTTGGCATCAAC
>JAYWFU010000128.1:0-131943 GCA_043778625.1 Bacteroidia bacterium | reverse complement strand
GTTGTGCTGTGAATGAATAGCGACTATTTATAGTAGTTATTCAATGTTGTATAAAAGATGATAGTAGGTCTATCAGTATAGGTGTGCAAGCGCGTGTACTAAACCGCCCCTCGGTGCTTAGTTAGTAATAACGTGGTGTTGAACGGTAAGGGGAAAAGGCTAAGTAGATTAGTCAGGTGCGAATAAAAGAGACGAACGCAAGTGAACCTTTGAGGAAGTTGTGAGATAGCCAAACATTTTGTCAAAATCCAGTCTTCTGGCAGACTGGTTATAATTATAGCGGGTGCTTGCTTACCAGAATTCTCCACAAAGAAGTGGCATAAAGCGATACGAATATCTGTTTTAGTAGTATGCCAATTTTTGGCTAATAAATATTAAAAAATACTTATTGTGCTGTATTACACGCCTATTGTGCAACATACTACTGATATTGAGGTGGTAAAAGGCTTGTGCGAACGCTTACTTAAAGAAAAAGATATAAGGATAGCTGAGTTGCTTAAAGTAAAGTAGTCCGCTTGCCAATTGGTGCTACTGTGAGTTTAACTGTGCACTATACTGATAACGCTGCGCTAGGTTTTAAACGAAACAAAGGTTAAAAATAGAATTGTGCACATGCCCGTTACGTTAATTCATTTCGCAGAGCTTCAATATTATTTGAGTGGTTAGGTAGGTTACAGTTATGTGGTACTTGCCCTAATAATTACCTAACTATTTAATTAAATACAATTGTAGGAGAGGCTTGAGTAGTACATTATTTTTTTAGATATTTGTGTTAAAATATTTAAAACAAAACTTATATATTATTATGAAAGGAATTATTTTAGCTGGAGGTAGCGGTACACGCCTACACCCTTTAACATTAGCAGTAAGCAAGCAACTAATGCCCGTATACGACAAGCCTATGATATACTACCCACTATCAGTACTAATGATGGCAGGTATTAACGAAATACTTATAATATCGACCCCACAGGATTTACCTAATTTTAAAAAATTGTTAGGTACAGGCGAAGCTATTGGTTGCAAGTTTAGCTACGCTGAACAAGCCGTGCCTAATGGGCTGGCGCAAGCTTTTGTTATTGGCGAAGAATTTATTGGCAACGATAAGGTAGCATTAATATTAGGCGATAATATTTTTTATGGCGGAGGGCTTGGTCGTCAGTTACAAAAGTTGCACGATCCCACAGGAGGTGTTGTGTTTGCCTACCACGTAAGCGACCCCGAACGCTATGGCGTAGTGGAGTTTGACGAAAACCAACGTGCTTTATCTATTGAAGAAAAACCTGCGAAACCAAAATCGAATTACGCAGTACCAGGCTTATATTTTTACGATAATTCGGTTGTTAAAATTGCTAAAGAACTTACTCCATCAGCCCGTGGTGAATACGAAATTACAGATGTAAATAAAGTGTATTTGCAACAAGGCAAACTTAGTGTAAGTATTATGGATAGAGGTACTGCTTGGTTAGACACTGGCACGTTTGCCTCGCTAATGCAGGCAGGACAATTTGTACAAGTAATTGAAGAACGTCAAGGATTAAAAATTGGCTGTATTGAGGAAGTTGCTTTTAGAATGGGCTACATTACTCAAGCACAATTACACGCCATAGCAATGCCACTCACCAAGAGTGGTTACGGTACGTATTTGCTTAATTTGTAGGGTTAATTCTATGGGTTTAGTAGCCTTAAAATTACAATTGTTTTATTATGCTTTACTTAAAAAAACGGGTTACTCGTTTTTTCCTTACCCACAGTAGTAGCAGCTCCATGCCCGCTATGTATGGCTGTGTTGGCAGGCAATATAAATAACTGTGTAGTTATACTGTGTAATAATTGTTCGTGGTTGCCTCCAGGTAAATCAGTACGCCCAATACTACCATTAAATAAAGCATCGCCCACAATACAAAAATTATCTGCTGCACAATACAACGCTATACTACCTGGTGAGTGCCCTGGCACGAAACGAATTTCTAACGTTTCGTTGCCTAATTGTAGTGTAGTATTTTCAACTAAATAATGTGAGATAGGTGGTGATTTTTCGTACTGTAATTGCCAGCGAGCGGCACTAGCATCGTCAAAAACAAGCACTTTTTCTTCTTCAACATGAGCATGTAACTCCAACTTATATTTTTGGCTTACGTATTTATTTCCAAATATATGATCAATGTGGCAGTGCGTATTTACAAGTAGCACAGGCGTAAGGTTATGCTGAGTAATAAACATTGCTAACTCGTTTTGTTCTTTAACATCATAACAGCCAGGGTCAATTATCATGGCTTGTTTAGCATCATTATATAACACATACGTGTTTTCTTGCATTGGGTTAAATGTAAATTTTTGAATATGTAACATAGCGTTTGGGGTTTTATTATGCGGTAACTTCGCCGCAATTATTAATAATAAATAATGATTTGAATTGTGTAAGCGGGTAGTTTCCTAACAAAAACATACTTTTGGTAATGGCTGTTTCGAGGGTCATGTCTCGGGCTGAAATAATTCGCATGCGTGCAAAAGTCGAGGAGGTTTCGTACTTGCCTTGTACCACACTACCCTCAATACACTGCGTAACATTAATAATTATTTTACCCGCATTGCTTGCATTTTGTAGCGCATCTAATAACCATTGTTCGTTAGGAGCGTTGCCACTACCAAAGGTGCGCATTATTATTACTTTGCATTGGCTAGTAAGTATTGCCAATACTATTTGATGGCTAATACCTGGGAAAAAATGTAGCACGCCTACACTTGCATCTAACTTAGTAGTAAAAGAGGTAAGGGCAGTGGGCAGTGGGTTAATTAGTAATGTATTATACTCAAGATGCACGCCAGCCGTAGCTAACGACGGGTAGTTGGGCGATTGAAACGCATCAAAATGTGCGGCGTTATATTTTATACTACGATTGCCGCGTAGCAAAGTGTATTCAAAATAAATACATACTTCGGGTACAAGGGGAGTATTGTTTTCATTGTAGCTCGCTGCAATTTCAATAGCGGTAATTAGGTTTTCTTTGCCATCGGTACGTATAACCCCAATAGGTAATTGTGCTCCTGTAAGTATAATAGGCTTGCTACAGTTTTCAATCATAAAACTTAGTGCCGATGCCGTGTAAGCCATGGTGTCGCTACCGTGTAACACTACAAAGCCATCATAAAGTGCATAATTGTTTTTAATAATTGTAACTAAGTCTATCCATACACTAGGGTTCATATTACTCGAATCTATTGGCGTTGCAAACGATACGTGCGATAGCTGCACTGGTAATCTGTTAAGCTCGGGTACGGCCAACTGTAATTTTTCAAAATCAACAGGGCGTAATACACCCTCTGCATCTTGCATCATTCCTATGGTTCCGCCGGTGTATATAAGTAGTACTTTACGTTTCATGTAACTTAATTTGAGTGATAGTGCATAATTGGCAATTATATGTGTCGTGCAAAACACTTTGTAAATTTGGTATTAATTATTCGTTTTATATTTCCTGAGTTTAGAATAATTTATTTGCAATTAATTTACCGCATACTACCGTAAGCAATGCTGCTATAAGTACTGCTATTCGTGCTTGCGCAAGTAATATAGCAGTGCTACCAAATGCTAAACTACTTACAAATAAACTTACCGTAAAACCAATGCCTCCCAATACCCCAATCATAGCTACGTGTTTAATAGTAACTCCTACGGGCAAGTGTGCTAGTTTAAGTTTTTGGCTAATAGCTACACCTAACGTAATGCCCAAGGGTTTACCCACTAACAACCCAAGTACTACTCCCCACACTATGGTAGATTTGGTACAGGTTTGCAATAAATCAACATCAATAATTATGGCTGTGTTTATTAGTGCAAATAAAGGAACTATTAAATAATATACCCACTTATGTAAGGCGTGTATCCAGTTACTTGTAATTTGGTAGGGGGCAATTAAACCTACCACTACCGCACTCATAGTGGGATGCACCCCTACATTATATAAGCATACCCATAATTCACATAACACAAGTACATAAAACCAGGTGTTAGTAACGGTATTGCGAAAATATAGTAACGCTGCAATTAGTACAATTAATACTGCTATCCAAACTAATGATGCCGCAGTATTACTATAAAACAAAGCTATGGCGAGTATTGAGCCAAAATCATCTACTACGGCTAAAGCGCATAATAATGTTTTGAGGTAGGGTGGCAAAGCATTGCCAAATAATTTGTATAATGCCAAAGCAAAAGCTATATCAGTAGCCATAGGTATACCCCAACCTTGTGCTGTTACTGTGTTTATATTTATTACGTAGTAAATTAGTGCGGGTACTAACATTCCGCCTATGGCAGCAAATATAGGTGTTGCAGCAAGTTTTAAACTATTGAGTGCGCCCTGTGTAAGTTCGTAATTAAGCTCAATGGCTACAATTAAAAAAAACAATGTCATTAGCACATCGTTTACTATACCTTGGGCAGAAGTAAGGTGTACACCCTGTATTAGCGGTGTATGTAGCGCATTAATAAATGTAGTACCTACTATTGAATTACTTACAACAAGCGAAATTATAGTAGCTAATACTAGAAAATAACCACTGTTAGTAATAAGTTGCGTAAAGCCGTTATAGAAATACGCCCGCGCAACTTTAATTTTTGCACGCATTACTGCCGTTTATTTTGTTCGGCTACTAACTCTTCCGCTTGTAGTTGCTTGCTTGTAAGCCTGCTACCATCGTGGCTCCAGCCTGGTGGCATAAAAGTATAATTGAGTTTTGTACGTAGGGGTACATCACGCTTCCAATCATCAATTATTGCGCTCCACTCGTGGAATATTGTATTTACAGGTCCAGTATTTTCGAGCTTGTGAGTTAGCCCGTATTCAATTTTTTGGTACTCACTTTCAGGTAATTCGGCTTGAAACGTGCCAAACAATTTATCCCAAATAATAAATGCCATACCCATATTCTTATCCAAATACTTGGTATTGCTAGCGTGGTGCACACGGTGGTGGCTAGGCGTGGCCAATATATATTCTAACCAGCCTAATTTACGTACTGATTGTGTATGAATTAATATGCCATAAATTTGTGTAGCACTGTACATAAACATAATGTCTAACGCCTTAAATCCCATTAATGCTAAAGGAATAAAATAAATTACTCTATACAAAGGCTGAAAAACGCTAGAGCGAAAACCTACTGTAAGATTATAAAAATCGGAACTGTGGTGCGTGGCGTGCACTGCCCAAAAAAACCGAATACGATGGTCGAAGTAATGCTCCCAGTAAAACATAAAGTCTTCGGCCACTAACAATACCAGCCAATACAGCCACGTGGTGTGTATGGTAAATAAATGAAACTGGCATACATAAGTAAGTATGGGCAATGTAATTACGGCAAGTAGCAATACATCTAACCCAAAGTTTAATACCATTAAATATAGGTTTGTAATGGTATCTTTTATGGTGTAAAACTTCTTATCGTGTAGGCTACTTATTGCTATTTCAGTACAAATAAGTAATGTTTGTAAGGGTGCAGATAAAAATATGAGTAGTTCATTTTTAGTATGTAATGCTACAAAATTTTGTAAATCGTTGAGGTTCATAGAGTAAGGTAGTATTAATTAAGCTGAGGGAAATTAATGTCGTCTTCCACCAAAAATGAATTAGGAAAAGCTCCGTGTATTTCCTTCAAAAATTGATAGGCTTCGAGGCGAGTTCTAAAATCGCCAATACGAATTTTATAATTAGGTTGTTGGTATATTTCGTAAGCTGTATGCTTGCTCTCGGCTTGCAAAAACTTGGTTTTAGCATCGCGTGCGCCATCACGGCTATTGCCAAAATGTATTTGTACACGGTAGCCTCGTGTTTTTTTGAGTAGTTCGTTTTGTTGTTGATACAGCTCTACTTGCTGCGTTATTTTACTTGCTTGATTTACTTGTAAGCTACCGCAATCATTGCTTTGCGCCTGTGTTACTAAAGCGGTGCTAAGTACTAAATAAAATAAAATGAAGTATCGCATAAGTTCTGTTTTTATTTATTGTTGTAAGCGTTCATGGTGTTATTGATACCCGCTGTGCAAAACGATTTTATAACATCTACACACACGGCTATTTTTTCGTTAATAATAATTTGTTCTTCGAGTTTAAATTTACTCAATACAAAATTAGCCTGCTGCCCCTTGGGGTAATCGTTACCAATACCAAAGCGCACACGTGTATATTCGTTAGTATTAAGCACAGCCTGTATGTCTTTAAGTCCGTTATGCCCAGCGTCCGATCCTTTGGTGCGTATGCGTATAGCGCCTACGGGTAGTGCCAAATCATCAACAATAACCAATACGTTTTCCAGCGCAATTTTTTGATTTTGCATCCAGTACTGTACCGCCTTACCACTAAGGTTCATGTAGGTAGTAGGTTTTACTAACACTAAAGTTTTGCCCTTGTGTTTGTAGTGTGCAACGTGTGCGTGGCGGTCTAACGTAAAATTAGTTTCGCTACCTTTTACTAATGCGTCTAACACATCAAACCCAATGTTGTGCCGGGTGTGCGCATATTCGTTGCCTACGTTACCTAAACCTATTATTAAATATTTCATTTGAATTTATTTGCTCAGTGTCTCAAAGCTTGCTGTACGAGCGGATTTTGGAGTGAAAACTTGAAACTTTGTACTCCAAAATTCGTCTGAAGTAAACCCTTTGTTACAAACTGATTTTTTTGCTATCCGTAAAATTTTGTCTTTAAATTAAAACTGTAATCTATCAAGATTTTTTCTAATTTTTGTCTATTATTAATGCTTTCAAGTGATTTGACTTCAAGTTGTTCAGTGAATTTTTTAATTACTGTCAATATTTTTTGCTTATCAATCTCCAAAACTTCTTCTTTCTCGGCTTGCTGTTTTTTTCTTTCTAAACTGTCTTTTGCAATCTTTAAAACTTCATTATCAGTATCGAATTGTTTGAAAAGATCGTCAATTAAAAGTTCAGGAATAATTTGTCGAGTTGCAAGATCTGCCGATAAAAGTCCGCGGATACAATAAAATACAGTCTTATAAGTAAATTTTTTACCTGTCTCCATCAAATTTATGTTTCCTTTTGCAAGCGAAATGTAGTGGTAAAATAAAGCCTTAAAGTCAAAGTTTGTGATTATTTCTTGCTGAAAATTTGACCATTCGGGGAGTTCGTTGAAGTAAACAATATTTGACCTTATCCACTCAAACACTGTTGGATTACTTTTTACTAAAAGACCAAACATTTTGTCAATATCATAAGAAACAAAGTCGAAGTCTCCATCCATAACTTCAATAATATCACTATATTTTTTGAAGTCGAAATATTGTTGTTTTGATTGAAGATGAAAGCCACGAACATCATAATCACTGTCTGGACTGGCTATGCCCCAAAGTCGGCTTCCACTTTCAATGTAAAAAAGTGGCTTTTCGTCTTTATCCTTAAAAAGATTGTCAATTTCTTGTTTCATTATCTATCTCAATTTGGTATGTTAGCCTTGTCTACAACTGCTTGCAAATTACGGATTAACAACCGTATCGCGTATTTGCATTTTTTGAGTTTTCAAATCGTACAAATCGTGGTTGCCTAGTACGTGTACTACTAAATTTTCTATACTAATGGGTTGCCCTAGTTCTACTTGTGTAATGTTGGTGTTGCGTATGCTACGGCCGTCCACCAATATCACCAGTCCCGAACCTATTGCTTCCATTTGGCTATTGTTTAATATTAACAAGCCAGTATCTTCTCCTAAACCTATTCCTAATACTTTGGGGTTAGCGGTAACTGCCTGAAACAAACGACCTATGCGCCCACGTTGTACAAAGTGGGTATCGATAATAACATCGTTTATTAAGCCTAGGCCACTAGTTATTTTTACCTCGCCCTTGCGCAATGCTTCGCTGCTACTACCTTGGTATATCATATTGTTGCTTGCCGCAGCAGCACCTGCGCTTGTGCCAGCATACACAAACTCTTCGTTTTCGTATTTATCTAACAGCACTGTTTCAAACGCCGTGCCTCCCAATATGGAAGTTAAACGTAGTTGGTCGCCACCTGTAAACATTACCACATCAGCTTTGGTTATGCGCGCTACAACGTCTTGGTTATTGGCATCTTCACGATTTTCAATCTTGAGCACTCCTACATTAGTTGCGCCTAAATATTCAAATGCACGTACATATTCCTTACCCACTTCGTCAGGTATTTTGGAGGCTGTAGTTATAATCTCCACACGCGATGCGTTACCATGTTTCGACTCTTTGAGAATACGTTTAAGAATACCCTCCTCAAAAAAATTGATGTTGTTTGCAATGTTTGCATCAAAGTTTTTTTCCGAAAAACTTCCTTTATCAACAGCCCCCCCAATAATGATTAATTTACCTTTAGGATTCATTGTGTGTAAATGGTTTTTTAATGTATGCTTGCACTTTTTACATCAACAAGCATTGTTTATATTAATTATAACAAATTTGCATTTTTTTGTGCAAGTATTTTTTGTGCTAACTACACTGTTATCAACATACTAATATAGGACTATTATTTTACTCTGCCTAATGCCAACGCTTTAAGTATAAGTTTGGGTAACGGCTTGTGTGCGGGGCGTTTGGCTACGTTTAGGTAAATACCTAGTTTTTTAAAAATAGGTATTTTTTTAGTTTCTACAAATTCTATTAGCGTGCCATCAGCATCTTCAATGTAGGTAAAATGTCCTGCGGCTTCGCCCATTTCAAAGCCTGCACCGCCATCAATAGTAAATGGATGCCCAGCTTGTGTGCAGGCGTGTTGCAGGGCGTTCATGTTTTTTATATCAAAGCAGAGGTGTATAAAACCACAATCGCCCCATAGGCGGTTTTCGTATATTTTGCGTGGTGTGTAATCTTCTACCGCTTGTACCAGTTCTACTTCGTTGTCGCCTAACAGTGGCGCAAAACTACCTTGACGAGGCTTGCTGTTGCGCAATACTACACGACGCATTTTTTTAGTAGCACCTTGTACGCCTTGCCAATCGGTAAACACGGCGGTAGTGTCGGATATTACTTTATCAAAACCTAATACGGTAGTGTATAACGGTAATGATTTTTCTATATTGCTCACGCCAATTACAGCACCTAATATTCCGCCTGTGGTAAATGTTTTTTGTGCGTGCCACGAGGTTTTTTCTTCAATAACTTCAAACGTATTGCCCCACAAATCTAATAGGTAAAAATGCTTACGTCCGCATGGGGCTGTAGTTATTGTGCCTAACAACGTTGCGCCAAATTGTTTAATGTGGTGGTACGATGCCTCAATATTGTATGATTTTATTTTACCAATAAATATTCCTAAATCTCCCAACTGTGGGGTAAATTTAGCCGTTTCGGCAGTACGACTAGTGTATTGCCAAATTTCAAAACCACCGCCACCATTCATGCTTATAGCCAATATAGCGTGGCGGGCATGTGGTTTGTTAGCGGTATAGGGTAGCATAAGTTCAGCCATTGCGGCTTCCTCAAATATTTTTATGTCAGTACCAAATGCCTTGCGATACCAAGTAAATGTGGCTTGCACATCAGTGTTGCCCACGCCTAATTGTTGTATGCCACTTATAATGTAATTGTTAGTCATGTTGTTATACGGATTTTATTTTTTTAATAAAATGGAAAAATAAGGTGGGGAATAATCTATTAATATATACCGCAATTAATTCTTTACCACCAATAAACACCTCCCGTTTATTGGCGTGTACAGCTTTTATAATTTTAATTGCACATTCATCAGCCGTAATTGCGTTAGCGTGCGATGGATCTAATTGGTTATGATTTGCGCCAGTAGCAGTAACTGCATTGTACGAAATATTAGTTTTAATTTTGCCTGGGCATACCATGGTTATGCCTATGTTGTGCTGTATTAATTCCAACCGTAGCGACTCAAAATATCCGTGCAGTGCAAACTTTGATGCTGAATAACTGGAGCGTAAATAAAACCCAAACTTACCTGCAATGCTACTCAATACTATAATGTGGCCTTGCTTACGGTTAATCATGCTGGGTAACAACGCTTGCGTAAGCGCTACTGCGCCCCAGTAGTTCGTATTCATTATTTGCTGTGCCACATCAAGCGGAGTAGTTACCCCCTCGGCACGTTGGCTTATTCCGCCATTGTGTATAACCACATCAATGGCTGGGTGGTGCTGTAACACTTGTTTAGCAACGCTTGTAACGTTTTGCACATTACTCAAATCCATTACGTAAGTAGCTGCTTTGCTACCCTTAGCTACGCATAATTGTGCTACACGTTGTAGTTCGTTTTCGCGCCTTGCACAGAGTATTAACGTGTTGTTATTAGCTACTAATTGCAACGCCAATGCCTCGCCAATGCCTGAGGTAGCCCCCGTAATAAGTATTGTTTTGTGGTGTAATTGCATTATGTGCCTATTCGTTTTTAGCAAATTTAATTAGTACTTGCTCACCATCAATTAAGGTAATGTAGGTGTAGTATATACCCACATTTAATTGTGCAATACTACAAGTAACGCTTTGCGAATAGCTTTTAATTATTGGTAACTGTACCTGTTGTCCAAGTATATTAATGGCATTAATAGTTGTTATATTACCTAATACTTTAATGGTGCTAACTATTGTTAGTTCCGTGGGTGTTACGTAGGTAGTTAGCTGTGTAGATGTTACTGTACGAGGGGTTATCGCATTAACACTATCAGCGTTTTCTGAACCACCCGTGTAAATATTTTGTTTACGAAGTATTAAGTTGGTATAGCCATTTTTTAAATAGCTGTCGGATGTGCCTACTGCTATTAGGCAACTGTCGTTAACTTGGCAAGCATTGTAATACACATCGTCGTATTTGTAGCCCGAACTAGAGCCAGCAATAATGTTTCCGTTTGTATCTGATACTTTCAAAAAAAAATCCTTAGTGCCTGCGTAACCAAATGTTTGAGTAATTATTAATTGCGCCCATAGTTTGTTATAATCAAAATAAACGGTACAAATACCCTCATCATTTATTGTAGGCGATGTTGGATAAATATATTCCCATCGTTTACTACCATTACTAGTGTTTAGCAATGCGTTGTAGGGGTTGTTATCATTGTTAAATGTGCTCATGCCAGTTACATGCAACGCATCGTTACCTACGGCACATTTTAATAATTCTTCGTTGGCAGTAGCACTTCCCCAAGTGCTAGAGTATAGTGTATCGCCAAAGGTATTTAGCGCTAGTAAATAATAATTATTGTCGTTAGTTATATTAGTTGTTGTACCTACTACAAATACAGTGTCATGTAGTAGTGCTATTCCATTGGCGCTGTCGTCAAAAGCGTTACCATAATTTTTGTTAATTAATGTAGTGCCTTGTGCATTTAGTTTTATTAACCACACATCAACACCTGCATTGGTATTGCTAGTGGTATTACCTGTTAAGTAAATATCGCCATTGGTATTAATTACACAATCGTTAAGCACGTCTAAATCTGCCCCGCCAATAGTGGTACTCCACACTAATGTTCCGTTAGTTTTGTACTTAGCTACTACACCTTGGTAGTTATTATTTACAGTGTTTGAATTAGTAAAACCAGCTACTACAATAGTACTATCTATTGCTGAATATTTAACAGTTGTATATTCGTCAACGCCAATATTAGTGGTAGTTACTCGCCATTTTACTTTTAGCGCAGTAGAGTCTAACTTAATTAAAAAAGCATCGGTACTTGTAGCCGAAACTACATCGCTACGAATACCTGCCACATAAATGTTTTGCATATAATCAACACATACACCTTTGCCAACAGTAGTGCCATTACCCGAATACACACGTGTAAAACTAGTGTAGCGCGTTGGGGGTTGTGCGTACACGCTTGTAGCTACTATAAACGTACAAACTAAGCATAGATAAAAGACAAAGTCTTTTTTTTTACACATAATATATTCAAAATTAATCATCAGTGGCGCATTTGGTATTACAGATGATTTATAACTACTTTTTGAATTTCAGTCTTTCCGTTCAAAAGTTCTAGCTTAATAAAATACATTCCATTATTAATTCCCTCAACATCAATAACTAAGTTACTTTCTAATACTTGATTTTGTTCCTTAACAAAAACACCAGCCACATCATAAAGTTTGTAACTTTCAATTAAAACTGGAGAAACAACGTGAAATTTAGTGTTTACAGGATTAGGATAAATAGTTAAATACGCTGTTTTTTGATTTTCAGAAGCTGAAGTATTCAAAATTTCAATTTCTGTTGTTGGATTTTTCACACGTTGAAAAGCACTAGAAATAGTATAATCACATTGTGGTTTATAATACATTCTACGGATTAAATTATCATAGCCTCTAAAAAAAACATCCCCATTGTTGTTAAGAGCTAAATTACCCGTATTTGCCATGCCGAATGCGGTAGCACTACCATAAGTTACAAAATCTAAATTAGAATTATACCATGTATTATTTGCAAAATAAATAGCGTTTATATCTTTATTAGTATTTCTATAAAAAACTTTATCTTGACTATCTATCACTAAGTCTCCAGCAACATTATTAGCAGCATTACTCAAGCCTGTCCAATTCCAATTTGCTGGTGTCAAATTTGGATTCCACCAAATAGCATTTATTTTATTTGAAGTGGTTTTGTAAAAAACAGCAGTACCAGCTTGGCTAACCACTAAATCTCCAGCAACGTTATTGGTTTGGTAATTTAAACCAGTCCAATCCCAATTATTTATTGAAGGATTCCACCAAATAGCATTTATTTGATTATTGTTGTTTTTGTAAAAAACAGTATTGCCAGCAGGATTAACTACCAAATCTCCAGCAACATTATTAGCAGCATAGTTTAATCCAGTCCAATCCCAATTATTTATTGCAGGATTCCACCAAATACCATATAATTTATTGTTATTACCCCTATAAAAAACATTATTTCCAGCAGGGTTCACTGCTAAATCTCCAGCAACATCATTTGCAGCATTATTTAAGCCAGACCAGAGCCATTTTTTTTGTCCATTATCCCACCAAATAGCATTTAGCTTGTTATTATTTGTCCTGTAAAATACTTTGTCTCCTGCTGGGCTAATAGCCAAATCTCCTGCTACATTCCAATTTGCTGCGTTATCTAATGCTGACCAAAGCCAAGATTTACTAACGTTATCCCACCACAACGAATTTATTTGATTACCAGTTTTATAAAAAACTTGCCCTGTAATTTTATTAATTACCACATCACCGTCAACATTATTATAGGTAGAAGTACTAAGCGGACCTTGTCTCCAGATATTTCTACTACAGTCTGAGCGTATTTTAAAGACTGCGTCTCCAAACGTACTGGTTCTTAAAGCAAGAGGAACTGATATCTTTAACACATCTTCTAAGCATATTACATTATCAGTTTGATATATTAAACCAGTCTCTGCGCTATACCATTCTACTATAAAGTTGTAGTTGTTTTTATACATAGGTATTATTAGCTCGTTATTATTGGAACTAGAACTCGGTTTGTTAACAGGATTTAATGTACTTAATAAGTATGAACTATTGTTCGTTTTTAAATTTTGGTAGTGAAATGCAATATCCTGTATCCAGCCGTAAATAGTATCTCTATTTGTATTTTCCATATAGTAACACCTCATTCCGTTCATACTTGTGTTTAATACAGTACTAGAGTATAATCTAGATCTAAATGACGAAGACGGTATAGCCAAGGAATTCATAAATATAACAACGGGTTTATATAAATGATATAGATTTTTCTGTTTTGGATAAAACCAATCCCAATTACCAACAGCTCCATAAGATGTAGAAAAACAAGAACTCCACAAGGAATTATGTAATTCAAAACCATTAGGATCTACAGACGACAAATCGTAATAAGGTATAGGTGGAGATCCTATTGGTGCAAATGGACCATATCCTATTTTACCCCAATAATTTTCGTCTGGAGTTAATCCCCATTCTCCAACCATATATGGTTTATTAACTAATTGCTGAGATCTATTTGCAATTAAATTAAAATGATCTTGAAAATTATCATTATTTACTGAAAAATCTTTATAATCGTGAGACTGTGTTAAATCTACGGTATTAAAAAGAGGAGCCCAATTAGTATTATTATCTCCCAAGTCTCCTGCCACAGATGTTGTAACTAAATGTTTATAAGGATCTATACTTTTTATATAATTATACATTGTGCTATGCCAATTTACTACATCGGTTGTGAAAAAATTAGTGGGCATTGTAATATTAGGATTAAATCCAGGTACCTGACTAATTTCATTAAATAATTCCCAGGCTACCAAGTTAGTATTGTGTCCCCATCGTGAGACTATGTACTTACTTAAATTTTTGGTCTTGGTTATGGCTGTAACATTCGTGAAAAAATCGTAAGGAGTGTTACAAGGCCCCCCTCTTGTTGCATTAAAAGGATTACGATCTTTCCATGCAGACCATGAAAAGCTTGCATCACCTAACGAAGTAAAACCAAATAAACAGAGTTGAATATTAATGTTTTTTGATTTTGCATAATCAAAAATAAGATCTAATTGATAAGCATCTTTTTGATTATATAAATCAAAATAAGTTTGTCCGTTTTGAAAATCTGGCCCAATTAACGCAATTCCGTCATAGACATCTAAAAACACACGCATAAAATTTAATTTATTCATTGACATTTTATCAATTTCCTTAATGTATTCATTTGTGCCAAAAGATTCTACTCCCCACCAGCAATCAGCTTGAGCGTAATTAGCATAATTTTCTCCAACTGGAAAAAAGAATTCTCCCGTAGTTCGTTTCAAAAATTTATCATTTGCTTTCATAATAAATCCACTAGTGGTTGAAGGAGTACAGTTAAAGTTTAATGTAGGATTACTTAAAGTAGGATAAGAAGTAGTCCCAATATTATCTGTTGATTTAATTCTATAAAACCAAGTGCCTACTTCGTTTGGTGTAAACCTAACTTTCCAACTATTAGTACCGTTTGGAGTTAGTGTTTCGCAACTGTAATTATATGGATCACAATTAGGATTTGCTATAGCTTTAGTACAAGCTGGAGTTGGTCCTGTAGGGCAATTACATGGATGATTTGTTTTTGTATAATCAGAATAATAAAACGCATCTACTGTAAATGTCTTTCCTGTCGGAGATGTAAAGTCTATTTGAGATTTTATAACACTTGGATTGTAAGGATTGGTGTACACTCCCATACTAAACTTTACTTCAAGTGTATTATAAACACTAGACGATTTAGAAATAGTTACGTTAGATATAATGGGTTGTGCATAAATGGTATTTAATGTAAAAAGTGCTAAAGTAATTAATGCTATTTTTTTCATTTTTTAATTCGTTTTAAGTTTAATTATTTGCAATAAAATAATACTCTTTATTAGTATTAAAATACTCTTCAAATTCTTTTAATGACAAAGATTTTTTTTCGTTAATGAATGATTTTAGAGTGTAAATTTTTAATCCAATATTTTGAGTTAAAAATTGATACAACGCATCAGGGGTTGTGCCGTAATAATCGCTTGCTCCTAAGCCACTTTCAAACACTATAGTAGGCTTGTTTTTTTTGAGTAATTGTTCAGCACCTTTAAGTACGCCAAATTCCCCCCCCTCCACATCTATTTTTATAAACTCTATTTTTAAATTGGCGTCAATAAGTTCGTCCAGTGTTTTTAACTCAACAGTAATTTCCTCTACATTGGGGGTTTCTATATCGTATTTCCTTCTATTAATTCCACTATAAGCGGGTGCGTTTTTAACTAACTGAAAGGTTGACGTTCCGTTAGTATTGGATAATGCGTAAGGGTAAATAGTAGCTTTGGTAGTATATTTTTTTTGGAGCGCCTCATATAGGTAAGGTATAGGCTCAAACCCAAAGTGCGTTCCGTTAGGCGCGTATTTTAACATCTCGTCTAACATCTCACCTTTGTGGCAACCTACATCTATACAATTTGTATTGTTAGTAATTACGCGTTGCATAATTTTTTTTGTGAGCCTATCGTATTCTAAATTTTTAGTTAAGTCGAGGTGCAAAAAATTTAAAATTGCACGTATAGTGTTTTTGATATTCATCAATATAATTTTTACTTTGTATAATAGAGGTTGTACTTTGTTAAAGCACCCTCATTACCATTCAGCACCAGGGTGCATGCGGGGTATGTACTGCATTTCGGCTAACAAAAAACCCAAGTGTTCGCTATGCTTACCTTGTCGGCTACCTTGTTGCACGTAAATAGTGGTGGGTAATGTTAAGGTAGCTTGCGTTACAATATCTTGCACGTGTTGTAACCATTGTGTTTTTATGGCGTTAAACTCAGGCGCAATACCCTTAGTAATCAAAGCGGTATCAACATCGTCGGCAGTAAAAAACTCCCCTGTATATTCCCACAATTGATCTAACGCATGCTGTGTGCGGGTATGGCTTTCGGTAGTGCCGTCGCCCAAACGCAACATCCATGAAGCGGTGTGGCGCACATGATACTCAATTTCTTTGTATGATTTTAACGCAATATTACGCAGCCCTTCGTCAGTACTATGTGTTAGTCCTTGGTATAAATACAGTTGATACACATCAAACAAAAATTGGCGTACGGTGGTAAATGCAAAATCGCTGTTAGGCAGTTCGGTTATTAACAAGTTTTTGTACTCGCGCTCGTTGCGTAAGTAAGCCAATGTATCAGCAGTGGTGCCATTGCCTTTTATAGTGGCGGCATACTCTAATAAATTAGTTCCCAAGCCCACAAAATCTAAAGCAATGTTAGTAGTGGCTATATCTTCCTCTAACACAGGACCGTGCCCACATAGTTCCGACAAACGGTGCCCAATAATAATTGACGAATCGCCTAGGCGTAGTAAGTACTCAAATAAATTATCTTGCATAATGTACAGTGTTAAAATAAATTACAAATACTTAACCCCCTCAGGTATTTGGTAAAATGTGGGGTGGCGATAAGGTTTTTGGTTAGCAGGGTCAAAAAACGAACCTTGATCCTCGGGCGAGCTTGCTGTTATTGCATTAGCGGGTACTACCCACATATTTATCCCTTCGTTACGGCGTCCGTAAAGGTCGCGTGCATTTTGCAATGCCATTTCAGCGTCGGTTGCGTGCACGTTGCCTGCATGTTTGTGCGGAATACCTGGGTTAGCTTGTATAAACACTTCCCACACGGGCCATTGATTTTCAGTCATCTTTCTAATTATTTTAATAATTTATAATAAGCGCTCTCTTACTGCTGATTTAACATATTATCACAAATGTATTAAAATCAATTTATTGATTTCAAAAATAGTTAAAACTATGGGTTTTAGTGCGTTTCGCTTTCAGCTTTTAAAAATGAAGTTATCTTTGTATTATTGAATTTCAACGTACAAACTATCATACTGTATATCGCATTAAAGTACATATAGTTTGGTTACCTAAACATAAGTATTCAGTTTTGAATGCGGGTATAAAATTTCGTTGCCAACTCATCTTGATGCAAATTTGCGGAGCCGAAGGGGTTAAAATTTTGAAAGGCTCAATGCAATTATTTTATTCCCTCCATTATGCTCCAAAACTGTCGGTACGATTTGTTTACCACCTCTTTATTATCAATAACTAATGTATTAAATAATTGCACACACGGCGCAAAACTCATGGCCATGCGGTGGTCGTGGTAGGTAGTAATAGCGGTATTGTTGTAATTTAGAGGTAATGCAGTATTAATAGTTAGTGCATCAATAGTATTGGTGGTGCAGTGCACATTAAATTTTGCAAGCTCGTTTACCATTGCCTCAATACGATTAGTTTCCTTAATAGTAAGCGTTTGTAAACCGGTAAGAGTACTTTGTATACCAAGCACAGCTAGGCTTACAACGATTGGTTGTGCAAGGTCAGGGGTATTGGTTAAGTCAATATTGAATGATGTAGGGATCGTAAAATTTTTAATTTTCGAAATTATAATTCCGTCCGCCACCACCTCCGACTGTACTCCTAACTGTGCGTACAGTTGCATACAGGCTTCATCGCCCTGTGTGGTATTGGTGCGTAGCTGCATTAATTTTAATATTACGTCAATAGGGCTAATAGCCACATAATTGTACCAAAATGCAGCTGCACTCCAGTCGGCTTCAATAGCAAGGTGTGTAGCGGGTGTAGCGTAAGAGGTTTGTGCAACAAATATGTTTTTACCAGTCATGGTTACGGTAGCTCCAAAGTATTGCATTACACTAATAGTTTGTTGTATGTACGGTGCCGACACCACATTGCCTAGTAAGCGTAGTTGCACCCCATTGTTAATGTAAGGTGCAATAAGTAGTAATGCCGTAATGTATTGGCTGCTTACACTTGCATCTATTACCACAGGTGTACTTGTTGTTAGTGTTGTACCTATAATTTGTAATGGCGGAAATCCTACATTAGTTGTATAATTAATTTGGGCACCAAGGCTAGTAAGCGCATCTACCAAGGGTTTTATGGTGCGTTGTTGCATGCGTTGGCTGCCTGTAAGCAACACTTTTTTGTTCCGTTGAGCTGCTATGTAAGCAGTTAAAAAACGCATACAAGTACCGCCATGCCCAATGTTTATAGTACAGTTGTTGGTGGTGTGTAATTGTTGTAAAGCATCAATCATGGCTACTACATCATCATTACCATTATTTAATTCGGATAATTTATCCCAATTATTCATTAACGCATGTATAATTAACAGCCTATTTACAAGGCTTTTGGAGGTAGGCAAACTTATGTTATGCATTACTAACTACAATGTGCTGGCTAATAGCGTGTTCAATTTCAGTAAGCGTTATAGCACAGTTAATAGCGCAACTGCCTATGCCCGTAAGCAACGATGCATTAATGGTGGCACTATCATTTTTTTTATCGTTGAGTAGTGCGTTATTCAAAGCTTGCCAATCGTGTGGTTTGGGGTTCATTTTTTGAGGCTTAAAATGACGTTGTATAGCAGTTGAAATTATATCAAAATCAGTAGGTGAAATTAAGCATTGTTGTAGCGCAATACTACTTTCAACTAATAGCCCTATTGCTACGTATTCGCCGTGTGTAAGGCGTTTACTACTTTGCATAAGCACGGTTTCTAACGCATGACCAATAGTATGCCCTGCGTTTAATTTTTTACGAATATTTTGTTCGTCAAAATCTTGTGCAACAATTTGTTGTTTAATACGTAACGAAGTTTCAATAATTGGTAACCAATTAATAGTATTCTCACTTAAATTTAACGCACTACACGCTTCAAAATAAGTAGCGTTGGCTATTAAGCCGTGTTTTAGTATTTCGCCAAAGCCTGATAGTAGCTCATTAGCAGGTAGTGTGTTTAAAAAAACGGTATCGATAATAACGTGTTGCGGATTGCAAAATGCGCCAATTATATTTTTAGTGTCGCCACAATTTACCGCAGTTTTACCACCAATACTGGCATCAACGCAGGCAAGTAGCGTGGTAGGTAGGTTTATAAAATGTATGCCTCGCTTATAGGTACTGGCCACAAACCCGCCTAAATCGCTTACCATTCCACCACCTACGTTAACTAATAATGTATTACGGTCGGCGTTAAGGTGTAAGAGCTGTTGCCACACTTCGTTGCAGGTTTCAATGGTTTTGTAGCTTTCGCCCGAAGGGATAACTATGCTTTGCGTGGCATCAAAACAAGGTAAGTTACCATATAGCCTAAACGTGTTGGTATCAAACAAATACACCACTTTACTATACGTGTTGCTATTAATAAACTGGGCAAGCTGCGCACTAAAATTAGTGGTAAGTACTATTGTGTAATTTTTGTTATCAATAACTGTGTGCATAGTGCCAATAATATGGTGTAACAATTTATATTTGTAGTAGTAATAATTACAAAAATATACAATTTAAAATGGTTTCATTCGATAATACTCAAATTGCGTTTGGCTCAAAAACGGGTACTGATTTAAATAGGTCGTATTGGTTGTTTAAAATAGTAAGCAACCCTACTATTGTTAAACTTTCGGATACTTTAGCTTCGTTGGCACTAAGCTTACACATACCTATTGGCTGGGCTATTAAGCCTACTATTTTTAAGCAATTTTGTGGGGGAGAAACCATTAACGAATGTACTACCGCCATAGCACAATTGGGCAAGTTTAACATAGGTACTATACTCGATTATAGTATTGAGGGTAAAACCAAAGAGGAAGATTTTGATGCCACAATGCACGAAATTATTGCCACTGTTAATCGTGCCAAAGGCGATAAAAACATACCCTTTAGTGTATTTAAAGTTACTGGTATTTCGCGCTTTGCATTGCTCGAAAAAGTAAATGCAAACCAACCCCTTACCACTACCGAACAACAGGAGTATAGCCGTGTAACAGCACGTGTAAATGCAATATGTAAGCAAGCCCACGATAACGATGTGGCCGTGTTTATTGATGCTGAAGAGAGTTGGATACAAGACGCTATTGATAACCTAGCCAACGCTATGATGGAGCTGTACAATACCAAACGAGCTATTGTGTACAATACCTACCAACTGTACCGCCACGACCGCTTACATTACCTCACACAAACGGTAACTAGCGCACGTACCAATAATTATTTTGTAGGTGCTAAATTAGTGCGAGGTGCGTATATGGAAAAAGAACGTAACCGAGCGCTACAGCACAATTACACATCACCCATAAACACTACTAAGGAAGCCACTGATAAACTGTATAACCAAGCCTTGAGTTATTGGGCAGCTAATGCTGATGTATTAAGTATTTGCGCAGGATCGCACAACGAGGATAGTGCCACCGTATTAATGCAACTAATGGCGCAACATGGCATTGCCAACAACGATGTAAGAGTATACTATTCGCAGCTATTAGGCATGAGCGACCACATAAGCTATAACCTAGCGGCTGCGGGGTACAACGTGGCTAAATATGTGCCTTACGGCCCTGTGCGTGAGGTTGTACCGTACCTATTGCGCCGTGCGCAAGAAAACACAAGCGTTAAAGGGCAAACAGGGCGAGAGCTATCGTTAATTATAAAAGAAAAACAACGCCGTAAATGATAACACATAACATAGTGGGTGTTGGTAGTAAAAAAATAATTTCAAATAAAGACTTTGGGCTACGTATGCTCAAGTTGTTTACACTGTCGGCGTTGTTCATTGCGGCATCTTTGTTTATGGGGGTTGCTGGCTATCATTACTTTGGTAACCTAACTGTGTTAGATAGTTTTTATAACGCCTGTATGATACTTACAGGTATGGGGCCTGTGGATAAAATGATGAGCGATGCGGCCAAACTATTTTCATCATTTTATTCGTTGTACAGTGGCATTGCTTTTTTAACATCGGTGGCGGTACTTATGTCGCCCATTGTACATAGGGCGTTGCAGTTGTTTCATATTGATTCGGCGGAGGAGTAAATTTGGGTATATTTACAACGTAACACCACCACATTTTTTAGTACAAGTACCCTATATACATTAGCAATGAGCCTGCAAGCAATACAAAAATATTATACCGAAGTTGAGCGTATTATACGCTTTGGTGGTACTCGTAAAGAAACTGCTATACGCACACCATTTATTAATTTAATAAATGATTATGCTTATAATAATGAATTAACACTTGTGCCAGAATATAGTATTAAATTAAACGGAAGGATTATCACTCCAGACGGTACGCTTAAAGATGCTTTGCAACAAGCGTGGGGTTATTACGAAAGCAAAGATGAAGACGATGACCTAAATGAAGAGATAGAAAAGAAATTTGCTAAAGGTTATCCAAACGATAATATATTGTTTGAAGATAGTGTTACTGCTGTATTATTTCAGGCAGGTGTTGAGGTAATGCGCATAAAAATAGAAGATGAATTAGCATTAGATAGACTACTAAAATCATTTACAACCTACGAAAAAGTAGAGGTAACTGAATTTAGGCAAGCAATAGAGTTTTTTAAACAAGATGTGCCCAAAGTAACGGATACGATTAAAGGCATTATACAAGCACAAGAAAAAACAAACGCAAAATTTATTAAAGCTCAAGATAATTTTATTGAGTTGTGTCGCGAAAGTATTAACCCTGAAATATCAAAAATAGATATTCAGGAAATGATGGTGCAACATATACTAACAGCCGAAATTTTCAATACCATTTTTGATGAAGCATATTTTCATAGAGAAAATAATATTGCCAAAGAATTAGAAAAAGTATTAGACACTTTTTTTACGGGTGCCACACGTCGTTTAACTTTAGATGCCATAAAGCATTATTACCAAGCCATTAATGCAGCAGCACACAACATAGCTAATCATCACGAAAAACAAAAGTTTTTAAAAATAATATACGAAACATTTTACAAAAGCTATAATCCCAAAGCGGCTGACAAACTAGGCGTGGTGTACACCCCTAACGAAATTGTAAAGTTTATGATTGAAAGTACTGACTATTTGTTACAAAAACATTTTAATAAAATGTTACAAGATAAGGGGGTAGAAATACTTGACCCAGCAACGGGTACAGGTACATTCATCTGCGATATTATTGATTATATACACCCTAATAAACTAGAGTACAAATATAAGCACGAACTACACGCTAACGAGGTAGCTATATTACCTTACTACATTGCCAACTTAAATATTGAATTTACCTACAAGCAAAAAATGAAAAAACATGAGGAATACAAAAACCTCTGCTTTGTAGATACGTTGGATAATATGGGGTTTAGCTACAAAGGAAAACAAACCGATATATTTGGCATGAGTGCCGAAAATGCGTTGCGTATTAAAAAACAAAACGACCATAAAATATCAGTTATTATTGGTAACCCACCCTACAATGCTAATCAACAAAACGAAAATGATAATAATAAAAATAGAAGTTATCCATTAATTGACAAACGAATTAAAGATACGTTTATAAAACAAAGTTCAGCTCAAAAAACAAAAGTATACGACATGTACGCGCGCTTTTATCGTTGGGCAATGGATAGGGTGGGCGACGATGGCGTAATAACAATGATTACAAATAATTCATTTATTAACTCTCGTACTTTTGATGGATTTAGAAAAATAATTGAAAATGAATTTAGCCACGCCTATATTATTGATTTAGGTGGTAATATTAGAGAGCTATCAGGCAAAGACGGCATTTTTTTAAATGAAAAACACACTATTTTTGGGCAATCGGCTGCGGTAGGTATTGCTATGATGTTTTTAATAAAAGACTCCTCTGCTGTATCTAAAAAATGTTATATTAATTACATACACCCTTGTGATATAAGAGCTACGCGAGATGAAAAAATTTCTTTTTTACAACATAATAAAATTACAAATATTGATTTTGAAAAAATTAAACCAGACAAAAACAATAACTGGATAAATTTAGTAGAAAATGATTTTGACACCTTGTTGCCTATTTGTTCAAAAGAAGCAAAGGCTGGTAAGAGTGAGAAGGCAATTTTCAAACTATTTTCATTAGGAACTACCTCAAATAGAGACGAATGGGTTTACAGTTTTGACGAGAAGAACCTAAAGTTAAAAATTAATTTTTTTGTTAAGCAATATAAAGAAGACCTACGCTTAAATAAAAAAAACAAAGGTTTTCCCGTTTTTAATTCAGTAATAAAATATACAAGAGATTTAAAAAAACGTGGAGCAAAATTACAAAATATAGAAATTAATAAAAATGAATATAGAGATTGCCACTACAGAGTATTTACTAAATTAAAATTATATTATGGAAATGAGGTAAATGAAATGAGGTATCAAACCCCTTTATTTTTTCCAACCAAAGATACCAAAAACACTTTAATTGCAATAAATAGTAGTTCCAAACCATTTAATATACTTGCATCAAATACACTTGTGGATTTACATTTTAATGGAGATAGTCAGTGTTTAGCATTATATACTTACAACGCTTCAGGCGAGCGCCTTGATAACATTACTAATTGGGGCTTGGCACAATTTACGGCGCATTACAACAACGCTGCTATTACTAAGCAAGATGTGTTTAACTACTGCTATGCCGTGTTGCACAACCCTGCGTATCGTAGTAAGTATGAGTTAAATTTAAAACGTGATTTTCCGCGTATTCCCTTGTACACTAATTTTGATAAATGGGTAGCGTGGGGCAAGCAATTAATGGACTTGCATATTAACTACGAAACCGTAGCTCCGTTTAAATTAAAAGAGATTACTAACCTCGAAATAAGTAAACCCAAAGCCAAACTCAAAGCCGACAAAACCATTGGTACAATAACCATTGACGATGCCACTGAGTTAACGGGCATACCGCCACAAGCCTGGGAGTACAAGCTAGGCAACCGCTCGGCTATTGAATGGGTGCTTGACCAATACAAAGAAAAAAAGCCTACTGACCCAACTTTGTTAGCACATTTTAACACCTATCAGTTTGCCGATTATAAAACCCACGTAATAGATTTACTCATGCGTGTAAGCACCGTAAGCGTACAAACCATGGCCATTACCAACGCCATGCAAAACCAAGACCTCAATACCCACTAGCCCATGCTGTTTAAAGATATACTAGGCCACACCGCCATTAAGCAACGATTAATTAACAGTGCTAACGAAAAACGTATTAGCCACGCTCAACTATTTTTGAGCAAGGAGGGCGTGGGTACCATAGGGCTTGCTATTGCTTACGCACAATACATTGCCTGCACTAATAGGCAACCTACTGATTCGTGCGGGGTGTGTAGTGCTTGCGTTAAGTACAATAAATTAGCGCACCCCGATTTGCACTTTGCCTTCCCTACCAACACTACTACCAAAGTAACCAAAGACCCTACTAGCGCACAGTTTATGCCCGAGTGGCGTAAAGCGGTGTTAGATAATGTCTATATGGATTTGTTTGAATGGTTGCAAACCATTGGTATTGATAACAAACAAGGTATATTATCCGTTAACGAAAGCGACGACATTATACGCAAACTGGCTCTTAAACCTTACGAAGGCGAGTTTAAGGTAATGATTATTTGGATGGCCGAAAAAATGAATACGCAGGCTGCCAACAAGCTATTAAAACTATTGGAAGAGCCGCCTGATAAAACACTATTTATACTTATTGTAGAGCAACAAGAACAATTATTAAGTACAATTATTAGTCGTACACAATTAATAAAAGTTACAGGTATTGATGATGATAACCTTACCAAAGCCATTATGTACGATTATCAACTAAGTGCAGAGCAAGCACACGAAGTGATAAATATGGCAGAAGGCAGTTATAACGCAGCTAAACGCTTGGCCGAAGAAACCGAGGGCGACAACCTATTTATGCAACTATTTAGAGAGTGGATGCTAATATGCTTTAACAAAAAAACAATTGAGTTAGTTGGTTTTATTGACAAGTTGGAGGCATTGAAACGCGAGCGACAAAAAAAATTCTTGCAATATTGCTTGCATCTTATTCGCGAAAGCCTAATAATGGCTTACCAAGGCAATGAAGTGGGTAAAACAGCAGGGGCCGAAAAACAATTTATTGATAAGTTTCATCAACGGATTATTGGTGCCGACACTATTGAAATTGTAGAGGAATTTAATAACTGTATTTACCACATTGAACGCAACGCCAACAGCAAAATATTGTTTATGGACGTATCCTTAAAATTATTTAGATGGTTTACCCGCCAAAATAAATTATTGGCAGAGGCTAAGGGGGAGTAAGGGAATATTGATAATAAAATAACTCACGTAATTATAAATAATATCGTAATAATAACATATAATCATTAACAAAAAATGGCATATACTATAAATTCTCAAAACGATATTATTACAATTACAATCAATAGCGAAAACCCCGTTGTAAAGAACTTCGACATAAATAATTTCCGTTCACTAAGAGTAAAATACGGCTTTGATAATTGTTCAGATTTATTTGTTCATATTAGTGAAAATGGAATAATACCAGAAATTGATAAAGAACTCTATATTGAATTAGTACGGTTGATTAATAGTCGTTTCCCAACTCACGGCATTGATTGGGTTAATACATTCGCTGTTATTGAATTTGATAAGTATAATCGTGCTATTGTCAAACTAAATTCAGGTAACGAAAATGATGAAGAGGAGAATGACATGAACATCTTTGATAATATTGGCGAGGCTATTAGCAGTGATGATGAAATAAATCAAGAGTTGAATAATACTAAAATTAGAGAAGCTATGATTAGTACAGCTAGAGAAAAACTAATACAAAGAGATATAACAACCGTTTAGTTTTCTTATAATAATAAAAAATTACATGTACCACGAAAAAATATCAACCGCAATACTCCACCACAACATAGTGCTAGTAAGCAAGGAGTGGCATCAACTTAACTCGCACCTAGGCATTATGATTGATTGTGGCTCGGGTCTCGAAAACGCCCAACAACACGGCCTTGCACACCTTATTGAACATTGTATATTTAAGGGTACGGCCAAGCGCAAAAGTTTTCACATTATTAATAGGTTAGATACCGTAGGTGGCGAGCTTAACGCTTACACCAGCAAGGAAGAAACGTGCTATCACGCTTCGTTTCGTAACGAGTATTACGACCGTGCCGCTGATTTGTTAATTGATATTACGTTTAATTCGTTGTTTCCGCAAGCCGAAATTGAAAAAGAAAAAAGTGTAATTAACGAGGAAATTAACTCTTACCAAGATTCGCCCGCTGAGCAAATAATGGACGACTACGATGAATTATTTTATGGCAAGCACCCGCTGGCACACCCTATTTTAGGCACTAAAGACAGTATTGCTAATTTTAAAACAAAAGACCTTCAACAGTTTGTAAAACAACACTACAACGCTCAAAACGTAATTATTGTAAGTGTAAGCCCACTGCCTATTGCACAGCAAGTAGCCATACTCAACAAGCATTTAATGCAATGCAAAATGCCTGCAACTACCCCTAAAGTACGAGTAGGTAAACCTAGCTACAAACCCAAAAATGTGGTGATGGAAAAAGATATTTCGCAACTACATTGCATACTTGGCGTGCCTGCTTATGGCCACAATCAAAAAGAACGCTTAGCATTTATGCTCTTAAATAATATAATTGGTGGCCCAGCTATGAATGCTGCATTAAACATGCATGTACGCGAAAAAAATGCTTGGGTGTACGACATTAGCAGTAACTATGGGGCTTACAAAAACTCGGGGCAGTTTAGTATTTACTACGGTTGCGATGAAGCCAACCACAACAAAGTAAATGCTTCGGTATGGAAAATTTTAAATTCATTTAAAACCAAACAACTTAGCGAAATAAAATTGCGCGAAGCCAAAAATCAACTCAGCGGGCAAATAAGCCTGGGGCTGGATAGTGGCCTAAGTAATTTGTTTGGTATAGGCAAATCGCAGTTAATGAATAATCGTGTGGTTACGGTTAACGAGTCGTTACGGGCTATTGATAAAATTACGGCAAGCGATTTATTACACGTGGCCAACGAAATATTAAACCAAGATAATTTTACGCAATTAGTATTTACCCCTGCTGCTAATTAAATGGAAATTATTGCTGCCGACATACAAAACTATTGCCAACAACACAGCTCTAAAGTTGATGCGCTACTCACCAAAATTGAGCGCGAAACTTATCTACACGTATTGCAGCCCCACATGCTATCGGGCGCAGTGCAAGGGCAATTGCTAAAGTTATTATGCCAATTATCTAACGCTAATTATGTATTAGAATTTGGTACTTACACAGGCTATGCAACGCTGTGTATGGCACAAGGTTTAGTAACTAACGGCACTATAATTACTATTGAAAAAAATGATGAAGTAGCCGAGCGTGCGCAACAGTATTTTACGGAGAGTGCCTACGCTTATCAAATACAACTTAAAGTAGGCAATGCCTTGGATATACTGCCAACACTACAACACACGTTTGATGTAGTATTTATTGATGCTGATAAAAAAAACAATAAACTGTACTACGATTGGAGTATTAACCACTGCCGCCAAGGTGCATTAATAATAATTGATAACGTGTTATGGAAAGGGCGTGTTACCGATGCCCTACCTGATAAAGACACACAAGCTATTATAGATTTTAACACTTACATTAACAACGATACTCGTATCCAAAAAATATTATTGCCCCTGCGTGATGGGTTATATATTACTCGTAAACTATAACAATTAACAATGCGCCAAACTACCGCCGTTATTGATTTAGGCACTAATACCTTTAACCTGCTAATAATGCAAGTTACCAACAATGTACCCCACATACTACACACTACTAAGCAAGCCGTACAATTGGGGGAGCATACAATTGGTAGCAACATAATTAATGCTGCCGCACAACAGCGAGCCATTAATGCCTTACAGCACTTTGTTACTATTTGCAACGAGTATAAGGTAACTACTATTAATGCCTTTGCTACATCGGCCGTGCGCAATGCTAGCAACTGTAACGAATTTTGCACGGCAGTTAAGCAATACACCAACATTATTATACAAGTAATTGATGGCTTACGCGAAGCCGAGTTAATATACAACGGGGTGCGTCACGCCGTAACTATACCCACCACGCACAACACCTTAATAATGGATATTGGCGGAGGTAGCACTGAGTTTATTATTTGTAACCACGCACACATTATTTTTAAGCAAAGCTACAACATAGGTATAGCAAGGCTGTTGGCTAAGTTTAACCCAAGTGATGTAATTACCGAGAAAGATAAAACTACTATTACTAATTATTTAACTGCCGAATTAAGTACACTTACCGTTGCTATACAATTGCACCGCCCTACCCTGTTAGTAGGCTCAAGCGGTAGCTTTGACACCTTTGCCGATGTGCTACTGTTACAAAATAATTTACCCATACTTACCTCACAACATACTAGTTACGAATTTGATTTACCCCAACTGTTTCAATTATTTGAAACAATTTATGTAAGTACTTTTGAGCAACGTTTAGCTATGCCAGGTGTAATACCTCTACGTGCTCAAATGCTAGTTTTAGCAGCCCTTTGCACGCAATATATTATTACACAGTACAACATTAACCAACTATGGCTAAGTACCTATGCGCTCAAAGAAGGGGTAATGTATGAGGGACTATAAGAATTTTAATTAAAACCCTACTATTATTCCACCTCTAATTATTGGATTTTGATAAAAGCGGGCATAGTTAGTTTTAACAACCCACAAGGCTGATAGGGTAGCATACACATTACCTACAATAGGATAAGTAATACCTGCACCAGCTAACCAGTTGTAAATATAAATGGGTTGAGTAGCCGTATTAAGTACTTTTATATAATTGTTTTCGTACTCAGTATGCAAAAACAAACGAGGTAAAATGTACGCCCGTGCAAACGGACTAACACCATAAGTACTTATTGAGCGGCCTATGCCATAACCATTTTCGTAATAGGCAAAGTTAAAGGTATTGCCCAGCATAATATATTTGTTAAACTTATAACCTATTAATGGGCTTAATTGTACTACCCAGCCATTATAGTAATTTATACTAAGGTTTCCGCCTGTGCTAATTTTGTCTTTGTGTTTTTGCCACCACGTTTCGGGAAGTTGGCGTGCAGTTATATTACTTGGTTTTACAGTATCAATGCTTGTATTAGTTTTGGATTGTCGGGTATATTCATCGTCTTGCGCTAGTGCCCAAGTACTACCATACACTACTAGCGCAACAATAATTAATAGTTTGTGTAATGCTGGCATGGCACTAAGTAAGTGTTTGTTATTAATAGTAATATTCAAAGTTATACAAAATAGTTTAGCTTTTTTTTGAGGACTACGCGCCAAACAAATCAATAGAATTTTGGGTAGTAATACGTGCCACTTCGGGTACGCTTATTTGTTTTATTAAGGCAATGTGTTGTGCAATATCAGCCAAGTACACGGGCATATTAGTTTTGCCACGATGTGGTACTGGAGCAAGATAAGGAGCATCAGTTTCGAGAACTATGTGTTGTAAATCAAGGGCTTCAACTACTTGTTGTATGCCACTGTTTTTGTAAGTAACTACACCACCAATACCTATGTAAAACCCTATTTTAATAAGCAATTGCGCTTGCTCCACAGTTCCTCCAAAGCAATGAAATACACCACTAAATTTTTCTAGCTTTAATTCTTTTTTAAGTTTTAAAAGTAGTGCATACGTTTCGTCAAATGCTTTGCGGCAGTGTATTGCAAAGGGTAGGTTGCGTGCTACGGCCCATTTTATTTGTAGCTCAAAAGCATGTGTTTGTTGTACAAGTGTGGTTTTATCCCAATATAAATCTAAACCTATTTCGCCTATGGCACAAAATGTTTTATCGCTATTTAATTCTTTTTCCATTGCCGCAAGTACCTCCAAATAATCGTCGGTAACACTGCAGGGGTGTAAGCCCATCATCATATAAGTACACGTAGGATGGGCAGCGTGTACCGCATACATCATAGGTATAGAAGCTAAATCTACGTTAGGTAAAAAAAAACGACTAACACCGCGCTTATTAGCTTGCTCAATAAGTTGTGCTACGGGCGTTTCGTATTCGGGGTAATACAGGTGTATGTGGGTATCAGTAAGTATCATTGGTTAAAAAAATGTTCATTTAAATATTTATCAATTAATCGGGGTAAAGGATAGTTGTTAATTACAGCCATAGGTATGGCTAAAGTACTAGCAATTACAGGTAATGTAGCCACTTGTAAGGTACAAAAAACGGTGTATAAATGTTGATGGCTTAGCACATGCTTAACCGAAGTGGATTGCTGCGTAATGTTAAACTTTAGGTTGCCTAATTTACTTTGCACTTCTTTTTTTAATTCTGTTGGAGTTAATACACTCGTACTTTCTATTAATACAAACTCGTATAAGCCTTGCCAAATGTCGCCTGCAGGGCGTTGATGTATTAAGGTGTGTTGTTGCGCATCTTCAATTATTAGGTAATAAAAATAACGTGCAGTAACTTTTGTCTTTTTGCTTTTAACAGGTAGTTCGTTTATAGTATTGGCTTTAAATGCTTGGCAGTACTGTAGTACAGGGCATGCCTCACACATGGGCAATTTGGGTTTGCAGCACGTAGCGCCTAGCTCCATCATGGCTTGGTTGTGTTCGCCTGCATTTAATTGCGGTAATAATTCGTAGGCCAAGGTCGAAAATAATTTTACGCCCTCCGTACTATCAATAGGTGTAGCTACGTTGTACAAACGGCTCAACACCCTATATACATTGCCATCTACTACTGCCTTGGCTTCATTGCTAGCAAATGATGCAATGGCCGATGCCGTGTATTCGCCTACGCCTTTTAGTTTTTTTAAATTAATATAATCGGTAGGGAATACTCCGTTAAAATCTGTTATTACCATTTTAGCGGCAGCGTGCAAGTTGCGTGCTCGGCTATAATAGCCCAAGCCTTGCCATAGTTTTAGTACATCTTGCTCAGGCGCATTGGCTAACTTTTGTACGGTGGGGTAAGCAGTAATAAAATTTACGTAGTAGGGTAAGCCTTGTGCTACACGGGTTTGTTGCAATATAATTTCCGATAGCCATATATAGTAAGCATTGTTAATGTTGCGCCAAGGCAAATCACGCTTGTGTGTAGCATACCATTGCAGCAACAAATTACTAATGGGGTGAGTGGTAGTAAGGCTCATTACACGTTATAAATTTTAGCCAATGTTACACATTCGTTTTGCCATTGTAATTTTGTTTGTGCTAGGTTAATTTGTGCCGTATAATCAGTGTTTACAACACGTTCAATAGCTGTAGCAATATCTTGCGGAGCATGGCTTGGTGTAATTTGCCCAACGTTATACTGGGTTACAATAGTAGCTAGTTCCACCAAATTACTTGTTACTACTGGTATACCAGCGTGCAAGTAGTCAAATAATTTGTTGGGCAAACTGTATTTGTAATTAAGATTAGTGTCTTTATCTAACGTAATACCCACGTTAGCAGTGCGGGTGTAGTGCATTAATTCAGCGTAAGGCATGCGGGGCATAAGCTGTACGCAATGTTGCAAATGGTGTTGTTGTATTAATTGTTGTACGGCAGGTATGGCGTCGCCCGAGCCAATAATTAGCAATAAATAATTGGGAAGGTATTGCATAGCTAACACCGCTTCCTCAGCGCCTCTATCTATATTAATACCTGCACCTTGCATAATAATTATTTTTTGAGTTGGGTTTAATTCTAATTCCTCACGTGTTTTTAGTGTAGTGCTATTAGGTGTAAACATAGGTATGTTGCGCACTACGTGTAATGTGTTGCCGTAAAACTTGTTATATATTTTGGCAATAGAATTATTTACGGTATATACATTTTTTAACTTTGGGAAAATGTAACGTTCAATACTTAGCCAAGTTTTTTTTGCAATGGCATTGTGTGCTAGTTCAGGTACTTCGGTAAAATATTCGTGCGTGTCGTAGTACAGTTCACCGCCTTTAAGTTGTTGTACTAAGTAGTTGGCAAGCAATGTATCCAAATCATTGGCTAATAAACAATCGTATTTATGAAACAATAAATACAAAAATAATCGCAAATTATATTCAGCATAAAACAATGCCGAACTGGTAAACCATAATTTAAAACGATGCGTAGCGTACTTACGTTCAGTAGCTGGACTACCTTTTAACACTCGCCCCACCAGCATAACAGTATAATTGTGCGCTTGCAAAAATGTACATACTTTGTGCACACGTTGGTCGGTTACGAGATCGTTAGTTACGCTTACTATTATTTTTTTTTGAGGGTTCAATGGGTGTTGTGTTTAATAAGCCTTGTTTCGTGTTCCCACTAAACAATCAAATATACTTTCAGTTCGTGAGGATACGAAACAAGGCGGAGAATACAATTCGGAGAACAACCTAACTCTTCCACACATCATATACTGCCTGCTGTGTAGGGCGGTTAGATTCTATTTCGGTAAGTGGTTCGCAGGGTTTAAGTGTAGCATAGCACTCAGCGGGTAGTTGTTGGTATAGTTCAGTGCCTTTAGTTTTCCAAGCTATCATGGTGTCGCTTACCTCTTTTACGGCACGTGCGGGGTTACCCACAATTACTTGGCGTGCGCTAAATACAGTGCGTGCAGGCACAAATGCTAATGCGCCTACTACACACTCGTTGCCTATAACTACATCGTCCATAAGCACTGAATTCATACCTATTAACGAATTTTGCCCTACCGTAGCACCGTGTATTATAGCGCCGTGCCCAATGTGCGCCCCTTCGTGTAACGTAACCGTTGTACCCGGAAACATGTGTATGGTGCAGTTTTCCTGCACATTACAACCGTCTTTAATTATTATTTGTCCCCAGTCGCCACGCAGTGCAGCTCCTGGGCCCACGTACACGTGTTTGCCAATAATTACATTGCCTGTAATTGTGGCTTGCGGGTGTATAAATGATGTTGGATGTATTACGGGTTTATAGCCGTTAAATTCGTAAATCATAAGTTATATGTGGTGTGTTACAATTGCTCAATGCGTTCAATAATGTATTGTATTTCGTTTACACGTTTGGCATCGCTATTTTTTTCGTAAGCAAATTTTAAGTTACGCAACAATCGTTTTATAATATCCACATTGTGGCAAGGCTCGTAATGCTTGGCGTTAGGCTGTAAGCGCATTTGTGCCAAAAATTTATCAATTTCTTTGTGGCCAAATACGGTGCCTTTAGCAAAGGCATTTACATAAAATAGTACGTTACTACCAAATTCAAACGAGCTACTTGTACCCGTGGCATGTTCATCAACATAAGCTAGTATAAACAACTCGGGTAAGTTAACTCCCATAATAGGTATGTTAAGGCTTTGCGCCACAATGCTGTATATAGCACATAGCATTAGTGGGTTGCCCTTGTGCGACTCTAACACACTATTTACAAACGAATTGTTAGGCGAATGAAAGTTGTTGGTATTACCAGCAAAGCCGTGAATATCAAAAAAAATACGGTTCAATATTTTTACTTTTTCAAGCGCTGTTAAGTCGTCACGAAGCTCCAACCACACATCTTGTTTTATACGGTTCATTTGCTCACGCACTAAGTGTTCGTCCACATCAGCGTATTGATATTGGGCAATAATAAGTAAGCCATCAAGTAGGCTTTGTGCGCCAGTATCAATCCATTGAATAATGTTTTTATCAACGCTTTCAAACTGTATTTTGTGTATTACGTTTTCAATACGGCTTTGCAATACACTATTCATACTTGTTTCCCAAGCCGTTTCTAAGGTAGGAATGGCGGGCGACCCAAGCGTAATTATTTTTTCTTCAATGTGGTTAAAAATTTCTTCGTCGGGGTCGTCGAGCAAATTAATAAGTGCCATTAATTGATTTGAATCCATGGTGTATGTTTTGTGTTTACTTAAAGTTAATTAGGTAGTTAATGTTTCTAACACATTTACTATTAGTTTGTCTACACTTACTTTGTAATCTTTACTAAATTCCTTGCGAATACGGTTAGCTACAATGGTACACACGGTAGCAGTATTATGCCCCAGCAACTTGCCTAAGCCAAATAAGGCTGATGTTTCCATTTCAAAATTAGTAATACGATGTCCGTTGTGAGCAAATGAAGTAAGTTTTTCGTTAAGGTCGTTCATTTGCAATGGCAAGCGCAACACACGCCCCTGTGGGCCATAAAAACCGCAGGCTGTGGCGGTTATGCCTAAATGTTTGCCTGGCGATAATTTATTAATTAACTCTTCCGAACCTTTTACAAAATACGGGTGATTAAAACGCTTGTTCCAGTTAGTGTGCGCTATAAAAGCTTGCTCTAAATCGGCCTCGTTAATACTATCTACCTCATAAAAATTAAGTAGCCCGTCCATACCCAGTCCGTGGGTAGATAGCACGGTAGAATCCACTGGAATATCGCCCTGCAATGCGCCCGACGTGCCTATGCGCACTACATTAAGCGCAGTGTGCGTGGTTTTGGGAGTGCGAGTTGTTAAATCAATATTAACAGCGGCGTCTAATTCGTTCATCACAATATCAATATTATCAGTACCAATACCTGTGGATAATGCCGTAACACGCTTACCGTTAAACGTACCCGTGTGGGTAACAAACTCACGACTTTGTACTTTAAATTCAATGTTGGTAAAGTATTTCGATATCATTTCTACACGCCCCTGATCTCCTACTACAATAACGTTTTCGGCTATGTTTTCGGGCTTTAAATGCAAATGGTAAACGCTCCCATCGGGGTTAAGTATAAGTTCTGAATCGCCTATTTTAATCATGTTATTATATATGTGTTTTTAAATTAATAATTCAATTTATTTAATACTTTAGCGTAAAAGTAAGCGTAATGATTAATACCCACTTATATTTTTAAAAATTAATATGAACAAACAAAGGTGTATTGTTGCCACTACCATTGCCGATTTTTTGGCTATTGCACATTTTATTACCCAACAGCACGCCATTGTACCTTGTGCTAATTACACGGTGTATAGCAGCAATAACCAATTATTAACTACCGAACTGCTTACACAATTACATACCGTTGTACCCGCTAACTATACCATAGCCACAACGTTTAATGATAGCGATGTAGGCACTGTGTTTACCACGCACACTAACTTACAATGGGTGCAACAATATATTAAATTAAGTAAGGTGCTAATTATAGGGGCTAGCAATGCTACTATTACCAACGCAGTAGTATTTGCAGCTAACACTACCCCTAATGTTCCGCAGTTAGCAAACGTGTTAACTACTGCCGTTAAAACTAATGTGATAAGCTTAACCAAGGGCAATAGCGATTTTGAAGTAATGCAAACCGCACACATTATTGCACCATACATTGATGGGTTTAGAGCTGAAAACAGAGAATGCTTTAGCGAAATAATAAAAAACGAACATAGTTTTAAAACTTGTGAAGAAATAATTAACTACTATGCGCAAAAAGTTAATAGCAATTTTGTAATTTTGTCTCACAACAACAATTTAATTATTGAATTACTGTTGAATAAATCGTTTCACATAATGTTGTATTAAACCGTGTGTGGATGCCCACTTTGAACTAAAAAAATATAAACAACTAAAAATAAGAACCAATGAATGTAAAAGGAAAAATTATCGAAATGTCGGAAGTACAACAGGTAAAAGAAACGTTTAAAAAACGCGATTTTGTGTTAGAATATTCTGAAAATGCAATGTACCCTGAGTATATTAAATTTGAGTTAATACAAGATAAGGTGTCGGTAATAGACGGCTTTCAGGTAGGTGCAATGGTAGATGTATCGTTTAACCTACGTGGTAGAGCTTGGACAAATGCACAAGGCGTAAAAAGTTATTTTAACTCGTTGCAAGCGTGGCGTGTAGTAGCTGATAGCGGTGCAGCAGCTCCTCAACAACAACCAGCTTATCAAGCACAGGGTGGTAGCGCTCCAATACAAGATACATTTACACAAACAATGCAAAACAACACCGCAGTAGTTGACGACGATATGCCGTTTTAATAATTAACTGCAACACTATTACTTTTATCAAAAGCGCATTAATTAAGTTTAATGCGCTTTTAATTTGTAATTTAACATTTAGTATTGTGGCTTTCTTTCGCCTTAGTTCGTGTCCTCACGAAACAATTAATACACTATTGTTTCGTGAGGACACGAACCAAGGCATATAATTTACCCCCTAGTATTTATTAATAATTAACCAATAACAACAATGCGCACTTTATTTATTATAGTTATTTTATTTATTACTATTAGTAGTAGTGCGCAGCGTGGCGAATTTTTTATTGAAAACACACTTAAAAAAAACTCAAACCCTGTGGTGCGCAAGGTATTGAGTAACCCTACTAAGTATAAACTCAAAATACTACTAACCCCTATCATTAAAGGCGAACCCACCCTTACCTACGAGTACGGTAATTTAAACGAGTACTACTACCCTGCAAGTTTTGTTAAGTTACCTACCGCTATTGCTGCCTGCAATTATTTGGACGCTATAGGCGAAGAGCGTATTACCGACAGTACTTTTATATGTATTCGTAAGCGTGATATAGCCTGTGGTTTTACTGCAACTAACGCAGTGTACGATAGCTTATTATACGATGATTCGTTCGCTAATATTATTACACGTATGCTTACCGTTAGCGATAATACGGCTTACAATATGCTATACGAACTTATGGGGCAAGATTTTTTGAACGCACAATTACAAAAAATGCGCTTGCAAAAATCCTTCATCAACAAAAAACTAGGCGCTTGCGACACTACGCAATTACGTAACACAGGCCCTGTATCATTGTACAATAATGTGCGTTATATTAATGCAAACACCGACTCTATTATTACCACATTTGCAGTACAATCAAAATACAAATATCATAAAAACGAAAATGCAATTGTAGGGCGTGGGTATATTGCTAATGGTAAATTAATTAAACGAGGGCTCGATTTTTCGTACGCAAATTATATAGCCATTGACGAACTACACCAATTAATGCAAGATTTATTTGCACAACAAACTAATGTTGTAAATAAAAAACACATTGCGTTGCTAAAAAATAGTTTACTCCATACCCCCTATCAATCAGGGCTTCTGGCGTATACCGATAGTAACAAGTATGTAAGTACGTACAATAAATATTTTTTTCACGATACCGAAAAAGCCCAACTCCCCATAGGATATAGTGTGTACAACAAAGTGGCTATGGCTTATGGTTTCCTTGGCGATTGTGCCTATATCGAAAATAAACAAAAAGGACTACGCTACTATTTAACCGCAAGTATATATTGTAATAACAACGAAATACTTAACGATGGCAAGTATGAATATGCTACCGTAGGGTTTCCATTTTTAACTGAGTTGCGCAAAGCCATTGAGCAAGAGCTACAAACCAAATAATTGTTGCTAACTAGCTTTAGTTGTGGTAAACGAGTGGTTGTTTATCCAGTACATCCACAAGGCAAACACAATGCTATACACCACAATAGTAAAGCTGTAGGTATGGTTAAACTCTAAAGAGGTTGGGTAATGTTTTAACACCAAGCACAAACCCACTACACGCAATATGTTGGCTAAATGTAATACGGCTAACCCTAATGGTATGTACCATAATTTAGCTTTATAATTACCTGGCATTATTAGCACAAAACCTGCAAACAGTGCCATAATGGTTAAGCCGTTGCAAGGGTCGCCAATCCACAAGCCATGTGTGCCATCAATACCTATGGTGCGTATCACCTCTTCGGGCGGAGGCTCTGGTAGTAGTGTGTAGCCCATTAATTTTAATACACCGCTGGCAGTTATACTTATGCTATTAATAGCCCATCTATCTAACTTACCTAAAGGGTGCAACCACAAATCATACACTACAAACCACAATACATACAGCCCTAATGCTTTAAGTAATGTAAGTAGTATAAAATAGCGGTTGTTGAGCATTTATTATTTAATAATTAATAATAACAATATCCCATGTTAAGTCTTGTGTAGCGTTGCCAGTCTCTTCAACCATTAATTTAAAACTAGTAGTAGTTTTTTGATAAATTAATGGTGTACGTATTTCATTTGAAAAATCTGCAGCGAAATCTGTGGTGCAAGTATTGCAAACGGGAGTGCAGATTACGACGTAATTTGTATTAGGTAAAGCTGGAAAATTAACTGTAACAACATCTCTACAAACGGGAGCACAACTATAATTATAAGCTGAAGCTGATGTAAAATAGCCACTAACAGGCGGCGAAGCTGGTGGAGCTCCTGTGTTACCCGAATAAAAAGTCCCTACATAGATAGCACCTCCAAAGCCTGCTGGTTTTTTGTGTAAGTTTCCTGCACCATCAACGGTTACTATGCTTTCGTTATTAGCGCCTGCAGGTAGGCTTTGTACACGTACTGTACCGTTTACATCAAGGTCGGCAGTGGGCGTAATTGTTTTAATGCCTAATACACCATTGTTAAAAATAGCCATAACCCCTACACTTGGCGAGTATATTCCAGTAAAATTAGTTTCGTTATACAAACCTGTATTTGAGTTTATGTTTCTAAACCAGCCATTGGCATAGGTTTCGTTGGCCACAAAGTTTTCGTAGCCTGTACCTGGGTTATTACGTATGGCTATTCGCCCGCTGGCTTCTATGCCTATTTGCGAAGCTACCACACCTGCCCAATGAAAACTTAGGCGAGGAGCTATAAACCCTGCCCCACCAAACTGTGCCTCACGTAATTGTATAGGGGCATCAACAAATGAAGTAGAGGTATTATTACTTTGTGCAAATGTTGAGCTACCTTGTGCGTTAGTAATAAAGTTAGCATTCATATTTAATGTAGTTGTTGCAAAATGGTTGCCTAAGTTATCGCCGCCTGGTGCTGTTATTCCTAAAAAAGAATTAATAGCGGCTGCTGTACCTGTACGCAAAAAATTATCGCCAGCTTTTATCATAATGCCTGTAACCCCTGTGTTAACGGAGTTATCGGTAGTGTTGATGTAATCAGTACCTATGTAACCTGCAGGTACGTGCAACCTAAATGCAGGTGTAGTGGTACCAATACCTACATTACCGTTTGTATTGAGTATGCGCATGTTTTCAACCCCGTTGGTTTTAAACACTAAATCTTGCGCATTGTTTGTACCCAAATAATTAGTTGTAGTAGCAGTGTTGCCCTTTAGCAACCATGCTTGTGCTTTAATACTGTCGCTAATTGTTTGTAATATGTTTTTACCCCCAACATACAAACTATCAAAACGCCCAAAGGCTGCTTTAATACTATCAGTAATTATAAACGTAGCAGTAATTGTATTAGCCAGTAAGTTTTTAATGTAGGCACTATCTGCCTTTATTAGTAAGGTTTGTATGCTATCAGTTTGCAGGTATTTTAACACCACCGTGTCTTTATTACTTAATAATGTGCTTATGTATTGTTGTAAGTTTTGTCCGTTTACATATATGCTATCAAAGCGTCCAAAACCAGCATTAATGCTATCAGTTACAATGTAGTGCGCGTTAATAGTATTGGTTATTAATGTTTTAATGTAAGCAGTATCGCTACGCAGTAAGTGAATAAAAGCACTATCCGTTTTAATATAATTACTAATTATATTTTTAATAAACGCACTGTCAGCCTTTATGTATGTGGCAAACAAGTTGGTAATAAATGCACTATCTACTTTTAATAAATTAATAATTACAGTATCGCCGCTATTGCTTACTCCAGTAGTGCCAGTGCTTGCACACATATTTACCCAAGTTGTGGTAACACTATTCCAGTAATTAAAACAATTAACAGTAGTGTTGTACACTAGCAAGCCATTAGGTGGTGTTGTTATAGCGTTCATTTGCACGGCACTCATGCGTGGTGCCAAAAAACCTTTATCAATAGCTTGTAGCTCCAGTACAGCTTTAGCATTAGGTGTAGTTGTACCTATACCTACATTATTTTGGGCATTAACGTTTGCTATACCAAACAATAAAAACAATATAATTATTTTGATTGCTTTCATTGTTTTCATTGCTGTTAAAAGCTAAAAACTAATTTTAATAGAACGTTAAATTTAACACACTATTAAAATTAGTTTGGGTTATAAAATACTAGGTTACTTAATTACTGTAATTTTGTTACTATAATTAGTAGTGTTGGAAACTACTGTTACCAACACGTTTTGCGTAGCAATATCGCCTAGTACAACTAATTCAGTTTGTCCGTTAAGTGTAATTTTTTTACTAGTTAATAATTGCCCTAACATATTGTGTACTGTTATAGTAGCAGGTTCGTAAGTAGCATTGGTTTTAACCACAATAGTTCCGTTAGCATAGTAGCTTTGTAGTGCTTTAGTGGCATTGGTGTGTATGTTGGTAACGTTGGCTACTATTTCAACCATGGTTTCGGCTACTGAGCATATAGCTCCACCCACTTGCACAGCTTGTACTTTGTAAGTATAGCCTGCTGCCACATTGTTAAACTGGGCGGTGTTATTATTCATTACCGAATCTACTTTAGTACCAGTAGTTGTGTTTATTAAGTAGTAATTAAAATTACTAGCACTATTTACACTTGCTTGCACATTAGTTAAATTATTAACAGGCACGCTAACACTAGCCGTAACGTTTAAGGCAGTAGCGTTGGGTTCAATAACAATACTGAAACGATAGGTAGCATTATCGTTAGAGTCTAATACGGTAGTATAACTTTCGTTACGCAAATTAATAGTGGTGTTTAGCTTATAATCCACTAACTTAATGCAGTAATTATTAGGTACTATACCAGCTAAGTTACTAGCATTAATAGTGTACGAACCTGTTGTGCCCACACGTGTACTAAGCGGTAAGTTGGTTATGTTAATGGTATCTAACGGTATTGAGTTTATGGCAAAATCTCGTCCGTTAAGCTTGGTCATTAATAACATATCATGTGGGTTATCTACTAGTGTTTTTGTTCTAAGTGCATCGTAATCGTCAATGCCAGTGGTGGCAAGGTCGTTAAAATTAAGTACACAATCATTCACACGGTTATCAGTATTATTTTGCATAAATATTCTAAAATACTGTGTAGCACTATCTGCTGTGGCTACACGCCATAGAGGCATGTTATCGCCAGCACCTGATACACGTTTATGGTTTTCTTGCGCCACTAAGTTACCTGAACTTGTTACTTGCACGTTAAAGGCCCTTGAGCTTGTTAAAAACTGACTTATACCACCGCTAAACACACTAGGGCTTGATATACTTGTGGCATCGTTATAAGTAGCGTCAGCCCCTAAATCAGCATTATAGGCAAATATACTTGCTCCCAAACCTAAGCCTCCATTGCTTGCTCTAAATAATTTAAAATCTAACGAGGCTGGATAAGGGTTTGCTATTAAGTTCCAACCGTCATCAGCGTTGGGTATAGCACCATTGTTGGGCGTAGCGGTTACGGGTATGTTTACGTTGTTTCTGTTAATGCCTGACGTTAAAGCACCAGTAACATCTAATGTTATATCAGTAGTAGTATTTAACGCAGTACCTACATAAGCCCACCAACCTTTACCTGTACCTATTGTATTAGTAATATTAGTTGGTGCAATATATTTGGCATCAGCACCCACGGCACCTGGCTGAGTTTCGTCGTAACTATACATTGATGTAAATGCAGGAAACGTATTGCCCGTGCTACCTGTAAAACCACTCATTGCAAAATCATCTTTCCAATCATTTAGCGTATTTTGTGATCCAAACGGCGAACCTAATAATACCCAACCCGTTGTACCACCTTTTAAAAAACGTTCCACCGTAAAGTTACCTATTAGTTGTGCCGTAGGAAACAATGTTAAATCGGTGAGCATACCTGTTTTTGCAGAATTACCACCTACCGCTACTGATTTAAATGTTAGTACTCTGCCATTTACATTATGTGTTGCCCCCGAAGCAAACGCCATAAAATCTCTAACAGCCACATTGCCTTGTTGTATAATTGAGTAAGGCGTTCCGTTTACAATACGCAGAGTAGAAAACGATATTTCGCCTGAGGTAATAATATTTTGATTTTTGGCATCGCCTCTAAAATAAGTAATTTGTGACGAAGGAAATATTAAATTACCATTATCGGTTAAATCGCCTTTTAAATTTAAACTAGTGTTCATTGTAATAAAGCCACTGGCAGCACACGTAAAACTCATGCAGTTTAACTGATGAGTTTGAAACGGCGAGCTTGTATTTTGTATAGTACGTGCTGGCCCTGTAACACTTACATTACAAAGCGTATAACCATTGTTGAGGTTATTAATAAACAAGGTTTGAGTTGACGAACTATTTAACTCAATAGTTGCTGAACCACCATCGTAATTACGACGAGTAGAACCCGTAATTACGCGTAAATCTTTTTTTAGTACAATAGTACCTGTTGCACCTGACCTATTAGTAATAATACTTGGGTTAGCTAAAGTTGCACCATAATCATAAATTAATTCGTTGTTTACAGTAACTATACCGCTTACTGCATAGGTTCTAAATAAGTTAGCTGGAGCAATAGTTGAGTTTTCGAATATTAAATTGTAAAATGGTTGAGTATTAGTAATTATAGCAGCGTTAGTAGCACTAGTGGCTATAACAGTACTACTAGGCGACACAAAACGCACATTGCCATTATTGGGTGTAAATGTACCACCCGATACCGTAAAATTACCATTGTGAGTTTCGTTAGCAGGCGCTATATACGTTCCGTTTTGTAACATAAATGTGGTGGTATAAGTAACCAAACCAGCTGCGGATAAATTTACGGTATTGGTTGTTCCGTTTTGGGCATAGGCAGCCATAACCATTATTGTACCCGTACCTGCAATAAAGCTACCTGCGCTCATAAAAAAGTTTCGTCCAATAGTTACGCTACCTGTATTGCCTGTAATGGTGGTGCTACTATTCCAAGTAAAATCGGTGTTGGTAGTTATGGTAGAGCCAGCATTAAACATAATAGCACCGTTGTAGGTACTATTACCAGTTATTGTTTTTACACTTACGTTTTGGTCAATAATACATGTGGCTGCCGTAGAACCATCAAAGAGCACATCGTTGGCAGTAGTTGGAACTATGCCAGTACTCCAGTTAAGCGGAGTGCTAAATAAATTAGTGCCACCACCATTAGTCCAAGTGGCTACTTGTGCAAAACTATTTAGTATGATTAGTGAAAATACGAGGGTAAGTAATTTTTTCTTCATTGTCATTTGTATTTTGATTAAAAATATTTAAGTGTTGTAAATATACTATTTTAACCTTGAAATAATAGTGTACTTACAATTTAATTTACGGTGGGTGTTTAATTATATTCCATCAATTGTATTTACGACTTTTTTCTACCAATAGTTTAAGGTATAAAATACCACTTGTACCATAGCTCAAGGTTAAAACAATAAATGCATGTCCGCAAATACCCATAATTGATATTTTTAGTTATCTTAGCAGAAAAAAACGGTATGAATTTATTTAATTTTACAGCAAATTTTGAGAGCGAAGAAGCCTGCATAGCCCATTTCAAGGGCGAACGAGACACTATGGGTATAGTTTGTAACTGTGGTAATACTACACATTATTGGATAAAAAGTAGGTTGAGTTACGAGTGCAAAATATGCAGAAGTCGTACTTCTTTGCGTAGCGGAACAATTATGCAGAGTTCTAACTTACCTTTTTTAGTATGGTATAAAACTATGTTTTTACTCAGTGCGACTAAAAAAGGGTTTTCGAGTAAGGAAATACAAAAACAATTAGGTTTAAAACGCTACGAAACCTGTGTGGGCTATGGTTCACAAGCTCCGCAAGGCAATGGGCAAGCGTGATGCACGCTACACTTTAGAAGGAATGATTGAAATGGACGAGGGGTATTTTACCATTGAGTCTAGCGAAATAGAAAAAAGCAAAGGCGTTAGAGGGCGTGGAGCGGTAGGCAAGCAAAATGTCGCAATACTAGCAGAATCAACCCCTTTGGAGGATATTGAAACCGGAAAGGTGTCTAACCAATGTAGATATTTTAAAGCAAAGGTATTAACTAGCCACAGTGCAACTGAAATAAACGGGACTATAAAAGAATCTATTAGTGAAAAAAGTATAGTTTTTAGCGACAAAAGTACCTCTTACGTAAATATAGCAGACTATGTAGAGTTACACTTTACTGAAAAATCAGACAAAGAAACTACCAAAAAGGTACTAAAGTGGGTACACATTACCATAAGTAATGCTAAACGAAATTTATTAGGGAACTACCACAAAATAAAGGGTAAGTACTTACAATTATACCTTAACGAGTTTGTTTACAAACTGAATCGAAGATATTTTGAGGAGAAACTCTTTGACAGGCTTGTTATTGCTGCAATTACAGGATTATGATTATTTGCGGACATACATAAAACAATAACTACACTAGCTATTAAAAAAAACAGCGTATTTACTTAAGTGGGGAGGATTCAATTAATAAATGCAACATTATCAAATTTTAGCTTTAATGTTTCATTAGGCATTTTTAATTGATAATCCCATTTTTATTTGTTACTATTGGTTAATCTATAAAAACAATTAGCTATGAAAAACAATTACATCCCCGTGTTGGTTAGCCACAACACAACACAACACAACACATAGTGTTGCTAATGCAATAGCGAGCATAACCATGTGCGCCTTGCTAAGCACAGCACTAACTGCTACTGCGCAAACCAATGCCCCTTGGAACCGTAACGGTACCAGTGCCAACAGTGGCGATTGGCTAGGCACTACCAACAACCAACCATTTTACTTAAAACCAACAACGCCGAAGCATTGCGCCTAAAGCCCAATGGCGAAATGGTTATAAAATCATTCGACCTCAACAGCACCACCCTTAATGGCTTGGTACTAACTAATGGGCAAGGCAAAATAGAACGCTATAGTTTTACAGGCCTAGCCACACAGTACTTAGCAGGTAACGGCACATGGCAAACCCTACCTGCTACTAATACGGCATGGCTAACGGCTAATAATCCTGCCGATGTGTACAAGCCCACTGGCAATGTGGGCATAGGCGCACAACCTAGTCCGTTTTTTAAACTCGATGTTATTGGCGATGCTCGTATAAGCAACAACCTATACGTGGGTGGCGGAGTTATTATTACTGACAAGGTGCAGGCAGCCACCTTAATTAAAGGCTTAGATTTTAAGGTAGATAACGACTTAGATGTACAAAACAGTACCGTGTTACGTGGTGCAACACAACTTAATGGTGCAACTACTGTTAATGGCAGTATTAACGTTAATAACAATGCCTATTTTAACTCGCCAGTTAGTTTTAATACAATAACTGAATTTAATAATACGGCAACATTTACTAAATCTCTGCGTGCCGTGCAAGGCATAGCGTTTAACACCGCTAACATAGGCATAAGCTATACGCCCACCGCCACCACAGGTGGTGGCGTGTTTAACTACGGGCGCAACATAGGTAGCAATATTTTGTTGCCCCTGCCCCCTGCATGCGCAGCTACGCCATTTGCTCCTTTTGGGCATCAGTTTGGTGGGTGGGTACAAATATTTGATGTCGATGCTACTGGAGCCCCTAAGCCTAACACAGGCTTGTTAAATATGCAATCGTTTACCAATGGTAACTCTGGTATTGATGCTAGTGTTGGAGGCAACACCCCCAACGAATTATTTATTAATTATTTTTGTGGTAGCAATACACAAATTAATACTGGTGCTAATGGCGGAAAGGTAAGCATGGGCAAAAACGTAGAGATAGGTTTCCCGTACCCACAATCGTTAGCTTGTGCGCTTAATGTTAAGGGCGATGTGGATTATCAAGGGCTTAATGTTAGCACTAACCACACACAAGATTGGTTAACTGCTGCGCAAATAAATGTAACGCGCGACCGTACCACTGCATTAATCGTAAGTAATACCAAACCTACAGGCGCTTACGACTACACGTTTAGAGTAATGGGCGATGGCCTTACTGCCATAGGTGCTATACCCGCAGGGCAGTTTGGCGATGCTATGCTTAATGTGTATAGCCCAAGTAATAAAGCAACTATACAAACGTATGATGCTAGTGGTAAAATAAATTTTAAAGTAAGCGCCAATGGTTACGTGTATGCGCGCGAAATAAACGTAATGCCCCAAAACTTAATCTTTCCCGACTATGTATTTGATAAAAACTACAACCTATTAACCATAGCGGAGTTAGATAATTACATAACCGCCAACAAACATTTACCCAATATACCTAGTGCTACTGAGGTACAGAAAGACGGGTTAAAACTTGCTGACATGCAAGTAAAACAAATGGAAAAAATTGAAGAGGCGTACTTGTATATTATTGAACTTAAAAAACAAAACGACTTACTACAACAACGGTTACAAGCCATTGAGAGTAAATTATTAAACCGTTAATAATTTACTATTATGAAACATACATTATTTATAACAACATTAAGTTGTTACTTGTTGCTTGGTAATTTTAATAACGTAGTAGCGCAAAAAGATTCTTCTTTAACCAAATACAATTGGAGTTTTAAGGCACATTATATAGGAGGGAGTGCTTTGGGTAAAAAATCGTTTCGGTCGTTTGGGCTGGAAGCTAATTACAACATACATTTTCGTAAAAGTAAAAAACTAAGCCTGCAAACGGGTTTAGGCTATTATTATCGTACGCTATTGTTTGACACGTATACTATTCCGCTAACTAATGGTAGTGTTAAAAACGTGTATTACGTACTTATAAATAATTCCTTAGAAGCGCCAATACGTTTACAATACACAATTACGCAATTTAGTAAGCACAGTAATCTACAACTATTTGCTGGAGGTGCGCCTATATGGGTGTTTATTCAGCGCCTTGAAGAAAAACAATTGTTAAATAAAACATTGCAATGGCAATACCAATTAAACAAACCTACTAATAGTTTTTCATTTTATGACACTGATGTTTACACGCGGTTTCCGATAGGCTACTTTAAAACAATTGTTGGAGTAAGTTATGCCTTTAAAAACTTTGGAGTAAGCTTAGAGCATAATTACTTCACTCAGCACAAGAACTCTTTCTATAGCAAAGCTGGCTACTTGGCACGTAACCCTCGTTATAATAATTTGATGCTATCGTTAACTATAAGTATCTAAGCTATGAAACCCCTGCTAAAATTAATCGTACTACTATTAACACAACTAACGATTGTTAGTTGCACCGTGCGCGACGAGGTACTATGCCGCAATAACAAAAAAGTACGCATACCACAAACGGTTAAAGACTATTTTTATTTTAAACATGGCACGTATTGGGTGTACCAAAACCAAACTACCCTTGAGGTAGACAGCCACTGGGTATGCGATAGCTACCTAGGCACAGCTAGTGTAACCTACGATAAAGTTGGTTGTAATTGTTATAACCACATGTGTTTCGAAAACATGTTTGTAAACATACTTAGCCCTAAGTACAACGGCTGCAACGATGGTAGCAATACACATGAATACTTGCGCTACATTATAACTGTGCAAGACGAGTATAAACAATATTTAGGAGTTGATTTTTATTTTACATTAACTAATCAAGGTTATGGAAATGTTTTTTTAATGGATGGAACTTGGTTTGGAGATGGGTATAAAGACACGGCTAACTGTATTATTAACGGTGTAAACTATATAGAGTGTAATGTGCAACGCCGCACATTAGGTAATATTTACGGACGTTATAAAGAAGTAATAATGAATAAAAATGTGGGAATAATAAGTTACGTAAACAGTAACGACTCCACACGCTGGAATTTAATTAAGTCAAACATTTTAAAATAACATAACATGAAAACTATACTATACCTAACAGTACTAATCTACCTATTGTTAAGCAACTGCACCAACCGCAAGCAACGCATAGCTTGCCGAAAGGGCAACCGTATTGAAATAGCACAAAAGGTTAAAGACTACTTTTATTTTAAACCAGGTACTTACTGGGTGTACCAAAACCAAACTACATTAGCTACAGACAGCCACTGGGTGTGCAATAGCTACATAGGCACCGAAAGCCTTGAGAAAAGTGGGTGCAACTGTTACCAAAAACAATGTTATGAAAATATGAGTGTTGAAATTTTAAATAATAAATACAACGAATGTCACAACAAAGTTTACCTAGTGTACTACATTAATTTAGATTTAAACCGTGTGCAAAACTATACTAAAGATAATTATTGGTTTGGCTTACAAACTGGACGTAAAACAGTCGGTGTTAGCTTTTTTTACCCTGATGATAAGTGGGTTAATATAGGTCTAAAAGACACCAATAACTACAAAATAGACAATATAAATTACACTGAATGTATTATAGAACGCACAAGACCGAGTATTGTATTTGATCACAGCTATGAAATTGTTATGAATAGAGGAATAGGAATAATAAGTTACTTAGATACCGCAAACGTTAGATGGAACCTCTTACGTCATAACATTATTAAATAAAAAACATAATTATGAAAACAATATTATTTATAACCTTACTATTTTTTGCTACAAAACTACAAGCCCAGCAGTGTGGCGCAGGTAATTATAGCAACATAGCACTTGGTTTTACAAGTACGGAAATAACTAGCCTTACTGGGAGTTTTACACTACAGTTTAAGGTATTTACTAGCGATACCGCTTACTTAGATTCGCTATCGTTTACTCACCTCCCTAATGGGTTTAATGCTAGTAATAGTGCTAGCTACAACAAAACGGTACTATATGTAGGCGATAGTGCTTTGGTTACCACAAGTGTAAACTACCCAGTAAATAACTTGCCTTACTACCCTGATCAAATAGATGTAACTGTGCATAGCCACTCTGCACAAGGTGCACGTAACACTAAGGCTACACAGGTAGTGGTGTTTTTTACCCCTTACAATACTATAGAACTTTGGAACAAATACGACTACTTGAACTTGCCTCGCCAATGGAACCAACCCACTACAGGTGTTGCGCCTACACGCGTGTATATATCCAAAGATAGCCTACCCGTAAGTACACGTTTACCTAACACTGACACTACTAAAACAGTGTACGAAATCGAAAATGAATACGTAGTACAACTGCCCAATATGCCTTATGGTATAGTAATGAAAGCCCGAACACCTGCACAATTACAAGCATTGATGGATCAAGATTCTGTTAATTATACAAACAATACTACTTCGCAAAAAAGTAGTGCCGCTTTAGCAAAAAATAATTATCAAGGTACTATACAGGGCTATGTAACATTTAACAAAACAAGCGATTACGATAATTTTTACAACCTATATCCACCACTATCGGGCGTACATATACAATTAGTATGGATACAATACGGAATAAAACATGTAAAAGCAGGCGGAATAATTGATGCTGATGGCAACTACTCGTTAAGCTATAATTTTGATGTGCGAAAAATATTTAATCAAGGTAAATTAATACTTCGTTTAGTATCTGACGACAACGGAGACTTTGACATTGTTGTTAAGCCAAGCCAAACTAATAATATTTTGTATAACTTACATGCTACTGTTTTTAGTGCAATGGGTGTACAAAACAATGGTCTCAAAACAGGTGTTGACTGGAATATTAGTTATGTAGATAAAGCCCCCTTTGTAACATTGCACTATATACACAATGCTTATAAGTTTGTGCGTAAGCACTACTCTTCAGTTGATATGCCTAATGGCATTACAGTTAATGTGTACATAAATAGTAATGTATTTGGTCAATCATCGCACTACGACCCAGTGTTACATCCTGCATTTGGCTATCGTATTTATTTAGAAACTGACGACACCCACCGCAAAACAGTAGTGTACCACGAGTTTGGGCATCATGTAATGAACCGCTTACAAGGTGGTTATCCGCACACTGGGGCTGTAGCCAACCACCCATGGCAAGACGAAAAAACACCACGCGAAGTATGGACAGAAGGCTGGGGATATGCCTTTGCACAAATGTGCGACTTAGAATATTGGCAGGAGGACAACGAGTTTGATTGGGCAAAATCGATACCAGGCGCAGGGCATTACACTAAAGACGCTCCCTTGGAGTTACGCAACCCTAAAGTATTTAGCCTTGAACCCAACAATCAGGTAAACAATGGTTTTAGGAGTGAGTACAACATCGCTTGTGCGTTGTTTGATTTATACGATGGAGCTGATAAAATACCCAGTTGGAAACCTACTACTGATTATAACGATAATGATCTCAATTATCCACATAAATACGATACTGATTTACTTCAAATAAATACTCGTGCAAAATCCAGTTATGCAAAAGGCACTGATTACGTATCATTATCGTTTAAGCAAATAGCTGATTTTTTTATTGCTGTAAAAAATGGTACGCTCCCCTTAGATTTAGAGCGTCAAAACATTTACGAGTATTATAATTGGTTAATTAATACTACACCCACAGGCTGCGATAGAGACGATATAGCTACCGTGTTCCGCGAGAACCGCGTAACCTATGATGTTAGCGATGCTAATTACGAAGCCACACAAATGAAAGCTAATGCTACTAACAATATTAGTAACACTACTTTGTATTCGTTTAACGATGTAAGTGGTATAGGCTACGGCACTGCCCATGATGATGTGTACTACGGTGAGTACATTAACTCACCTTGCTGTACCTACGATTATGCCATAGATAATAAAAACTTTACGCAACCCAACTTACTTAGCTACCAAGCTTACCACAATGTTAATGTGGCTACAGTAGCACCCGTAGTGTGCCAGCCCGCAAGCCACGTGGAGTTTGTAGCGGGTAGTAACGTTAAGCTAGGCGCAGGCTTTAGTGCTAAAGCAGGTTCAACGGTAGCTATGCGTATAAATAATTGTGGTAGTGCTTATAGTGGGCATAGGTTAGCACAGCCTAGCGTGAGTACAACTACAGGCATAACAACGGCTAACACCGCCACCAAAGGTGGTGCACCAAGTCCTACAACCACTACCGCCAAGCCATTTTCCCCTGCGCACATACACACCTACGACCAACTAGACGTGTACCCCAACCCCACCAACGGCACACTTACCATTAATAACCCTAATTGGGATACTTACACCTACACATTGCAAAGCCTACACAGCGCACTACTCAAGCAAGGGCATGTAACTAACAACCAACTAAGCATAGCCGAGTATCCTACGGGCATGTACTTATTGCAGCTTACTAATGCGGAGGGCGTAAGCACAACGTTTAAGGTAGTGAAGGAGTAGGTAATAATAATTTGTGTTGTTTAAAATGGGGTAATATCTCAACTATTATAGTTTGGCGTGTTGAAAACTTTTTAATACTTTCGCCATTAATTAAAAACACCATTCAACCAATTAACCCAAGAATACATGAACACCACAAAAAAAAGTTTATTATTTGCTACTACAGCAGTTATAGCAATATCTAGCTGCAAGAGTTTAAAATTAGACAAAAACTCGTACACCGTTACCCCATCGCCACTTGAATTAGTAGGAGATAGTGTACGTGTAAAAATTGAAGGAATGATACCTGCCAAAACTTTTCATCCAAAAGCTACTGCCGTATTTACTCCTACAATTAAAACAGCTAATGGCGACAAGGTACTTAAACCAATAACATTGGTAGGTACTAAGGTTAAAGATGCCAAAGGTACAGTGGTAGATTGGAAAACTGGGGGCAAAATTTCGTATAGCGATGTTATTGCCTACACTCCCGAAATGCGTGATGCTAAGTTAGTAGGCCATATTGATGGTAACTTAAAAGGCAAAACAAAAACCTATAATGCTGAATTAGCGGAGGCTACTATTACCACTCAACTATTGGTAATGAACGACCAAAAAGCAATTATGGCTAAAGACGCAATGCCTAAAATGACAGCGTTTAGTACCAACGCTGATATATTGTATACAATAAATTCTGATGCTGTGCGTCCTACCGAATTAAAAGCGGAAGATGTAGCTGCGTTAGACAAATTTATTAAAGACGGAACGACCAATGCTTACACTATTAAGGGAGTGAGTATAGCATCGTATGCATCGCCAGATGGTATTGAAACCAAAAATGCTGACCTTGCTAACCAACGAGGTAACACCGCCGCTAATGCAGTAAAAGCAATGTTTAAAAAATATAAATTAGAAGCAGGTGCGCAAGACGGTTTTTACGCTAAAACCGCTACACCCGAAGATTGGGAAGGCTTTAAAGAATTAATGAACCAATCTAAAATAGCAGATAAAGATATGATATTACGTATCTTAACTACCTACCCTGATTTAGAAGTACGCGAAAAAGAAATGAAAAATATTTCAAAAGCATATACTGAATTAGCTGATGATATTTTTCCTAAACTACGCCGCTCGAAAATAGCAATTAACGCCGAAAAACCAGCTAAGACTGATGATGAACTAAAGCAATTAGCAACATCAGCTCCTGATCAACTAAATGTAGAGGAGTTATTATATGCCGCTAACTTACAAACTGACTTAGCCGCTAAAGCAACTATCTACAAAGCAGCACAAGCTAAATTTGTGTACGATTGGCGCCCATCTAACAACTTAGGGGGAGTGTATTTGATGCAAAATAAAATATCAGATGCTAAAGCTGAATTTGAAAAAGCAAATAAATTAAACGCTAACAACAAAACTGTACAAAACAACCTAGGTGTTGTGGCACAATTAAGTGGCGACAAGGCTACCGCTGAAAGCATGTACAAAAACGCTGCAGGCGCAGGTGCTGAAGTAAACGGTAACATGGCCAGCTTACAAATAGCTAAAGGCGAATACAGCCAAGCGGTAAGCAACTACGGTAATGATAAGTCGTTTAACGCAGCATTAGCTAACTTGTTAGCAGGTAATAAAGATGCCGCATTAAGTATATTAGAGGCTAGCAAAGATGCAAATTCAGCAATGGGCTACTACTTAAAAGCAGTAATTAATGCACGTATGGGTAACGCAACAAGTATGTTAGATGCCCTAAAAGCAGCAATTAATAAAGATGCTTCGTTAAAAAACTTAGCCAAAGGCGATAAGGAATTTACTAAATTTGCAACGCAATTAACAGGCTTGTAATTTATTAATAAGTCTTAGATGGTCTGTAATTAACTTTCTGTTATATAATTCTATTTTTAAATAATGCGGTTGTACTTGCTAGTACAACCGCATTTGTTATATTTGTGCATATTAGTTTTTAAAAAAAAATAACACCATTCAATCAATGAAAATAATTGTGCCATTACTACTTGCTGTAGCTACACTAAGTAGTTGCTCTAAAGACTATTCGTGCCAGTGCGTTACTAAAGACAAAGTGTTTACCAACGAAGTAAAAAACTATCCGTACAAACACCTTGCTAAAAAAGAAGCTAAAACGGCACAAGCTAACTGCGAAGCATTGAGCAAAACCGAAGCGGGAGTAACCATAACTTGTACACTTATTAAAGATTAAACACAATGAAACAATTAACATTACTACTAACCTTGCTTGTAATAATTACAGCATGTAACAAAAATAAAGCCCCCGAATACGAGCTCCCTCAATATGAAGCTGCACTTATTGATGGGCGTGCGTTTAGAGGTGTAGATAGCCTAAATGCGTGCTATCTTACCACCGAACATGATACCGTTACAAAATTTGAATTAGCTATGAGTAATGGAAAAACAGGTACGTTAAACACTACCATTAGTGCTAACTACGTAGCAAAGCGAGGTAATACACAAAAACCTGAGGGTAAATACACCAACCTTAATCCGTTAAATGCCAATGATAAATATTGTGTGTTCTTTTTGAAATTTCCTCGTAATGGTGTACTTGTTAATTTAATTTCGTTTGAAGGAAACCTTGAAATTACTAGTGCCGACGTGCCTACAAAACGTGTTGCGGGTAAATATAGTTTTAAGGTAGCCAATAATGGCGATACTATTATTGTTAAAAACGGAACGTTCATAAATTCGAAATACGCATTAGAAAAATAATTTTTTTTACAGCTCGTATTTTTAACTTAAATTAAATGCCAACAACCGTACTTATTACAGGAGGAGCTGGGTTTATAGCCAGTTGCCTTGCCGAAAATTTATCGCACTATACTGATTATAAAATTGTTGTAGTGGATAATTTTATAACTGGTGAGCATATTAAAATACCCGTTGGCACATACAATAATATTGAGTTTGTGGAGGCTGACGTAAATGTGTGGGAGCAAATAGCACCTGTGTTCCAAAGCCATAAATTTGATTATGTGTTTCATTACGCAGCGTTGGTAGGCGTTAAGCGCACGTTGGATAATCCTACTATGGTGTTAGATGACATCACAGGCATCAAAAACATATTAACTCTGTGCAAAGACGGTGGCGTAAAACGAGTGTTTTATTCGTCGTCGAGCGAGGTGTATGGCGAACCTGTAGAGTTTCCTCAAAACGAAGAAACTACTCCGCTTAACTCTCGTTTGCCCTATGCCATTGTTAAAAATGTAGGCGAAGCTTTTATTCGTTCGTACGAACAACAATACAAGCTCCCTTATACTATATTTAGGTTTTTTAATACTTACGGACCCAAGCAAAGCAAAGATTTTGTGGTAAGTAAGTATTTGAATGCTGCGCTTAAAAACGAAGATATTATTGTGTACGGCAATGGTTTGCAAACACGCACATTTTGCTTTATTGATGATAATATAGCGGCCTGCACCACTGCTTTTTTACAAAATAAATTTATAAACGACACTATAAACGTAGGTGGCGAAAATGAAATTACCATACTAGAATTAGCACAAACTATTATACGTGTTACCCAATCAACTTCTAAAATAATACACGTAGCTGCGCTTAAAGAGGGCGACATGACAAGGCGTTGCCCTGATATTAGCAAAATGAAAACATTGCTCACCACTGATTTATTACCGCTGGAACAAGGCTTACAAAAATTATTAAACAACACTAGCTATATTATTTAATATGGGTACTGCCACCGAACTTAGTGCATTAATTGAACACGAAATAACTACGCTTGAACTAAAGGGCAAGCCTGATAATTTGTACGAACCCATGCGCTACATTGTTAGCCTTGGTGGCAAGCGCACCCGCCCGCTATTGGTATTGTTGGGTAGCCAGCTGTTTACTAACGATGTTACTTCTGCACTTAAACCAGCTATGGCTATTGAGTGTTTTCATAACTTTACGTTATTGCACGATGATATTATGGATAATGCACCGCTACGCCGCAACAAAGCCACCGTGCACGAAAAATGGAATACTAACATAGCCATACTTAGTGGCGATGCGTTGTTTGTAAAATCAATGCAACTGATGATGTGTGCGCCTAGTGCTGTGCTTACACAATGCCTAACTACATTTAATGCTACAGCTCTTGAGGTATGCGAAGGACAGCAGTTAGATATGAATTTTGAAACACAAAACACGGTGTCTATTCCGCAATACATTAATATGATACGGCTTAAAACCGCTGTACTATTGGGTGCAAGCCTAAAGATAGGAGCTTACATAGGCGGAGCGGTAGAGGAAGATGCGCAAGCGTTGTATAAATTTGGAGAGTATTTAGGTATTGCATTTCAGCTACAAGACGATATATTAGATGTGTACGGTAACCCTGAAACCTTTGGTAAACAAGTAGGTGGGGATATACTAGCTAACAAAAAAACATACCTGTTATTAAAATCGTTGCAGGTAGCGCACAAATATCAGTTAGAGGTATTGCAACAATGGACACAAACTACCAACTACAATCCTACCGAAAAAATAAAAGCTGTAACCGAAGTATACGATTACCTTAACGTACGTAAGCTTGCCGAAGCCGAAATGGATATGTACTACAACAAAGCATTACAACACCTTAGCACCATACCTGTAGCCCTTGAGCGTAAGCACGAATTATTGCAACTAGCTGCACAGTTAATGCAGCGTACGCAGTAAGTAACTAATACTAATTTAAAATTTTATTCGCCCCATGTGTATGCCACGTTAGGCAAGCCTGCTAGGCTCATAACTCTATCTACCACTGTTAGTGCAACTTCAGTTATGGTTTGTGGTTTGCTATAAAAACTAGGCGTAGCGGGGCATACAATAGCTCCTGCTTCGGTTACGGTTTTCATATTGTTAATGTGTATTAGGTTTAGCGGTGTTTCGCGCGCTAGTAGTATTAGTTTACGACGCTCTTTAAGTATTACATCGGCCGCACGTGTTATTAAGTCGTCGCTTATGCCGTGGGCTATGCGTGCCAACGTACCCATGCTGCAGGGGCACACTATCATAGTGGTGTAACCTGCACTACCACTAGCAAACGGCGCCATGAAATTTGTTTTGTCGTAAAACGTAAATGGAAATGTATCGTAATTGGTATTACCCAATTCGTACTCCCACACATCTTTAGCGTTTTTACTCATTATAATTCCTACCGCTTGTACTTGGTTAGTATGTTGCAGCTGCTGTAATTTTTGTAATAATAATTGTGCGTATATAGCACCACTAGCGCCTGTTATGGCCACTACTATTTTGGGAGCATTCATTTATTTAGCGGGTATTAATGTGGGTATAGTAGTGTTGCGAATAAGTTTGTTAAATGAATAACGGAGTGTAAATTCCATAACGGTATTGTATTGTCCCCAACCTCCAAAAGCTTGGGTACGAGCTAGGTTTACAGCATAAGTACGTATGGGAGTTATGCTATTACATAACCGCCAACTGCCTTGCCAGTGGTCGTTCATGGCATAGGTTATGCCTAGGGCAGTTGTCCAATCGTAGCGTTTAAAAGGATCATGTTGTGGGCTACCCTGCGCACCTTCTTGCAGTTCGCCATAGGTATCAAAAATATGTGCACTAGCCAAAAAACCAATACCAGTACCAATTTCGTAAGTAAATTTTTTGTTGTGGTACTGTAGCAAAAACGGTACATCAATATAATGTAAACGCATTAAATAAAAATAGTTAAAGCCTTGGTTTCCCTTAGCGGCACTGTCTTGAAACAGTGGTCGTGTGGGCGTTTTAGCACCCTTGCCAGTATAGTGCATCTCTACCTGTAATGCAAAATTTTTGTTAGGTAAAGGCAAATTTAACCACACACCAGCCACAGCACCGCCTTTATGAAAACCGCCTAAGCCATCGCCCTCTACCTGAGTACCTGCAATACCTGTAACTATGCCTGCGTTAAATTGTTGTGCAAAAGTGATATTAGCAACGCATATAAATAATAGTGTTATTTTTTTCATACTATAAAAGTACATTCTATTAGGATTGAAAGGTGTATTTTAGTGTAAAATAATTGTAGAATTTAATATAAGATTTTTTTTAAGTAAATTTGAAAAAACATATTACTTCACTAATATAATTATGAACTACAAACGAATGCCAATAGAAATGGAATCGCCTGAGCAGTTGGGCTACAATACCATTAAACACAACCTTGCTGAGAGTAGCGTAAGCGATCAAGTATTCAAAAACCTTAATATTAACATTAACGATTTAGTACTGTGCTATACCGACCATTATGGTAAGCCCGAACTGCGTAACTTAATAATTAATGATTATAAGCAATTACAGCAAAACGATGTACTACTTACCGTGGGTGCGGCTTCGGCATTATTTATTATTAGTACCACACTACTCAGCAAAGACGACCACCTAATAGTAGTGCGCCCCAACTATGCCACCAATATTGAAACGCCACGTGCCATAGGTTGCCATATTTCGTTTATTGATTTGAATATTGATGATAATTGGAAAATTAATCGCAACGAAATTATCAAAGCTATAAAACCTAACACTAAATACATAAGCGTAACTAACCCTCATAATCCTACGGGCGTAGTGCTTGCACAACATGAGATAGACGAGTTAGTAAAAATAGCTGAAGAACATAACGTATATTTGTTGGTGGACGAAACCTATCGCGATTTGAATTTTACGGTTAAGCAACCTTTGGCAGCTACTTTAAATAATAAAGTTATTAGTGTGTCGTCGGTATCTAAAGCCTTTGGTTTACCTGGTATTAGGCTAGGTTGGCTTATTACGCAAGACAAACCGTTAATGGAAAAGTTTTTAGCGGCTAAGGAGCAAATATTTATTTGTAATTCAGCGTTGGACGAAGAGGTAGCGTATCAATTCATGCTTAATAAGCAAGCGTATTATGCACCTATACAACAACGTTATATGCATAATTTTGAAGTGCTTAAAACGTGGTTAGCCACCGAAAGTAAACGTATTAAATGTGTAGTGCCACAAGGCGGAACGGTTTGTTTTGCCTGCATTACAGCCAATGTGAATATAGAGCAATTTTATACCATACTGGTAAATAAATATGCCACTATGATAGGTGCAGGCCATTGGTTTGAAATGCCCGACACCTACATGCGCATAGGCTTTGGTTGGCCTACTGAAACCGAATTTGAACAAGGACTACATAATATAACACTCGCTTTAAATGAATCAATACATAGCTAATCCGCGCCAAATAACCTACGCCGAACGTCGTGTGGTATTACATCAAAAAGAGGTAGTGGTAGTGGTAGAAACTCTTAACGACCCTGGTAACATAGGTATGATATTTAGGCTAAGCGATAACTTTGGCATTAGAAAAATATACATGGTAGGCCACATGCTACAACACCTTACTACCAAGGTACACAGGGCATCGCGTAATACGCACAAATACATTGACCACGAGTTTAACTCCGATACCGTGGGTGTGTTGCAAAAATTACGTAACGACGGCTACCATATTGTAGCTATTGAACTAGCCACTAACAGCCTACCGCTCAACGAAATGAGTTTTAAACACTTGGATAAAGTAGTAGTAATAATGGGTAGCGAAGAAAAAGGAATGAGCACCGAGGCATTGGCAATGGCGCACGTAGTGTTGCACATACCTATGATGGGCATGAGCCATAGTATGAATGTGGCCACGGCCACGTCAGTGGCGTTGTACAGCGTAGTTAATAGTTAGATAATTGAGGGTATGAAAATTGTATTTTTGTTAATTGTTATGTTGCATATGTTATTTGTGCAAGCCTCAGTTAGCGATAGCATTCTAGTACTCATTTACAAAGTATTTTAAAAAACACATTAAAACAAAAAAAGCACTTAACTAATTTAGTTAAGTGCTTTTTTGTTACGCATATTACACAATTATTCTTCGTTCATTTTTTTAACAAAGTCGTTGTATGATAATTCAGTAGTAGTTAATTGAAATTTCTCTTTGTACAAGGCTACTAACTTTCTATCAAGTACCATATCCGCTACACGGCGGTATTCCTCTTCTTTTTCTAATATTTTATTGGCGGTTTCGGTTAGGAAACTATCTTCAACTTTTTCAGTAGAATTTTTAAAGTATTGGTCTCTAACTAATTGTTTGGTTACACTTAATAGTTCGTTTTTGTCCAAACTAATTTTGTATTCATTCATTATTTTTCCTTCAATTAATTGGGCTTTTAACGACTTAGCGTAGTTAGGATATTCCTTTTCTATTTGTTCAGGCGTTACTTGTTTTTCTTTAGTATTACTTTCTAGTATCCAACGTTTTAAAAACGCATCGGGCAAGTTAGGGTTAATAGTGTTTATCAACTGCGATTGAATTTCGTAGCGTAGTCTGCGGTCGCTATCATTACTAAACATACCAGCAAGCTCTTCAGTTATTTTAGCATTAAATTCGGCTTCGTTATTTACGACTCCTTCGCCATACATTTGGGTATAAAAATCTTGGTTAAGTTCAGCAGGCATTACACGGCTAATTGTGCCAATTTTAACATTAAAATCGCTCGTAACTTGCTCCGCAGCTGCCTTATCCATGTTAAGCATACTGGCCAAATCTATTGAGCTACTAGCCAAATCTTTTGCGTTAGCTTTTACTACTTCATCTTTAGTTTTACCAATTAATTCGGCTTTAAATGCTTCGCTATTAATCATATCCACTGCTAAGGTCGATTGTTGAAATATACCGCCTACTTTCACACCACCATCGGCATCAAGTTCCACAAGGTCAATGTACACAAGGTCGTTAGCACCAACGGTGTCGGGGCTTTCGTACTTACCATTGCGGCGCGACACATCGTTTTTGTATTTATTCAATAAATCTTCATCCACCTTTACGGTATAGTAATTAGCAGGAGCAACGTTAGCAAAGTTTACTTCAATTTGAGGGGCAATACCCACCTCGTAGGTAAAGTATAAGTTACCGCCTTTTTCAATATCTATAACGTCGTCAGCCTTTGGTAATGGTTGCCCTAGCACTTGTAATTTGTTACTTACTAAGTGGTTTGATAATTGCCCGTTAATTAATTTATTCAACACCTCTAATAAAATGTAACGCCCGTGCGTTTTTTTAACCATAGCTACGGGCACGGTACCTGGCCTAAAACCTGGCATAGTCATTTTTTTAGCAGCTTCTTTCAACGCTTTATCCACCTGTGGTTGGTAGTCGCGCTCCGTTATTTTTACTTTAATAATTGCGTTTAACGCATCAGGGTTTTCTTGTGTAATTTCCATTATGTGTGTGGCTAGTTAGGTTAGGTTAGTTTTACGATGTGCAAACATAACATTAATACTATTTACATCAAAAATCAAGGTAAATAATTGTGTAATTGTTCCCGTTATTATTTTACTTTTGATCTACAATTCAACCAACTATTATAACTAACATAAAACCAAACAACACACTATGAACACACACGACGAATTTTACAAGTACGCCACCAAACACAAAGGCATCAGTAGCGCATCGTTACACAGTTATGCATCGGTTTACAACGACTATATGTCGCCCACTATTATTGAGGAGCGTCAGCTTAACGTAGCATCAATGGACGTGTTTTCGCGTTTGATGATGGACAGAATTATTTTTTTGGGTACAGGCATTAACGATTACGTAGCTAACATTGTGCAAGCGCAGTTATTGTTTTTAGAAAGTACTGATGCCAAAAAAGATATTCAAATATACATTAACTCACCAGGAGGCAGTGTATATGCAGGTTTGGGCATATACGACACCATGCAATACATTAATGCTGATGTAGCTACAATATGTACAGGTATGGCCGCAAGTATGGGCGCAGTGTTAATGTGTGCAGGGCAAGCGGGCAAGCGTACAGCACTTAAACACTCTCGAGTAATGATACACCAACCACTAGGTGGCGCACAAGGGCAAGCTACTGATATTGAAATTACAGCCCGCGAAATTCAAAAATTAAAGAAAGAATTATACGATATTATTGCACTACACTCTGGTCAAACGTACGATAAAGTGTGGGCTGATAGCGACCGTGATTATTGGATGACATCAGAAGAGGCAAAAGCTTACGGTATGGTGGACGAAGTGTTAACACGCGTTAAAAAATAATGGCCACCGACAACAAAAAAACTAAATGCAGTTTTTGTGGACGTGATAATTCACAAGTTAAGGTAATGATAGCTGGTAGCACGGGTCATATATGCGACTCGTGCGCCGAAGCTGCCCATAACATTGTAAAGCAAGAGGAACCACCCAAGAAAGGTGCTACTGCTAATGCACTTAAATTAGTAAAACCTACCGAAATTAAGGAGAAACTGGACGAATACGTAATAGGGCAAGATCGTGCCAAACGCTTATTGAGCGTGGCGGTGTACAACCATTACAAACGTTTAAATCAAACTAAAACCGTAGGCGACGATGACGATGTAGAGATTGAAAAATCGAATATAATTTTAGTAGGCGAAACAGGTACAGGCAAAACTTTGTTAGCCAAAACTATTGCACGTATGCTTAACGTACCCTTTGCTATAGCTGATGCCACTGTGCTTACTGAGGCAGGCTATGTGGGCGAAGATGTGGAGAGCATACTATCACGCTTGTTGCAAGCAGCTGATTTTGACGAAAAAGCTGCTGAACGTGGCATTGTGTTTATAGATGAAATTGATAAAATTGCCCGCAAGAGCGACAACCCGTCTATTACCCGTGATGTGTCGGGCGAAGGTGTGCAACAAGCTTTATTAAAGCTATTGGAAGGCTCAGTAGTAGGCGTGCCACCACAAGGCGGACGCAAACACCCTGAGCAAAAACTAATACAAATTAACACCAAAAATATATTGTTTGTAGCGGGTGGTGCTTTTGATGGTATCGAACGTAAAATATCCAATCGATTAAATACAGCAAGCGTAGGTTATTCAGCAAGCGCAAGCGCTGATGCGTACGACAAAGAAAATTTTTTACAGTACGTATCGCCACAAGACTTAAAATCGTTTGGCTTAATACCTGAGCTAGTAGGGCGTTTCCCTAGTGTTACTAATTTAGATAAACTAGATGCCGTAGCATTAAAACGAATACTGTTAGAGCCTAAAAATGCAATAATAAAACAGTACGTAAAACTATTTGCCATTGATGGCATTGCGCTTTCGTTTGATAAAGAAGTACTAGATTTTATAGTGGAGAAAGCAATGGAAAACAAATTAGGTGCACGTGGTTTGCGTGGTATTTGCGAAAATATTTTAACTGATTTAATGTACACCCTACCCTCGCAAAAAGGCACTAAAGATTATAAAGTTAGCTTGGCTTACGCACAAGACCAATTTAACAAAACAAGTATTAAAGCTGAACAGTTAGTGTAAGAGCTAATTGTTCAGCTTTTTTAATATTGCTCCACTTAGCTACTACGTTATTACGTTAACCGTAATTAACACCATTAATTTTTTAACTAAACAATAATAATTATGAGCAAGTTGTCAACCATCAAAAAATCATTATTCATATTCGTAATGTTTATTGTGCCGCCGCTGTTTTCGTTTGTATTTTACTACGTAGTAATACGCACGCCTATCGTTAATAGAGATGCGAGTATATTCAAATCGTTACCTTACTATGGCCCTAAAACGCTTAATAACAAAGGAGATACGGTGTATTATACCATTCCTCCGTTTCAGCTTACTAACCAAGAAAACGGCTTGTTAGACAGCCGAGAAATGCAAGGCAATATTTATTTAGTTAATTTTTTTTACACGCAATGCAAGACCGATTGTATTCGCAAGGCATCGGAAATGCTACGTATGCAAGAAAAACTACATTACCTAAAAATTGTAAAACAACTAAGTATTAGCCTCCGCACTGAGGATACGCCACAAGCACTTACTGAATATAGTAACAGAGCGCATAACGACAAATCGTGGTGGATACTGGCACAACCGTTAAGTACTAATGCTAACGATTTAGCCCGTAACTATTTTTTGTTGATGCAAAATGATACACTAATGCGAGATACTAATTTTGTACACAGCACCAAAACTATATTAGTGGATAGAGAGGGTTGTATACGTGGCTATTACAACGGCGACAAGCCTGCTGAAAATAACAGACTAATGGACGAAGTAAAAGTATTGGCGGCATCGTATGCTTTAGCTAAAAAATAAGTGGTCATGAAATTTATTTTTAGTAATTTGTAATGAGTGCAACGTCATTTAGCTATTGGGAGCAAAACTTTTTAATTAACAATATTGACGTACTTATAATTGGTGGAGGTATTGTAGGTATGCTTACCGCCATTGAACTCAAGCAAAAAAACAAGGCGTTACACATAGCCATAGCCGAGCGAGGTTTTATACCGCAAGGTGCAACTACACGCAATGCGGGGTTTGCTTGCTTTGGTAGCATTAGCGAGCTAATTAGCGATGCCAAAACAAGCTCTAATAAAGCCGTTGAAGAACTGCTAACCAAGCGTTATCAAGGCTTACAACGCCTACGTACCATAGTGGCTGACGATGTTATAGATTACCACGAACACGGTGGCTACGAACTATTTACCAACCAAGCATCGTATAATTTGTGTTGCGATAACATTGCCCACTTTAACGCTATGGCACAGCACGCCTTTGGTGTAGCCAATGTGTATAGTGTGGAAGATAATGCTGCCGCATGGAAAATGAGGAGTACATTAAGTATTAAAAATAAACTAGAGGGGCAATTAAATTCTGGCAAATTAACCCTTGCTTTACAAGCTAAATTAATAGCATTGGGCATAACCACCTACAATGGGTTGGACGTACAACACCTACACGAACAAGGTACACACTGCGTGGCAGTAAGTAAAGAGAGCTATACAATAACTGCCAAAAAAGTAATTGTTACCAATAATGCTTTTGCTAAAACACTACTACCAGCACTTGACGTAACACCTGGCAGAGGGCAAGTAATGGTAACCAATGTAATTGATAATTTGCCTTGGAAGGGTTGTTTTCATTACAACGATGGCTATGTGTATTTTAGAAACATTGACGGCAGAGTGTTATTAGGCGGAGGACGCAACGTAAATTTTGAAACCGAAACCACCACCGATTTTGGTACCACGCCCGACATACAGGCCTATTTAATTAATTTATTAAACACACTAATACTACCCAATACTCCCTATACTATTGATTATAATTGGAGTGGTATTATGGCGTTTGGCGAAACTAAAAACCCTATAGTACAACAGCTAAGCCCCAGCGTGTATTGTGCGGTTCGCATGGGGGGTATGGGCGTTGCACTAGGTAGCTTAACGGCTAAGGAAGCTGCTGATTTAATTAATTTATAAAACCATAATTAACGTGTGCGGAATATTTGGAGCAATTAGTACCACCACAATAGCACCCATACTAAGTGCTGACGCTGCACAACGTGCGTTAAAAGCTTTACACTTACGTGGACCTAACCATCAACAGTTTGTACAGGTTAATAATTGTACGCTTGGGCACGCACGTCTTGCTGTTATTGATACCACAGCAGGTGCCAACCAACCATTTACTAATGTCGAACAACGCTATTACTTAATATTCAATGGCGAAATATTTAATTACAAACAATTACGCACACCACTTATAGCAAGTGGTATAAACCTTAGCACACAAAGCGATACAGAGGTATTGTATTATTTATTAATACAGCAAGGGGCTGAGTGTTTAAACAGTTTAAATGGTTTTTTTGCATTTGCTTTTTACGATAGCCACACACACACTATGCTCATAGCCCGCGATAGATACGGCGTTAAGCCATTGTATGTATACACGCACGAGGGAGTTGTGGCCTTTGCCTCCGAACCCAAAGCCTTACGTGATGCTGGTTGCAATTATAGCTTGAATGCTGATGCACTAAGCACTTATTTTCATTTGAATTATTTACCACACACCATTTCATTTTTTAACCATATTACACGCCTTGCGCCAGCTACCTATTTAAGTATTAACACTAACACATTAGCTACTACTCAACATACGTATTATACATTACCAACTACTAGTGCCTCAGCTCCAAGTTATGACGCTGCTAAAAGTAATTTTAAAACCTTGCTCCAAAATGCAGTAACAACAAGGCTTGTGGGCGATGTTGAACTAGGTTGTTTTTTGAGTGGAGGTATAGACTCGTCAGTTATTACAGGTATTGCGGCGCAACATATTACACAATTAAATACGTTTTCGATAGGGTTTAAAGATAACTCACATTACGACGAAACTCGCTTTGCCGAAGCTGTAAGTAAGCACCACAATACACGCCACCATAGTATACAACTTACTAATAATGATATGTATAACGAGCTGTTTAATATGCTCGATTATATGGACGAACCCTTTGCGGACTCTAGTGCATTAAACGTGTACATACTTAGTAAATACACCGCCAAGCACGTAACAGTAGCACTTAGTGGCGATGGTGCCGACGAACTGTTGGGCGGCTATAATAAACATGCCGCCATGTTACGTGCGCAGCAAAATTCGATGCTTAATACAGTACTCAAACATAGTTATCCGCTACTAAAGTACTTGCCCGAATCGCGTGCGAGCAAAGTAGTTGATACAGCACGCAAACTAAAAAAATACGCACAAAGCCTACAACTAAGCCCTACCGAACGCTATTGGGAATTAGCAGGTTTTGGGCAAAATAATTATACGTGCCGTTTATTAAAACACGCTGCGCCTATCAACAACGCTGGGCTATACAGTGTTACTTACGATTTTAACTCAGTACTCAACAACGATTTAAGCCTAGTATTAGAGGGCGATATGCTTACCAAAGTAGATAGAATGAGCGCTGCAAATAGTTTAGAGGTACGCAACCCGTTTTTAGATGTAAATGTGGTAAATTATGTGTGCGCCTTACCAAGCAGCTATAAAATTGATGCCTCACAACGCAAAAAAATACTGATAAATACCTTTGATTATTTGTTGCCCGATGCTGTTAAAAACCGTAGTAAGCGTGGCTTTGAAGTACCCTTGCAACAATGGTTACGCAACGATTTGTACTCATTATTGTTTGATGATTTGTTGAGCAAAAAAAACATCGAAGCACAACATGTTTTTAATTATTCCGAAATAGAAAACCTCCGCCTACAACTATTATCAAACGCTCCTGCCGATGCTCCTGCTAAGTTATGGGCGCTGTTGGTGTTTCAGTACTGGTACAATAAAAATATTTGAAAAATTATAAGTCGCATCTAAGTTTTTTAAATGTTTAAGTATCCTCAGCATTTAATACCTTCGTATATAAATAAATATTTAATACTGACTTAATTTAATCGATATCTATTTCTAGCAATAAAATCATATACCCTGTCAGTAAGCCAAGTGGGTAATATTACCAACATTCTTAGCCATTTATAAGGTGCTTTTAGTTGTGCACAAATAGCAAATATTGCGTTAGATTTTACCAAAACAGCAGTGGGAGTAACGAAATAGATGGTGTTTAAATCAACGAATTGAATTGCTCGTGTGCGCAATAATACACGTGCCGAAGACTCTTGCACGGCAATTATTTCAAGTGTTGTTGAGCTACTATGCGCTAATGCAAATTGAGCAGCTGCGGTACAAAATTTACACTTGCCATCGTACAAAATTATATAATTGTTAATCATAGGTGGTACTTCATTAATTTATTGTTGAGTTCAATGGAGTAGGTTTTGCCTATCGCAATAGTTTTTTTAACTAAGGCAAATAGCACTTCTTGCTTGGCATGGGTTAACCCATTGGAGGCAACGTCAAGTTCAATTAATTCGATTAAGGTATTAATTTTATGTTCGTTTAATTTAGAGTCTCCTTCAAGTGTAAGTAGCGCTATTATTTTAGGGTTAGTTAGCGAAATTTCTTTGCTATTAAGGTCAAATAAATTAGTGTAGGCGGTATTAATTTCTATAACTAATGCAAGCTTTGGTAGGTTACTTTTTTGTAATAATAGCTTGGCTATTACGGTAGACAACCGCTCAATTTCGTCCATAAATACATCACGATTGCGCATTGCTTTTTTTTGCTGAAAATAGTTTGCTAGATATAAATGCGTTAATTGGTGCACTAATACCATAGCTTATTAAGATTGTTATTGCACCTATAAAAGGGGGCATTATTTTTTTTGATTGAGCTAAAGTACTTGCAATAACTTCGGGATCAACTTCTTTTTTAGTCATTTCGCTTTTTAGTAACGCCAATACTCTTTCAATTTCAGCAGGATTAATTTCTAATACAACATATCTCATTACTGCAAATAGTGCTGCACCAGCGCAACCAATTAGCACCAGCTCGTTAAAAATTTCTTTTTTTGTTGTACTAGTTTTTGATGTTTGCTTAGCTATTAAATACATTAATCCTACATTTAAAACTATTGCCAAAATAGTTGACAGATAAGGAAAATAAGGATCTATTACATAAACATTAACACTATTAATTACTAAAAACCACAGTGTATTTAGGTAAGTGTTGTTGAATATATTATTCATTTCGATATAGATTTTAATTCAAAAGTAATTAAAAATCAACTACAATTATTTTGACTTAGCCGCATAGTATGGTAGGGTTTGTTATTTTTGTACAATATTATAATTATTCAAAAATGAATACCACATTCAACCCCATAGCACAAGCTCGCATACAAGCATTATCAACGCTATTACACCAGCATAATCATACTTACTATCAATTATCCGCCTCAACAATAACTGATTATGAATTTGACGCTTTGCTCCACGAACTTATTACGCTAGAGGAACAATATCCGCAGTACAAGCTACCATCGTCGCCCACGCAACGTGTAGGAGGCAGTATTACCAAGGCTTTTAATACTGTTGTGCACCAGCATCCTATGCTATCGTTAAGCAATACTTATTCTGAAGAAGATTTACTAGCCTTTGACGAACGTGTAAAAAAAGGATTGCTCACCGCCGATTACGAATACGTGTGCGAACTTAAATACGATGGGGTGGCCATAGGCATTAAATACCGCAATGGCGAGCTATACCAAGCTGTAACACGTGGCGATGGCACGCAGGGCGACGATGTAACCAACAACGTAAAAACTATTAAAACCATTCCGCTACAACTTACCCAAGGCAACTACCCCAATGAGTTTGAAATACGGGGCGAAATATTTATGCCGCATCAAGTGTTTAAACAGTTAAATGCAGCGCGAGAAGTAGAAGGTGAGGTCCTAATGGCGAATCCTCGCAATGCGGCAAGTGGTTCGCTCAAAATGCAAGATGCATCACTGGTGGCAAAGCGCAAGTTAGATTGCTTCTTGTACTTTGTGTACACTAACCAAAATAGTTATACCACACACGAACAAAGCCTGCAAGCCGCCAACAGCTGGGGGTTTAAGGTAGGTAACTATTATAAAAAATGTGCTACTATACACCAAGTACTTGAATTTATACACCATTGGGACACGGAGCGTAACAACTTACCGTTTGATATTGATGGTATTGTAATAAAAGTAAATAGTATTGCGCAACAAAAAGCACTAGGTTTTACGTCCAAAAACCCACGTTGGGCTACGTCTTACAAATTTAAACCACAACAGGTATCCACACAATTATTAAGCGTAACGTATCAAGTAGGGCGCACGGGCAATGTAACACCTGTGGCTAACCTAGCTCCAGCATTAATAAGCGGTTCAACAGTGCGACGTGCTACATTACACAACGACGATTTTATGACGGAACTCGACCTACATATTAACGATTATGTGTATGTAGAAAAAGGAGGCGAAATTATTCCAAAAATTATGGGGGTGGACTTATTGCGCCGTAACGCTAATGCACAGCCCATACCGTTTATTCATAATTGCCCTGAGTGTAATAGTGTATTAGTGCGCCCTGAGGGAGAGGCTAATCATTATTGCTTAAACGAAGACCATTGCGCCCCACAAATTAAGGGTAAAATGAATCATTTTGTAAGCCGTAGAATGATGAACATTGACGGACTTGGCGAAGAATCTATCGAAACATTATTTGAACAAAAACTACTACATAATTATGCTGACATTTACGATTTGAAACCTGAGCAGCTGCTTGCCATTGAGCGCTTTGGACAAAAAACAGTTGATAATTTATTAGCAGGAATTAAAGCAAGTAAGCAAGTACCGTTTGAACGGGTGCTATACGCTATTGGTATTAGGCACGTGGGCGAAAACACGGCCAAGAAACTAGCACATTATTTTCATACATTAGATAAGTTACAACAAGCCTCGCTTGAAGAGCTTACGCAAGTAAGCGAAGTAGGTGCTAAAATAGCGGTAAGTGTACGTGCATTTTTTGACAATTTGCACAACCAACAACTGTTACAACGTTTAGTTAATGCGGGGTTACAATTTACGTTAAACGAAAACGTATTAGCCACTAAAACGGATAAGTTAAGTGGTAAAACATTAGTAGTGTCAGGCGTGTTTACTATAGAGCGAGATGCTATTAAGCAGCTCATTGAGCAAAACGGAGGCAAGGTATCTGGTAGTATTTCAGGCAAAACAAGTTATGTAGTAGCAGGAGATAATATGGGACCCGAAAAACTAAAAAAAGCCGAAAGCCTTGGTGTACCTATTATTAGCGAGGAGGAATTAATGAAGTTAATACAATAAAACTTAATACATACGTAAAAAAATGAACATAAAAAACATAGCCGTACTTACTTCAGGTGGAGATTCGCCAGGCATGAATGCCGCCATTAGAGCAGTAGTGCGCACCGCCGCTTTTAATAACATAGCAGTATACGGAGTAATGCACGGCTACGACGGATTAATAAATAACGAAATAAGCCTAATTACTACCGCCAATGTGGGTAACATTATACAGCGTGGTGGCACTATACTCAAAACCGCACGTAGCATGGGCTTTATGACTACCCAAGGTATGCAACAAGCGCATACTAATTTGCAACAGCACAACATTGATGCGCTTATTGTAATAGGGGGCGATGGTACATTTAAAGGCGCACACGAATTTGGCACACGTTACAACTACCCCATTATAGGGCTACCTGGCACTATTGACAACGATTTAGTAGGCACTGATTTTACCATAGGGTACGATACTGCTATAAATATTGTGGTAGAAGCTGTGGACAGAATTAGAGATACCGCCGCAAGCCACGACCGTTTGTTTTTTGTAGAGGTTATGGGGCGTGATGCAGGCTTAATAGCATTGCGTAGCGGAATTGGGGTAGGGGCAGAGGCTATATTAATACCCGAAACTCCCACTGAACTAAACAAACTAATAGAAAAATTAACCAGTGATCGCCGTCGCAAAAAATCAAGCAGTATAGTTATTGTTGCTGAGGGCGAAGAGGAGGGTGGAGCTTATGCCTTAGTAAACCGTATAAAACCACAATTACCCAATTTTGATATACGTGTAAGTGTACTAGGGCACATACAACGTGGAGGCGCGCCAAGTGCCATGGACAGGGTATTAGCAAGCCGTATGGGGTACGCCGCCGTAAACGCATTAGTGGAGCATAAGCACGGTTTTATGGTAGGTGTTGTGCATAACAAAATACAATATACGCCATTTGCCCAAGCCATAAAACACATTAATAATTTGGATACTGATTTACTTAAAATGATTGATGTATTGGCATTGTAATAGTTCATTTTAATTAAAAATTAGTTTTAGTGTATTAAAAGTAAATAAAACAATTATCTTAGTTAAATTAATAATTAACTAAAACTAATTAACTATGAAATTACTATTACTTATTTTATTTGCAATTGTAGCCATAAATATACCACTCGTAGCGCAAACTACCACCAACATTACCGCCCAAACCGATACTATTGTTAGTACTCAAAAATTAATTAATACTTCGTGGGAAATAGTTAAAACCAATCGTCAAAATGATGATGGTACTTATACCGAACGCAAGCAAAATCCTAAAGTTACCTACACATTTAAGCCTGATGCTGTATGTATAATGACCTACGGAGAAAATTCATACAACGGAACTTGGCAACTAACTAACGGAATATTAACTTTTGTAGAGGGTATTGAACGCCATAAATTTGATTTTGTAGCACAATATATATCTGCCACAAACCTCGCTATTATTAGTAATTATCAAGCTCCGCAACAAACGTTTATTACATTAACTAAATTAAAATAGTATACTATGAAACACTTATTTACCTTACTATTATTAGTTGTTACTACTACATTATTAGCCCAAGAACCTTGCAATTATATTTATGTTAGCCCTACAGGTACAGCTGTTGGTACAGGCACTAAGGCTGACCTAGCTGATTTTGTTCAGGCCATAACGCTTGCCAATGCAGGTCCTCGTACCTATATTAGAGTTATGAATGGTACGTATGGCGTTAATCAAAAACTATTTATTACAGCAAGTAACGTTACTATTGAAGGTGGCTTTAATGCCACTTGGGATAAAGTTACTGCAGTGCCTAATGCCATTGTAAACATTACACCAGCCTTAGAAACTGCAATAGTAGGTGTTGAAACAGTAGGTCATATTATTGGTATCGAAACAGTAGCTAACAGCAATATTAGTGTAATAGATTTAACCATAAACGTTGTAAATACTAACATAGGCACTACCACAATGCGTAGAGGCAACTCAGTGTACGGACTGCACGCTAATGCTACTACGGGTTTAAATATTATACGTACTAACATAACCGTGGGTAACGCTACCGATGGCGATTTAACAGCCGTAACAGGAGCTAATGGTGCAGGCGGAATTATAGGTAGTTGTGGTACACTAGGTAATTGTGATAATAGCAATACTGGGCAAGGAGGAAACGGTGGCAGTGGGGGAGCTAATTTTGCAGCTGTAGCAGGCGCTGGAATCACAGGTGCCGCTAGCGGAAGGCGTGCAGGTGGTAACGGCGGTGGCGGCGGTAATGGTAATTATAGCGACAACGATGGTTTTGGTGGCGGTAATGGCGGAGCTGGAGGCATTGGTATTGCTGGTGGTACAGCTGGCGGTGGTGGTGGTAGTTGGAACTGCTTAGATAAAGGCTGTAATGGATCTAACTCTGGTAAAATAGGAGCTGGTGGGGCTACTGGCACTAACGGTACACCACCTTATAACACTGCGGTGCAAACCATTAACGGTTCTTTTTTAACGTATTATGTGCCTGTATTGGGTAACAATGGTATTGATGGTGCTGGAGGAGGAGGCGGTAAAGGCGGCGGTGGTGGTGGCGGTGAGGGTGATAGTTTCCCTTGTTTTTCAACTGATGGTTCTGGTGGCGGCGGCGGCGGCGGCGGCGGCGGCGGCGAAGGTGGTGAGGGTGGTAAAGGTGGAGGAGCTGGAGGTTCGTCGTTTGCGGTATATACTGTAGGGGGTACAACTTATAATTTTTTAAATTCAGTTTTAACAGCAGGCACAGCAGGTGCAGGCGGCATTGGTGGCGGTGGCGGTAAGGGTGGGGTAGGCGGTACTGGAGGTAAGGGTGCAGCTATAAGCAACTCAGTACCTAACTCAACTACAGTAAGTTGCGATATTGACCAAAACGGTGTGGGTACATGCGCCTACGGTGCTAATAATGGGGAGTCAGGCCCTGGTGCTGCAGGTGGTAATGGTGGCGCAGGAGGCGATGGTGCCGATGGCCAAGGCGGAACTAATGGCGTAGCTAATGCCCACTACGATACTGGCGCAGGTGTAGTAGCAACAAGCTCTACCACACCATCAACATTTCCGGTTGATGTAGCAATTACTCAAAATCAAGGGTGTACTAATTCCGAAATTAGTTTTACTAAAACCATAGCAGGTGCATGGTCATTGGGTAATAATGGTTTTACAGTAAATAATATAAGTGCAGGAGTAAGTTCGTACAACATTACTACTGACAATGCTGTTGATATTTATTATACTACGGTAGGGCCTAAAATTATTGGTGTTGGCACTGAATTTACACCTCTAATAAATATTGTGTACGCACGCACATTACCTATTATTAATACCATAGCTACAAGTAGTTGTGCTGGTGGGGCAGTTACCTTAGGTTGCGATATTGCTACTGCGGTACAGTACGACTGGAGCATTCAGGAAATATCTACTCCGTTTTCAACTTCTACACCTGGCCCAAATGTATTTACGGGCACACAGGTACAAAACCCTGGAGCATTTGCAATGCCCTTAAACACTACTAATAGTAGTAAAACATATCAAATTAAACTACGTATTAAAGACGAATGTTGTGGTTGGTCGATACCTGTATACACTACGTTTAAAGTAGACAGTATCCCTAAAACTCAGGTTACACAATACCTCAATAAATGTATTGATGTTCCGTTTGTATTAACAGCAACCGCTGGAGCTACGGGCTACACGTGGTCTAACGGTAGTTCAGTTACCAATACCGAAACATATACATTACAAAATTTAGCGGTAGAATACGTAACAATGGTAGATGTTGCGGGCTGTGTAGCCGTTGATTCTTTTTATATTAATCTTATTAAAATAGTGCCACTAGCAGTGCAAGATACTATTACCAAATGTAATGGAGTGCCGTTTAGCCTCAAGGCATCAGGTGTTACAAGCTATGTGTGGAACAATAACGGAGGTAATAATGCTACTGCAACATTTATATTTGCCAAAGATACTTTAGTAAAAGTAGAGGGTACTGACCAGTATGGTTGCAAAACAACTGACTCTACCAAGGTTACTATTATCAAAAACAATGGTTTAATTGTGCCTGCAACGCTACAAGTATGCCTCAAGTTGCCTTTTGAAGCTATTGCTTCGGGCGTAATGTCGTATCTTTGGATTGATGCAACCACTAACGATACACTAACGTATATAACCCCTACACCGACTAAGCTTTGGGTAATAGGTACTGATAAATTTGGGTGCAAACAGTCAGATACCATAGCGGTGGCTATCTACGGCTTTCCTACGGCATTGACTGATAGTATTAAAACTGAAGCTGCCCCCGAAATAGAAATTAATATTACTCAAAATGATGTAGGTAATTTTACTGCACCAATTATTATAAAATATCCTAAGCATGGGCAAGCACAAGTACTATCCTCGGGTAATATTAAATATATTCCCTCAGGCGATTATGTAGGTAACGATACCATTAAATACGTAATATGTTCAGCCAATTGTAGCGACTTGTGCGATACTGCGAGCGTAATAATTTTTAATGATAAAAAACTAACCGTGTCGGGTGGTATAACCCCTAACGGCGATGGGCTAAACGACCTATTTATAATAGAGGGCATTGAGCGTTATCCTAACAACGAACTTACTGTAATAAGCCGTTGGGGCGATGTTGTATATACCGCAGCCCCATACAAAAACGACTGGGACGGCAAAGCAACGGCTAGTCCGTTAAAACTTACGGGCGATTATTTACCTAATGGAACGTATTTATATATTTTAAAATTAACGCCCAACGAAGCTAAGCCTGCTACCAATTATTTGGAAATTGTACGCTAGCTTATTTAATTTATTTTACCCCATTTACTTGTTATGAAGCTTTTTAAATCAATCTACTTAAAAACGTTATATTTATTATTAACGTTGAGTTACGGAGGAATAGTATGCGCACAAAACACGCCTCACTACTCGTTGTACATGTTGCAACAATCGTTTATAAATCCTGCCGCTATTGGTAGCTATGGCTATGTTAATGGAGCTTTATTGTTCAAAAAACAATGGGTAGGTATTGATAAAGCACCTACCATAAAAGCACTGGACGTAAACATGCCCATTGGCAAAACTAACAGCGCCATAGGTGTAAACGTAGTGGACGACCAATTTGGTTATACTAAAAATACTCAATTAACCTTAAACTATGCCTATCGCGTAAGACTAAGTTACAAAAATTTTATATCCTTTGGCTTGGGGGCAATGGCTAACCTGTATTCAGCCAACTTATCAGCTATACCTGTTAAAGATGCTAACGACCCATTGCTCAACGGCGATGTAGCCACGCAGTTTACCCCTAATTTTAAATTTGGAGCTTATTATTTTACTGATAATTTTTATCTTGGCTTAGGTATTCCTAATTTATTAGCTAATAAATACACGGCATCAAGCATTAATAAATACAGTGCAAGCACCTCATTTGATTATAACCAATTACATTTTTTTGTGCACAGCGGTTGGCAAAAAAACATAGGAGCTAACCTCAAATTTATGCCGTCGGTATTGGTAAAGCAAGTAGCAGGTGCACCCTTGCAAGTAGATGCTAACGTACAATTTATGATTAATAACAAAATAGGCATTGGAGCTTCGTATCGTACAATGGGTACTTACATAGGCTTGCTTAATATTCAAATTGTAAAACAATTAAATATTGCCTATGCTTACAACTACCATACAGGTGCTATAAAACCTTACACAAGCGGTAGCCACGAGGTTATGTTAGGATTTAAGTTGGTTAATACCGCCAAAAAAATGATACCTGTAGATTGTCCACATTTTTAAAGGCTATACATATCAAGGCATACTAAACTTAATATGGTGTGTAGTTGCTAGTAAGGTACATTGTAATGCTAATTTTATTGTGCGTAAAATAACACTAGTGCTAAGTCTTACTCAGTATTTTTTGTATATAGTATAATTAACTAACTGCTTTTAATAAAAAAGATATTAAAAATGTTGTGTTAAGTAAAATAAAAATTATATTTGTACACTCTATTATAAGATAGAGAATAACAATTTTTAATTAAATAAAGTGGATACATTAAGTTACAAAACAGTCTCGGCAAACAGTGCTACAGTTACTAAAAACTGGGTATTAGTAGATGCTGACAATCAAGTCGTAGGTCGCTTAGCTACACAAATAGCTAGCATATTACGTGGTAAGACTAAGCCTTATTTTACACCGCATGTTGATTGTGGTGATTACGTAATTATCGTAAATGCAGAGAAGGCGCGTTTTACAGGAAACAAATTAGAAACAAAGCAATATGTGCGTCATACTGGTTACCCAGGCGGACAGCGTTTTGCAACGCCTAAAGAATTGTTTGCCAAACACCCAACACGTGTGTTAGAATATGCAATTAAGCGTATGTTGCCTAAAAACAAATTAGGAGCAGTTATGTTCGGAAACTTACATATATATGCAGGTACAAACCACCCGCACGAAGCACAAAAGCCAGTAAAATTAAACCTTACCACTAGCACATCTAAATAAGTATGGAAGTTATTAATACAATTGGAAGACGTAAAGCTGCAACTGCACGCGTTTTCTTAAAAAAAGGAACAGGTAAAATTGTTGTAAATGGTCGTGAGATGAAAGAATATTTCACCACAGAGCCAATACGTTACATCATTAACCAACCATTTACAACTACTGATACAGTTGAAAAATACGATATAATGGCTACCGTAAAAGGTGGAGGTTTTAAAGGTCAGGCAGAGGCAGTACGTTTGGGTATAGCTCGTGCTTTGGTTGAATTAGATGCCAACAACAAGCCAGCTTTACGTAAGGAAGGTTTAATGACACGTGATCCTCGTGAGGTGGAACGTAAGAAATTTGGTCGCGCAGGAGCGAGAAAAAGATTCCAATTCAGCAAACGTTAATCTATACTTATTCATACAACATGTCATCAAGAACTACATACAACGAATTATTAGAAGCAGGCGCTCATTTTGGACACTTAAAAAGAAAATGGAATCCAGCAATGGCTCCATATATCTTTATGGAAAAAAATGGTATTCACTTAATTGACCTTAACAAAACTCTTGTTAAAGTAGAGGAAGCTGCTGCCGCACTAAAACAAATAGCAAAATCGGGCAAAAAAATCATGTTCGTTGCTACCAAAAAGCAAGCTAAAGAAGTATTAGCCGAAAAAGTAACACCTATCAATATGCCATTTGTGGCAGAACGTTGGCCAGGCGGAATGCTTACTAACTTTCAAACAATTCGCAAGACTATCAAAAAGATGTCGACAATTGATAAAATGTTAGGCGATGAGCAATTTACTAAAATTTCTAAAAAAGAAAAATTAACAATATCACGCGAACGCGAAAAACTACAAAAAGTATTTGGTAGTGTAGCTGATATGAGCCGTCTTCCGGCAGCTTTATTTATAGTAGATATTACTAAAGAACATATTGCTGTAGCTGAAGCTAAACGCTTGAACATACCTACATTTGCAATTGTAGATACTAATTCAAACCCTAAAGATGTTGATTTTGCTATACCAGCTAACGACGATGCTACCAAATCTATTGCACTAATTGTTGGTGTAATGGTTAAAGCTATTGAAGAAGGTTTGGCTGAGCGCAAAACTGATAACGTGGACAAAGACGAAGAAGCTGAGGTAGCAGAAGATGCTAAAGGCGACAAAGGTGGCGAACGTAAAGGTGGTGCAGGAATTCGTAAGAGAAAACCAGCTGAAAAAAACTAATTTTAACTAATTTAAAAAATTATATAAATGTCAACATTAACAATTACAGCAGCTGATGTAAACCGTTTGAGAACTCAAACTGGCGCAGGTATGATGGATTGCAAAAAAGCATTAACCGAAGCTAACGGCGATTTTGAAGCAGCAGTTGATTACTTACGTAAGAAAGGTCAAAAAGTTGCGGCTAACCGTGGCGACCGTGATGCTAAAGAAGGCTATACAATTGCTAAAGTTACTGCTGATGCTAAATCAGGTATTATTTTTAGCTTAAATTGCGAAACTGACTTCGTAGCTATAAATGCTGATTTTATTAAATTTGCTAACGAAATTGCCGATTCAGCAGTAGCTCACAAATTTGAAACTGCTGAAGCATTATTAGATTCAACACTTGGTGCTGCTAAAGTATCTGACTTAATATTAGATAACGTAGCCAAAATTGGCGAAAAAATTGAAATTGGTCAGTATTCAACTATTGCTTCGGAGCAAGTATTTGCGTACAATCACCCAGGTAATCGTATTGCTTCAATAGTTTCGTTTAGCAAAAATGTAGATGTACAAGTAGGTAAAGATGTAGCTATGCAAATAGCTGCAATGGCGCCAATAGCTTTGGACAAAGACTCAGTAGACACTAAAACTATTGAACGTGAAATGGAGATAGCTAAAGATGTAGTACGTGCTGAAGGTAAACCTGAAGATATGGTTGAAAAAATTGCTCAGGGCAAATTAGCTAAGTTCTTTAAAGAAAGTACGCTAAACAACCAAGAGTTTATTAAAGACTCTAAATTAACAGTTGCTCAGTACGTTGTACAAGCAGGTGCTGGAGCTGTTATTACAGGTTTTAAACGAGTAGCTTTATCATAATTGATAATTTAATTTAAAAAAAGGAACGGATATTTTATTCGTTCCTTTTTTTTTGATAAAATAAATAATAACACACCTCATATAGGCATATAACAGCATGAACACATTAAAATACAAACGAATACTATTAAAACTAAGCGGCGAATCGCTTATGGGTAATAAAAACTATGGTATTGATAGCGAGCGCTTAACCGAATACGCTGCTGATATTAAACAAATAACCGACCTTGGTGTACAGGTAAGTATTGTTATAGGCGGAGGGAACATCTACCGTGGTATACAAGCCGAACAAACGGGTATTGACCGCGTACAGGGCGATTATATGGGTATGTTGGCCACTTGTATTAACAGTATGGCATTGCAGGCAGCGTTAGAAAAAGCGGGTATTTACACTCGCTTGCAAACGGCTTTTAAAATGGAACAAATTGGCGAGCCATTTATTAAACGTAGAGCGGTGCGCCACTTGGAAAAGGGACGTGTAGTAATATTTGGTGCAGGTACCGGTAACCCTTATTTTACAACTGATACAGCAGCATCGTTACGAGCTATTGAAATTGGTGCTGATGTGATATTAAAAGGTACGCGGGTAGATGGCATATACACCGCCGACCCCGAAAAAGACCCAACGGCCACTAAATACGACGAAATTACATTTACCGAAGCCTACGAAAAAAACTTAAACGTAATGGATATGACGGCTTTTACTTTGTGTAAGGAAAATAATTTGCCAATAATTGTGTTTGACATGAACAAAAAAGACAATTTATTAAACTTAATATTAGGCGCACAAGTAGGCACGGTAGTACACGTGTAAACAACATTGTGTTAAAATTCTTTACTATTAGAGAGGCTATTAATACATGTATTAATAGCCTCTCTAATAGTAAAGAATATCGTAAATATTAGCGTAGTCGATCAGCCGATTTTATTAAATCATCATCTTTTTTAATTCCCTTATAGGCCAGTATAAATAACATCATACACACAATAGGGGTAAATAATCTAAAGTTACCGCTATCAAACGATTGTATGTTATTTTGCTCAATTAATTGATTATTAACATAAGCTAAATATAGTGTAAGTAGTATGCTTACAAGCGTTCCAATATTGCAAAGTAACATTTGTGTTTTACGATTACGGAATAAAAAAAGTGCTGCCAATGCAAGTGTGCAACAAGTAACTACACCAATTATAATTACGTAGTTAATTGATATTGGGAGTTCCATTGTAGGGGTTGTAGTAGTAGTAAATAAGGCACTTAATGTGGTAGTAACCCCTAGCAGGCTAACGTAATTAGCCAACTTACCCACCACCATTGATGCACTGAGTAGGGCTGCTAATGCTAAGTAAACTGATTGTATGCGTTGTATCATTATTTTAAGTTATGTTAAAGGGTTAGTTATTGGTTAAGTAAGTATCGTAAAACTCTCGCACGCAGCCGTATCCGCCACGAGTGGTTAAAGTAATATTGGCTAAATTTTTAATAGGCAAGCAGGCGTCGGCAGGGCAAGCACTAAAGCCTACTGCTTGTATTATGTTATAGTCGTTGAGGTCGTCGCCTATGTATGCTACTTGGCTTGGTGTAATAGTTAATTGAGTGCACCATTGGTTTAGGATTTCAAGTTTTTCGCCACTACCCACATACACTTTATTAATACCTAGTAGTTTGGCACGCTCGGTTATTAGGTTACTGTTTTTTCCGTTAGAAATAATACCTACCTCAAACCCATTTTTAGTTAATGCTCTAATAGCGTAACCATCTTTGGTATTAAATCGTTTGAACTCATCGCCGTTTTCGCTGTAATACATTCCTCCGTTAGTCATCACACCATCAACATCTAATACTAATAACTTAATAGTGTTGAAAACGGTGTGTCGCAACGCTAAATTAACGGTAAGTAAATTTTGTATTGAGGTATTTAACTGTGTTGCAAGCACTAATAACTGCGCACCTGTTATATTTTGAGTAGTAAAATTACTTAATTGTTGAGTAGTTACATTTAGCGCCAAACCTAGTATTGACGATAGCTGTGGGTCTTTTTGAAGTAGATAATTAATATTGGTGGCTAGCATTAAAAAGTATATTTATAATAATACAAATATAAAATTTGTTTACATCAAATCTATTTATAATTTTGCATTAGTAAATAAAGAAGGAGAGATGCCAGAGAGGCCGAATGGACATGTTTGCTAAACATGCGTACGGGTAACTGTACCGAGGGTTCGAATCCCTCTCTCTCCGCAAAAAGGGACTTAGACTCAAAAATAGAACTAAGTCCTTTTTTTATTAAAGCCAAATCGCCCGTGTGTAGGGCGACTTGTGTAATTATAAAATTAATTTCAGAGGCTCGAAATGCCCCATTTTTCTTGTAATATACCAAACTGGATGGAAAGAGTAAATTTTGCAATCCTTCCTTTAGTGCTATGCTGCCGTCTTGCCACAGTTGGCACAGGTTCTGGCAAAGAATTACTGCTTCATTTATCATCTCTTTTTCAACTGAATCTTTATTAAGTTCATGGTAAGTGCTTTCTAATGCAATTTTAATCGCTTCAGTTAGGTTAGGTTTCACTTCGTATTTCTCAAGTTTATCTGAAAACAAACGATGCATTTTTTTTGCACCTTTATTACACTTACAGCCGTTTGTTCTACACCTGTAGTAATACAAAGTTCTTCTTCTTTACAATGTAGCCTGTAAAGGGCTGATTACAATCTGAATATTTAATAAAAATCTTAAGAGGAATATTTACATCTTCTGCTTTATGAGGCACTCCGAATTTAGGTGAAGAAGAAATTACTTCATACACTTTTTTATCTTGTTACTTTTGCTTTGACCTATTTTAACGCTTCTCTTTTCATTTCAATATATTGATTATCAATACAATAAATAATTTACATGCGTCTTTTGGAATAAAGAAATACCCCTAATCCGCCCTAAATGTGCCGATTTCCTGCTTTTCGTTTTTACTGTTTTTTGCATACTTCCGGGAACAATTTATTAAACGGTTCTTTCTTTATAGGTGGATTCAAGTAATAAATGTAACACTATGCTGCAGGTTTAATTTACTGACCTAGGCACTTAATTAATAATCATTTTGTACGCACACGGATTTGCCAATACCATTCTTTGCACTAAGTTTTCAAAATATTTTCTTTCATAAAGCTTCTATTGAACCGATAGGTGCATTTATTAATATACTCTTGCAAGTCATCTACATGGTGGTGCATCCCTCTTAACCATCCTTTAAAATTCATTATTACACGATGAAGTTCAGGGAAATTACGTCCCTTTTTACCTTATTTTACTTGAGTTAAATTTTTAAAGTGATTTACTAGTGGCTTGTATCCTGCCCACTCATCGGTCTTTATATTAGCTTGCGGAGTAATTGTTTCTTTCATAAATCTACCTAAATTTAATGCGCCAGCATTTTCTATTACTTTGGCATAAAATCTACTTACTCCTTTTTTCTTCTTTTCAATAGCAATAACTATCCTTTTTTTCTTGCCGTTTTTACGCCCTCTAACGCCTTCTTCAGCCACACCAACAACGGTTTTATCTACCTCGGCGGTACCCTGTAGTGAAAAGTTACCACTACCTCCCATAGCCTTCATTACTTTGCGTTTAAAAAGCCAGCACGTTTTTTGGCGTAAGTCTAATTTCCTACTTAGTTCAGTACTCGTAATGCCTTTTTTATTAGTACTTACAAAAAACACAATGTAAAACACTTTAACTAAATCAAACTTTAATTGGTGAAAAAGAGTGTCTGCCGTAGTAGATTCGCAATAACAACATTTAGAACATTGCCTATCGTGCGCCTTTGTGCCTTTTAACCACTTTTCGTTACTGCATTTAGTGTACTTATAGCCATTACTTTACTTTAATTTCACTAAATAATATAAGCACTAGTTAGTGGTACTAAATTGCTCTTGAAAGTCAAAAGGGATAGGCTTTGATACTTTTGTTCTATGGTCTTTTAATTTATTCTGCGAATTTACTCGCTGTTTATTCATTAGCAATATGCCTAGGTCAAAAAAATAATGTATTAAAAACAAGTGGTGAAAAAAAAATAATGTACTTACTTAAAAAAATGCTCCGTCAATAATTATTGACGGAGCATTTTTTATTTAGTCGGTAAAATTAGTTAAGGTTTAGTATTTACCTTTTAACTTAATTGCTTGGTCTAATTTTTTTAATGCAGTAATATATGCACCTGAGCGCATTGAGGTATTAAACTCAGTAGCTGCTTCCCATACATGATTAAAAGCATCAGTCATACTTGCGTCGTGGCGAGTATTTACCTCATCTAATGACCAATAATGCCCTGCACGATTTTGTACCCATTCAAAATACGATACTGTAACTCCTCCGCCATTAGCTAACACATCGGGTACTACTGTTATTTTTTTATCATTTAATATTTGGTCGGCATCAGCAGTAGTAGGGCCATTAGCACCTTCTACTATTAATTTTGCTTTTATGGAGTGTGCATTTTCGCCAGTAATTTGGTTGGCAGTAGCGGCAGGGACTAATACATCAACATCGCAGGCAATAAGTTCTTCGTTGGTTATAAGTACTGTGTTGGGTGCGTTGTAGCCAATAAGTGTACGTTTGTTGCCAGCCCAGTATTCAGTTATTTTGTTTAAGTCGATACCGTCTTTGCAATAGTAGGCAGCAGTGTGGTCGCTTACGGCTACTATTTTAATACCTTGTGCGGCAATAAGTTTTGCGGCATTTTGCCCTACGTTACCAAACCCTTGTACAGCAGCGGTAACTTTATTTTTATCTAATCCTAATTTAACTAAAGCAGCAAGTGTAGCTACCATAACACCACGGCCAGTAGCTTCTTCGCGGCCTTTAGAGCCACCAATAGCAATAGGCTTGCCTGTTACAACACCCGGTTCTAAATGGCCTATTACACGTGCAAATTCATCAACAATCCACGCCATTTCCTGTCCGCCGGTGTTCATGTCTGGTGCTGGAATATCTTTATCTACCCCAAATACATCGGCCATTGAGCGGGTGTAAGCACGTGTTAAACGCTCTAACTCGCCAAGGCTCATGGTGCGTGGGTCGCAGGTTACACCACCCTTAGCACCACCGTAAGGCAGGTTAGCAATAGCACATTTAAAACTCATCCAAGCCGATAGGGCTTTTACTTCGTCCATATCCACGTCCATTGCGTAACGGATACCGCCTTTTGAAGGGCCTAATAATGTAGAGTGTACTATGCGATACCCTTGAAACACCTGTACCTTACCGTTATCCATAACTATAGGTAGGCTTACAATAACTGTTTTTTGTGGGTTACGTAATATTTCTTTTGTTTGATCATCTACCTTTAAAAGGTTGGCGGCTACATCAAAGCGAGCTAATACTTGCTCGAACATGCTAACGTGTGCTGTTGTAGTAGTACTCATGTTTTTTTTGGTTTTAATATAAAAAGTAAATAATTTATTTTTGTTTTAAAGTAATACGAAATTACTATTTTTTTTAAATACAGTTAATTTAAGTGCTGTATTCAATTAATAAATACAAGACTTTGTTACACCTTAACGTTTTAACCCAAAATAGATGATTTTTTTGCAGTACTATTAAATCAAGATAAAATACGAGTATTCGCAAACACCCATGATTGTTTTTTTTAATGTTGTTAACTACTGTATGCTTTTAGATAGTAATTCAAACAGTTGTTCAAACTTGGCTAGGCTTAGGTTAGCACTGGTGTCAAATATATCGTGGTAGGCTTTGCTTCCGCCTAAAGTGTATATAAATACCGAGGGTATGCCAAGAGTGGTAAACCAGTAATGGTCGCTATTAGCGGTATTAGCCCGCACAGCAATAGTGGGCAGTAACTGCCGGGCGGTATTAACATTATTCATACGTGCTAGTAATGTAGGGCAAGCGGCGGCATTAACTATGGTAACACCCTCGTTGCCTGTGCCACATATATCAAGGTTAATTACTTGTGTAATAGTTGTTAAATTAATAACTGAGTTTTGTACAAATTCTTTTGATCCTAACAAGCCAATTTCTTCGCCAGCAAAGGCTACCAAGTAAGTAGTATATTTGGGTTTGTGGGTAGCGTAATGTTTTGCAAGACTTAGTAGCATAGCCACACCACTTGCATTATCGTTAGCCCCAGGAAAATAAGTTTGGCTACCCATGCGCCCCAAATGGTCGTAGTGGGCACTAATAAGTATGGCAGAATCTTTGCGCTCGCCCTCAATCTTAGCCACTATATTTTGGCACGTAAAGTTAGGCTGTAGCTCCGCATCAATAGCCACAGTAATGGTTTGGGTAATAGTTGATGTTAAATTTTTATCAATAATAATAATTGGTGTAGTAGTTAAAAACTCACTACCTCCCCAGGTTAGTTTTTGGTTAGTAAGTATAATTATACCCTCAGCTAACGAGCGGTACGTATTAATCTCGTGTACTAGCTTTTTACGCTCTGCAGGCGTGTATTCGTTGGCATTAATTAGCATAAAGTAGCTAGACGGAACACTGTCCAAAAACTTTTTATACTTTTTTTTGCTAAAAAATGTTTCTTTATCTAAGTACACTACCGGAAACGTACCGTGTACCGAGTGGCTGTAACCGCTTATTAAGTAATGCTTACCCGCCTGCAAGGTATCAGTACCCAATAGTACTTGCATAGCATTAGGGAACGTATTTACCGATGTTGTAAATGGTTGTGCATAACTAGTGCCGTTGGCAGGCAATGCACCTATGATTTTAAATTGTTGTGTAATATAGGCCGCCGCTTTATTTACCCCATTACTTACATAACCACGCCCATGTAGGTGGGGCGCAGTAAGGCTATCAATATACACACGAGCCTGTGTAAGTACTTGTGCCTGTGTGCAAGTAACCGTAAAACAACCTATAATCAATAATAAACGCATGGTGGGTATTAACAGGTTATCTAAATTTTTGTTCGATACAGCCTATTAAGCTATGAAACGCCTCGCTTTCTTTATCCCAATTCAATTTTATTTTATAGTCGTTTATAAGCCCTATGGCTTTGTGCGAGGTTTCGCAGTTATCAATTTCTGTCATAAAATTAGTAAGAGATGCGTTGTTGTTATCAAACAAATTACGTTGAATTAATAGCTTATCGTTAAACCCCAAAAAGTTTTGTAACGGTGTGCGCAGTTGTGTTGGCGTAGGTGTTAAAACGGCTACTGGTGCAACAACTTCGGCAATAGTAGGAGCATCAACAATAGGTTCAACAACTGTAAACTCAGGTGGAGTAACTTCCTCAATAACAGAGGTAACAACAGGGGCAATTTCGTTAGTTGGTGGTGCAGTAAATAATTGGTTTATTTCAGTATTAAATTCGTTTAAATCAGCGTTAGAATATTGGTTAGGTGGTGTAGCGTTTTCAACAAAAGCACTGTTATGCTCTATAGCCGTAACTGGTGGTGCAATAACTGGTGGGGTTTCGTAGGTGGCACGTGCAGTAGTACGAGCGGGGGTATTTTTACCATCAAACTCAATAGCTACCAAGGTTTGATACAACTGCAAGGTGCGCTCTTTAAGTTTATTTACAATAGCAAATTCAGGGTTTTCCTGCTCGGCTAATATTTCCGATAGTGAATTAATAGCTATTAAATTATTCAAATATTCCTTGCGATAATTTTCGTTGTTCATTGGCGGTGTACTACTTAAAGTATTGAATTAAATGTTAATAAAAACTAACGGATACAAAGGTGCAATACCTTATTATTGTTGGCAATAAAACTAAGTAAAACAACGTTAGGCGCAAATATGTTTTTAGAAAATAGTATTAACAATTCAGTAGGGAAAAAAGTAGGGTGGATGGAAGTCATTTGTGGCTCTATGTTTTCGGGGAAAACGGAGGAACTCATCCGTCGCATGCGTAGGGCGCAATACGCCAAACAAAAAGTAGAAATATTTAAACCCACGCTAGACACCCGCTACCATGCTACCGATGTAGTGTCGCATAGTGCTAACTCCATAGCTAGTACACCTGTGGATAGTGCTGCTGCAATACTACTATTAGCTAACAATGTAGATGTGGTGGGTATTGACGAAGCACAATTTTTTGACGAAGGCATTGTGGAAGTATGTAATACCCTTGCTAACAATGGTGTGCGTGTTATTATTGCAGGGTTAGACATGGATTTTAAAGGCAAGCCATTTGGCCCTATGCCAGCACTTATGGCCACGGCTGAGTATGTAACCAAGGTGCATGCAATATGTATGCGCACTGGTTTGTTGGCCAATTATTCGCACCGTACCGTAGCTGGGCAAAACCAAGTATTACTAGGCGAAACCGATGCCTACGAACCCTTGAGCCGTGTGGCTTACATTGATGCTACACAACCTAATACCAATAATACCTAAGTTATAAACGATTATAGGTGCATAACCTACGACTAGTAGTGCGAGAAAAACCACAAGTTTTTTGTTTTTTTATATCAATCTATTAAATACAATTATTCGTATTTAAAATTATACAGAAAAATAAGTACATGAACACGGCTAACGATAATTGGGATATAGTAATACGTCCGCAAAGCAAATGGTATAACTTGCAACTAAGGCAGTTATGGCATTATCGTGATTTGTTACTATTGTTTGTACGCCGCGATTTTGTGGCGTTTTACAAGCAAACCATCTTAGGGCCATTATGGTTTTTGGTGCAACCTATTATTACTACCCTTACCTTCAGTGTAATATTTGGTAACCTTGCAGGTATTAGTACCAACGGTATTCCTAAACCCTTGTTTTACATGAGTGCATTAGTAGTATGGACTTATTTTGCTGACACATTAACCAAAACGGCTGATACCTTTAGTGCCAACGCACACTTGTTTGGCAAAGTATATTTTCCACGTATGATTGTACCGTTATCAGTAGCGGTAAGTAATCTTATTAAATTAGGTATTCAGTTTGCATTGTTCTTAGTGTTTTACTTTTACTACATGGCCAAAGGAGCATCATTTGCACCTACTAGCGCATTGGTATTAGTTCCGTTTTTAATTATTTTAATAGCGTTATTGGGTTTGGCATTAGGTATTATTATATCATCACTCACTACCAAATACCGCGACCTTAAATTTTTAATCACCTTTGGCATACAATTATTAATGTACGCATCACCTGTGGTGTATCCACTATCCACAGTGCCAGTGCAGTATCGGGTGTATTTATTATTAAATCCCATCACTGCAATAATCGAAACATTTAAGTACGCGTTATTAGGTGTGGGAGAGTTTAATTTCGCACATTTAATGTATAGCGTGGGCATTACAGTAGTGCTATTGTTAGTGGGATTAGTGATATTCCATAGGGTTGAAAAATCGTTTATGGATACCGTGTAGCATGAGTAAAGTAGTATTAAAGGTAGAAAACGTATCTAAGCAATATCGCTTAGGGCAGCTAGGTACAGGCACAATAAGCCACGACCTTAATCGTTGGTGGCATACCATGCGTGGCAAAGAAGACCCTTATTTAAAGCTGGGGGATGCCAACCACCGTAACCAAGCTGGCGGTAGCGACTATGTGTGGAGCCTCAAAAACATTAATTTTGAAGTACAACAAGGCGAAGTACTAGGTATTATTGGCAAGAATGGTGCGGGTAAATCTACATTACTAAAAATACTATCGCAAGTAACCACACCTACTACAGGTACAATAAAAGCACGAGGCCGCATTGCAGCATTATTAGAGGTAGGTACAGGCTTCCACCCCGATTTATCAGGGCGAGAAAATATATTTTTGAACGGTGCAATACTAGGCATGAGTAAGCACGAAATAACTAGCAAACTCGACGAGATAGTTGATTTTAGTGGTGTAGCCAAATACTTAGATACTCCCGTAAAACGCTATTCATCGGGTATGATGGTGCGCTTAGGTTTTGCGGTAGCCGCCCATCTTGAGCCTGAAATTTTAATTGTAGATGAAGTGCTTGCAGTGGGCGATGCAGAGTTTCAAAAAAAATGCTTAGGCAAAATGAAGGACGTAAGCTCGCAAGGACGCACCGTACTATTTGTAAGCCACAATATGGCTGCGATACAAAACTTATGTACACAAGGTATATTGCTTGAACACGGACAAATAAAAACGATAGGAAGCATTGACCAAATAATTACGCAATACACTGCGGTAAACGAAAGTACTGCCGCTCAAATTTATTTTAACAACGCTACAACCCGCACAGGTAATGGTAATATACAGTTTCAACACTTAAAAATTTACGACAATACACACCAACTACGCAATGATTTTTCAATTGGCGAAACACTTATTTTTGAATTTTTGTTACACAATAACACCAACGAATTAAAATCGGAATTAGCCATACAAATTAAAACTAATGATGGAACACCAGTGTTTCACATGATGGCGCGCGACTCTAATACAGAAATAGTACATACCTCTAACCAAGAAACTTATACGGTTGAATTACACGATATACGCTTGTTTCCGGGGATATATAGCGTGAGTATTATTTCTGCAAATACTACTGGGCATGAAATATTTGATTATATTGAAGATTGCTTAACTTTTACAATAACAGATGGTGGATTATTGACATCAAGGCAGCTGCCCAAATCAATAGGTATGTTTTTTATGAATCCAAATTGGAAAAAGCACTGAAACTAACTAATGATATTACAAAACGCAAAAATTGAAGCGTTAAATAACACTAATTTCTTTCCTTGGGTAGTTGGACATTTACAACAAATGAATGCTAATTTACCAAAGCAAGATGTTGAAATTAAAAGCGAAAGTGCGTTGCAACATATCCACAACAAAAAAGCTAGTACCCGAATTATTAATCGCATTAAAAAAATAATTAACCAATGATAACACTACTCAAACGAATACTTTTAAAATTAGTGTATTGGATAGATAGTATGATGGCTCCTACCATTGATGCTAATGAACAATTACAAGCACAACGCTGTGCGCCTTGGTTTAAAGCCAATGGCGACGAAACACATCGTTTAAATTACGACCTAAATGAACAGTCAGTAGTGTTTGATATTGGCGGTTATAAAGGCGAATTTGCACGCGAGCTATTTTGCAAATACGGCGCTACCATTTTTGTGTTTGAACCTATAAAAGAATTTTACGCAATAGCTGAAGCACGCTTTAGTAATAATACTAAAGTTAAAGTATTTAATTATGGCTTAGGTGCTATTAGCAGCAAGGCTTTTATCACGTTAGAAGACAACAGCTCCTCATTACATGGTAAAGGAAATAATAAAGTGGAAATTGAAATAAAATCATTTAACGACTTCATTGCTGAGCAAAACATTACCCACATTGATTTAGCTAAACTAAATATTGAAGGTGCTGAATACGAACTATTACAAAGCATTATAGATGCTAATAATAGGGTTAAAATAAAAAACATACAGGTACAGTTTCATGATTTTGTAATCGAAAATGCTAAAGAAAAAATGAATGCCTTACAGGCACAATTAAGCACAACACACGCGCTTACTTACCAGTACGAGTTTGTGTGGGAAAATTGGCAATTAAAACAGTAATTACATTATGAATAATAATACCAAAATATACATTACAGGGCATCGTGGTATGGTAGGCACAGCGCTACTTAGCGAGCTTGCAACACAACAACACACTAACATAGTTACCACTACTAGCAAGGAGCTTGACCTGCGGAATCAAGCTGCGGTAAATATTTTTTTTGCAACAGAACAGCCTGCTGTAGTAATACTTGCTGCGGCAAAAGTAGGAGGAATAAATGCTAATATTAAAAACCCCGCAGTGTTTATTGGGGATAATTTAATGATACAAAACAATGTGATAGATGCAGCCTATCGCAATGGTTGCAAACAGTTTGTGTTTATAGGTAGTTCGTGCATTTACCCTAAAGAATGCCCGCAACCAATGAAAGAGGAGTACCTACTTACAGGACAGCTCGAGCCAACAAACGAGGGCTATGCCATTGCTAAAATTGCAGGCATAAAAATGTTAGAGGGTTATTATAAACAATACAATTTTAAGAGCATAAACTTAATGCCTTGCAACTTGTATGGTCCTAACGACTCGTTTGATTTAGAGCACTCGCACGTACTATCAGCATTAGTAAAACGCTTTGTTGACGCAGCTGCAGCTAATGCACCCGAAATAACATTGTGGGGCACAGGCATTGCCCGCCGTGAGTTTATGCACGTGCACGACCTATCGCGCGCCATACTATTTATGCTGGAAAACTATACCTCACCTGATATTATAAACATAGGTTGGGGAACTGATGTAAGCATAAAAGAACTTGCTGAAATGATAGCGCATAAAGTAGGGTTTACTGGTCAATTAATTTGGGACAGTGCCAAGCCCAACGGAATGTTGCGTAAGTGCATGGATGTAAGTAAAATGAAAGCCTTAGGTTTTGAACCAAGTATTACGCTTGAACAGGGCGTAGACGAAATGATAAGCATTTATAATGCTACTAAAATAATTATATAATAAATAGTATTTTTATAACACATTAAAAAAATTGAATAATGATTCCATTAATGAAAAACGCTTTTTTGAACGAGTTTGAAACCAAAAAAGCCTTAGCCGAATTTATATTAAAAACCGACCGCTTGAGTATGGACGTGCAATGCGCAGCGTTTGAAAAAAAATTTGCGGCCTATCAAGGTAGTAAAGAAGCAGTATTGTTTAATAGCGGCGGTAGCGCTAATTTAGCAATGTTACAAGCATTAAAAAACTTAGGTAAACTAAATGTAGGCGATAAGGTTGGATTTTCGGCACTTACTTGGAGCACTAATACTATGCCCATTATTCAGTTAGGATTAGTACCCGTAGCGTTAGATTGCGATGTAAATACACTCAACGTAATGTCGTGGAACTTAGAGGAACGCCTAGCACAGACTGATTTAAAAGCATTGTTCTTAACTAATGTACTTGGTTTTACGGGCGATATAAATCGTATTAAGGAAATTTGTGTTGCTAAAAATATTATTTTAATTGAAGATAATTGCGAATCGTTAGGTACTGAATTACCATCAGGCAAAGCGGGTACGTTTGGGCTTGGGGCAAGTTTTTCGTTTTTTGTGGCGCACCACATGAGTACTATTGAGGGAGGTATGGTGTGTACTGATGACGAAGATTTCGCAGAGATGTTGCGTATTACACGTGCTAACGGTTGGGACAGAAATTTAACTGCGCAACAACAATACAAGTGGCGTAAGAAACACGATGTTAAATCGGAGTTTGAAGCAAAATATACGTTTTATGATTTAGGTTTTAATTTTCGTCCTACCGAAATAACAGGCTTCTTGGGCATATATCAAATGCAGTTTTTAGAATCAAACATTAAAACTCGTGAGGCTAATTATTTAGCATTGGAGCAAATAATGATGGACAACGACGATTTAATTATACTCAAACACGACCATATTACTTGCCTATCTACGTTTGCGTTTCCTATTGTGTGCAAAACTCCAGAGCTTCGCGAGCATTATTTGGCGCGCTTTTCGGGAGCAGGTATCGAAATTAGACCAATGATTGCTGGCAATATGCAACGCCAACCGTTTTACGATAAATATGTGGTTGATAAATACGATATGCCTAACACCGACTTTATACACACCAACGGTTTTTATTGTGGAAATTACCCCGAACTAACCGAAACCGATTTGCAAACTATAGCAAGTTGTTTGTATAAATATTAAACAATGGTTATAGTACAACTTACTGGGGGCTTAGGCAATCAATTGTTTCAGTACGCTATGGGATATGCCTTAGCTACTAAACATAACGTGCCGCTTAAACTCGACATTAATTTTTTTGCTACTTACGAGTGGCACGAATACAGTTTAGCACCATTAAACTTGAGCGCACCCATTGCTACTACTACCGAAATACAACAATTAAAACAACGTAATTATAGCCGTTGGCAACGCTTTAAACAAGCTATTTTTACTACTACTCCAATAATTATTGAGGAGCGCAATTTACTGTACGATGCTACTTATTTAAACGCAGGTAGCAACTGTTATTATGTAGGATATTGGCAATGCGAGCACTATTTTAAAGACCTACGTACCGCTTTATTAGCTGAATTTACGGTTACAATTCCACCATCGCACTACAATGCTCAAATACTTGAAAGTATTGCTAACACTACCAATGCGGTAAGCTTACACGTACGCCGTGGTAACTTTGTAAGTGTGGATAGAGTGAATGCAGTGCACGGCACGGCATCACTTAACTATTACCAAAAGGCTGTAGAATACATTGTTGAACAATGCAATACTACTCCTACCTTTTACGTGTTTTCGGACGATGTAGCTTGGGCTAAACAAAACATAGTACTTAACTATACTACAGTGTTTATTGATGCCAACGACGCCAAAACCGATTACGAAGATTTGCGATTGATGAGCGCCTGCAACCATAACATACTAGCCAATAGTACTTTTAGTTGGTGGGGAGCTTGGCTTAATACTAACCCAAGCAAAATAGTAGTAGCACCTAAACAATGGTTTGCTGATGTTGAAAAAAACAAAGAGGCGGTACATATTATTCCAAGTGATTGGATAAGTTTATAATGCACGAATCGCCCACAATATCAGTAATACTACCTGTTTACAATGGAGCGCAATATTTATGCGAGGCTATTGATAGTGTACTGAACCAAACATTTACTGATTTTGAATTATTTATTATTGACGATTGCTCCACTGACAACAGCCTTGCACTAATAAAAAAATATACCGACCCCAGAATTAAATTGATTGCAAAACCAGTAAATACTGGCTATGTAAACAGTTTAATAAATACTATCCCCTTGTGCAAAGGAAATTATATAGCACGTATGGATGCTGACGACGTATGTGTAACTACCCGATTTGAAAAACAATATAATTACTTGCAAGCTAATACTAACGTGCTTGCACTAGGTAGTAATTATAATATTATTGATGCGCCAAACATTACACCAAATGTGCCTATAACTGCTAACGAAGTAAAATTATTTGCGCTAACTAATAGCCCCTTGGCGCACCCTTCGGTAATGATGCGTGCAAGCGTTTTCAACAGATTTAATTTAAGTTATGATAAAAATTTTGAACCTGCCGAAGACTACGACTTATGGACACGCATACTACAAATAGGGGCAATAGAAAACCTACCCGAAGTTTTGTTACACTACCGCATACATCATGCGCAAGTATCGCAAATACAAAATAATAAGCAGTTGCAATGTGCTAATAATATACGTTTGCGCCAATTACAAAAGCTAATAAACTTAAATGAATTAGTAGTTGATACTGATTTTATACTATTGTTTTTAACTAAAAAAGCAACTTCAATAACCAGTAGCGAACTTAAACAACTCAAACAATTATTAGCACAATTACATGTTGCCAACACTACATCACAAATTTATGATAGCGCATTATTTTATAATTTTTTGCAAGATATTTGGCGTACGTATGTGCATAGAATTACAACGTATAAAATAAAAGATATTGCATTACTATTACCTAATAACAATGTGCCTATGTGCGCTATGGGGGTAGGTTTTAATGTTAAGTTTATACTCAAATCTATTTTTAAATAAAAATGCTGTCATTAATTATACCCTATCGTAACAGAGATGTAGTGCGTGTTACTAACTGCCTTAATTCGTTGGCAGCACAAACACACACTAACTTTGAAGTAGTGTTAGTTGATAATGGTAGTGATGTTTTAATAAGCTCACAAATAAATGAGTTAGCGAGTAAATATAACTTTTGCACTTACATTTATTTAAACACTTGTGGCTTAATTTGGAATAAATCATACGCTATAAATGTAGGGGTGAACATAGCCAAAGGAAACACTATTATGATAGTAGATGTGGATTTACTATTTGCCCCTAATTTTTTACAGCAAATAGCTACACTAAATTTTGATAACCGTTACTACAATTACAAATGCTTGTACTTACCACAAAACTATGCTATTGAACACTATAACTGGGCGGTTGATAATAGTGCGCAATTAAGTAATTCGGGGCTATCAACAGGGTTAGTTATTGCGAGTAAAAAAGATTTTGAAAACATCAATGGCTACGACGAATACTATCAAGGCTGGGGGCTGGAGGACGATGATTTTTGCAATAGATTAAATGCAACAGGGCTTACACAAACTTACCTAAACCACCAACAGTATGTAAGCCTACACCAATACCACCCTGTAAGCTATGCCAACGTGCCCACTACGTGGTACACACATTTACTACAATACACACACGCTACCACAACTATTAAACGTAATATTGATGGTGCTGGAGCGCTCGCTAAATACACTAACCGACTTTGTATGACTGAAGCGTACGATGCGTTAGAAAAAATAGTGTTTACTCCCAAGGAGTTTTTATCTATAACGGGCTTCAATGGTATATATACCGCTTTTTTTAATTTAAAATCAAACACAGCATTACAATTGAATTACTTACAGCCTTTAGCATTAAGTGAAAATAGCACTTCGTTTAAAATTAAAAATTCATTGCTCACACAAATCATTAAAAATAAAATTATTTCAAACTACCCTACATTATTAGCTCACAGTTATCTAACTACCGAAAAACTACACGAGTTTATGATAAACTTCATAAGCCTTAATCGTAGTCAGTTGTTAGATTATTACATTGATTACGTACCCAACAAATCGTTAATTATTAAATTAGTTAAAAAATAATTAATGCAAAAACTAAGCAATACCGTATATTTTCCGTCGTTAAATGGCTTACGATTTATAGCCGCAGCGCTTGTTTTTATTCATCATTTTCCTCACATTAAGTGTGTAAGAGATACTGGTTTTGTACTTAAAAATTCTTTTTTACAAACATTAGGCGGAACTGGAGTTACCTTGTTTTTTGTACTGAGCGGATTTTTAATTACCTATTTATTACTCTCCGAACACCAACAAATTAATACCATTGATATTAAAAAGTTTTATGTGCGACGCCTGCTTCGTATATGGCCATTATACTTTTTAATACTTGCAGTATATCTTTTATATGGTCATTTTTCGCACGAGTTAAGCCCTGATTTTTTTAAACTACAATTAGCTTTATATCTGTTTTTTTTGCCTAATGTGGCGCATACTATATTTGCATCGGGTGGGTTTCCTATGCAGTTATGGTCAGTAGGTTCGGAGGAGCAATTTTACTTATTTTACCCTTGGTTACTTAAGTATTTTCGCACTAATATTATTTACTACCTGTGCATTACACCCCTAGTTTTTATAGCTATTAGAGGGCTATTGTTATATGTTATACTTCATTACCCTGCCTATAATTGGCATGGTGTAAGTGTGTTTCAGTTTTTATTCGATTTTTCAAATGCTTTCCGTATTGATTGTATGGCCGTAGGCGGGCTATTTGCCTATTTATTATTTACACAACACAAACTATTAACGGTAGTGTATAGTACAGCGGCTCAATACATAGCGTATGCAATTATTTTAGTGCTGGTGGCCACTAGTTTCAAACTACCATTAATCTATCATACAGTATTTAGTGTATTATTTGGGAGCATAATTTTAAATTTAGCATCAAATAAAAATAGCTTATTAAGTCTCGAAAATGTTTTTTTTAATCATCTAGGCAAGTTATCCTACGGCCTGTACATGATACATTCATTTGTGCTGCACATTACTGATGTGTACTTTCAGCGTTACTTAACTTTAAATAATGGTTATGCTACTGTGGGTGTTACATTTGTTGTTACATTTATTATTACAATAGCTTTAGCACAATTATCCTACTCTTATTTTGAAACCCCATTTTTAAAATTCAAACATAAATTTTCAATTATTACAAGTGGAAACGATGTTAAGCGCAACACCTAAACGTATTTTATTTTTTACCCCTTATGCAGGGCGTACAGGCTCCGAAATGTTTTTGTGGTACATGCTTAGTGCTGTTAATAAAGCCATAATAACGCCTTGCTTAGTATCGGAATGCAACGGAGCATTACTGCCCCTAATGCCTACATACATACCCACTTACGTTACATTAAAATATCCTAACAAATGGCAACGTGCTAAAGCAATACTAGCACGCACACTTGGTATTAATAGTTACAACAATAATTTACTAACCCTACATAATAAATTTAAACCTAACTATTGGTATTTAAATACAGTACTAATGACTGATAAGTTAGCACTAGCACAACAACACAACATACCCGTTATTACACACTTCCACGAGCTTACTACTGATTATAGCTTGGTAAGCAAGCAACAATTACAGTTAGCAATTAATTACTCTGCATTATGTATTGCCGATAGCCAGGCAGTGTATAAAAAGCTACAAACTTTAGGTGCAACCAACATTGCCTTACAGTACGAGTGTATTGATGTTAGTAAAATAAAAGTAGATAGTGCAAAATCGTTACAACTAAAAAAACAATTAGGGTTGGAGCGTTTTAGTTTTGTGTGGTTAATGTCAGGCTCGTCAAGTATTCGTAAGGGAGTGGATATGGTGCCTGAGTTAGGGCAACTATTACAACAACAAAACGCAGCATTAGTGTGGTTGGGCAACAATAGTAGCACGGGTATGGATTTAACCATTGAACGCGAAATTGAAACTATGCAATTAAACAACGTGTTTTTTTTAGGCAAAAAAACTGATGCTGATTATTATAACTACATGAATATAATGGACGGCTTTGTACTCACCTCCCGCGAAGAGCCCTTTGGAATGGTAGTAGTAGAGGCACTAGCATTGGGTAAGCCCGTAGTAAGTTTTAATGCGGGTGGCGTGGCCGAAATTATAACGCCCAACATTGGTACTATTGTACATTCGTGGAATGTAGCCGATTTGGCACAAGCCATGCAATTAGTGGCTTCGCCAACATTTGTATTTGATGCTGCACAGGCCAAGGCACGTGCCAACGAATTTGATGTAAGTAACCAAGTTAAGCACTGGGAAACTATGTTTACTACACTAAAATAAATACAGATGCGCTTTACTTTTTACAAAATATCAATAGGTGTAATGCTAGCAATGCTAACGTTATATATTGGTAGTGTTAGTTATTATAACACTAAAATATGTGATGATATTTGTGCCGTTGATTTAATTAATAAATTAAACTTTGGTCAGTATTTCTCTCACATTTACAATAATTGGGAAGGTTCTTATACTCAAATAATTGTATCGTATATGTTAGCATTGTACTGGAACACTGGTACTTTGTTTACATATTCAGTTACATTAATTGTACTTACAATTACAGCACTTTATTTGTTTAATAGGTTTATAATTAGTCAGCTTAAGCAAATTACAAAAAATGACCATTTAAAATTATTTGCCATAGCTGCGCTTAGTTTTTTAGCTCTATTTTATGGCGATACCGAAGTTGCTAGCTCAGGGTTTGTATGGCTTACAGGCAGCTACTCGTATGTGCTTAGTATGTGTTTTTTATTGTTGGGTTTGTATCTATGCTTTCAACCTAATAATTCGCAAGTAGTTATAGGGTTACTACTCTTATTTTTGTTTGCGGGCTTTAGGTTAAACTACACCCTTTATGTACTATTGCTTATTACGTTAGTATTGTTAATTAATTTAATTACAAGTAATAATAGTAATACTACTGTTTACATTTTAATAATAAGTGTTTTACTAGTTGGATTATTAATTTATTTAAAAGCCCCTGGTAACGCCAAACGTGCGCTAACCACAGGGGTTACACTAAATGGTAGTGCGCTACTACACAAGGTAACGAGCTTGTTTTTTTGGAAATGTTTTGCTGGAGGAATGCTGTATATGATTAAAGTACATTTAGTTAAGTCGTCATTTTTTTCAACCTTAATTTGTTGTAGTTATTTTATACTATTTAATAACTATCAACTTACTAATGTACCTATGCGCAAATTATTTATATACTCACTTAGCGCACTCATTATTGTTTTAATTAGCCATGTTTTTTTAATGACACTTATCATGAACGGGCCAGGCCCTAGTAGAACCTACGTGTTTATTTATTTTTTAAAAACAGCAACTATTTTTACTTTTTTATATTACATAATTGATAAGTATAATTTAAAAAACAATAATCTAATAATGGGGTACACCCTAGTAAGCATAGGAGTATGCGCTGTTGCAGTAACTAAGTTTTTTATACCCGACTTAGCAAATATGCAAGCACAACAATTGCAAAAAAAAGAGCGAGCTTCATCAATAGCAATAACAACTAGCGATACACTACATTTACACGCACTAACTAAATGCGCCTATTTGCCCATTGAAGATAACTGTATTGATTTTGATCCACGCCTAACTAACAAAATAGTAGTATTTGATAAATAAATTATCCGCACCACATGATTTCAATAGTTATTTGCTCTACTAATCCTACTTACTATGCACAGGTAACGGCGGCTATAGCAGCCACTATTGGCGTGCCTTACGAGCTTATTAAAATAGATAATACCACTAATAAATATTCAATATTCGAGGCCTATAATATTGGTTTTGAAAAAGCACAATTTGGCATTGTGTGCTACACCCACGAGGATATTTTGTTTCATACCCAAGATTGGGGCAAAAATTTAGTAGCTCATTTTAACGATAAATCAATAGGATTAGTAGGGGTTATAGGCGCAACAATGTTTCCTAAAAGTCCATCGGCATGGTGGTCAAACACTATTGCTAACGACCACTTGGTAAATAATATTCAACATTGGACTAATGGCGTGTCTAACCAGCCGTACCACACTATTATAAGCCAAACTGAAGAACGTATTATTACTCGTGATTACAACAACCCTACTGGCGAAAATGTAGTAAGCGCATCGGTAGTAGACGGATTGTTTTTTGCAGTGCGAAGACTATTATACGACTTAGGTTTAGTAAAATTTGATAACACACTTTTTAAGGGCTTTCATTGCTACGATACTGATATTTCATTACAGGTAAATCAAAGCCAACGTGTAGTGGTAGTGTTTGATATATTGGTGGAGCATTTGCAACAAGGTACTATTAATAAAAACTGGTATATAAATGCGTTAATGGTGGCCGACAAGTGGCGCAATCACTTGCCATTTACACGGCTAAATATTGACCCAAAAATGTATAGCCACTACGAATCCGAAGTACTTAAAACTTTTATTTATTGGATGCAAGGTTCGGGTTACTATTCGCGCAAGGAGGTAAACAAAGTAGTTAATGAATATTTACCAAAAATACCCACCACAACCAAAAGTTGGCGCAACAAAAAAGAATTATTTTTTATACTCCACCTTGGTCCTACACTAGCACGTTTACATCGGTTATTGCCATAACTGTAATTAGGGTATTCATTTGTAATACTCACTTTTTTCAATAAATAAAAATTGTACATTTGCCAGTATGACAACAATTAATAAACTAACCATTATAATAGCGGGTGTATTATTCTTGCACAGCAGTACAGCCACTGCAGGTGGATTTCAACTTAACGCACAAGGCACTAAGCAACTAGGTATGGGGCACGTAGGTACAGGCTTAGCTACTGATGCCAGCGCACTGTTTTTTAACCCTGGTGCAACAAGTTTTGCTGATAGTGCACGCTTTAGGTTTGCAATGGCAGGCACATTTATCAACCCCAATGTGCAATATATTAATGGTAGTTATTCAGCACGTAATACACCACATTTAGGTACGCCCATTAATTTATATGTAAGTTATCAGCCCATAAAAAATGTGCCGTTAAACATAGGTCTGGCAGTATATACACCCTTTGGTAGCCACCTGCAGTGGGATAATACTTGGGCAGGGAGTGCTGTGATACAAGAGATAAAATTAAAAACAATTTTTTATCAACCAACAGTGTCGTACCAAATAGGTAAGTACTTTGGTATAGGTCTAGGTTATGTTATAGCCACTGGCGATTTTGAATTAAAAAAAGCAATACCTCTAGCTGATTCGTTGGGTAACTTTGGGCAAGCCGCTCTTACAGGCAAAGCCAAGGGTAGTGGTATAAACGTGGGGATATTTGTAAACCTTACTGACAAATGGAATTTTGGTATGAATTATCGCTCACGAGTAACTGCCAAGGTTAAAGCGGGTACATCTACATTTACTACGCCTAGTTATGTAGCTCCTTATTTTCCGGCTACTAATAATTTTACCACACAACTTAACTTACCTGATGTATTTACCGTTGGAGTTAGTTACAAACACAACAATAAATTAACATTAGCTACCGATGTAGTGTTTGCTGATTGGAGTAGCTACGATAGCTTAATTATTGATTTTGAAACAAATACGGGTAAATTAAAAGATACGCATCAAGGCAAAAAATGGAAAGGAAGCTATACCTATCGTGTAGGAGCAAGCTACTTGCTTAACGAGCACATTACGCTACGTGCAGGTACTTACTACGATGTAAGCCCAGTACAAAATAATTTTTTATCTCCCGAAACCCCTGATGGTAATAAAATAGGGCTAACCGCTGGTGCTAGTTACAAACCAGGCAAAAAACTAAGTATTGATTGCGCCTTATTGTATGTTGATGCCTTAGCACGCACAGGCGGTAGTGCCGAATCCAATTTTTATGGTACCTACAAAGCCAAAGCCACAGGTATTAGCATTGGCGTTGGGTATCACTTTTAATTGCAAATTAGTAATCTAATTTATAGTAATAGTTTTACGCTACTACTATTGCAGTAGTTATTCCCTGCCCTAGGTATATTAATTTACCCCGCACTGGCTTAGTATACAGTTGTTGCAGTGCATCAACGTAGGTAATTATTTGTTGTGCGTGGGTAGTGCTTTGTTCGCCTGTTTTAAAATCATATACCCACACCTCGTTAGTGCATTCAATAACTTTGTCGGGACGTAGTAGCTCTCCTAAGTGGGTAAGTATGTTTTGTTCGTTGGTTATGGCTATGGGGTTATTTTTCCATTCATCAACACAGCTACTTTGCCATAGCTGTTGTATATCGTTAGTTATGCTTTCGGCTACGGGTGGGGATATGTCGCCGTTTAGTAGCTGTTGTTGTAATAGGTTAGGTAGGTCGTTAATAGTAGTTATTTGTGCTAGTAGTGCGTGTAGTGCTATACCGTAATTTTTTTTGTCTAACTCGTTATTACTAATAGCTGTTAGGGTAAATTTTTTACCAATACTTAGTTCGTTAAACCATATTTTTTCGTTTACATCTACATTAAACTCACGAGTTTTTTGTGGTGTTTTTTTTTGCGTGAAGTCTGTAATTGTACCGTGTACGTAGCAATTTAGTTCAGCGTCATAGTCTGTCGCTGAGGTTATAACCTGCTTAATTATAGCAGTAATAGTTTCGCAGGTATCTTTTTCGGTACTTTCTTTTTTTACAATTTTACTACCACATTGCATGTATAGCCTATGTACAGGGCGAGTTAGGGCTACGTATAATGTATTTAGTTCATCGGCCTGCAGGCTTATGGCTTCGTTTTGATACAAATCGTTGAGCAAAGTTGTTTCGAGTTTTTTGTTAATAGTTACCAAACCCATGCTAGCATTGGTGTTTAGCATAGTTACATCAACAACTTCACTTCTATTAAACTTATAATCGGCACTAATTTTTGGAATTATTACTACCGGAAATTCCAACCCTTTTGATTTGTGTATAGTTAGCACACGTACTGCATTACCTGCATTAGCTTGGCTAACCGATTGCTTAAAACCCTTGCTATGCCAGTATTCCAAGTAGTTAGCCCAGCTATCTTGCCCATCAATAGTGCGTGCCCACACACTGTTTAAAAACGATAGTACATAATTAGGCGCACGCTCCATTAACTTAAATAATACTACAATGTACTGCACGGCATCATATAAGCTAAGGGCTTGCAACGTATCAAAGTTTAGGTTAGCGTGTAGTTGGGCAATAACTTGGGTAGGTTTAGTGGTACGTAACTCTTGCAGGAGCTGTAAATATTGAACTTCCAGCACATCGTTAGTTTTGTATAAATAATTTAATACTGCATGTGCCGCCTGCTTATCATCAGCATTAGTAATTAGGGCGCACATATTAAGTATAAACTTTAAGGTTACATTTTTACCCAACCATAAGGCATCGTCGCTTAGCACATTTATCTGTTGTGTTTTAAGGTACTCTGCCAGCAAAGCCCCGTCGCCGTTATTGCGCACCAGTATAGCAACATCTCCGTAGCTATAACCATTAGCCACACATTCGTGTATTTTTTGCACTAAAAACTCGCAAGCTAAGTTATTATAGTCCTCTACCTTTTCGTAGTTGGCTAACTGCACGTGTACGTAGCCTCCAGTGTTTTCTGGGTTAAATAACTGTGCGTGCTGTGTGTAATAATTAGCTACCGTAGGGTGTAGGTACGGTTTGGCCGCTTCAAAAAAATAGTTGTTAAATTCTATAACCTCTCGCTTCGACCTATAATTACTGTTTAATACATTGTCCTCGAAATTGCGATGCAACGTATGCTTGTAAGCCGTAAACAGCTCGTTGTCGTTATCTACATTAAGGTTGGGCAAGTTACTTATTAACGATGCTTCTCCACCTCTAAACCGATAAATTGATTGTTTGGCATCGCCCACCAATAAGTTGCGGTGCCCCTGCGCTAAGCTATTATCCAACAACGGCAACAAATTAATAAATTGTAGGGTAGAAGTATCCTGAAATTCGTCAATTAAAAAATGATTATAACGTTCGCCTAAGCGTTCGTAAATAAACGGTGCAGGCTCTTGCGCTATTACTTGCGCTATGGCATTATTAAACTCGGCAAGCAAGGCTGTATTGTTTTCGTCCTTGTATTGCTGTACTAATTTATCAATTTCGGTAAGTAATATAAATGCATAAAAATTATCAATGACTAATTTCATTAACGTAAACGTACCTCGGTCGTTTTCCATTAAGGCGTATAATTTACTCAACAGTGCATTAAGTTCAGGAGCAATGGCGTCAATGCTTACGCCTACTTCTTTGGCTTTAGCTTTGGCGTACCAAGCATTTTCGGCTATGGCTTTTTTAACTCCCGCCTTATCCAAAAATTCATAGCTGGCTATTGTAAATTTTTCTTTCAATAGTTTATCTACCTGCCCCACAGGCCCTGATTTTCCGTTCGTAAAATCATCTACCGTTAGTGCATTTTGTTGCACTAGTTGCATTAACTGTTTTGCTATTACTTTAGTATTTTCGGCTATTGTAGCTAACTCTTTTGTAAGCGATTTTTGTTGTGTTAAATATTCTTCGAGTGTTACGTGGTGCGTTTTACGTAATATGTCAAAGTGCTTTTCGTCAAACACCAAGCGGCCTGCGCGGTACAACACCTCGTGGAGTTTATAATCTTTGTCGTCATCTAACTGGTGCATTACATAGTTTAATATAACGTCCGATAGCACGGTGTCTTCGCCCGCCTTTGATAACAACTCCTGCACTGCATACTGCAATGGTTCGTGGGTATCTACCGCTAACTGAAAGTGGGCTGGCATACCCAAATCGCTTGCAAATGTGCGTATTACCTGCGTAGTAAATTTATCAATGGTTTTAATACTAATATCGCCATAATGATGCAGCATGTGCGTATATACCCGCTGCGCACGTGCTTGTATAACCTGCGGTGTAAGGTTTAGTTGCGCACTCACAATGTCCAACATTACAAATGCACTAGCATTATCATTGCTATTATTACTCCACGCATTAAGTACACTTAGTACTCGTTCACGCATTTCGCCTGCGGCTTTATTAGTAAAAGTTATGGCTAGTATGGTACGGTAGTAGTCTTCACGAGTGGTATTTACACACAGACACAAGTACTCTTTTACTAGCGTAAATGTTTTGCCTGCACCTGCCGACGATTTATAAACTGCAAATTTTTTGGGTGTAATCATTCAAAAAAATAAAGTGCTAAAAATAAAAAAGGCTAAACAAACAATGTTTAGCCTTTTTTGTATGTTTAATAAAATTTGTATTATTTCATTACAGTTATTATTCCCTTATTATCGTAGTTTTTAGTAGCTGACTTAGCTTGTAACACATAGTAGTAAGTACCGTCAGCTACTGGCTTACCAGCTAGTGTACGGCCATCCCATCCTACGTTTTTACCAGTAGTTTCAAATATTAGTAAGCCCCAGCGGTTAAATATTTGTAAACTATAATCATCATCTAAGCCAATACTAGGGAATGCAAATATATCGTTATTACCATCTCCGTTAGGCGAAAACACGTTGGTATATTTAATTCCCTCTTTAATTACGATAGTAGTTATAGTGGTATCTTTACAACCGTTTTTGGTAGTTACTATTAATGTTACAGGGAAACTACCCGCTTGTGTAAATATATGGCTAGGATTTTTTATAGTTGAGTTAGCATCACCATCACTAAAAGTCCATTTCCATTGATTAATTTCTTCAGGCAGAGCTACCTTTGAACTATCTCTAAACGAATAAATGTCACTTATTGTACCAATATTTATAGTATCAATTGCAGCCACTGGTGCAGCGTACGAATTAATAAGTGTTTTGGCAGTGTCGGATATACATGTACCAAAACTCTCACTTACCATAACAATACCCGATGTAGCATTTGTCCAATTAGTAACAATAGTGTCATTGTTTGTGTTACTACCCACAAATTGAACCCCATTAGGTAGTGTCCAAATATAGTTAGAGTTGTTTTGAGTACCATTAGCAATAAATGTTAAAAACACCTCGCTACCGCATTTAGCTGGAGGCCCTGCTAATAAAGGTTGTAATGGTTTTTGAATACCTAATACAAATGGATCGCTGTTTTGTAACGACGAGTCTTGGAAACTAACATATCCAGTGCGCATAACATTAGCATACGCTCCGTAAGTACCTTGTGCATCTGGTGTTGATACTTTGCCATTCCACTTAGCTGCTTGTGGCACATTCCAGTGGCTAATGCCTGTCCAACTTCCGTCAGGAACGGTTAAGTAGTTAATTTCAACATTGGCAATTACGGCAGTTCCTGTTTTGTTAATACGGTGGTAAAATTTATTATTTAACGTACAATTAGCTGAATCATTTATTGCTATATCGTAACCGTTTAATGTAGCATCATTGTTCACAAAAGCAACGCCATATTCGCTTGCGGTAACGGCTGATGGAGTCATACGTACTGGGCGCAATGTACCTGCTACTCCTACTGGATATTCGTAAGCGTTAGTGGTGTTAGTAGCACGATATAATTTACCTTTCCCTATGCTACTTACAAAGCCTGTAGTATATTGCATTGCAAGCGTTGCATCAGGGTTTTGCACTTGCATATAGTTCCCTTGGGTAGCAAGTTCAGTAGTATTTAATTTAAATACACCTGTTGCATCAATTTTGGCGTGTTGCTCCTGCGTGTTTACTGCACCAGTAACAAACGTTAGGTTGTGAAAGGTGGTAATAGCCGAACCTTTAATTTTTTGAGTACCGTTTACCATTTGTACTTCGCTTGAGTTGGCAATAAAATTAGCATTGTTATACCAATCTTGCCCTATCATATACGTTCCGTTACCTTGTGCGGTACTTCCTGTAAATATTTCCACATTGCCTGAATCACTAAACGGTGCGGAGTTTACACTGTTTTTAATTTCAATTTGTCCGTCGTTAATAAACTGCGTATTGTTATCCAACGTCATTTTACCATTAATGGCCATAATTGTAGTACTGCCCGATGGTGTAATACCTATGGTTGCACCATTACTATAAAATATAGCATCGGTTTGTGCGTGTACCATAACTGGTGCTACTAATAATGCTACTACCGATATTTTAGTATATATTTTCATGTTATGAATTGTTTTTTATTATTACCACTAAATAAGTAATTATTTTAGATATATGCAACTAATTAATGTATTTATTTAATTAATTTCATTTCGGTGGCTAAATGCTTGGCATACTCTCGCATTTCGAGTATGGTGTTATCTGCGCCAGTGGCACGCTCTAGCGTATTAATCATTGATACAAAGGTTTGATGAAAAAACAGTTTCATTTCATCTACTTTCATATCTTTTGTCCAAAGGTCAATACGCATGGTGTTTTCTTCGGCTCTGTCCCACATGCTCAGCATCATGGCTTTGCAGTTGTTGGTGGTTTGGCCTGCATCGGTGGCTTGCCACTCAATGTTAATGGGCATTTTGGTTTCGTCGAGTTCTACGCTAAAGGTTATATCGGATTTTTTCATTTTGGTTAGTTTTGAGTTTGCCACCACCCCGCCCTAAAGGGCACCCCTCCTCCAAAGGAGGGGAACTGCGAGGCGTGAATGTTTTAATGTGATTATGTTAATTCGTATTTTAAGTATCTACTTGATATTCGTATTTGATATTTGTTGTCAATTGTATATTATTCATTGACAATTTACTTCGACAGGCTCAGTAAACTATCGGTAGCCAAAGCGTTGGAGTTGGTTGTCGTCGTTGCGCCAGTCTTTTTTCACTTTTACAAAAGTTTCGAGGAATATTTTTTTCTGAAAAAATATTTCTAAATCCTTACGTGCCGCTGTACCTACACGTTTTATAGCTACTGCTCCAGGTCCTATAATTATGCCTTTTTGCGATTCGCGCATTACGTATATGTCGGTGCTTATTCTAATAATTTCGGGCAGTTCTTTAAATTCTGTTACTTTAATCTCCACCGAATACGGTATTTCTTTTTCGTAGTAGAGTAATATTTTTTCGCGTATTTTTTCTTCTACAAAAAAACGTTCGCTCTTATCCGTAAGTTGGTCTTTAGGGTAAAATGGTGGGTTTTCGGGCAATAATTCCACGATACGTTTTTGTATGTGGTCGATATTAAATTTATTTAATGCCGAAAACGGAATTACCTCCGCGTTGGGTATGAGGTCTTTCCAGTACTGTACACGGTCGTTTAGCTCGTCTTGTGTTTTAAACTCGTCTATTTTATTTAAAAGCAACAACATGGGTGTTTTTGTTTTTAATATTTTTTCAAATACATCGTCGTTATTTATTTTTTCTTCGGTGGCATCTACCACTACTAGCAATACATCGGCATCGCTAAAGGCTTCGTTTACAAAGCCTAGCATAGCGTCGTGTAGCTTGTAGGCAGGTTTTAGTACACCGGGAGTATCGGAATATATTATTTGATGGTCATCGCCATTAACAATACCCTTAATACGATGGCGGGTAGTTTGTGCCTTGCTAGTAATAATGCTCAAGCGCTCGCCTACCAGTAGGTTCATTAGCGTTGATTTGCCCACGTTGGGGCTTCCTATAATGTTTACAAATCCTGATTTATGCATGGGGTGGGGTTATTTTTTTTGATACAAATCAGCAGCTTTCATTATTGGAATGCTATTGCCTTTGTTGTTTGTTTTAGAACAAAGATAAAGTTGAATACTTTTATATTAAGGATCGATGTTTTTTAAATTGTAGGATTTAATTTATAGTAAACAACTTTACTATTGATTATAATCTATCTAAGCACACTGATGTTTTTTTTCAAAAACCTCGGTTCTGTGATATTCCAAGTATTCGATTCTTTTAGCATTAATAAATCTATTATCTAATGAATAATTTGCAATAAAATCTTTTACATCTTGTTTTAAATGAGTTGCGAAAATAATTCCACCGTTATCATTAAATGTTATATAGCCTAAATCAAAAAGAGTATCAATATTTCTACTTAGGAGAATTCCATTATTTACATCATACGCTTCGTTTACATCACATTTTATAAAAGGTTTGATATGACTTGCAATAAGGATTGGATAAGCTAGTCTTTCAACCATACACTTAGTATCACCTAAATTAAGTACACTTTCTTCTTGCAGTTGAATCTTATACAATCTATGTAGATATGGATCTCTTAATTTTCTTTCTTCTTTTAGTTCACCACCGAAAATTCTTTTAGCATCTTCTTCAAAATACAATTCATTTTTTACAAATACAACATCATCTAATTTGTTTAAAAAATTAAATAAATAACCCACTTGATTGTATTTTCTGATTTTGAAATCAATCTTTTCAGCTTTTAATTTAAAAGGAACTAATTCATGATATGTTAAATATCCTTTGTCAATATTCTCGATATCTACTAACATCATTGCTTCGATATCTGATTTATGTAATTTTCCAATATTTTCTAATGTTTTAATCAAAAAATTTATTTCTTTTTTATTAGAGTCGTTAGTAACACTTTTATTAAAACTTGAGTTTGTATAGAAAATTTTCGAAAATATAAACTTTCTTTTTCTATCAGTTTTAGCATCAAGAAATTCTTTTGTATTGATATGGTATGATGTTAATTGAAAATCTACGAAACCTAATTTTACGAATTGGTTAATACTTTTTCTGATAGAACCATAATCAACTTTAGGAAATTTATTATAAACTAATAATTGAAGTTCTTGATATAGTTTCGGGCTATATATATTGCCCAAGTTTGCATCAATAAAATTTACAATTATTTGTAGTGTACTAATGAAATTATCTTCATTAATATCCGTGTACTCAACAGTTAATTTCCAGTATTCCTCATAATTCTGCTCGCTCATATGATAATTCTTTTTTAGAAGTTAAGTTTGTGTTTTCAACAATAAATAAATATTCTATATTTGTTTTTTTATTTTCTTTTCCAGTAATTTTATAAACGTGAGGTTTTTCTACTAATTGAACGTTATTTGAGTACTTTTTTAAAAGTTCAATTAGCTGCTCTTTCGTTGGATAAGAAGAATTATTATAACTTAAATACCAATATTTAAAATTGTTTAATTTAGAAAATAATTTAGAAAATAATTCTATTGAAGATTTTTTATCAATAAAATTATTTTTAAAAGGCTGTAATTTTTTCCCAACAATATATTCGTCTAGCATACCATAAAAGTCAAAATAATTATTCATCGTTCCTGTATATGGAGGGTCTAAATAAATAATATCAGCTTTAACTATGTCAAGTACATTAAAAATGTCATCATTTAACGATAAATTTTCTTTACTATTATCAAAAATGGCTCTGTTATACTCACTTACATTTTCAATAAAGTGAGATTTAAATGATTGATTGTGATAAGCTCTTTTTCTTTTATATTTTTCGTAACTATATTTTTCATCCCTCAATTTTACTATTTTATCCCAATTAATATTGAAACGTGAATAAGGCATTTTACGAATCATAGCTCTTCTCATTAAAACTAAAGCCAAAGCTTTTTTATAATTAGAATCTAATTTTTCAATATTTTCTCTATATAAATCTAATTCTTTGCATTCATTTTGAAAAAAATAAACTTCTGAATATTCAGTAAACATAAAACCTTCTTTTGGTTCTCCTGAAAAAATTAATTCAACATCATCGTAAGTAAGTTTTGTAACATTATTTTCAATTAATGCTTTTGATAATAAATGATTAATTTCTAAAATATCATTTGAAATTACTTTCAATCCTTTCATTTTAGATTGGTAACTAACAGAACTTCCCCCAGAAAATGCATCAAAAACACTTTCTGCATCTTTGGGAAAATAATCGATAATCCATTTAGCAATTTTTTCTTTATTACCGATGAAGTTTATTTTAGGGAATTTATTCATCGTCTTTCATCATTTTTTTAATAGTTAATGCAATTTCCTTTGCTAAAATAGGTGGGACTGAATTTCCAACTTGTTGTTGTTGTGAAATTGTAGAGCCTTTAAAAATAAAATCTAAAGGAAATGTTTGTAATGATGCTAATTCTCTAACAGTCAATGCTCTATTTTGTGAGTAATGAAATATTTTCCTCATATCTCCAGTAACACAAACTGCGGGCTCTGTACTTTTATACCTTATATATTTTCTAACATCACCACTTTTTGGTCTAATATATTCTGGTATTTCATTTCTATTACCGCCATCAGTTACAAATCTCATTTTTTCAAGCATTTGCTCTGAATGTTTCATCGCATTATGATTTGGAATTTTTGAAATTTCTCCCGATTTAAGTTTAGGAAATTTGTCGATAGCTTCTTTTATAGAAATTGGTTTTTCAACTGTTTTTGTAGGGAAAATAATTTTATCTGAGATTCTATTTCCAATGAATAAAACTCTATTTCTAATTTGTGGAATACCAAAGTTTGCTGTATTTACAACTTTACAATCAACGTTGTAATTCATTTTTTTGAACAAATCAATGATTTCTTTTTTTGTTTCTCCTTTGTTGTGTGTAAATAATCTTGCAACGTTTTCCATTACAAAACATTTAGGCTGAACTATTTCAACAACTCTTGCAAATTCTCTAAACAATTGATTTCTGGAATCATCAATAAATTTTCTGCCAATATTCCCAGCCATACTAAAACCTTGACAAGGTGGACCGCCAATTACTACGTCAATTATTTTATTTTCAATTAATGATTTGATTTCTTCATTGGAAAGTTTTAATATGTCTTTTTGTATAAGATTATGATGAGGGAAATTAAATTTATATGTTTCACAAAATCTTGGGTCTATGTCTATTGAAAAAATATTATTGAATCCAGCTTGGTCAAATCCTAGGGACATTCCACCAGCGCCAGAAAAAAGGTCGATGTAATTTACTTTTTTTTTCATAAAACTGAATTTATATTTAAGACTTTATAATAGTTTTTTAAACTTAAACAACAGTTTGTATTTATTACTCACCCTAAATTATCCCACTTAATATACCTGGCGCCACTCCTAACAACACTACCAACGATAGGCATATCCCCATTACTAGTTGATAGCTTGGAGGAATAATCATTTGCGCAGCTTCAGCATCGTCAGCAGGTTTAAAAAACATATTTATAACCAAGCGTAAGTAGTAGTACACACCCACACAGCTCATTAACACGGCCCATAACGTTATGGCTATGTAGTTAGCATTTATGGCATTAGTAAATATATAAAACTTGCCAAAGAAACCTGCTAATGGCGGAATGCCCGCTAACGACAGCATAGCCATTGTTATGCACACTGCCAATATTGGGTTGCGCTTTCCTAGGCCGTTAAATGCGCTAAGGTCGTTGCTTTGCGTGTGGTGTTGTACTACTATTATACCTGCAAATGCCAACAGGCTAGCAAAGGTGTAACCTGCAGTATATACCAGCAACGATGCGCCTGAGTTAGCACCCAATGCAAATATTGCAAATAATAAATATCCGCTGTGCGCTATGGACGAATACGCCAACATGCGCTTAACATTAGTTTGTACCACCGCAGTAATATTACCTATACCCATGGCTACTGCTGCCATAATAGTAAGCACGGTACTCCAGTTAGTTATGGTGCTAAAGCAGGTATTAAACAAACGGTAAAATGCCACAATAGCTGCCGTTTTAATAAGTGTACTCATTAATGCTGTAACCAGTGTAGGTGCTCCTGTATATACATCAGGTGTCCAAAAATGAAACGGTGCTGCAGCTATTTTAAATCCGAAGGCTATCATTAATAATAGTATGCCTACGTAGTATATTGATGAATGCTCAGGCAGGGCGGCATATTGCGCTATTTCAGTAATATCAAACGAGCCTGTGGCACCATATATTAATGCTACGCCAAACAAAAACACGCCTGTGGCAAACGCGCCCATTAAGTAATATTTAAGTGCGGCCTCGTTGCTACGGTAGTCGCGCTTGCGTGCGCCAGCCAATATGTAAGCACTTATGGATAATATTTCTAACCCCAAAAACAACATGGTTAAGTTGGTATAACTTACCATACAAATACCGCCCACTAGCATGCTTAATACTAGGGTTATAAACTCGGCTGCGGGTATATCCATTGCTTCTTCGTGGCTGTGGTGTAGTAGTACTACTAACGCTGCATTTACACATAATAATATGCTAAATACTATGGCAGTGTTATCAAACGTTAGCATGTGGTTTACAAACGAGGCGTTAAGTAACTCAGTACTTGTATTACCATTCCACAACAGGGTTAATAACACTGCACTTGCTGCTATACCTACAAACGATAATATGTACGATATGTTTTTGTTTTTGCTAAAGCCTGTAAATAAGTTAGCAACCGTGAGGAGCGATAATAGTAGTATTGAATTCATTGTGTGTTGTATGAGTAATAATTATTGGGTTTATAATTTTAATTTATTTCGGTAGATAGTCCTTCGGTTTTTATTAACGACAGTAAAAGCTTATCAGCGGTATGAAAAACATCTACTTCTTTTTTTAATGAAATCATTGATGATAATTGAATGCTATCTAAAGTTCTCAACCCTGCCGTACCATATTTAGTTGTTAAGTTTCGTGCTTGTTCCAAAATTAAACTATCTGTTGCAATAAAATTATATTTTTCAAAATCGCTTTCAAATAATTGTAATGTTATATTGGCTTGTTGTAGCGTAATTTCTTTAGTTCTTACTTTTTTCCAAACGGTAGATGTAAATTCAACTTTAGATATTTCCGACAAATACACATGTGTTATTTTTGCTTCCGAGAATAACTGTTCTAATTCTTCCGTTCCAATTTCCTGATTATACAGTTTAAAAAGTGAGCAGGTATCTAAAAATAGTTTCATAATTCAGTGCGTCTTTCATCAATTACCGAGTCAGAAAACGAACCCTTAAATTCTTGAAGATTTTTCTTGCTTTTTGAAAACGAAAAATCATTCAATGTAAGTCCATTATTAGAGGTACTATCTATGTCTTCTAAAAATGTTATAATCACTTTCACAGGCGTGTTTGTTGAATAGTCCTTATCCAATTTTAAATATCCATTTTGATAGGTGCCTACAATTGATAGCATGTTATGTTAGTTTTTAAGTGAAATAAATATACAATTTTAAAATTCAACACACTATACTCCAGCTAATGCTTTAAGCGCAGGTTCTACTAAGTTAATAATAGGCGCAGGATACACTCCAAATACAATAACTAAGGCGGCCAATGGCGCTAGCACATAAAACTCGCCAGTGGTTAAATCGGTAAATTTTTTAGATACTTCGGTAAGCTCACCATACATTACCGCACGATAGGCATTAATCATGTATATAGCACCCAAAATAATAGTAAGCCCTGCAAATGCTAACAATACTCCACTAAAATTAAATACGGCGGATAGTAATAAAAACTCACCCACAAAACCATTAGTTAGCGGCAAGGCAATAGTACCTAACATTACAATCATAAACAAGGTAGCGAATTTGGGCGCTTGGTGCGCTATACCACCAAGTTCGGCCATGGTGCGGGTATTGGTTTTACGTGCTATTAATGCTATAATGTAAAACAATGCCACTACATTAATGCCATGTGCAAACATCTGTAAGCTAGCACCCATAGCCCCTTCGGGTGTTTGTGCAAATATACCTGCGGCTATTAACCCCACGTGCGCTATGGACGAATAAGCCGTCATACGTTTAATATCAGTTTGTACAATGGCAATGAACGAGGCATACACAATACCTATAACACAAAGGATCATTACTAATGTTTGCCACTCTTTAACGCCCATTGGTACTACGGGTAGCAACCAACGCATACACCCATAAATACCCATTTTGAGCATAATGCCACTTAACAACATAGTGCCTTGTGTGCTACTAGCCACGTAGGTATTGGGCTGCCAAGTATGGAAAGGAAATATAGGCATTTTGATAGCAAAGGCTATAAATAAGCACCAAAACAACCACGATTGTGTGGCTAGTGGTAACGATGTACCCAAGGCATAAATAGCTTCGATACTAAACGAATTGGCTTTTAACCCTAAATACAAAATAGCCACCAACATAAACAATGAGCCAAATATGGTATAGATAAAAAATTTGAGTGTGATGTTAATACGGTTTTCGTCACGACTCCAGAATGCAGTAATAAAATAAATTGGAATTAATGCCAACTCCCAAAACACATAAAACACAAAGCCGTCAGATGCTGTAAATACGCCTAGCAAGCCAGTTTGCATCATTAAAATTAAACCATACAATACGTGGTTATTTTTGTTTTGACTATTGCCTGTGGCAATAATGAATGGTACTAGCAAGGTAGTAAGCACTATCATTAATTTGGACAAACCATCAGCCGCTAGGCTAAACTTAATATTAAGTGCAGGTATCCAATTGAGGTTTACCGATTGGTCTAAACCGCTATTACACAACAGCCCTAACGATGCTACAAAAATGGCTATTGAAAACCCTAAGGCAATTTTTTGCGAAGGTAAATTGTTGTTGCCTGATCCTGCTAATAAAAGCCCTGCAACTAACGGAAGTACTACTAATGCGAGTAAAAACATGATACGATGTATATGGAGTTAAAAATTAAATACTGAAAATAAAATAACGATGATAAACACAATCATAGCAAATAAGTAAAAACTGGTTTTGCCATATTGCAAGTGTTTTAAGGTATTACCGCTACCTATAGCAAAACTGCCTGTACCGTTTACCAAGGCGTCAATACCTAATAGTTCAATACCCGAATACAATATTTTGCTAATAAAATGTAAAGGTTTGATGATGATAGTATCGTATAACTCGTCCACATAAAATTTGTTTTGCGACAGGCTGTACAGCATTGCCTTAGGCGTGGCATCGCTTGCTGGTACTAAATTACGTTTCACATACAAGTAGTGCGCTATTAATATACCAAAGGCTGCAATAGCCACTGATACTATCATTAAGGCTATTTCGGCAGTGTGGCTTAGGTTGAGTACATTGCCACTTACGTTTAAAAAATGTTCCAATATATGATGCCCAAATACGTGCGGTAAACCTAAGAAGCCTGCAAATGTAGCTAGCACCGCCAATATTACTAATGGCATAGTCATGCTTGCTGGGCTTTCGTGCAAGTGATGTTCTTGATCGTGCGTGCCACGAAACGTACCACGGAAGGTAAGAAAGTATAAACGGAACATATAAAATGCCGTTAAGCCTGCGGTAATAGCTGCTATTATCCATAATACGGGTTGTTGGTCAAACGCAAAGGCAAGTATTTCATCTTTAGAAAAGAAACCCGAAAATAACGGAATGCCCGCTATTGCCAAGCATCCTACCAAAAATGTAGCGTGTGTAATTGGCATGTGTTTTTTGAGCCCACCCATGGTACGAATGTCCTGATTGCCACTGCAGGCGTGTATTACACTACCTGAACCCAAAAATAATAATGCTTTAAAAAATGCGTGGGTCATAACGTGAAACATAGCCGCTGTGTAAGCCCCCAAGCCTAATGCTAAAAACATAAAGCCTAATTGCGATACGGTAGAATAGGCCAATACTTTTTTAATATCATTTTGCGTAATAGCAATAGCAGCAGCTATTACAGCGGTAAGCACACCTACTACGGCTATTAAATCCATAGTCCATGGGGCAAGGTTAAATAGCACGTGGCTACGCACAATCATAAATATGCCCGCAGTAACCATAGTAGCGGCGTGTATAAGTGCTGATACTGGCGTTGGTCCTGCCATGGCGTCGGGTAACCAAGTGTATAATGGTATTTGAGCTGATTTGCCCGTAGCACCTATAAACATTAGCACTGTAATAATTGTTATAGTATGATTATCAGCCGAAAATGTGCGTGCTACCTTAAACACTTGCTCGTATTCAAAACTACCAAAGTTTTGGTATATCATAAATAATGCAGCTATAAAAGCTAAATCGCCAATACGGTTCATTACAAAGGCTTTGCGGGCAGCAGCGGTGTATTCTTTATTAGTAAACCAAAAACCTATTAATAAATAAGAGCACAGCCCTACGCCCTCCCAGCCAATAAACATTACGACAAAATTATTAGCTAGCACTAACATTAACATCGAAAAGCAAAATAAATTTAAGTACGCAAAATAACGCGCAAAATCTGCCTCGTGGCTCATATAGCCTGCCGAAAATATATGTATTAAAAATCCAACACCTGTAATTATTAGTAGCATTAATGCACTTAGGGCATCTAACTGAAACGACATAGGTACATAAAAATTACCAAAGCTAATCCAATCAAACAAATGCACAACAATTGGTGCTTGCTCAAAACTATGTTTTAAACTAAAAAACAACACTACCGATATGGCAAACGAACCAAAAATAGCCCCCGAAGCCACGGTACTAATAATGCCGTTAGATAACTTTTTGTTACCCAAGCCGTTAATAACAAAACCTAACAAAGGGAGTAATGGAATTAAGATAAGCAAGTTGGTCATAGGGATAAAATTTGTGTTACAATTAAATACAGTATTTATTATTTGGCGAAAATAATGATATAAATTATATAAGTGCAGGGTTTAAAAGTTTATTTTTGGTTAAAAAACAATATGTAGTAATAAAGTGTATATTTGTACTAGTTCTTTGAACACAATAACTGGGGTCGACATGGATTTGACAGCGGGTGAAATTGATGATGTAAGCATGTAGTGCGTTGATATGGTGGCACTATAATCCCAAGGTATCAAACAATAATTGACAACAATTCTTACGCAATGGCTGCGTAATTAGTTATATACTAATTACACTTAATTGTTCACGTACGATAGTGCGTGCAACCATTAGTCTGACTGTAACTGAAGCACAACAGGGACAGTATACCAGGCTTCGCAACAAATAGTGTGGCTTACGTGTAAGGTTTTTTAGCACGTACTAAGACAAAAAGACTAAGTAATAAGTGGGGTGCATTTTCCCAGTTTATTGCCTACAATTAATAAAATGATAAACATGTAGAAAGCACTTTGATTGCTTGTTTGGACGAGGGTTCGAACCCCTCCGACTCCACTCCAAGGGAAGAAACTGATTTATTAGTATTCTTCCCTTTTTTATTTGCTACTAATGGCTTAATGCTAGTGCTAAGATGTTACGAGTATTTATAAAAAGCAAGGTTAGGTACAATGGTAGCAAACAAAAAAGTAAGGTTAGGTACAAAAGTAGAGGACACGAGCAAAATGCTCGCGCCAGCGGCGGCCCAACACCCATCTAAACAATCAAAAAAAGTTGGAGATGGACAAGAATAGTACTGTGAGTAATCTACTTCTAATATTTGTTGGATTGTTTGTTTGTTGCACATCAAAAAATGTGAAGAAAGAGGGTGATTCTACAGTAGGCTGTCTAACCTTTTCTATAGAAGTTGTGGACTCCTTATTAAAAGAAGAAAGAATTTGTATTGATAAAACAGAAAGGATAATCTCATACACAGACACTATAAATTACATAGGTGAAATCAATCAGATAATTTTTAGAAAAGATACTGTTACTTATACTGAAAATCTTAAAGGTAGTAAAAGTATTTCCTTATTTAATAATAATCTTCTCCGAAAATACACCTTACAAGATAGTATATTCAATATTGATTCCATGGTTTTAGTATTTGATTTAAATCTATTAGAGATTTGTTACTTAAAAAATAATGATAACATTATTATTATAAAAACTACACCTATGAATTGGGTCGGCAGGATGACAAGATTTTCTTTTTTTCAATTGATTAACTCAAAAGAAAAAACAGTAGTGGAATTTATTAGAGAAGAAGAGTAATTTACCATAATCCCCCGCTAGCTCTAGCGTTAGGTAAGCGTGCAGTTGTAGCTAGTGCCAGCATGTGAACTGAAGAAAAATATTAAGAAAAGTACAGTAACCGTAACAGAGATTAAACAATAATTTAATGAAGTCGATAGCCTTAATAATAGTATTTTTACCCCCGCTAGCTTTAGCGTTAGGTAACCGTGTAGTTTAGGCTAGTTCCAGCATGTTGCTGGTATTCATAAACGGTATAAAAAGATAAAGCAAATGCTCGCGCCAGCGGGGAGAGATTCTAAAGCAAAAACAGCATATAAATTACTTACTGATAAACGATTCAGAAAATAAAATGGATAATTCAAAATATATAAAGTTAATGTGGTTACCTTCAATAGAAGAATGTTTATTTAGTTTAGAGGACGAATCAAATTTTAATGAGCCAAGGATAAAAAACATCATTAAATCCTCTTTAGACTTACAAACATGGCACAATAACTTTACGGTTCTTTACAAAAATTGGCTTAATGATAATTCCGAAGAAATTTACAATATTAATAGTGCAATTAATTTAGAAATAATACGAAAGATTACATCGTTAAATCAACACTTAAAAGAAGTCAAAATTTTTTACTGGTTTGACATTGATAGGAGTAAATCATGTAATGAAGATTATTTATGGCAACATTGCCCTCTTTCTAATCTTCCTCTCATTGAATTAAAGAGTGTTCACCCGAATAACAAATATATATCTTCAAAACACCCCCTTGTGTTTCCTGAATAAAACTAAGAACTCGTTTAAACTTTTATTAAGATTATAATGAAAGCTAAATAGTGCCAGTTTAGCCACGATGCTTTTGTTTTATCAAATCTTATAAGTAAAGTTTAAACGAGTTATATACCATATAATCAATCAAAAACATTAATTTTGTAATGACTTAAAAATATAATTTACTTTAATAACTATGAATAAATACGATGTAGCCGTTATAGGCTCAGGACCAGGTGGATATGTAGCTGCAATACGTTGCGCACAATTAGGAATGAAAGTAGCATTAATTGAAAAATACTCAACACTAGGTGGCACATGCCTTAACGTAGGTTGCATACCTAGTAAGGCTTTGTTGGATTCGTCGGAGCATTTTCATAATGCCGCACACACGTTTAAGGAACATGGTATCGACATCAATACTCCTAAAGTAAATTTTAAACAAATGATTGCCCGCAAAAACGAGGTAGTAAAACAAACTACCGCTGGGATTGATTATTTGATGAAAAAAAATAAAATTGATGTACTCCGCGGTATTGGTTCGTTTGAAACCCGCAATATTTTAAACATCACTACTATTGAAGGCGCAGTGTCGCAAATTGAAGCCACCAAAGTTATTATTGCCACAGGCTCCAAACCATCAGCCCTACCAGGTATTGAATTAGATAAAAAACGAGTAATAACCTCTACCGAAGCATTAAATTTAGAGGAAGTTCCTAAAGAAATTGTATTAATTGGTGGTGGAGTTATTGGCTTAGAATTAGGCAGTGTATACGCACGCTTAGGAGCTAAGGTTAAAGTTATTGAATACGCTGACGCTATAATTCCTACTATGGACAAAACTATGGGTAAGGAATTACAAAAATCACTAACTAAAATTGGTGTTGAATTCTTTTTATCGCACAAAGTAAAATCGGCCAAAGCCAAAGGCAAAAAAGCCATTGTAGTAGCCGATAATGCTAAGGGCGAAGAAGTAACTTTTGAGGGCGACTATTGCCTTGTAGCCGTTGGCCGCCGTGCCTTTACCGATGGTTTAGGGTTAGATAAAATAGGATTAGCTACTGATGCACGTGGCAAGGTGGAGGTAAACGCACATTTTGAAACATCAGTAGCTGGCGTATATGCCATAGGTGATGTAATTAATGGTGCAATGCTTGCCCACAAAGCTGAAGAAGAGGGTACTGCGCTTGCTGAAATAATTGCAGGACAAAAGCCACACATTAATTACTTATTAATACCTGGCGTAGTATATACTTGGCCCGAAGTTGCAAGTGTAGGTTATACCGAAGAACAACTAAAAGCCGATGGCAAAAAATATAAAGTAGGTACATTCCCTTTTAAAGCAAGTGGCAGAGCCCGTGCCAGTATGGACTTAGACGGATTAGTAAAAGTATTAGCCGACGCTACCACTGACGAATTATTAGGCGTACACATGATAGGACCACGTTGCGCCGACATGATAGCCGAAGCCGTTGTAGCCATGGAGTTTAGAGCCAGCGCCGAAGATATTACCCGCATGAGCCACGCACACCCTACATTTACCGAAGCCTTTAAAGAAGCTTGTTTGGACGCTACGGCCAAGCGTTCAATTAATATGTAATACAACTAACTCCCACTATAAAAAAATGTCAGTACATAAAGAAATAAAAAAAGTAACCACACAAGTTGTACAAGACATGAAGCAACGTGGCGAAAAAATAGCAATGCTTACCGCTTACGATTATTCGTTAGCCAAAATTGTAGATGCTTCGGGTATTGATATTATTTTGGTGGGAGATTCAGCCTCTAACGTAATGGCAGGGCACGAAACTACTTTGCCCATTACATTGGATCAAATGATATACCACGCACAATCAGTTATTAGAGCGGTAGATAGAGCGTTAGTAGTGGTGGATTTACCATTTGGTACGTATCAAGGTAATAGCAAAGAGGCCTTAAATAGCGCCATTAGAATAATGAAAGAAAGTGGTGCGCACGCCGTAAAACTGGAAGGGGGTGAGGAGGTAAAAGAATCAATACAGCGCATACTTACTGCAGGTATCCCTGTAATGGGGCATTTAGGACTTACGCCACAAAGTATTTATAAATTTGGCACGTACAACGTACGTGCTAAAGAAGAAGCCGAGGCACAAAAACTAATGGCGGATGCCAAACTGCTGCAAGATATTGGTTGCTTTAGTATAGTAATAGAAAAAGTACCTGCAAGCCTTGCTACACAAGTAGCGCAAGCGGTTGAAGTGCCCATTATAGGTATAGGCGCAGGCGCAGGGGTTGATGGGCAGGTATTGGTACTACACGATTTGTTGGGTATTAACAAAGATTTTAGCCCACGTTTTTTGCGCCGTTATTTAAACCTATACGAACAAATACAAGGGGCTATTGAGCACTATGTAAGCGATGTTAGAGCAAAGGATTTCCCTAACGCCAGCGAGCAGTATTAAATAATTAAACTAGTTAATTTTAGTAAGATTTATCGTGTAAAATTTAACTTGTAAAAAATAGATAAATAGTAGTACGTTAATTCAATCATTTTTTGTACTATTGCACATTCAAAAAATAATAAAACAACCCAAAATGGACTCGATTGCGGATTGTTAATTAATGTTTTTGTTAAATTAAGGTTATAAACATTTGTTATGTTCATAAAAACATATACATTTGCCATATATTAAAAATAAAGCATAAATAATTAGAAATGAAAAGAACATTCCAACCATCGCAACGCAAGCGTCGCAACAAACATGGATTTCGCCAACGTATGGCTACAGCTAATGGACGACGCGTATTAGCTTCTCGTAGAGCTAAGGGAAGAAAAAGATTAACGGTTTCGAGCGAGAAAACCCATAAATAATAACAGCTAACACGAAGAGATAATAATGTACGCAATAGTAGAAATAGCAGGTCAACAATTTAAAGTTGAACAAGGAAACAAAATATTTGTTAATCGCTTAACTGCCGAAAAAGGCACTAAAGTTGATTTCGAAAATGTAATGTTGGTAGATAACGCAGGTGCAGTTAAATTGGGTACTCCATTAATTGCAGGAGCTAAGGTATCTACAACAGTGCTTGATCACATCAAAGGAGATAAAGTGTTGATATTCCACAAAAAACGTCGTAAAGGATATCAAAAAATGAACGGTTACCGTCATTACTTTACTCAATTATCAATTGATTCAATCAACGCTTAATATTAATTTTATAATATTTTAAAAGGAAATGGCACACAAAAAAGGCGCGGGCTCCGTTAAAAACGGTCGCGATTCACACAGCAAAAGATTAGGAGTAAAAATATTTGGCGGGCAGTCCATCATTGCTGGTAACATTATTGTACGCCAACGAGGAACTAAGCATCACCCAGGTACTAATGTAGGAATAGGTAAAGACCATACATTATTTGCTTTAACTAACGGTACAGTTGTATTTAAAAAGAAAGCTGAAGGTCGTTCGTTCGTATCAGTTGTTACCGCTTAATTATTTTCAAACAATTATAAAAACCGTTATGCACTTAGGTCATGACGGTTTTTTTTTATCAATTATAATTTTACAGTTCTTATTTATTCAAATTTAATACTCAAAATGAAAGATAAAACAATTAATACTATTATATGGTCGGTTTCAGTTTTCGTATTTATTGTAGTACTACTACTTAACCGTAAAGTGTTGCCTATAATCGTTGAAACGCCTCGTTGGATATATACTCTACCCCTTATTAACGCATACTTAAACGGTACTTGTAGCCTATTGTTACTAGTATCTTTGTATCAAATTAAAAACAAAAATATTGAGGCGCATAAGAAAATAAATTTACTCGCTTTCTTGCTTTCGGCAATTTTTATTTTGCTCTATATTCCATATCACTACTTTGCGCCTGAAACACATTATGGAGGCACAGGTATTTTAAAAACAATTTACTTAGTTATACTAACGTCGCATATATTGTTAGCTATTGTAGTGTTTCCGTTAATTCTTATGTCGTTTAATAGAGGTTTGCAAATGCAAGTTGAAAAACATCGTAAACTTGTGCGTTTTGTATTTCCAATGTGGCTATACGTAACGATTACAGGAGTTATTGTATACTTAATGATATCGCCTTATTATCCAGTATTATAATTTAATACTATATAAAATAATGAATATACAAACGGTTGCATTACTACTACTCATAGGCCTTTTGGCTGGAGTATTAAGTGGTGTTATAGGCATAGGCGGAGGTATAATAATAGTACCAGCCGCCGTATTTTTATTAGGCTTAACACAACTGCAAGCCCAAGGCATTAGTTTAGGCGTGCTAATAATGCCAGTAGGTATTTTGGCCGTAATGAACTACTATAAAGCTGGGCATATTAATTTTAATTACTCAATAATTATAGGTTTGGGTTTTATTGTAGGTGGTTTTATTGGCTCCAAAATTTCGTTAGGAATGAACCAAGACCTAATACGAAAGGTATTTGCAGCGGTGCTTATTTTAATAGCAGTGCGAATGCTCGTGAGTAAATAAAAATTAAATATTTTTTGCATAAAAACATTTAGAAGTCAAATAACTAATTATATTTGTTGAAATAGACTTTACACAAAACTAAGCACACTAACAGTATAGATTATGGTAAGTAAAAACAAAATTATTTTTGCCTCGGCAATAGTAGCAATAAGCTCTGTAGGCATTGCCAATGCTCAAAAAAACTTTAAGCAAGATGCCGATAATATGTTTGCAGGAATGCAATATAGTAATGCTGCGGAGTTGTATAAAAAAGCCTATGCCAAAGAAAAACGTAAGGATATTAAGGCCGAAGAATTGTTTAAAATAGCGGAGTGCTATCGTAATATTCATGATTCTAAGCAAGCGGAGTCGTGGTACGCCAAAGCAATTGATGCAAAATACCCAAATCCTAAGGCAGTATTGTATTCTGCCGAAATGATGAAAGCTAACGAAAAATATGCTGAGGCAATAGCACAATATAATGCTTATAAAACTCTAGCACCTGATGATAAAAAAGGTGAGGACGGAGCAAAATCATGCGAATTAGCACAAAAATGGAAAGATAAGCCATCACGTTATGCTGCAGCTAATGAAACACAAATAAACGGAGCGGCGTCGGATTTTAGCCCAATGTATGCTGACAAAAAATATAACGAAGTTTATTTTACCTCAACTCGTGAGGGAGCAGCTGGTGCAGTAATAGATAATATTACAGGTGGTAGTTATAGCGATGTATATACCGTAAAGCGCGACAAAAAAGGCAAATGGAGTACTGCTACTCCACTAGGTATTGAAGTTAACAGTGCGCAAAACGAAGGTGCTGTGTTCTTAAATAATAAATGCAATACAATGTATTTTACACGTTGCCCTATTGTTAAAAAGAAAAGCATGGGTTGTCAAATACTATCGGCAGAGCGCAAAGGCACTGATTGGGGGCCAGCAACAGCACTAGCAATACCTATGGTAGATACAGTAGCCTACGGACACCCTGCATTAACGCCTGACGAATCAAAATTATATTTTGCAAGCGATATGCCAGGTGGGCAAGGCGGAAAAGATATTTGGGTAAGTGAGTATAATAAAAGTTCAAAATCGTGGGGAACACCTGTAAATTTAGGACCTACAATTAACACAGCAGATGATGAAATGTATCCATTTGTACACGATGATGGGAGTTTTTATTTTGCATCAAGCGGGCACCTAGGTATGGGGGGGTTAGATATTTACAAAGCTGAAAAATCAGGTGAAAATTTTACAGGAGTTAGTAATATGCGTTATCCAATAAACTCAGCGGCTGACGATTTTGGAATTGTATTTGAGGGTAAAAATGAGCGTGGTTTCTTTACCTCAAACCGCGAAGGTGGTAAGGGAGACGATGATATATACAGTTTTACATTACCTGCATTATTACACGTTACACAAGGTATTGTACGTGATGTGGATAGCCAAAAACCAGTAGCTGGAGCGAAAGTTAAATTAACTGGCAGCGACGGTTCGTCAGTAATATTAACTACTGATGCTAATGGTGTATATAAGTTTGCGGATAATGGTGGAGAACGCTACGTAAAACCAAATGTAACTTACACCATAATGGCATCAATGGACGGTTTCTTTAATTCGGAGAAAGCTAAATTTACTACCGTAGGCGATGAAATTTCTAAAACATTTGATCAAGCACTAACAATGAAATCAATTGCTAAACCTATTGAATTACCTAATATTTTTTATGACTTAGGTAAGGCTGAACTACGTCCTGAATCAATGGTTTCGTTAGATGGATTGGTATTTACATTAACTGAAAATCCAGGTATTACTATTAAATTAGGGTCGCATACTGACTCGCGTGGTGATGATAAAAGTAACCAAATTTTGGCTCAAGCTCGTGCACAATCGGTTATGGATTATTTAGTGTCAAAAGGTATTGAAGCAGAGCGTTTAACAGCATTTGGTTTTGGAGAATCGTCACCAAAAACATTAGATAAAGCGTTAACCACAGCTACAGGATTTAATATACCTGCTGGGACTTCATTAACTGAAAAATATATTATGAAAATAAAAGATAAGGCAGACCAAGAAGAAGCTTTTCAACAAAACAGAAGAACTGACTTTGTGGTATTAACTACCAACTTTGTTAGCAAAAAATAATTAAACTATTTCATAAAAAGAGCGTCGTTGTTATAGCACAACGACGCTTTTTTTATGTCTTACATTCAACTAATAAACGCAACAGTCTTTAGAGTTTAAAACCTGTACTTTAGTTTTTTCGCTCTAGGGCAAAAAAACTAAAGCATAGGTTGCGAAATTTGTTCATCTATTTTGGGGTTTCTAAACAAACAAAAACGATGGCACAATTCACACAACAACAAAAATATGAAATTGAAGCACTTCTTACTGTAGGTTTTTCAATAACAGAAATAGGAAAAAAAATAGGTGTAAATACGGCTGTAATTTCAAGAGAATTAGCCCGAAATTCCGACTAAAGAAATGGTGCTTACAAAGCTGATTTAGCTCAAAAAATATGCGTAACAACAGCATTTTAAAACCAAATTGTACATTAAAAACCAACACTAACATGGCACCTATACTAGGTATTAAATATGAAACAATCAGCACCAGCAAACTAAAATCAGTAACTATTGATTTAAAAAAATGGGGGAACTACGTTGCTGATGTATTGGACTTAATAGAAATTGAGGCGATTAAAAAAAGTAGCGACGGAGAATTTGGTGGCACTTGGGAAGATGTTAAAAAAAAGATGGATAAAAAACACAGCGTTAAATAATGTACGCAATAGAACTTACCAAGCAAGCAATAAAAAATTTGGATAAACTACCTAAGGTGTACTACAAAAATGTTAGAACCCATATTGACGAACTAGCCACCAACCCACACCCTCAAGGGAGTATTAAAATGGTAGGTAGCGAAAACACTTACCGCTTGCGTGTGGGTGTGTACCGAATAGTATTATTTAGGAAGTTAAAATTTTAAACCCGCGTTATTACTATTTTACCTCAATAGCAGTACAGGTAAATGTAACTGCGGCTGACGGCGCGCTTTTAGCACTTTGGTTACTGGCCTCGTTAGCGGCTGTTGTACAAATAGTTTGTGCATTGCTACTATTATTTGACTTAAAAGTAGCGGGTAAGTTAGATGGGTTAGAACTATATGCCCCAGCACTACTGGCGCTAGTGGCTGTGCACTCACAATTATATTTTTTGTTGCATGCTGTTAATCCTGCTATAATAACTCCTAATGTTAAAACCGATTTTTTCATAATATATTGGGTGGTGTATTTAATTAATTAATAAGTGTAATACAATGCTACAAGTGTATAGTTTTTTTTCAAATAGTTAATTAGAGTTTTAAATCCAATTTGTTAGTCTTATTTTTGTTTAATAGTTCAATTATTCTAACAACATTTTTGTTTGTTATTAATTCAAAGTTATATTTTTTTGTGAATTATTGCTTGATTAATCTATTTTAATAAGTTTATCTTCAATTTTTCTCACAGTTATTGGTGAGGGCTATGCAGTACATTTTTAGTTGCTTATTGGAAGCAAAAAAAACGGTATAAACTCACTTACACTAAACTCTACAATTTTGTGTTTTTAACTCCCCTCGTACTAGTCTATGTTCGTTTACCTAATGCTAATACTTGCGGATGCTACAAACTCTAAGTTAGGTAGCAAAGTTTCGTTAGTGTATGCTACGCATTTAACGCCCAGTAGCTAATTCCAGACGATACGAGATTATATTATACGTATTACCAATTAGCGTAATTAGTTTGTTTTTATAGGTTATAAAATTACTATCAATAACTGCTACTGGAGGTTGTGCTACAAACACATTTCTGGTAAACGTATCAGTAGCTAAGCTACTGTCAGTAACTATTAATAGTACCGTATAATTACCCATATTAACATAACTATGCGTTGGCGAATACTGTGTGGTGTTTAAAGCGCTACCATCGCCAAAATCTCAACTTACAGCTGCCACACTTCCAGTAGATGTATTGGTAAAAAAAGTAGTGTCGTAAGCACAAGCATTTTTTACGATGAAGTTAGCGTTTAGTTGTGCGGTACTACTACTGATAGTGCGCTGCTGTAATAATAGTTTTCATAGCGTTGGGTTGTTAAATTAATATAATGGTTATTTACTTTTGTACTACCACACGTTTGGTTGCTTGCTCGTGCGTGCTAGTGTTGGTAATGGTTACTAAGTTAAAAAAATAATTGATGGTGCGGGCGGGTTATTACCCACTCCGCCCTAAAGGGCACCCCTCCCTGAAAAAATGAGGGGAGTTTGCAGGGTGTGATTGTGTTGCTTTTTACTGTTCATAGTGTATAATATGTATAAGAGTAAAATTGTCCATTATCAATTGAAAAACTACCTAAGTTATAATGAATTTTAACGAGGCGTTATTTTGATTATAAAAATTAATTCGTTTACTAAAATAGTTTTGGGTTACACCCTTTTCTAGTATTAAAAAAAAGAAAAGGGCAATTATAATTGCCCTTTTCATATTATTTAATGTTTACTACTTTAGTATTATTTACAGTAACGTTACCTACGCTTATGTTTACTATATACACGCCACTGGCTAAGTTGTCAGTATTGCTTAAGTTGTTGGTTGTATTGTTCATGGTGTTTTGAGTTATATAATTTAGTACTAAGTTAAAAAATAATTGATGGTGCAGGCGGATTATTACCCACCCCGCCCTAAAGGGCACCCCTCCCTGAAAAAAGGAGGGGAGTTTGCAGGGTGTGAGTGTGTTACCTTTTACTGTTCGTATTGTATAGTAGATATAAAGGTAAAACCGAGCCGTAAATAATTAACCATTAATTTACCTACTTATTACCAGCCGCTTGGTTATGCTGTTGCCGTTGTTGTGTAGCGTAACTATGTACACGCCTTGGGGCAGGTGGGCTATGCTTAATTGGGCTTGGTGGTTGGTGGGCTGCAATGCCTCCGTGTGAAGTGTTTGCCCTAGCATATTAGTAATACTTAGTTGGGTAGTAGTGGTGGCACTAAGGCTTAGTGTTAGCTCGTTACTAGCGGGGTTGGGGTATAGGGTGGCGGTAAGCCCCACAGGGGTGTACTGCTGGCTAAGCGCCGTGGGTGGTGCTAAGTTAGGCGGGCAATTATTAGCCCCTAAGCACCCGTTACTATCTACTTTTAAGAGCCATGTTTGTTGGCTGGGTAGTAAAAACCTACTCCCACTCCAGCCTACGCCTATAATATCGCCGTTGGCTAATTCTAGCATGTCGTATATATGGTTTTCGGCGGTGGTGTCTTGTATAGGCGCAGTTATCGGGCGGTAGTTACGCCACCATTTTATGTTACCTAGGCTATCGGTACGTAGCAGATACGCCAAAAACTCTACAGAGTTGTCCTGCTGTCCGCCACAAATTAACAAATCGCCGTTTGCACATTGTTTTAATACTGAGGTTTGTGTGTAGGGCTTTTTTACTCCGTAATATCTTTGCCATATAATGTTGCCATTTAAATCTAACTTAGTTAGGCTTACCCGCTCCCATTTGTAGGTAAAATTCCACACGCTATCTACCTTGGTAGATATTACCATGTAGTATTTATCATTATGGTTAATGATATTTGGTGCACCGCCCGAAGTATTGTTTATAGCTACATCCCACACTATGTTTAAGTTACTATCTAACTTTAGTACTCTTGACTCAGTATCCCAAGTGCCTAAAGTAGTACCATAGCCTATTAAATAAGAATTTTTATCCCCTTTAACTACGCTGGTAACACCCGTTACTTTACACGAAGTGTAAAGCTTTGTTTGTATCAATACACCATTTGTATCCACGCATCTTACCATTAGTTTAAATAAACTAGAGTGATTTGTACTGCACGTACTATCAGTTGCTCCTACTAACACTAACTGATTGTTTTTAGTAGTAGAGTTTGCCATAAGTTGTATTTGTGCATAATAAGTAGTGTCACCTATAAAAGTTGTCTTTACAGTATCTCCACTAGTATTAAACTTAAAAAATGGACTCTGTATAGTATTGTAATAACCACCAGGACCTGAAACGTACATACTATTGTTTAATGCTTTAATAGCATAAGGATAAATATATTTTCTAGCACCTGTCTTTAATCTTGGTGTGGGAAGAGTATCTCCGTTAATGGTTACTTTAGCTAAAAAGACATCTCCTATTTGTAATATAGGTATTGGAACATAAAGGGTGTCGTTAAAATTAATAAAAGAATATGTATTTGAATTTTCGTTAAAAAAATTAATTCTCTTACTAAAGTAAGTTTGCGAATAAGTTAATGTAATATCCACCAACAGGTTAAGGGACAGCATGGCTGTCCCTTTAATTAATAGCGCTCTCATAACTATTGCGCTTTTACTATTTTAATGTACTTGTTTAGCCCTTGGTAGTCGGTTAGGTGTAGCAAGTACACCCCGTTGGCTAGGTTGCTGGTGTTTATTACCGTGGCATCTTTAGCGTATATAGTAGCGCTTAACACTTTACCTGTGGCTATTTCAGTAAGTTCTAAGGTGTATATTCTGCCATCGTACTGTACATTAGCAGTAATAGTAATTTCGTTAGCAAACGGGTTAGGATAGGCTTTAAGGGCTACCAAAGTATTTTCGTTAACGGCGGTAGGTACATCAGTCACTATCTCTTTATTATAGTGCGCTAAGCGGTGCGCACCGCCTAGGCCTTGTGCATCTTCTACCACTTGGTAGTTAGTTGTGGTGGCGTAAGCTAAGCTAAGTGCCGCACGGGCATTACCCATGTAGGGGCTTAGGCTATCAGCCGCTAGTGCTTTAATGCTACTGCACAATAGGGGGTTATTAGTGACCATGTCTGCCCACTTGCCCTTGGTAGCACACAGGCTCTTGTGGTGTTGCAGGTACTTAATGTGCTTGGCGTTGTTAGTTAGGGTGTTTAGGCTATCAATAAGTAGTTGTGCCTGCGCTAAGTTGCCTTGCTGTATATGTGCAAAAGCTAAGTCGTACATACTACTGGGGCTATTGTTCCATGTTAGCCATTTAATAATGCTGGCAGGCGCATTGGTGGAGCTATCGCGCAGGTAGTTGCGCAGTAGCTGGTTTACTGCCAAGTCCTTAGCATGGTTGTAGTAGTTTATAGTATTGCGTTGGTCCAACTTGGCGTTGCCATTGCTTTGTGCAGTAGCTATTTGTTGTAGTATGCCTTTGGGTAAGTTAAGGGCATTAAGTACCTGTTGCACATTGGCAGTAATTGGGCTGTTGGCCACTAGCACGTCCTTAATATCAGTAGCGGCTGGTGTAAGCGATTTTTGTAAGTAAGCCATTAGTACCAAATCGCTCAAATAAGGGCTATTGGCTAATAAACTTACTTTAAGTGAGTTAGGGTTACCCATAGTTTGTATGGCTATTTGCTTACTACCATCAACTAACTGTTGGTTAAGCACTTCCGTAAGGCTATCGGCTATTGCTTTGTTACGCAAGGCACTGGCTTCCAGCACTGGCATAGCAAGGCGTCCGCCATTAGAGCCTCCACCACCAGAGCTAATAGTTAACTTAGAGGGGCAGGTAGTAGTATTATATGAAAAAGTACCTAAACTGTTACATCCAAATTTAATAATATTAGCCGTTTTATACAGAGGGTCTTGTACGCCATTTAGAGGAGAAGGATTATAGTTATATTTAAAACCGCCACCTGTATAGGCATTAATATCGCTTAATGTAACCGCTGAGGTATGGCTAAAGGTATTGTTAGCAGGGCTTGTAATACTACCACATGCACCTTGCTCGCCCAATATGCCACTGGTTTGCTTAATATCAGTGGCATTAGTAGTGTTTTGGTTGCACTTAATTTGCAAGCCGTTGTATGCTCCTGCCGTGCTACCGTTAGTTTGTTGGGCTTGGTGTGCCACGGCGCAGTTGGTATAGGTGTTGCGGTAGCTTTCGTTACTGGCTGTGCCGCTAGCGTTAAACACCGTGGCGGTTATGGGGTAGGTGGTGGTTACTCTATAATCGTTTTCTTGGTGGCTATAGCCGCTACTATTATTAGCATAATAAAACACAGGGGCTAGCCTATTAATAGCTCCTATGGGGGTATTTATTAAAAAATTGTTGCGCTCCACACGGCTGTAGTTAATGCCGCTTTGGTACAGGCTTGTATAACAATTAGTAAAGTTGGCATTAGCCACCGTAAATGTTTTAAGAGGACTAGTAGCCTGTGCGTACACACCATAAAACAAATTGCTAAACGTGTTAGCAGCACCATAGGCGGTGCAGTTACCCGCAACATTAGTGGCGGTACACACACTAAACACGCTAAAACCAGCGTCGGTACTGTATATACCCGTACCCCTATTATCAATAGGGTAAATAGGGTTAAAGGTAAGGTCGGTAGTAAATGTATTGCTTACTATGGCTATGCCCTTAACACCTGTTAACCTAAGGTGGGTTGGGGTTATTAGCCGTATGCCTGTGGAGGCATCTGTATAGCTAGGGTCGGCTAGGTAATTATTGGCTTTAAAGGTACAGTCAGGCTTTACGCATTAAAACTTAGTAGTTTTTTAAGATAATTTATATCTAGCGTTGCTTTTAGTTTTTTATGTGTCATTGATAGCTTTGAGGAGGTGT
>JAYWFU010000127.1:0-4738 GCA_043778625.1 Bacteroidia bacterium | reverse complement strand
TACGCCTTGGGTCGTGTCCCCCCGAAACAATTAATACACTATTGTTTCGTGGGGACACGAACCAAGGCGGGGGCATAAATGAATACGAGCAGAATGCTCGCACTAGCCTAAACTGATTGTATACTTAACGCTTGGGCTAGCAGAGGATTATTGGTTATGGTAGGCATTTAGTTTAATTATTTATTATACTTTGATACTACTTTAAAAATAAAGAATGCTTTTGCTAGCTTGTAGCTACCTTTGCTAGCGCTAGATTGTATCTAGTGTCTATTAAACGCAGTTAGTTTAGATTACGGCTTGATATAACTTCTTAATGTAAAATTACATCCGTTTGTAGTAACGATTACATTACTACTATTGTTAAGCAAACGCACATCATAGCTACCTGGAGTTAAATATACTAAGCCTTCAGTAACATTATTTGATGATATTCGAGTTTCACTATTGTATAAAAAATAGTTAATAAGTCCTGAGGAGTACGCTGTGCCTGCAGGAACTGAACTTGCGCAGAGTAATACATAAATATCGCTATTAGGTATAGTTCCTGCGGTGTTTAGTGGTGTATTCGTTGCAAATAAGTAAAAGGCTGGTATAGTAATATTTATACTTGTTAATATTACTCCCTCGGTGCTGGGTGGTATTGTGCGCGATATACTTGGGGGATAACCGAAGTATTGATTTAATTGTGCACTTCTGTCTCCCCATACACCTTTACCTGCCGCATCACTGGTTAATACTTTGCCTGCGCCTTGTGTACCGTCGGTTATTTTAATGCTACCGTTTACCTCTAATTTTTCGGTGGGGCTGATAGTGTTAATACCTACATTGCGATTATTATCAATAGCAAGAGCATACAATCCAGAGGAAATTTGGTTAATAAAAAAATTATCCGAATTATTTACAAAAAAATCAGTCCCAACCTCCCACAATGCTGAACGCCCAAATAATACAGAACCTCTATTTGAGGTTATATTTGTTGTACCCATTAATACTTGCGGATTAATACTAGGACTTTGCACCTCTAATATATGAACAGGCAAAGCCGTACCAATACCCACGTTACCACTTTCCATTATTTTAAGCCCTTTGTTTCCTCCTGTTGGGTTTAAAGCACTTGTCCAAGGGCCAATTAGTAACCCGGTACTGGCATCGGTTAATGCGTTGCCATCGTTATTAAAAATTATTGCTTTATCGCCCGCTAATGCTAGAGAGTTATAATCGCCTGCCGTAAGTCCTGAATACAAACCAATATCACCCACAACACCATTACGCGAAAAACGTCCAATAGCAGCACTCGTAACCGTACTCCACGATACTACATCTAATGCAGTACGGTTGTTCATTGTGTTTTGTACACCAATACCTACATTAACGGCATTAGCACCTGTACCGCCTAATATTAACGTATTGCTTGCGCCTACCACAGCTTTATAACCTATTGCGGTTGCATTGGTAAATAGGGTGTCAGTAGCATCGGCGTACGCCCCCACAAAGGTATTGTTGTGCGTAGTAGTAACTAATTGCCCGCTGTGGTCGCCCACGCTTACATTATAATTACCTGTGCGGTTATAACCTAAGGCAGATTCACCCAAAGCGGTATTAAAATTACCTGTACGGTTGTTAGATAATGCGGTGAGACCAATAGCTGTATTATCGCTACCAGTACTATTAACACCTAGGCTAGAATAGCCTACCCCTGTATTATTAGATCCAGTTCCGCCCGTAGAGTATGTTCCAACGGCAGTATTAGCATTGCCAGTAACACCCCCAAAGCGAGCGTAATAACCCAAAGCTGTATTATAATTACCACTTACATTACTATACAATGCTTCGTAACCTATGCCCGTGTTACCCAAGCCTATAGTGTTGTTTTGCAAAGTAGCATAACCCATAGCGGTATTAGCAGGGCCAGTAGTATTACGCAACATTGCGCCAGCACCAAAAGCGGAGTTAGCAGAGGCGGAGTTTTTATTAACTAATGCGTTTACACCAAACGAGGTAGCGCCAGAGTCAGCGTTTAACAACCCTGCATGTATATTATTATGTTTAAACACAAGGTCTTGGTTATCAGTTGTACCTATAAAGTCAGTAGCGGAGCTAGTACCTGCGTTGCCTGTAAGCATCCACGCATCGCCACCTATGCCTACCCACTTAGTACCATTGTAATAGTAGTAGCCTGGTTTTACATCGTTAGGAGCTATGCCTGCCGTGGCGGTATTGTATACCATTAGGCTAGTAAGCGGTGCGGGTATGGTGGTAACATCTAACACGGAGGTTAGTGGTAAGCGTGGTATTAGCAAGCCTTTGTTGGTAGCTGCAATATCCAGTATAGCACTGGAGTGTGGCGTAGTGTTGTTAATACCTACGTTTTGTGCTGTGGCAATGGTAGTGGTAAGTAAGATTAAGGATAAGGTTAGGTTTTTCATTGTGGTAGATATTAGAATTTAGATTAGAAGATGTTACAATTTAGAATTTAGATGCTTTATTTGGTGGTTGCTTGGCTGGGTTTAGTACCACCGCACCCTACGGGCACCTCCTCCAAAGGAGGGGAATAGCGTGGCGTGATTATATTAATTGATAATTGCATGAGTGGTATTTATGGTGTTTATTGTAAGGTGTAAATTATTTTGTAACTTTGTTTTAATTATTTTAAAATTTACTTGCAAAATGACTTCTACATTTTATTTAACAGAAAAAGATTTAACGCTTGATTTTTTAAACTCGCTTAAATTATTGTATAAAAAGCAAGCATTTTCTATTACGATATCTACCACCAACGATGCTACTGAGCATTTGCTAGGTGTTTCGGCTAACGCTAAGCATTTAGATGAGGCAATACATAATATATCATTAGGTAAAACAACCGCTGTAGATTTAACTGCGTATTTAAAATAATGCGTAGTGTTGAATTTGATAATGTGGCTCTTGCTGATTTTTTGGAGTGGAAGAAACACAACAAAAAAACGTTTGATAAAATTGTAAAACTGATTGCAGAATGCTGCGGCACACCTTACGAGGGTAGTGGTAAGCCCGAAGCCTTGAAACATAAATTGAGTGGCTACTGGAGTAGGCGCATAACTAAGGAACACCGCTTGGTGTACAAAAGTACTGAGACCCATATTTATATAGCTTCGTGTAAGTATCATTATTAATTATTTTTGTGCCAAAGTAGTTTTCGTTGTCAATTATTTTATGGGCATGTAACGCTTTGTGTTATTATGTTGCCAGTGTTGCCTACGGTTAATTTCCAGCAAGTATTGTTGGGGGCTACTAATATTACGCCTTGTGCGGGGGCGGTTTTGTAGGCTATGTCGCCTGCGCCATTAAGGGTTATTAGTGGTGCGGTAGTGCCTGTGCCAGTGGTGGCGGTGGTGTTAAGGCTACTTGCCGCTACCCACACTGGGGCTACGCCTGCACCTGCGCTAGTAAGCACTTGCCCCGTAGTACCTGCAAGGGTATTAGGCATTAGTGCACCTGTAAACTGTAAGTTACCCGCTACGTCAAGTGCTTGGCTGGGTAGTGCTTGGTTAATACCTACGTAACCAGTACCACTTAGTATGGTTATTTTTTCGGCACTGTTGGCTACTATATGCAAGTCGCGTGCGTTGAGTGTACCCAGCTTGTTGGTGGCACTGGCGTTATTACCCTTTAGCAACCACGCTTGTGCGGCTATACTATCACTTATCACTTGTGTAATGTTTTGCCCACCTATTTTTAAAGTATCAAGGTTAGCATTACCTCCGTTAAAAGTATTAGCAGCAATAGTATTGGTAGTTATTGTATTACTTTTTAAAGTATCAATTTTCCCATTTTTAATGTAGGCATAATTCGTTTTACTACTATCAATATTAGCGTTATTAATGTTGGCGTAGTTGGTGTTACTACTATCTACGGTAAGGGTATTAATTATAGCATTATTAATTATAGCTACATTGGTTATGCTGGTATCTACCTTGAGTATATTTATTACTGCGTTGTTAATGTTAGTATAATTAAATAGAGCTGTATCGCCTTTAAGTATATTAATTATAGTTGTACCGTTGCTATTCAAATAATTTTTAATGGCTTTGTTAAGCAAGGCGGTATCAATACTTTTGTCGCATAGGTTTTTCCATGCCGTGCCGTTATAAAAATGGTAGCACGCACTATCAATATTGTATATTAGCAAGGCGGCCTCAGTGGCTGTGGGTGCTATGGCTAGCATTGCGGGGGTTTTCATGCGGGGTGCCATAAAACCTTTGTCAGTTGCTTTTAGTTCCAATATAGCTTTGCTATTGGGGGTGGTAGTGCCTATGCCTACGTTGTTTTGGGCTTGGGTGGTTACAAATGAGAAACTAACGATGAATAAAATTAGACAACAGACGCTAGATTTTAGACTGGTAGCTACTAGGCGTGCGTGGCGGGTGAGACCACCCAGCCCTGTGGGAACCCCTCCACATTTAGACAAGCTCACTGAACGAGGAGGAGAATACGTGGCATGAGTATGTTGGTGTGAATATTTTAGTGTGAGTGTGTTAGTTTTAGTGTGTTTCATAACTTATGATTATTTTTATTTTGTTTAACGTTCAAATATAGCTTAAAATAATTAACAAATGGTTTTTTAGGCGTATGATTTTTCTTACGAAAAAATGGTTTAAAATACTTAGAGCCTGTTTAAATTTTATTCAATAATAATTTTATAGCAGACAGCTTAACCATTTCTTCAGCTGTTTCAAAAAGCAGTTCGTAATTTCTGCAT
>JAYWFU010000126.1:0-4750 GCA_043778625.1 Bacteroidia bacterium | reverse complement strand
AGCTGGTGTAATAACTGGTGCTACTGGCTTAGCATTAACGGTTACTGTAGCTAATGTTCTTGCCGCTGCTGTACAACCTAAAGCATCGCCGTTGGCATAAAAATTATAAGTACCTGGCGTTAAACTAGTTGGCAATACTGATGTGCCAATAGCGTTAATGGTATCATTACTACCTAATAAATTACCGCCTGTTAATGCATCAAACCATGTAATATTAGCTGGTGCTGGCTTGGTATAATACACCGTTGCTGTAATAACTCCTGTACCTAATGGAAACGTACAATCGGCTCCCGTAGTAACATCATTATACGATTCAAAGTAATTTAAGTTAACATTACCGCCTGTAATTAACGATGCCGTTGGTACAAAATACTTGGCATAGTTAAATGTACCTGCACTAGTAGGCGCTAACGAATCCTTAGCATAAACTGTACTGATGTTACCTGTTAGTGCTAAAAATACGTCAGCTCTCCATGAGGGACTGTTAGCAACTAAGTTAGGCACTTTAATTTTAACATTAGTAATAGCTGAACCTACTGGCAAAGCAGCTATAGTAGCCGTAGCTATTACGTTGGGGTAGGTAGCTATTGATGGCGCGCTGCTACTTGCAGCAAGTTCTGTAGGTTGTGCCGTTAGGTTAAATGGTATAATTACCGAATCAGACACCGTTGATTGTGTATTGCCCGCAGCAGCTATTAAGTTAGCCATTGTAGCACCCTCGCATACCGTAATGTTAGTAGTGGTTGGCGTTGTAACTATCCACGAGGGTTGTGTTATTACTACACTAATAGCACCACTTACGGCGTTAGTAGCATCTTTGGCTATTACTGAATAAGTACCTGCTATTAAGTTAGTAGGTATTGGTCCAAAAGCACCACCATCAACCGAATAAATAAATGGTGCAGTACCACACGTAATAGTACCTAAAGCAAATGAACCGTTACTACCTCCGTTACACGATACATTAACTGGTGTTAATGCTACGGTAACTTGTACAATAGTTACATTTACTTTTTTGCGTGGCGATAAACAGCTTGCGGCTATGTTTTCTTGTACCCAAAGTACAGTATCAGCACTTAATGTGCTTGTGGTGTACGAGTTACCTATTTTAACTAGCGTACCTGCGGTAGTATCAGTATACCACTTTAACGTACCGCTCGAAGTTGGCATAGCAGTTAATGTAGCTGTAGTGCCTGTGCATATAGACGCATTAGTAGTAGTTGCACCTGCCATTGTAGGGCAAACTATGGTTACTAAATAATCTTCAGTTTCGCCATACCCACTTGAACTAACACCACAAGGCGTATTAGCTAAAACATTATCATTACCTCCGCGAATACGCATTTTGGTAGTGCCTATTGTGGCAGTTGTTGGTATTGCTATTAATAAGGTTGATGTTCCGCTTGCGCCTGGTGTAGCTACTGTATTAGCCACAAATTCGCCAGCATCAACAAAATCTCCATCTTGGTTAAAATCAATCCAAACTCCTGAGTACTGATTATTATCTGTGCCAAACGAAATGCGCATAGTGTCAGTAGCACCTAAAAACACCGTTGGGTTAGGGGTTGGGTAATTAGTATAAGAACCTGCTACACAACTACTGGTGTTGTTAATGGTTTTATATTTTACGTTTGTAATTTCGTCTCCACTACCACAACCGTTAGTATAAGTAGTTGCACAATAACAGTTTAAGAATGAATTTAAACCTACTTTAATAGCTGCACTAATTGTGCTTAAAGAGCTATTAGTACAAGTTACCACACATTGATAATAAGTGGTACTTGTTTCCGACGTGGTTAGCGTAGCACCATTAGCACTTGCAATGTTAGTAAATGTTACACTATCAGGTGATGATTGCCATTGGTAAGTAATACCTGCCGTAGCCGAATAGTTAGTTGATAATGATAACCCGAACATTGTACCCGAACATGCAGTAGTGGTTGATGCCAACGAGTTAGCTACAGCTGGCGTACCTGCACAATTTGGTAAATTACTAACCCCATTAAACTCATAAGCTCCCATATCTGGTGCTGTACCTGTACCTGCGTATCCTGCATTACCTTGGCGAGTAATACCGCCAAAATCAGTAGCTATGCCGCCTATGTTAACCGCACCACTCTCAGTAAAAGTAGGGGTTACATTATCTATTTGTAAAAAAGTAGGCATAGTACCTACGGTAGATACAAAACTTACGTTTTCAGTTTTTGATGAAGTTTCACGCGACGCAACCAAAGTTTGATACGTTGTTAGCGTTTGTGTAGCAGTGGTACCATCGTACAGTATTGCACGTGTAGCCGATGGCGTACCTGCATATAACAAGTTATTATTGCTAGCACTACCAAAGTTAGTAAGCACATTATTACTACGGCGTAACGCTGATACTACCCCTGTACCATTAGGTACTGAATTATTAACTATTACATTATTATTTAGGTTTAATGTGGCAGTAGTAGCAGCAGCACTTGTAGTATGCTGTACACCTGTAGCCCCAAAGTTAGTGGCGGTTGATGTGGCATCTAAATAAATAGTGTTATAAAACACATTAATAGTAGAGTTGGTAGTAGTTGAACTTAAAGTTATACCTCTAACAGCCTCAATAGTACTATTAATTTTAGGAGCATAAATATTACCAATAACGTTGTTATAAATATTATTTACGGTATTACCCCCTATATTAATACCCGACACCGAACCTGCTGTCCCTGTAGATGCAGTAGATAAATTGTATATCTTGTTACCAATGATACTATCAGTTACACCAGCACTCACAAAAATACCATTAATAGAGCCTGCAGTACCACCTGTAGTACCTGTGCTATTTAAGTTGCTAACAGTATTGTTTTTAATAACAATATCTCCCGTTGAACAATAAATCCCATTTATTGTAGCTCCGCCTGCGCCACCTGTGGTAGTAATAAAGTTGGTAATAGTATTGTTTACTATTAACTTGCGCCCTGCTGAGCCAAACTCTCTAATACCCTGTAATAAACCCGTAGTTGGCGTAGCTAAGTTTTTAATGGTATTACCCATTAAAGTAACCGCTGTGGCTGAACTGAAACTATATATACCATCAATATTTCCGACTGATGCTGTGTTAGAAAAACGAATATCGTCAATGATATTGTTATTGGCTGTAAAACTTGTAGTGGGTGAATTTACCACAATACCTCTACATGCACCTCCAGTGGCAGACGTACGGTTAATGTTTTTTATTGTGTTGTTGTTAGCAATAGCTACCCCTGGGCTTGCTACACTAATCATAGGCATTGTGCCAGTACCTGCTAACGTTGCATTTGAAATAGTATTGTCACTTGCGTTAAAAATTGCGGGTGTACCTGAGTTTAGTATGCCTGTAAACACACCCGATGTAGCTGTAGTATAAGTACAAGAGTCAATAATATTATTAGTTATGGCAACTGTATTACCAGCAGCTGTTGAACCTGCAGCACTTTCAATAGCGGTGAGTGCGCTTACGGTAGCAGCTCCTTTTAACTTAATAGTATTGCCATTTATAGTAACGTTAGCACTTGTAGCGGTGTTTATGTACACCCCTCTAAATGTAGTGGCATGATTAGTACCTGTACCGTTAAGGTTATTATCAAGTGTATTAAAATTAATAGCTAAGTCATACTGCGCTAAAGTACGAATACCTGCTGAAGCATTAGCAACAGCACCTCCACCAAAGTTGTAAATTTTATTGTTTACCACTTGGTTGCCGTAATCAGCGTTGGTAAATGGTGAAGTTGCCACAAAACCTATAATACCTACGCCGTAGTTAACGTTTCTAATAATATTGTTGTCTAATTTATTGTAAGAGTTGGTCCCTGTAGCGTTAGTAACTGTAATAACTGTTACTGCTGCATTATAAGCAGAATTCATTATAGCAACACCTACCGAACCTTCAATCATAGGGGAAGTAGCCACGGCATTATTAATACGGTTAAGTGTTATATTACAGTTTTTAATGGTGTTGTACTGCGCACCGTCGGTTGCACTAGCTTTAAAAAAACCATAACCGTACTCCATAGTAGCTGGGTTAGTGGTGTTATTATCTTTAATATCAATACCATCAAAGGTAATGTAGTCTCCACCCGCTATTTTAACTACTCCATCAGGGTTAGCACTTGCTGGCGTGGCAGAGCCTACTTGCGCAGTAAGCAATGGGTTAGCTCCTGCTCCCGCTTTTTGTATAGTAATAGTGTTAGTGAATGTACCCGTAGCGGTAATAACGTAGCCAGTGGGTGGTGCTGTTTCTGTTAGGCCAGCATCTACATTAACAATTACAGGGCCTGTAATTGTTGCGCCATTAAGTGCAGTAACAAAAGCCGCAAAAGTAGTGTAAGTGCCTGATGCCCCTACGGTTACTGTTCCGCCCGTTATTTGTGCATTTGCAGTATTAGCAAGTAATCCTGTGGCTAATAACATAGCTACCGAAATTCGTTTGTACATTTTTGTCATGAGTTGTTTGTTTTATATTTTAAATCAAAAGTAACTAAAAAAAGCACACAAAATACATTGTGTGCTTTTTTTCAAAAGGGCGATATTAATTTGCTAAAACAACTTAAAACTAATTAGGGTAACTTGCCAAACGTTGTTTTACAAACTCTAGGTGTTGTTGTTTTTGTGGTACGCGAGTTTGTATACAAGTATTGGTAAAAAAATGATGGGCAGATAAAAAATGTACCTGTATGCTATCCCACTCCTTGTCGGATTTTATTTTGCCATAGGCCATTAATTCCAATTTTAAATT
>JAYWFU010000125.1:0-13743 GCA_043778625.1 Bacteroidia bacterium | reverse complement strand
GAATGGATTGCACGTGGTGGAATGGTGGCGACCGCCGAGCTAAACCCACCCTTGCCAATACTTATTTTACACCCACGGTAATGGTAGATGCCAATTATTCCTATTCGTTTAACAACCCTATTGATAATACTGTGGTGGGTTCAACGGCATTGGCACGCAATAACGAAATGCAACTATCAGCAGTGCATTTAGGTGGAGATTTTAATTACAAAAATGCACGGGCACACATTGTTACTCAGTTTGGTACGCGCTCCACAGTAGTGCCCCGCAACGATTACAGCCCCTACAAAGGGCAATATCAACTAGCCGATGTGTACCGTTATTTAGCCGAGGCTAATGCTGGCTACCATTTTAATGTGTTGCACGGTATTAATGTTGATGCTGGTATGTTTATGTCGTACATAGGCTTAAACTCTTACTATCAAGTCGAAAACTGGGAATATCAAGCTTCTTTTACATCAGACAATACCCCTTGGTTTTTTAACGGAATTAGAGTGCAGGTTTTTGTAAACAAAAAATTAAAAATTGAACCTTGGATTATTAACGGCTGGCAAAGCTACGGTATGTATAACAAGCAACCTGGTGTTGGCGGTAATATTACGTGGTGCCCTAACCAAAATATAAAAATGCTTACCAATAATTATTATGGTGCCGATGCGGCGGGTATTCCCGAACGAAAAAGATTTCATTCCGACAACAGTTTGTTGGTGCGTTATTTTAACAGACCAAAATCAAAGGGGATAAACAAAATGGCGTTTTCGTTAACGGCTGATATTGGTAGCGAAAAAGGTGGTGGAGTAAATGGATTTATGGCGGGAGACTCCACACAGGGGCCTGCCCAATATTTTGCTAGTATTATGTTGTATAATCGTATTTGGTTTGCCAAAAACAAATTGGCCTGTACAGTTGGCGGAGGATATATGAATAATCCGGGGCGTTATTTGGTGCTATACCCAACAGGGCAAGCAAGCCCATTGCCCAACCCAACTAACCCAATACAAACGGCAGGAAGTTTCCCCTATAGCGCAAGTGCTGGCGATAAGTTTGAGGGGTTTGATTATTCGGCTAACATGGATTGGATGCCTAACCAACACATCACATTTCGTTTAGAATATGTACACAGGCAGGCAAACGTTAATTATTTTGCAGGGCGTGGCGGAGTAACCTCACCAACGGGTTATACCACTACACCACTTCCGCCTAATTGGAAACCCGATTTAGTAAAAGCAGAAAATAGAGTAATTTTTGCAGTATTGTTTCGTTTATAAAATATTAGTTTTATAAAACTTACGCTACACCCTTACCCCAATTACTAACACATCATCCACTTGCTCAAGTGTGCCTTGCCATGTGCTTAATGCGTTGGCAAGGCATTGTTGTTGTTGTGGCATAGGCAAGTGCGCTATGCTTACCAATAATTGCTTGAGTTGCTTCTGCATAAATTTTTTGCCTTTAGGTCCACCAAATTGGTCGGGCATGCCGTCGGTGTATAGGTAAAGTATATCGCCTGAATTGGTGTTAATTGAGTGGTTTGTAAACGATTTGATACTTTCGCCTTTGCCCACAGGCATTTTGTCTTTGGGTAATTCGTGTAATTCGTTGTTAGCTTTAATAACCAGTATTGGTGCATTATTAGCTGCTGCGTAAGTAATTTGTTGGGTGGTTTTATTTATACAAATTAATATACCATTCATACCGTCTTTTTGTCCGCTATCGCCTATCATTGCTATTAATCGTTCCCGCACATAATTAAATATTTCGGCAGGTTGCATTATATTTTTTTCTTTAATAGCTTCACTTAATATACCTATGTTTAACAAACTCATAAATGCTCCAGGTACACCATGTCCAGTGCTATCGCACACGGCTAAATAAAAATTATTGTTGTGCTCAGTAGCCCAATAAAAATCCCCACTTACCACATCTTTAGGTTTAAAATATAAAAAATATTCTAACAAATTTTTTGCCAGTAACTCATCATTTGGAAGTATGGCACGCTGTATGCGCTCAGCGTAGTTTATACTATCAGTTATTTCGCAGTGTTTTTCTTCAATGATGTGTTTTTGCGATTGGGTTTCTAGTTCTTTGGCTTCAATAATATCTTTTTGTGTTTGCGTAATTTTAAATCTACGATACATTATTATTGCAAACACAGCTACAAGGAGTAATATAAAGCAGGCTAAGGCTAGTAGTATCCGTTGTTGTTCTTTGTCTTTTAGGGATATTAATTTTTGTGCAGTAGCTTTGGCTTTTAGTTCAGTTTCTTTTTGTGTAAATACCACGCTCAATTGGTTGTTAATACTGGCTTTGCGGTTAGCATCGTTGGCTATGCTATCTTTGTACAACACATAATTTTGGTAATGGTGATAGGCACTTTCGTAGTTGCCTTGTGCATTTTCGGTTTGCGCTAGTACATACTCCGTATTGCGTATGTATTCAGGTATAGCTAGCGTGTTAGCTAATTTTAGGGCTTTGTAAGCATAAGTATGCGCAAGCAAATACTTATGTTGTGTTAGATAAGCGTTAGCTATTTCGTCTAAAACACCACAAATTTCTGCATCATACCCTAGCGTAGTAAATAGCGCAAGGCTTTGTGTATAGTACTGTAATGCGCTATCCGCATGGTGTAATTTAGCTTGCACATTACCTATGTATTGTAATGAGTTGGCTATTTGCCCTTTGTCATTAATAGTGTGGCTTAGGCGTAATGCTTGCCTAAAATTAGTTATAGCTTTGGCAGTATTATGTTGGGTTAAGTAAACACTCCCAGTATTTAATAAGGCATTAATTACACCCGTGCGGTTATTAATTTGTTGATGTAGTTTTAGTGCCTTAGTATAGTTAGCAAGGGCTTGAGTAACATCATTTTGAGTTTGATAAATACTTCCAATATTCATTAGGCAATTTGCAATACCTTGTGTATTGCCCATTTGGGAGTATAATGTACTAGCCTGTGTGTAGTTTTGTAGTGCTTGTGTTATTGCCCCTCTATCAGTATTAATTGCAGCTATGCTCTGTACTATATTTGCTTGTAAAGTTTTGTTACCAATACGCGATGCTATAGTTAGGCTTTTGTTATAGTAATCTAATGCTTGTGTAATACCACCTTGTGTGTAATAAGTATTCCCTATATTATACAGTGTTTTGGCGCTGGTGGCACTATCTTTATTAGTGGTGCTTAGTGTTAAGCTTTTAATAAAATAAACAAGAGCTTGTGTGCCATCACCTTGCGCATTATATACATTGCCTATGTTTAGTAATATTGCTGCTATGCCTCTTGTATCTTTTATACTTTGGCGTATTATTAAACTGCGGTAGTAGTAGTTGTGCGCCTTGGTATAGTTGTTTTGGTTATAATATATATTCCCTAATTGGTTAAGTATGTTGCCTTCGGTGGCTTGTGCCCTCGGTGTGTTGTGGGCAAGTATCCGTAGGCTATCCCAATAGGTTAGGCGTGTTACTTTATGTAACTTACCTAATTCGTAACTAATACTTAGGCGAGTAGCCGCGTTGTTAGTGTGTTGTAAGGCGTATTGCAGGCTATCGTTGGTATGCTGTGCGTTATTATTTTGAGCTAAAATTAATTTAGGAAATGTTATACACAATAGACAATAGACAATACACAATACACAATACACTTTTTTTCATAATTGTTGTTAAATTAAAAATATAAAAATGTAGTGTGGTTAAGCTTTGTCATTGTGGTATTTTTTGTTGTATTAATACCTCAATGCGTTGGTTAGTGCTTGCACTAACCAACGCATTGAGGTATATTTAGTATAAAAAGGGTTATTTAGCTGCTGCAAACAATGCGTTAACTTCTGCCCAATTAATAACGTTAAAAAACGCTGCTATGTAATCGGGGCGGCGGTTTTGGTAGTGCAAGTAGTAAGCATGTTCCCACACATCTAAGGCCAATAATGGTGCGCCTTTTACATCGGCTATGTCCATTAATGGGTTGTCTTGGTTAGGGGTTGAGGTTATGGCTAACTTACCATCGTGGTACACTAACCACGCCCAACCGCTACCAAAGCGTGTGGTGGCGGCTTTAGTAAAATCTTCTTTAAACTTGTCGTAGCTGCCAAATGTTGCGTTTATAGCCGTAGCTATTTCGCCAGTAGGTGCGCCACCGCCGTTGGGTGTTATTAATTTCCAAAACAACGAATGATTGTAATGCCCGCCACCATTGTTGCGTATGGCTGGCGTGTGTTTAGAAATATGCTTGCATAGTTCCTCTACTGATTGTTTTTCAAGCTCCGTACCTGCTACCGCAGCATTTAGGTTAGTTACATACGCATTGTGGTGCTTACTATGGTGTATCTCCATGGTTTTAGCATCAATGTTAGGTTCTAGGGCAGTGTAGGCATAATTTAATTTAGGTAATTCAAATGACATGGTTTCGTTTGGTTTTTTAAGGGTTTATATAATTATTATTTAATAGTGCTAATATAGTATTAAATTAAGTTGCGACCAACGGCTTTAGCCACGCCGTTTAACGAGGCAAACAAATCAGTAAACTCTTGGTGGTTTAATTGCTGCGAAGCATCGCTTTTAGCAATTTTTGGTGTTGGGTGTACCTCTATTAATACCCCTTCAATACCCATAGCTATGCAAGCGCGTGATAGGTCGGGTACGCCGTAGGCGTAACCAATGGCGTGCGATGGGTCGAGTATTACGGGTAGGTTAGTGTGGTGTTTTAAATACGCCGCGCCACACAAATCAAGGGTAAAACGTGTTTTGGTTTCAAAGGTACGTATGCCGCGCTCACATAGTATTACTTGGTCGTTGCCCCCGCTTAGTATAAACTCTGCCGCTTGCACAAACTCCTGCAACGTAGTGCCAAAGCCACGTTTGAGCAATACTGGCTTACCTGCTGTACCACAACGTTTTAATATACTGTGGTCGTACATTGCCTTTGCTCCTACTTGTATTATGTTGGTGTGTTCAATAACTTCCTCAATATGCGAGCTATCTTTTACTTCGGTAATAATGTTTAGGTCGTATTTATCACGCACTTCGGCCAATAATTTTAAACCCTCTAATCCTAAGCCTTGAAACGTGTACGGCGATGTACGCGGCTTGTAACAACCCGCTCGCAAGGTACTAATACCAAGGCTTTTCATTAATTCGGCACTTTGTGTAATTTGCTCACGGCTCTCTACACTGCATGGCCCAGCTATTACTACCGAGTTATTGCTAGTGCCACCAATGGTGTTTTTGCCCCACTGCACAGTACGTTTGCCTGCCATAAAACTAGGGTGCGCCAGTTGTATGTCGGTTTCCATTACATAAAACTTTTCTACGTGGGTTTCGTAGCTAGGGTCAATGGTTTTAGTGGCCGATGGTGTAACAAGTAGCGTTGCTCCATCGTTGTTTACTACTATGGCCTGTAAGCTTTTTGATAGTTCGGTAACACGCTCAGGAGTTACGTTGTTTTTAAGTTGAATAATCATTTTGTGTAGTGTTACAAGGTTAAAATTATTTATTCGCTTTTAATTAAATTGTTAAACGTAAGTGCGCCTACCAGTTGGTGGTTATCGTTTACCACAGGTAGGTACATTATAGGGAATGTTTGTGTGCGTATTAGGGCTAATAATTCGGTAATAGTACTGCGTTCATTTACCACTAATGGTGCAGTATTTATTAGTTCGTTAGCCGTTATTTGTGTAATGTTGGTATGATGTTTTATAAGCCCTTTGCGTACATCAGCGTTAGCTATAATACCTTGCAAAGTACCGTGGTTATTAACACACAGAGCAAAGCCCAGTTTATAACTTTCGATAGTGGTAAGTACGTTTAATAACCGTTCGTTAGTGTTTTTAATTAGCGGTAGTTCGTCTAAATCAATCATAATATCTTGTACCAAATAATGCGATTGTGTGTGTTGCAACCTAATGTTTATTAGTGCTTCGCCCACGCTGTTGGTTTTAAATAAATACGAACCTACCACGGCACAGGCTACACCCATGTTGCGCAGTATAAACGAAACCTCTGGTATTACGCCACCATCAACCCGCAACGATAACTGTGGGAACTGTGCTTTAACTTGGCGTATTTTTTTAAAAGTTTCTTTGCTAAATGCGCCACCACTTACGCCAGGTGTGGTAGTCATTAGTAGCACATAATCAATGTAGGGTAAGTAGGCTTGTATAACGCTTAGTGGTGTAGCGTTAAGTATGGCTATACCTACTTTGCAATTGTTAATGTGTTGTTTAAAATTTATTATCTCGTTAAAATTTTCGTACTGAAACGCAACGCTGTCAATAGTTACGGAGTTTATTAATGCGTAATAATCAGCAGGAGTTGCGGTTATCAAGTGCAAATCAATAGGTATTGCACTGCACTCGTTTAGTGTTTTAATATCCCTAAACACGGCTTTGTTTTCAATACTATCTACGTGGTAATAATCAACATGCAGTTGCGCTAGTTCGTTGCCTAATTGGGGTAACGTAAGTGCTGATTGTGCGTAAATAGATGCTGATATTTTCATTGAATAATTTAACGTATTTCTACACTACAAATGTATGTGTATTAATTAGTAAATACGCAAAAAAAACACCTTGTTTTACAGCCGTAAAACAAGGTGTTTTTTTTAAAGTTACTAAATTGTTTAGTGTATTAATAATCGCCAATCGTTTCGGCATTTTGTGCTAATGCTTTGGCTAGTTGCTCGTCGTTAGGGGCTGAGCCGTGCCATTTGTGGGTGCCCATCATATAATCAACCCCGTTGCCCATTTCGGTATGTAGCAGTATTACTACTGGTTTACCAGCGCCTAGTAGTGTTTTGGCGTGGGTAAGCGTGCTTACTACCGCATTAACATCGTTGCCCTGCTTACATTCCACCACTAACCAACCAAATGCCAAAAACTTATCGCCAATACTACCCATGTGTAATACTTTGTCGGTTGGGCCGTCAATTTGTTTGCCGTTTACATCAATGGTGGCTATTAGGTTATCAATGCCTTTGGCAGCTGCGTACATGGCGGCTTCCCATATTTGACCTTCTTGCAGTTCGCCATCGCCGTGTAGGGTGTATACAATTGACGCATCATTATTTAGTTTCTTAGCATTGGCCGCACCAATACCTACTGATAAGCCTTGGCCTAACGAGCCACTAGCCATGCGCACACCAGGCAAATGCTCGTGTGTGGTAGGGTGCCCTTGCAGGCGGGTGTTGAGCTTGCGAAACGTAGCTAGCTCACTTACATTAAAGTAGCCCGAACGTGCTAATACACTATAAAATACTGGGGATATGTGACCGTTACTCAAAAAGAAAACATCTTCGTTAACACCGTTCATGCTAAAGTTGGTAGCATTGTGTTGCATTACTTTAAAATACAAGGCAACCAAAAATTCAGTGCAACCCAACGAACCTCCAGGGTGCCCCGAACTAACGGCGTGTACCATGCGCACTATGTCGCGGCGAGTTTGTGTGCAAATGTCTTGTAACGAATGTGTGGTGGTAGTTGTCATTGATTTTTATGTTATTTATGTTTTTTTTTGATAAAAGTAATTTTAATAATTGACAATGGATAATTGATAATTGATAATTTTCGGCCTTGGTTCGTGTCCTCACGAAATAAGGTGCATTAACACCCACCCCTCCCTGCGGGCACCCCTCCCTCGTAAGGAGGGGAGTTACGTGGCGTGAATATTTAGTTTGATTATAACTACTGCTCAAAATAATTAGTCGGGTATTTTACCTCCACCAAATACAACCCCTTGGCAGGGGCTGATTCGCTGGCTGCAGCACGATTTTGGGCTATAATAATTTGTTCAAACTCCCCTACCCCAATTTTGCCTTTGCCCACATCTATTAGCGTACCTACAATGGCACGCACCATATTCCGCAAAAAACGGTTGGCAGTTATTGTAAACTGTAACTGGTTGTTATGCACCGTCCACACGGCTTTGGTTATGTTGCAATTATTGGTTTTAACATCAGTATTACTTTTGCTAAAGCTCGTAAAATCAATGTGATTAAGCAATGTAGCTGCTGCTTTGTTCATGGCTTCCACATTTAATTCATGATTTATTAATGCTGAAAACTGTTGTAAAAAAGGGTTTTTAGCACCATGTACAAAGTAATGGTAGGTGCGCTCAATGGCATCGAACCTAGCGTGTGCCGTGGCATGCACGGGTAGTAGGCTATGCACGGCTATGTCAAACGGAAGCATTTTGTTAATGCTGTATAGCGTTCGTTCAATGTTTAGGATTGGTGCGCTATCAAAGTGGGCGTATAATTGCGTGGCATGCACACCAGTATCAGTTCGTCCCGCTCCTACTGTGGCTGTTGGTACGCGGAGCAATGCAGATAGTTTAGCGTCTAACACTTCCTGCACCGTTATGCCGTTAGGTTGTGTTTGCCACCCGCAATAGTGCGTACCGTTGTAACTTATGTGTATAAAATAGCGTTGCATTGTGTATGCAAATTAAGTGTTAATTTTTTGTTTTAGTTTGAGGTTAAAAATTATTAATTTAGAAAATTATTAATTAATACAATTTAAACATGCCAATTATATCAATGTTTTACGGAATTATTATCAGGATGTTTTATTTTGATAATAAAGAACACAAGCTTCCACACATTCATATTGAGTACCAAGATTACACCGCAGTATTAGCTATTGAAACAGGTATAGTCTTAGCGGGAAAATTCCCTAACAATAAATTAAAATTAGTAGAGGCTTGGATTGAAATACACAGAGATGAACTAATGGCCGATTGGAAATTGGCTACCGAAGGTGCTAGTATTTTTAAAATAGATGGGTTAAAATAATGCTAACATTACTAGATATAACTCCTAAAGCTAACTTACAATTAATATGTGTCTTTAGTAACGGTGTAACCAAAAATGTTGATTTAACTACCATTGCCACAACCCCTGCGTTTTTGTTTTTACATACTGAGCAATATTTTACCTCCGTTAAAAACAAAGGTTACTTTATTGAGTGGACAAATTTTGAAGCCGATTTAAGTGCGGATACTCTTTGGCATATTGGTGTTTAGTTTCTGTTATTAATAGCGTTGTGCCTAGCAATAAGTTCCTTAACACTTGTCCAAGTTAGGTGTGGGTAACGGTTATTATCAGTACTGGTTAGCGTGGCGCGTTGGTCCATCATGTTGCGCATGTATTGCATGCCTTGCCATGCGGGGTATAGGTTGTTGGGCGAAGGTGCTAAGCGGCGTGCAATTTTTATAATTAGGCTTAGCATACCAAGGCTTCCAGTTTTAATTAAGCGGTAGCGTTGGCCCGATAATTCAGTCATCACGTCCTTAATTTCTGCTGCGCTTATTAACTGCCCCGCAATGTGCAAGTAGCGTGGCGATTGCTCCTCCAACGCCACATGTGCCGTAAACATCGCCGTGTTGTTTACCGTGGTAAAACACATATTGTGGTGGGCGTTACCCCAATACAACACTAATTTGCGTTTAACAATAATCATGGGTATTTCGTTAGTAAGCATATCCATAAATGCTCCGTTAAAAATGGTAGTGGCCGCTATTGGTGCGGCATTAAGCACAGTATGAAACTTACGGCGGATATCTAAATTACGATTTTCGCCGTGCGAAAATTTGGTAAAATCTGTTGAATAGTCCGACGGTATAAACCTAGGTACACCCGCCAATACCGCCCCGTTAAGTAGTGCCGTTTGTGCATCAATAATTACTTGTTCTAACCCCGCCAAGGCTGACACTACGCAGTGTGCACCACGGCAAGCATCAGCTATTTGTTGTACGTTAGTTTCATCAACACACACTACGGTAGCGCCTAACTGTTGTAGTTGTTGTGTTTTAGTGGGGTTGCTTGTGGCGCGCACCAGTACTTTAACATGGGTATTTAAGTTAAGTAAGGCACGCACTATTTGGCTGCCAAGGTTGCCTGTACCTCCTGCTACTACTATTGTTTTTGGGGTCATGTGGGTTGTTTAATTTAGCTAAGGTATAACGTTGCGTGTTTTTTTAATTTTTAACACACCACAATTTTACTACATTTAATTTAAAATAGATATTACATGAGCCGAAAGTACAAGTTTTATAACGCCGAAGGATTGCATTTTGTAAGTTTTGCTACCGTGTTTTGGATAGATGTTTTTGTGCGAGAAGCATACGTAAACATTATTATTGATAGTTTAAACTATTGCCGAAATAATAAAAACATGGCTCTTTACTGTTGGTGTATTATGCCCAGCCACGTGCACCTTATTTTTAAAGCTAACGATGGTAACCCTAGCGATATACTGCGAGATTTTAAAACACACACCTCCAAACAATTGGTAAATGCCATTAGTAATAATCCGCAAGAAAGCCGTAAAGAGTGGTTGTTGTGGATGTTTACCCATGCGGGCAAAAAAAACAGTAACGTAACACATAACCAGTTTTGGCAACAAAACAACAAACCCATTGAACTATGGAGTGCCGATGTTATTGACCAAAAAGTAAACTATATACACAATAATCCCGTAGTGGCAGGCTTTGTAACCGAGGCCCACCACTGGAAATATAGTAGTGCCATTGATTTTAGTGGAAGTAAAGGTATGTTAGGGCTTGATATATTGTAAAATAGTGTAATTTTATAATTGTTAGTTGATGCTAGAGCAAGCATGTTGTTGGTATTCATTAAAAAAATAAGAACCAATTGTAATGAATAATGATAGTAAACAAGAAAATAAGGTTTGGTACAATGGTAGCGGACACGAGCTGCAAGCTCAGCTAGTTCAAGCGTTAGGTAATCGTGTAGTTTAGGCTAGTGCGAGCATGTTGCTCGTATTCATTAAAAAACAAAAACCAATTGTAATGAGTAATGATAGTAAACAAGAAAATAAGGTTTGGTACAATGGTAGCGGACACGAGCTGCAAGCTCGCGCCAGCGGGGGGCTCAAGGAATGGGACACATGGCAGCTCTCATTCAGGACGGAAACGGCAGTTGGTATTATATGACACAAGGAGCTAATCCTACTCCCGAAGAATCTAAAGGAGGAATTTCTAAAATGGCATCAGGTGGAGTTCAAGGCGGTATGATGCTTGTACCTTTAAATACAACAGATGTTCAAGAAGCTATAAATAAAGCAAAACAAGATATTAATAATAGTCCTTATACAGACCAAGTAATTCTTAAAACTTCGTCTGAAATGGATGAAAAAATATTTGAAAATGCTCAAAAAGAGACCGGTGAAACTAATTCTGGCAAGAAAAAATATAATTTAATTACTAATAATTGTGTAGATGCTTGTCAAGCTCCAATAGAAAAAGGAACAGGAATAAAATTACCTAAAGATTTAGATCCTAGACCAAATAAATATTTTTCTAAGCTAGAGAAAAAATTAGAAAAACTTCAAAGAAAACTTGATAAAGAAGTTAAGAGAGAAGAAAAAAAAGCTGAAAAAGCTAAAACTAAATCAACAAAAAATGAAAGATAAGTATATCAAATATTTTAGTGTGTTATCGTTGTTTTTTTGGCAATCATGTTCTCTTTCTAAATATGGTGGCGGAGTAATAGAAGATGCAAAAAATAATTTTAAAATTCATAAAGATTTTTTCTATTCTATTAATTTTTATGGTATGATAACAAATAAAGAAATATTAGATAAAATTGAAAATGGTTCGCCTCAATTATCAATAAAGATTACATATATAGAAAAAAAAATACCATTGGGAAATGTTCAATATTCTCCCTATTATATGTTTGATAATCAAGATGGGGCAAATTTAAAAATGATTGTAAGCAGTAAAATATTTAGTTATGTTTCTATTGGGGATACTTTGTTTAAAGAAAAAAACAGTGATAGTGTTTTAATAAATAAACAAAAATTTTTATTGCTTAATAAAATACAAGATAAATGGAGTCCTTAATAAAGTTAGTCCCCGCTAGTGCGAGCGTTAGGTAACCGTGTAGTTGTAGCTAGTGCCAGCATGTTGCTGGTATTCATAAGCGATATAAAAAGTATAAAGCCCTGCAAATGCAGGGCTTTTTGTTGTTTTTAGTAATGTCCTTTTAGGGAGTGTATAATTATTGTTGTTTCTGTTATTTGATATACAATGCGATGTTCTTTATTTATACGTCTTGACCACTTTCCTGCACATAATTCCACATGGAGAAGTGGCATAAAACGGTACGAATATCCGTTTTTGGTAGCATGTCTATTTTTGGTTGAAAAATTTCAACCAAAAATTTCATTCAGGTATAATCAATTGCTACTACAGTAGCAATTGATTATAACAACAACAATACCTATTGTGCCCTATTACATGGTGCATACATTGCAAAAACTAGCGCTTTTATTCTTGTGGTAGCGTAGGGTTTGTGCTTGTTGTATACTGATTTTAAACTTGTTTTTATCAACTATGGCTCCCTCAAATACCTCTTGCGGTGTGTAGCCAGCTAAACTAATAGGGTAACGGTGGTTATTGTTGTAGTGGGCAAAATCGTTTAGCTCTTGTAACAAATGTACTTTGTTGCTAATAGCTCTCTGATTCAAAAACTTGTTTTTAAAGGTATTGAACGTACTTTCTATTTGATTGTTCGTAAAGCTAAACGTAGGTGTTTTGGCTATTTGTTTGGTAAAAGTGCTGGCATCCAACGTAGTAAACCATTGAGTAACTTCTCCTTTATTTTCAGAACCTCCGTCGGATACTAGCGTAATAGGTTGTGGGTGGTTTTGTAAATTGCATAGCGTAAACATTTCTTTAACTACTGCCAATATTGCTCCCGAGCTACCATCGTTTACTACCGCTTGGTGCAGTATTTTTTTGGAGTAATTATCCTTAATAATTACCCCTCTAAGCATACCTTGCTGTAGGCTTGGCACTAAGGTGGTATCAATATGAAGGTATTCAAAAATACGGGTGGCACGCAGTTGTAGTTTAGCAGGTATGTGCTTTGTTTTTAGCACTTGCACTGATAGTAAACTAGCGTACTTGTAAAACGTGCTGCTGGCACAAAACAAACTATTGCTACGCATTAATTGATACCAAATAGTAGTGAGCGATTTATGGCTATTGTGAGCCTCGTTAATGGCGGTTTTAATAATAGTGCACTCGGCAATGGTTAATTGACCAGGGTGGGTTTTAAAACACAAGTTAAGTACTGATGCCGTGCACATTACCTTGTTTTTTAGCCTATAGTATTTTTGTGTAGTAATGTTAAACACACGACAGGCTCTATTAAGACTTATGCTGCCTGCTAAATAATCAATGGTTTGTACTACGGTTAGTGCATTGTTTTTAAGCGCCTTTTTATAGGCTTTAATACTGCTACACAAAATAGTTATGGTATTAAGTGCTTGGCAACATAAGCGTGCCGATTTAAAAATAGTTGTAATGATAGTAAAGAAGAAATAAGGTTTGGTGCAATGGTAGTGGACACGAGCAAAATGCTCGCGCCAGCGGGGGACACGAGCTGAAAGCTCGTGTCAGCAGGGGTTAGGTAACCGTATAGTTTAGGCTAGTGCCAGCATGTTGCTGGTATTCATTTAAAAATAAAAATTAATTGTAATGAATAATGATAGTAAACAAGAAAATAAGGTTTGATACAATGGTAGTGGACACGAGCGGCAAGCCACAAGTGTTCGAAACCTTGAACTGTTATTTTTTTGTCATACCAAAAGAGATAAAAAACTCTGTGAAATCGGATAGTTTGAATAAGTGTTATACCAATTTGAAATTTTAAGTAGTCCAATTAATTGCTTCAAAAACATATGAGTATGAGCAAATACTTTTTACAATTTCCTCAGATAATTTATT
>JAYWFU010000124.1:0-4842 GCA_043778625.1 Bacteroidia bacterium | reverse complement strand
ATACTATCCGTTATTAGCTGATTAATGGGTATGCCTCCTACATTTAAAGTAGTAAAATTACCAACCCCACCCACGATAGTGTCCGCCTTTATAGTGTTGGCGTGGAGGTAATTAATAAATGCGCTATCAGCACGAATAAGCGTAGTGTATATACTATCAGCACGGAGGTAGTTAAGTACTACGGTATCTTTACTATTGAGGTAATTGGTAGTTATTTGTTTTATTAAGCTATCAATGCTCACCCCTTTAATAATTAAGCTATCGGTACGGAGGAGTTTTATGTAGGCACTATCTGCCTTAAGATATTGGCTAATTATGTTTTTAATATAGCCTGTATCGGCCTTAATGGTAGTGGCAAATAGATTGGTGATAAAAGCACTATTTACGGTAAGGTAGTTGGCAAATATACTATCCGCTTTTAATAGGTTGATGATAACTGTGTCGCCACTGTTGGTAATGCCCGTAGTACTACACATGCTCTTCCATGCTACTGTGGTGGTATTGTAGTAGTTAAAACAGTTTTGAGTAGTGTTGTACACCAGCAAACCATTGGGTGGGGTGGTTATGGCAAGCATTTGTGCGTTGCTTAAGCGAGGCACAAGTAATCCTTTATCAGTTGCTTGTAACTCCAGTAGGGCTTTGGGGTGAGGCGTTGTGGTGCCTATGCCTACGTTGTTTTGGGCGGTGGAGGTTAGTGTTACCAATAGTAGTACTACTGAGGTTAGTAATTGTGTTTTCATGGGGTTGTTGTTTTAGTTAGTTAATGTGCTTGTGTAAGTAAATGGGTGTGTTGGCGCGTGAACCACCCCGCCCTGCGGGCACCCCTCCATTAAATGGAGGGGAATGCGAGGCGTGAATGTGTTAACGTGAGTAAATTTGGTTAATTGTAGTACTGTTGGTTAATTATTATGTTGATTGTTAAACTTGGTGGTGAAAAGTATATTACTTGTTAATTTAAGCTAATGCTTGCTATGTCGTTAGTTCACTTAAACTAATTGATAATTAACAACTCTCTGCCTTGGTTCGTGTCCCCACGAAACAATAATATACTAATTGTTTCGTGGGGACACGAACCAAGGCAGAGAAAATAAGGTTTGGTACAATGGTAGCGGACACGAGCAGAATGCTCGCGCCAGCGGGGGCGGTGTGGCTATGCGCTGGCATTCTTACTTTCGTTTTAATAATTCTATTTCTTTTTTAAGTAATTCTATTTGTTGTTGTTGCTCTTGTATGGCTTTAAGCGCTACAGGTATTAAAGCCTCGTATTTTACTAGGTTGTTACCTAAGCCATCTTTGGTAACCATATCAGGAAACACCTCCTTAAGTTCTTGCGCCAATACCCCGTATTGCTTTTCGGGGCAAGCCACCAAACCTAAATCTTTAGCAAACTTGTGCTCTGTGTTAAAATAATAACTGTAGAGTTTTAAACTATTTACCTGCGCTAAGGCATCGGTTAGCGGTGTTATGTTTTGTTTTAAATTTTTATCCGAGGCTGTCCACACCCCTGTACTCGAAAACGTACGACCACTCGTGTATAGTGCCCATTGATTAGCCGCTCCATTATTGTTGACAAAATAACCGCCAGCAACTTGATTTTCTGTAGCTGTAGCCTGCCCTTCAATAACTCCAACTACACCAAAATTTCCGGTACTTCCATTATTACCCTTATAGGCAAGCATACCATATGTCCTGTTAATACCTGTACCTAATAGCTGACCAAGACTTGCAATTAAATATTGATTAACAGCAACTGAAGCTAACGGCACGCTTGTTAGCTGTGAACTTGTGCCTCCATAACTGGTAGCTCCTGTAATATCAGTGCCATATATTGCAGTTGTGAGTATTTGGTTACCATTGGTAATAGATGGAGTGCCTACCAGGTGTAGTTTAGCATTAGGCGTAACTGTACCTATACCTACATTACCATTGTTTAATATACGCATGCGTTCTGTTCCAAGTCCTGAATTACCCGTATTAAAAGTTATGTCGGAAGGTACGTTACCAGCACTCACAGCTCCTAATGCGCTTACAACGAATTTTACACTACTACCTGTACGCAAAAAAGAAGTACCGTCGTATGCCTCTGAAAAAATAGTACCCAATTGGTCGTTGTTATTTACTACTGTGGGTAATGCAAGAGTGCCGTTACTTTTGCGTAGTATTAAAAAAGGAGAGTTACTTGTATTAATGGCTTGTTGTATTATTATGCCTCGCTCAGGCAAAGCCGATTCAGTGGCAATATGCAGTTCAGCTTCAGGGGCTTTAGTACCTATACCTACATTACCGTTGCTTAACACACGCATGCGCTCTAAGTTGTTAGTACGGGTTACAAAATCTTGCGCATCGGTAGTGCCTACAAAGTTAGTAGCAGGGTTAGTGCCTGCGTTACCCTTAAGTAACCACGCGTTAGCCTTGAGGCTATCAGTTATAATGGTACTGGCTAAGGTGGCTATAGTGCCACTACCGTAAGTAACTGTAGTTGGTATGGCTTTTATAGCGTATATCATGGCTACGTTGCGCGGGCGAGTTTCTGCACCTCCCGTTGCACTTGTGGGTACAGCTGTTGGTGCGGCTGGCTGATGATTTGTTGTAAAAAAACTTCCACTTGCGCCATTTTGAGTATTGATACCTGTAAAATGTGTATGACTTTTAAATATATCTGCTTGTGCACTACCCATTACACGGGCAGCATCTACACCACGCCCGTTATCCAAACCACGGAGGAATTCGCCACGCAATTCGGGCAGGTTAAATGTGGTACTGCCATCGCCTGCGCCGTAGGTAGTACCTATTTTGGCAAATAATGCGGCGTAGGTAGTACGGCTTACGGCTGCACCATTACACTCAAGGTAATCAGCCGGTATTGCAAGGAAAGGAAAGATTGCTACACTACCCACCGTAGGGTCAGGGTTATTGCTGGCTTGTACCCAAAATACGCCATCGTGGTACCAAAATGTTTTGGTGTCAGTGTCGTATACCTGCAAGCCTACTATGGTGGCATCGGCAGTGTTGTTGTTAATAGCTAAGCGTTGCACAGTAGTTACTCGTGGCATTAGCAAACCTTTGGTGGTGCTAGTCATATCCAACAAGGCACTAGTGTGAGGTGTGGCGGTGCCTATACCTACATTAACGGCATCAACGCCTGTACCCCCTAATACCATGGCGTTGCTTGCGCCTACCTTGGCATTGTAGCCTATGGCAGTGGCTCTGGTTAGATTATTGAGTGTAACATCGGCCGAGCTACCCAAAGCCGTATTTAAATTGCCTGTGGTGTTAGTTTGTAAGGTAAGATAACCCATAGCGGTGTTAAAATTACCTGTAGTATTAGTTTGTAAAGCAAGGTAGCCTATAGCAGTATTGTTATTACCCAAAGTATTACTCAATAATGCACTACGACCATTAGCAGTGTTGGCAGTACCTGCGGTGTTAAATGCCATGGCAGCACTACCTGTGGCAGTATTGTTAATACCCGTGGTAGAATTAAACAACGATTGATAACCTGTAGCAGTATTAAAATTGCCTGAAGTGTTTTTGCTTAACGAATAATTACCCACCGCCACATTATTAGTACCTATGCTGGGTGTACCAAATGTGCCTTCCATTGTAGAGTAACCTATGGCTACGTTATCATTAGCGGTGTTGTTTGATGAAATAGCATCTCCGCCACTTAACGATTTACTACCTATTGCTATATTAGGATTAGCTGTTGTATTTAAAGTATTATTTAAGCTACTATAACCAATACCAATATTGTCGCTTGCCGTTGTGTTACCAAATAATGCGCTAAATCCAATAGCTATATTACGTTGTCCAGTAGTGTTTTGGGACAATGCTACAAAACCTAACGCAGTATTAGCTGCTCCCGTATTTATTTGCAAAGCGCTAGCCCCTATTGCAGTGTTAAAGTTAGCGGAGGAATTATCTCTTAACGCCTCTTCGCCTATAGCCGTATTTAGTATTCCTGTAGTGTTACTTACTCCGGCTTTCCAACCTAAAAAAGAATTATTGGTTTGTAAATTTCCTATTTGTATACTGTTTCGTTTAAACACTAAATCCATATTATCAGTAGTGCCCAAGAAGTTGGCACCTGCTACTGTGCCTGCATTACCTAGTAAGCTCCAGTTATTGCTTGGGGGTATTATAGTACTTAAATCAACAGGTGTACCCGCCACACCATTAACAGTGGTGGTGAGGTTAGTCCCTGCTAAGGCGTTGCTTACAGTATTTACCGCTGGGCTGGTAGCCACTACGCCATTAACAGTGCTGGTTATGGTATTAGTAGGGTTAGCAAGCGTGTTAGTAGTAGTGGGCACAATAGTACTTAAATTAACAGGTGTACCCGCCACACCATTAACGATAGTGGTAAGGTTAGTACCTGCAAGAGTGTTAGCCACGGTGTTTACCGCTGGGCTGGTAGCCACTACGCCATTAACGGTGCTGGTTATGGTATTAGTAGGGTTAGCAAGCGTGTTAGTAGTAGTGGGCACTATGCTGCTTTGGGATACCCAAGTAGGAGCTAGTAATGCACCTTGGCTTATGAGTATATCGCCCGTTGTACCTGTTAAACCTGCTGGTTTAAGTGTTGTGCCAAATTCTACACTGCCTGTGGTTTTTATGTTGCCTATTACATCTAATTTTTCGGCAGGCAAAGTTTGCCCTATACCTACATTACCAGTGCCGCTCATTACACTTATACGTTCAGTGTTGTTGGTTATTATGTGTAGGTCTCTAGCGTTAATGGTACCTAGCTTGTTAGCACTTGAAGCATTGTTACCTTTTAATAACCAAGCTTGGGCGGTTATACTATCCGTTATTAGCTGATTAATGGGTATGCCTCCTACA
>JAYWFU010000123.1:0-1644 GCA_043778625.1 Bacteroidia bacterium | reverse complement strand
GATGCTGATTGTACACGTAATGCACTAAATGCAGGTACTGCACCACCAAATTGCGAAGCGTCCATGTACAATGCTAATTCTGGATTACAGAAATAGTTATCCATTGCAACATCTTCAGTATAAGGGGTTAATGAATTCCATTTGTCTTTTGAACCAATTGGAATAACTGCCTCGTTAGTTAATGGCATACCCAAACGTGATACTTGTACCCAAGCACCAGTGTCAGAAGGGTTAGCACCAGTAGTACTTAGTGTACGTGTAGCAGGGCGACTAGCCGATGCCCATACACCAATTACGAAGTTAGCATCTAATATATTAGTAGCTGAACTTACTGATAAACCAGTTTTTTGTAATGAGCTAATTGGAATTTTTAATGCAATTGAATGCACATTTTTGTGTCCAACACCATCAACTGCACCAGCACCAGCACGGGTTTGACCTAAGTCAAATATACCTGCTAAGTCCACAAAAAATGGATCATCAGACGGGCCGCAATATACGGTTTCGCCTCCACCACCTGTGGCAGTAGCAATAGATGAGGTCATAAGCGCATCGTAACTAGCAGCACCTAAACCAGCACCACCAGTAATAGAACGGTCGCCAATATTTGGAGGTGGTACTTTACCATTGGTAACTATTGTGGTAAATGCACCACCATTTACACTTTTTTCAGCAGTGTAAGTTGTTTTTAAATTCTCTTTGTTCAAGCGAATATTAAAAAACGTTGTTGGATCTTCGTTTATTTTACTAAACGTAAAACGGTAGGTAATATCATCACCTGCAGTACCGTCGTTTTCTACGTGAATTTCGTAACGAATGTTTTCGCCAAACGATGCGTAGTTAGGACCACCTTGAGGCAACTGTAACGGCACGTAATTAGCAATAATGGTTACCATGTTGGTATCATCAGGGCTACGGAAAGCGTACAAATCCGTGTTGTCGGCCAATGGGTCATTGGCAATTAGCGGTGCTTCGCGGTGGCTTGATGCCTCCACTACTGTTTTTTGCGAGTCCCACACACCAAAGGCTACTGCTGTTGCAAGCACACCTGTTAGTGTTAAAACTTTTTTGGTAGTTTTTTTCATTTTACATTTAATTAATTGTTTTTCCTTCAGTTTGCTGTCACCCAGTTATTATTTAACATAGTTATTTACGATAAAATCCGATGAATGGATTTTGAGTAAGAAAAATTAATTGGTTTTATTAATTGGTAATTAAAATAAGTTAAAGAATTCATAATTCACCTTTTAAACAGTTAAATTTCACAAAAATATATTAAGAGGTATAAGAAACAACGTGTTTTTATCACAAAACCACAATGAGTGTTTTCTGGGAAAAATGTAATTGCATCGTTACCTCAACAGCGTTACAGTACCATTCTTTTCAATAACATTGCCATACAAATCCTTGTAGCGCACTATCCACACGTACACATCTTGTTTGGCTTCGGCGCCCTTACTCATGCCGTCCCAAGATTGGTGGGGTGTTTGGCTATAAAATTGTTTTACTCCCCATCGGTCAAATACTATAAACTCGTAGCCATCGGGGCTTACAAACACACCACGTGGCACAAACGCCTTGTTGGCCTCAATGCCACTACCCGGTACAAATGCATTGGGCACGTACAACGTAGGCGCATGCTGT
>JAYWFU010000122.1:0-1652 GCA_043778625.1 Bacteroidia bacterium | reverse complement strand
AGGGGATATAGAAAAACAGAGAACTTTATTAATATGATTTATTTTCTTACCGCTAAACTAAAATTTGATTACCCACACCAAACGTCATAGACCCATTTTATAGGTGTTGTTATTTTAAAATATAAGGTTAATAACTCTTATTAATCTCTGTACTCTTTAGCGTAACTTTTACCATATTTCTTTTTCTTAGCATCGGAGCGCGACACTTTAATGTTTACTTTTTTATTCTTTTCTTTCTTTTCGTGGTGCGATTTACCCAGTACTATACTATTGGTTATTTCAATAGTTTTCATATTTATTTTGGGCTTTTCGTCTTCAGTTAATACTGTTGATATTTCTACTACTTCAGGCATTTTTTTCATAGGTATTTTACGTCCCATTAAGGCTTCTACCTTTTGTTTATTTTCTTTATCAGCAGCGGTTATAAACGTTATAGCTATTCCTTTTTTATCGGCACGGCCAGTTCGCCCTATTCGATGCATATAATTTTCGGGCACTGCGGGTACATCCATATTTATAACGTGCGATACCGCCGTAACGTCCAGTCCACGGGCAATAATGTCAGTAGCTATTAATATACGGCAAGCTCCACTTTCAAATTGTTCTACTGTTTTAAAACGATTGTTTTGTGCTTTGTTGGAGTGTATTACTGCAAGCTCGTTGGCAAATTGGTGTTCAATTTGTTCGTGTACCACATCGGCTAGTCGCTTACTGCCCGCAAATATTAATACCTTAGTCATAGCGGTATCAGTACTTAACAAATGTTTTAAAAAATTAATTTTAGTATTGAAGTTACTTACCTTATAACCGCTTTGCGCAATATTGGTGAGTGGCGTGCCTGTTGGTGCAGCTTCAATTTTTAGGGGCGAGGTAAATTTATTTTCAATAAGTAGTTCTACCTCGTCGGTTATAGTAGCCGAAAACATTAGGCTTTGGCATTTTATGGGCAATAAATCTAATATATTATTGAGCTGTGTTCTAAACCCTAGGTTAAGCATTTCGTCTACCTCATCTATCACTAACCGTTTAATGTATTTGGTTTGTACCGTGCCGTTTAATATTAAATCGAGTAACCTACCTGGTGTAGCCACCACTACATCAACTCCACTATTAATAGCCATAATTTGTGTTTTGATGTTAGTACCGCCATAAGCACCTGTAACTTTTAGGTTGGTGTATTTGGCTAGTTTTTCTACTTCTTCTACCACTTGTGCCACCAATTCGCGGGTGGGTACAAGTATTAACACATGTGGGTTGCACGCTTTTGAAAACTGCCACTGGCGCAATAACGGCAATAAATATGCTACCGTTTTACCAGTACCCGTTTGAGCAATGCCCAATACATCTTTGCCAGCCATAATAGGCGCAAACACTTTGTGCTGTATGGTAGTAGGTTTGGTAAAGCCTAAGTCGGCAATGGCATTAAGTAGTGCGTTGTTGAGGTTTAGGTCGTTAAAAGTCATAATTACAAATGTGCTATTAAATTTTAGCTAAAAGTACAGTAACTAATTGACAATTGATAGTTGGTACTTGATAATTGTAATAAAGTACTTGTTTTGTAATTAAAATGAAGAATGAAAACATTCCGCCTTGGTTCGTGTCCCCACGAAACAATAGTATATTTAGTTGTTTCGTGGGGACACGAACCAAGG
>JAYWFU010000121.1:0-14090 GCA_043778625.1 Bacteroidia bacterium | reverse complement strand
TTAGGTCGTGCCATAAATGAATTGTTATATAGTCCAAATATACTAAAAAATATTACAAAAAAAAAATTGGACTATATATTACTTCAAATTGGTATAATTTGCTTTAAAAATGAAAAATTGCATGTTTCGAGCACTTGTGGCGGCAAGCTCGCGCCAGCAGGGGTTAGGTAACCGTATAGTTTAGGCTAGTGCCAGCATGTTGCTGGTATTCATTAAAAAATAAAAACTAATTGTAATGAATAATGATAGTAAACAAGAAAATAAGGTTTGGTACAATGGTAGTGGACACGAGCTGTAAGCTCGCGCCAGCAGGGGGTTTCCATAGTGTTATTGTTTTAAAATGATTGATTTTAAAACATTTTAAGTAAATTTAATATTTTATTTTAACCTATAAAAATATTTTTTACCACCACCTCTCTCCTACTCTATTCCCTTTTTATTGGTGTAAAATCAGCGTTGTCTAATTATCATTAATTATGTTTACCCAGGTATACCAACAATACCGAAATATCCGCAGGATTAACGCCACTAATACGGCTTGCCATACCCAAGGTAGTTGGTTTTATTTTGGCTAGTTTTTGGCGGGCTTCGGTACTTAATGATGGTATGCTGGCGTAGTCCAAGTTGTCGTGTAGTTTTACGTCCTCTAGCTTGTTTATTTTTTGTGCCAAGTCGTGTTCCTTGGTTATGTAGCCTTCGTATTTCATGAGTATTTCGGCTTGTTCAATTGTTTCTTTATCGTACTGATTTAAGAAATTGCGTACCCGTTCAATAGCCGCATAAAAATGATTCATCTCCACATGTGGGCGGCACAGCACGTTTATCAGTTTTACCTTTTGTGTAAGGGCAGCACTCCCCAATGTTTCCAAGGTAGGGTTAATTTCTTCTGGCGTTATACTTTCGTTTTTACAGTACTCGGTAATTAATTTAGCGTTGGCTATTTTTTGTTGCACACGGTCGTAGCGTTCTTGGCTGGCTAAGCCAATTTTGTAGCCAATAGGCGTAAGGCGCACATCAGCATTATCTTGCCTAAGTAGTATGCGGTACTCGGCACGCGAGGTAAACATACGGTACGGTTCGTCAGTTCCTTTGGTTACCAAGTCATCAATTAGCACACCTATGTATGCCTCATCGCGTTTAAGTACTAAGGGTTCTTTGCCTTGTATTTTGAGTGCTGCGTTAATGCCCGCCATTAAACCTTGGCAGGCGGCTTCCTCGTAGCCTGTGGTGCCATTAATTTGCCCAGCAAAGTACAGGCCGTTTACTAGTTTAGTTTCGAGGGTGGGTTTAAGTTGAGTAGGAGGGAAGTAATCATATTCAATAGCGTAGCCGGGTCTAAACATCTTTGCATTTTCCAACCCTGGTATTTTTTGTAAGGCAGCGTATTGCACTTCTTCGGGCAACGAACTACTAAAACCGTTAAGGTATACCTCTACGGTTTTCCAACCTTCGGGCTCAATAAACAATTGGTGGCGTGTGCGCTCAGCAAAGCGTGTAATTTTATCTTCGATGCTTGGGCAATACCTTGGCCCTAAACCTTGTATGCGCCCAGTAAACATAGGCGATTTTTCAAACCCCGTGCGTAGTATATCATGCACCGCTTCGTTGGTGTAAGTTATGTAACACGGCAGTTGTTTGTCTAAAGCTTTAGTCTCTGGCAGGTAACTAAATTTTTCGCCCGTAAAATCTCCCTCCTGCATTTCGGTTTTAGAGTAATCAATACTGCGTCCATCAATGCGAGGTGGCGTACCCGTTTTCATTCGCCCCGCTTCAAATCCTAGTTCAAGCAACTGTTCGGTTATTCCGTAAGAAGCAGGCTCGCCTGTGCGCCCACCTTTTAGGTTGGTTTCGCCAATATGAATTAAGCCATTCATAAACGTGCCGTTGGTAAGTATTACCGCCTTACTCCTAAATATAATCCCCATTTGGGTTTTAACACCAGCTACCGCACCGTTTTCTATAATAAGTTCGGATACTGAGTCTTGCCAAAAATCTAAGTTGGGGGTTTGTTCCAACATCAAGCGCCACTCCTCTGCAAAACGCATGCGGTCGTTTTGCGCACGAGGACTCCACATAGCTGGGCCTTTGCTCCTATTAAGCATTCTAAATTGTAAGGCTGAGTTATCAGTAACTATTCCGCTGTAACCACCTAGGGCATCAATTTCGCGTACAATTTGCCCTTTGGCCACACCACCCATTGCGGGGTTGCAACTCATCTGACCAATCATATTCATATTCATAGTTATCAATAAAGCTGAAACACCAGTGTTAGCTGTACTTGAGCTAGCCTCACAACCAGCATGCCCGCCACCTATTATTATAACATCATATTCTTTTTTCATTGTTTCACGTGAAACATGCCGATTTAATTCGCCACGTATCGTATAATTTAATTAGTTTGTGTTTTATCCACTTTAAAAGCTAGGCATGTTTCACGTGAAACATATTCAGTTAGCTTTTTTATTTTTTTTATTACAATTGATTATTTTTAATTACTGTATTGATAACTGTTTTGATTGATTTGTCTTTTTTGTAAAGCAATTCGTAAAACAATTTGTTGTTGCCTGAGTAACGAATTGTTGTTTCGGTTAAATAATCATTTAGTAATTGTTGTGTGGCAATGTGTTTAATTTTAATTTTATTAGTAAGTATAAATGAATTCGCTAAATTTAAATTTGTGTTTATAGCTGCTATTTTTAATTCGGCTTGGTGTGAGTTAGCGTAGGATAAACAATACTTATTGGGTTCATTTTTAATAAGTATTTCAATCAATTCTTTTTGCGCAGCTGATGTATCTATAGCTACAAAGTTGTCTGGCATTATTCCGCCACCTCCAAATACGGTGCGTCCTTTTAGTGTTTTGTAATTAAGCTTGGTGTTAAACTTTACGCTGTCTTTGTTTAACAATTCGCCACTGTTGTAGCGGTTCATTTCTTCTTCGTAATAATCCTGAAGTTTGCCTTTGGTATACGGTTTTTGAATACAGCGTCCACTAGGGGTGTAGTAGCGAGCTATTGTTAATCGTAGGGCTGACCCATCATTCATTTGACTTTGCTCCTGTACTAGCCCCTTACCAAATGACCTGCGCCCAACAATTGTTCCTCGGTCGTTGTCTTGTATTGCCCCTGCCACAATTTCAGCGGCAGATGCTGAGCCTTCATCAATAAGTATGGATAGTTTGCCTGTTTCAAACACTCCCTTGGTGGTGGCGTAGTATTCTTGTTTGGGTTTTGCTTTGCCTTCGGTAAACACAATTAGCTTTTTATCACTCAAGAAATCATCACACAATTCCACCGCTTGTTCTAAAAATCCACCAGGGTTGCCACGCAAATCCAATATTAATGATTGCATGCCTTGAGGTTTTAACTCGTTAAATGCTTTTATAAACTCATCGTGAGTGGTGGCCGAAAACTTGCTTATTTTAATAAACCCAACTGTTGGTGCTACGATGTAACTTACGTCTACACTTCGCAACGGAATTTTGTCACGTATGATATTAAACGGGAGTAGTTTTTTAAAACCCGAACGTTTTATATCTAACTTAACCAAAGTGCCTTTTTTACCCTTTAGGTATTTGAATACGTCCTCGCTTTTGAGTTTTACACCCGCAATATTTTTACCGTTTACGTTTATTATTTTATCGCCAGGTAGTATTCCTGCCGTTGCCGATGGGCCTCCACTAAGTGGGCTAATTACAATTAGTGTATCGTTAAGGATATTAAATTCAACTCCTATGCCATCAAAACCACCTTCGAGTTGTTCGTTGGTGTGTTCTAGTTCGGTTGCTGGAATGTACACGCTGTGTGGGTCGAGTTCGGCTAGGAGGTTATTAATGGCCTTGTCGGTTATTTGGTCAGCATTAACGGTATCAACATATTCTTCTTGTATGTAATTAATAACGTTGTTGAGCTTGTTGCTACTCGCCATTTTAGTATTAAAAAAATGTTGCGCTTTGTTAATGGTGTAGTTGCTACCCAACTTTATACCAATGTACATACCTACAATAATTAGCACAGCCCCAGCTATGGGGTAATAAATATAACGGGTGTTCATACCTACAATTATGAGTTTAAATTTAGTGCTTAAAGTTGCGGGCTATTACGGTTATAAACTTTGGGGTATGTAATAAGTAATTAAGATTAAAAAGTTAATAGCTCATAGTTGCGTACAGCAGGGTAGGGTAGGAGTGGGGTTGGTTGATAACTCTGGTAATAAAGAATTGGGCACCTTAAATTAACTCGCTATTAGGTATAAAAAATGGCGTTGCTTAATTAAAGCAACGCCATTTTAGGAAGAGTATATTTATGTATTTATATAATATCAAAACACACTAAGAAGGCATATATAACTCCAGGTAAGACAAATAAAAGGCAAAGAATTAAATCAATCCAAAATTTTGTGCTCAATCCATCTTTTAAATATACTGCCAATGGCGGTATAAAAATACAAAGTATAGCCAACACAACAGGGTTAACATCTCCTCCTACCATGGAGGTCATTTTGTTTTTTAGAGCATTAATTGTTTTTACTTTTTTAACTACGCTCATTTTCTCAATTTTAGCTGGAGCTATTTTTGGCGTAGTATAAGTGGCAGTAATTAATGTTTTTGTTTCGGCCAACTCAGTAGCTAGAATTTGTTCACTGTTAGTTGTTGTAGTAGCCGTACTGGCTGTTGCAGCTTCTTCTGGAGCTATTGTTTTAGCTGTTTCGTTTACCGATGTAGTGCTATTGATAGCAGCATCTTTACCAGTTTGTTTTTGATTCGTAGTTACATTTTTACTTACCGAAACTGTATAACCATTACTGTATTTTTTTTTAGCAATGTTAACTGATGATGAGCATGATAATAATAATGCGCTTGCCGCAATGCTTGATAATAGTGTAATTTTTTTCATAGTAGATTATTTAGTTGTTTATTAATAGTACAAGGCTACTCTTTTTTATTTAAATCACAAGTGTTAATTACCATTAATTTAGGTACTGGTTTTATACAGTTAGTTACATTTTAATTTTTTGTTAGGTGTAGTTTGTTTGCAAAACAATATTTGCAATAATCATTTTATCTGTTTTTATAAATATACAAAACAATAAGTGTTTTATAAATATATTTTAATACATTTATAAGTAATATATTTTAACCATTAAGTTAAACTTATTTATAATGAAAGCACTTTTATTCTCCTTACTATTATTTATTGTTAGTTTTTATAAGGTTAGTGCGCAATGTTCTTCTGGTGAACTATTACGTAACCCAAGCTTTGAAAATAACACCGGTTGTACTTCATCGGCTAATTTCTCGACAGGAGCTCCTAATACATTTATTCAAACATTAACAGATTGGGTGCAAGCAAACGGGGCGTCTCCAGACTATTATACTTGTGGATCAACGCAGTTTTCTCAAACAGGAACTGCTGGATATGACCCGCCACTTCCGTACCCTAACGGAACTGGATATATTGGAATGTTAAATTGGAATCCGTCAATACAGGTAACAGAGCCTTTTGGACAATGTTTAACTACACCGCTTGTGTCGGGGCAAACTTATACTTTTAGATTTAAAATGACAGGTTCAACAACCTGCTCTAGTGCACCTATAACTATTGGAATTTGGGGAACAACTAATTGCGCAGGTATTAACGATGCAAGTTATTTATGCCCTACTAACGGAGGATTAACTCTATTGGGTTTATCAGGACTTTTAATTACAAACACAACTAACTGGTTAAGTGCCTCTATTACATTTGTTGCGCCTTCAAATATTGCCGCAATAGTTATTGGAGGTAATTGCACTTACCCTGCGCCCTCCCCTACCTGTGGAGCTTATGGCGGTGGAGATACTTATTATTATTTTGATGATTTAAGTCTTACAGGTCCACCTGCATCTGTACCCTCAGTAACCGCTTCTATCTCTACCAACGTAAGTTGCGCAGGTGCAAGTACAGGTTCGGTAAGTAGTAGCCCGAGCGGAGGCACAGGTGGCTATAGTTATGCGTGGAGTAATGGTGGTACAGGAGCAAGCATATCAGGCGTGCCTGCTGGTACTTACAACGTAACAATAACTGATGGCAACGGTTGCTCCGCAGGTAGTAATACGGTAACGGTAAGCCAGCCCGCTAGCGCACCTAGTGTTAGTGTTAGCACAAGTGCCAACGTAGGTTGCGCAGGTGCCAGCACAGGTTCGGTAAGCAGTAGCCCGAGCGGAGGCACAGGTGGCTATAGTTATGCGTGGAGTAATGGGGGTACAGGAGCAAGCATATCAGGCGTGCCTGCTGGTACTTACAACGTAACAATAACTGATGGCAACGGATGCTCCGCAGGTAGCAATACGGTAACGGTAAGCCAGCCTGCTAGCGCACCAAGCGTAAGTGCCAGCACAAGTGCCAACGTAGGTTGCGCAGGTGCCAGCACAGGTTCGGTAAGTAGTAGCCCGAGCGGCGGCACAGGTGGTTATAGTTATGCGTGGAGCAATGGCGGTACAGGAGCAAGTATATCAGGCGTGCCTGCTGGTACTTACAACGTAACAATAACTGATGGCAACGGATGCTCGGCAGGTAGTAATACGGTAACAGTAAGCGAGCCAAGTGCAGCATTAGCCGCCACAGCAAGCGTTACCACTAATGTAACTACATTTGGTGGCAGCGATGGTAGCGCCAGCGTAAGTGTGGCAGGCGGCACAACAGGCTATACCTACGCATGGAGCAATGGTGGTACAGGAGCAAGTATAACTGGGCTACCCGTAGGCAGTTATAGTGTAGCTGTAACTGATGCCAATGGCTGTTTTATCACCAGTAATACCATTATAATAACTGACCCTAATACGCCATTATCAGCAAGCATCACCTCCAGTAGTAATGTAACGTGTACAGGAGCTAATAACGGCAGTGCAAGTGTAAGTGCAGTAGGCGGAGCGCCAGGCTATACCTACGCATGGAGCAATGGTGCCACAACACAAAACATTAATGGCTTAGCCACAGGCACGTATAGCGTAACAGTAACCGATGCCAATAGCAATGTAGTAACCACAAGCTCAGTAACTATAAGTGAGCCAAGTGCAGCGTTAACTGCCACAGCCACCAACACAGCCAATGTAACCACCACTGGCGGTAGCGATGGTAGTGCTAGTGTAAGCGTAGCGGGTGGTACTATGCCTTATTACTATAGCTGGACAAACACAGGCACAGGAGCTCCATTAAGCTCTACTACATCAACAATTACTAACGTACCAGCAGGCAATTACAACGTTACAGTTACTGATAGTAATAGCTGTTTAGTATTTAGTAATACAGTAAGTATTACTGAACCATTAGGGGCCATACTATCGGCCACAGCTAATGTAACGAGCAATGTAAGTTGTGCAGGCGGTGCTAATGGCACTGCAACTGCTACTGTAGTGGGCGGCACAGCAGGCTATACCTATGCTTGGAGCAACGGGGCTACCACACCAACCATTACAGGGCTAACCGCAGGTACTTATAGTGTAACGGTAACCGATGCTAGCACCGCAGTAGTAACTAGTAATACCGTAACTATTACAGCACCTAGCACTGCTCTAGCAGTAAGCACCAGTGCAAGCACTAATGTAAACTGTTATGGTGCTAGCACAGGTAGTGCAAGCGTAAGCGTAGCAGGAGGAACTACTCCTTACTATTATAGTTGGAGTAACGGAGCCACCACGCCAAGTATCAACGGGCTTACCGCAGGTAATTACACGGTTACAGTAACTGATAGTAATAACTGTTTGTCGTTAAACAACATTACCATTACAGCTCCTAGCGGAGGTATTAGTGTAAGTACAACCAATGTAACATCGGCTATATGTAGTGCCAGCAATGGTAGTGCAACCCTTATTGTAAATAGCGGCACGCCCTTTACTTATGGATATAATTACCTATGGGATAATGGGAATACTAGCAATGCCGTTAATAATCTCACGGTAGGTATGCACACGGTTATAGTTACTGATAGCTTAGGCTGTAGTACTACAGACAGTGTATTAATTACTAATACCATCACTAATTTAGCGGTAGATATATTGGGTACAAAAGACACTATTTTATGCCAAACGGGTACATTACCCGTAACAGCATCTTTAAGCAATGGTACAGCGCCTTATACCTATTATTTAAACAATGGCACTAACATAACAGGAGGTAATAATTTTGCTCAAAACATTACAATAACCAATGATACAATAGTAATTATTACGGTAAGCGATGCTTCAGGTTGTGCAAGTAATGTAGGGGATACGCTACGCATAAAGCTTGTGCAGCCAATGAATTCAGGTCTTGCGAGTGACACTACTTTGTGCGAGCGTACTACATTGCTATTAGCCCCATTAACCACAAGTGGCAAGCCCCCTTATACTTATCTATGGAATGGAGCAACCCCAAGCAATAGTAGTACATTGCAAGTAGCTCCTACTGCCAACACTACCTATTATTTAACCATAACAGATGCCTGTAACAACACTTCCACGGATAGCATAAACATTAAACTTACGCCTAAACCAACGGCTAACTTTAGCTACGAGGGATTAGTACCGCTAACACAGGGTATTTATAATTTTAAAGATTCGAGCACTGGGCAAGGTATTGTAAAATGGTATTGGACATTTGGCGATGAAAAAACGGCAAGCCTCCAAAACCCCAGCCACCAGTACAACGCAACGGGTAGTTTTAGTACTACACTAATTATACAAAACAATTTGGGCTGTATAGATAGCGTAACCAAACTAATTATTGGCCAAAAAGACACGATAATAGTACCTACGGTATTTACACCAAATGGCGATGGTGTTAACGATGTGTTTAGCATAGCCAGTAGTAGCGTAAGTTATTTAAAATTAGCCGTATACAATCGTTGGGGATTATTACTATTTAACGCTGAGGGAATTAAAGCAATAACGTGGGACGCAACAACACTAGCAGGCACTAAGGTAACCGATGGTACTTACTACTACATGCTCAACATTACCACACTATCCAACAAACAACTCGAACAAAAAGGATTTATACAAGTAGTGAGATAACAAAATTCAAGGATAAATTATTTTACAATTAAAACTTCAGCATTATCTTTTTTGCTAAAATCAAAGTTGTAATTAACGTTGATAAGTAAGGTATGATTATTTTCTACTTTAATACCATCTCCCTTAAATAGCTGTTGCATTAAGTATCCAAATGTAATGGTAAGTGGTGTAGATACCTTGTAGCCCATACCTGTAAATGCACGGTTTTGATCAAAAATATTTTTAGCTACATTCTTTCCAAAATTAATAAATAGTTCGTTAGATGCCTGTACAAACAATGTATTGGCGTCTTTCATTGTGGCTTTGTTTATAGGTATATTTACCAATAAACGATAACGCACACGGTTTTTGTAAAGCCATTTGTCAAACACATATTCGTTAGCTGCACTTAGTGTTTTTGTTTCAATAAAGCGTTGTTCTAATCTATAACGATGTTGTAGGTGTAAACGCCCAATACTATTTTTAGTTGCAAATTGTTCGAATGGCCTATGCTCTACAAACGAATAATTAGTTAGTGGTTGCTTACCATAAGGGTGGGTTATTACATAGGTATAACCTACGGATAGTTTAGCCTGTTCGTTTACAACGGCATCTAGCGTTGCCATGTATGCAATTTGCGCTTTATGGTTTAAAAAATCATTGCGGCGTAATTGAAACTCAGTATATAACTCTACTTTATTAGATAGCTTGTGAGTACCTGTATATACAAGCCACGAGTTAAATTGCTCCACATTATTTCTATTGTTTTGCGCAACTGCTTGTGTACTAATTAAGGCTAATAGTAAAATAATTTTTTTCAAAGTTTCTTTGTGCTAAGTATACTTAGCACAAAGAAACTGAAAAAACATAAACGACTTACAACGCCTTAAAATATATACCTAACACCAATTTGCATTTGCCAACGCGATGCTAATTTATCTACCGAATAAGGTGTGGTTTTAGGCGTAGTAAATGTGTAATTAGCATTGCCATTTGCGCCGTTAGTGCCTGTGGGTGTTAGGCCAACAAAGGCTGACGAGTTTTGCGTATCGGGTACAAAGTACGAATAGCCCCATTTTTTGTTGAGTAAATTACTAAAATTGGTAACATCGCAGGTAAACTGAAACGTATGTTTCTTATCTTTAATATACACATTTACGTCTTGCATAAAACGTGCGTCTAATCTAGTATTCCAAGGGGTGCGGCCTTCGTTACGTTTAGTAAATCGTCCGCGTGCATCGTTTAATCCTTTTTGGCTACTAATGTAAGCGTCTAGGCTTTCCCATTGTTGTTGCGTGCTTACATCGTTGCCCGAAGCGTCTTTGTAGGTTACTAAGTTAATATCCGCTTGCGAGTTAGGTATGTACACTAAATCTATTTGTTGGCCACTGTTTGATATTTTATTACTATTTATTGCCCACGTAAACGGATTGCCCGATTGTGCTGTAAACACAAGCGATACGTACGATGTTAGTTTTTTGTTCCAATCTTTTTTGTACCCAGCGGTAGATACAATACGATGGCGGGTATCAAAGTTAGAATACGACAACGACGGATTGTTAGGCGTTAACGATTGGTTTAATTGCCAGTTAGATTCGTACGAATTTCTTATGCCATTAGCTACATCGTACGATTTACCGTAGTTGTAGGCCGCCATTACATTTAACCCAAACTTGTATTGCTTGGTTACTTGCGCCGTTAAACTATAACGGTGTCCTTGGTTGGTATTAGTCATTAAATACACACTCGAAAAATTATTATCTACACGTTGCCCTGTTGGCCCACCTTTTAGGTATATAGGTTGCTCGTGGTTTACATCGTTAGGGTTGTAAGTAACGCTATCTTTTAAGTTTACTTGTTTAAACATTACATCAGTAATTGTTTTGGTGTACATTCCTTCCAACGTTAATTTATAATTAGCAGGTAGCATAATATCAAACGCTATATTGCTACGTAGTACTTGTGGTAATTTAAAGTTTTTGTCAATTAAATTAACCTCCACACGGTTAGGTTGGTTTAGCACATTAGCATTAAATGCCTGAAACGTAGTGGGGTCGGTGGGTATGTTGGTTTTGGTGGGGGTAGATGGTTTATAATCAAATGCACCAAAATTTACACCATTGTTATAGTAGGCATAACCTAACCATGCAAACGGTACACGACCTGTAAATACACCACTTCCGCCACGTATAATTAATTTTTTGTTAGCTAATACGTCCCAATTAAAACCAATGCGAGGCGATAGCAATGGCTTGGTAAATAGCTTGCCACCTATGGTTGGTAGTTGAGTGTGGGTATAAGTAGTGCCGTAATTATTGTCAATAGCGGCATTGGTTACTAAGTTGCTTTTTTCGGGAGCTTTGGGTACATCAGTGTAATCAACCCTTAGACCAAACGATGCTTTAAAATTTTCCAAGAAACTAATTTCGTCTTGCGCATAAAGGCTCAACATATTTACGTTAAATTTTGCCACTGGAGTTTCAAAATTAGTTTCGCGCGTGTTGTCGGAAAGGTTATATATTGCACGTACTCTAGCGGGTTTGTTGTTTAAAAAATCATTCAAATTATTGTAATCAATACGCCCATTCCACGAGTTGATGAACCCATAATCAATAGCATATAGTTCGTTATGTGTACCCACATTAAACACATGGCGACCTTTGTAAAAAGTAAGATTATCCGTTAGTTCAAATGTTTTTTGTTTCATATTAAACACATCGGCCTCTCTGTTATTACCCAACAATACTGTGCCTGTGCCGTTAACGTTGTTAATTTGTATTTGCGGAAACTGCTCGCCTGTAGGCGTGCGATAATCGTGTATGTTAGTAAAACCAGCTATAAAACTGTTGGCTAATTTTGAATTAAAACGACTTTTAAATTCTAATACCGTAGAGTTATTAGTGTTGTTTTGTTTAAAATCGTAATTGCCAAACTGAAATTGTGTAGCCGACCGCTCTAGGTTGCTCGACGACGATACGATGTAATTATTACGAATATTTAACTGATGCTTATCGTTAATATTCCAATCTACACGCGCAAATAATTTATTGCTTTTGGAGTAAATACTATAATCATCCGTTTTACCAGCGTCATACGTGCCATTGGGGTTGTAATTATTTTTAGGCATAAATGTACTGCTCTTTAAGCTATCAGTAATTTGTTGTGCAATAGCGGTAGTCATAAACGAACCATTTTGCCCAGCACCATAAAACAATGGCTCGTTGCGATAGGTGTTTTCGTAGTTAGTAAAGAAAAATAGTTTGTCTTTAACAATTGGTAATCCTATTCTAAACCCAGCCTGATAATCAGTATAGCCATTAGGCATTTTGCTACCATCGCCCGCATTATCACGCCCTGTAATGGCTGCATTGCGTCCAAAACCATATACCGAGCCCGACACATCGTTAGTGCCACTGCGGGTAACAGCGTTGATACTACCGCCCGTAAAGTTCCCCAACTTAACGTCGTAAGGGGCAATACTCACGCTAATGTCTTGTATGGCATCAAGGCTTATGGGGTTAGTACGTGTGCTACTACCTGGCATATTGGACGTACCACCAACACCACCCAACGAAGGGCTAAAACCAATGGCATCGTTATTAGTAGCACCATCAACAGTTACGTTATTGTAACGGAAATTAGTACCTGCAAACGAGTTATTGTTGCTTTGTGGGGTAAGCTTGGTAAAATCGGTAAGGCTACGTGTAATAGTAGGCAAGGCTTGTATTTGTTCCTTGCTGGTGCGCATGCCCGTGCCTGTTTTATTATCATCGGCACTGCCTGTTACTACCACCTCGTTAAGATTGGTAGTGCCTTCGGCAAGTTCAAAATTTATTTTTTGATTATCGCCTAAGTTCAATGTAATATTTTCTTTTAACGATTCTTTGTAACTAATAAAATTAACCTTAATGGTGTAAGGTCCGCCAGAGTTCATGTTGGGTAAAAAATACTTGCCGTTGATGTCGGCCACTGTTATATATTTTGCGCCTGTAGGTACGTGCACCGCTACAATGGTTGCGCCTGTAAGTGGTTCGTCTTTGGCATCAGCTACTTTGCCGTTAATACTTGAACTGGTAACCTGTGCTTGTGCTACGCTAATTAGTTGCGTTGCAGCAAGTACTACTGCGCTTAAAAACAATTTGGTGTTTTTCATTTTGTGGTCTGTTTATTTTTTAAATTATTAGACACCACAAAACAAGGTTTAAAACACACAGCCTATGTTAAGACAATGTTAAATAATAGTAGCTATATTTATACGAGCCCACTTGCCGTTGCTAGTGCGAGCATTTTGCTAAAACAGAAATAGCAGTTTTTTTGACATTCTTATAATTTCTCGCAAACCTACTTCTTTATTAGTCTTCAGCCATTTTTACCAACTATTTTGTCCATTATCCCACGATGCTTTTGTTTTATCAAATCTTATAAGCAAAGTTTTAAAGCTATCTAGCCACGCAAAATACCTTTCGTTTACATATCTTTCGTTGTATACTTTTTTATAAAACTCACGCTTTCTTCCTTACTTAACTTTCTTTCTATTTCTCATGTTTTCTTTTATGTTTGGCGTTATTTTTCTTCGTCTGCAATATCTTCTAAATGCTTTACTATCAAAGCCTTTATCGGCATTCATAAAACTATTTTCAACACATATTCCGCACTGTTTTAATTGTTTTATCATACTCGAAAACTGAGGTACAATAGCGTATAAATCATTGTGATTACCACTTACTATTCACCTATCGAAATGGGAATACCTCTACCCTCAGTTAAAATTAATACGTTTGATGTTCTCCCTTTTCTACGATACTGATAACCAATGGCATCGCCTGATGTTTTTGCTAAGCTGTGTGTACCATCGAGGTTCAATTTTTCAAGGTCTAACCGTTCTTGTTTTATTAAAAGGTACATTTTAAATAAGTTTTCAAACAACCCTATCTTAACCCACTTTCTGTAGTAATAATATACTAATTGCCACGAAAAACCATAGTTAATACCAATTTGAAGTAATATATAGTCCAAATTTTGTTTTGTAATATTTTTTAGTATATTTGGACTATATAACAATTCATTTATGGCACGACCTAAA
>JAYWFU010000120.1:0-14135 GCA_043778625.1 Bacteroidia bacterium | reverse complement strand
ACACGCGCTTGCACACCTATACTGATAGACCTACTATCATCTCTTATACAACATTGAATAACTACATAAAAAAGTGGTTATTCATTCACAGCACAACTGGCACTAGCGGGGTTGCAGTAATAATAGGTTCCCACAACTATCTATTATTTCATATTCTGATAGCAAATAATTACAACTCAAATTCTTAACAATTATTTTTTTTGACATATAATAATCGTTTTCGTTTTCATTTTTGTAAGAATACATATAGCAATTTTCACCTGTTCTAAAACCTCCTGTTACCTTGTTTGCATTCAAAAATTTAACAGTAGCTCTAATAGACTCTTTTTCACTATAAACTAAAGAATTCAGTGCCTTAATTTTATTAAGGTCAATTTTATCTATAAAACCAATACTTTCATTATTTAAAATCCAATTCCCATTTCCTTCAACAAAACAATTTTTAAAAAATGGAGACCCTTTTTCTGTTGGTAACTTGCACATTAAATAATTTAGTTTAATAATCGAATCTTCAACCTGTTTAGTAGGCGCATGAAAAGAGAGTGCTAATCTATTGTTATTAGAAGAGCAACTTATAATAGTAAGTACAACTATACTAGAAACAGCTCTCAAACTATTTACCATAACGATGATAACCTTGTTTAATCATATAACTATTTTTAGGATCGTCCCCCGCTGGCGCGAGCTTGCAGCTCGTGTCCGCTACCATTGTACCAAACCTTATTTTCTTGTTTACTATCATTGCTCATTACAATTAATTTTTAGTTTTAATGAATACGAGCAACATGCCCCGCTGGCGCGAGCATTTTGCTCGTGTCCGCTACCATTGTACCAACCTTTATTTTCTTGTTTACTATCATTGCTCATTACAATTAGTTTTTAGTTTTAATAAATACGAGTAACATGCCACACGTGTTAGAAACGCTACACAAAGATATGTTTATAATTAAATTGAGTACCGTTCTAGTTCAATTTTAAAAATTGGTAGTAGTGATTTATAACTCGACATGAATTATTAAAACTAATACCTACTAGAACTTTTGATGCCTTGGCACTAAAAACAAAAGTTGATTTTCAAGTAAAAAAAATTAAGTGGTGAGGTCGTTTTTAAATTGATACTGTTTTCGATGCTCAACAGTGAAAAATTAAGCCTGCGAGTGATGGAAACTTATCTAAGTTCGGCTAAATTAAAATCGTTTTTAAACCAAAATATACCTGCAAAATATAATGCTGTGCATGACTATGATTTTGGCTACACTAATTATTGCCTATCGAAAGCTAAATAAAATTAAAGGCTATAAAATTGCTAAATTGAAATTCGAAATTGAACTCGACAACTCTATTATTAAAGAAATAGTAGTGCTGTGTGGAGGTAACCCCAATAAGGCAAAACAGCTATTGAATTAAGCTTAATTAACGTTTCGAACACTTGTGGCTACAAGCTAGCGACCGCAGGGGGGGGGGGACTCTACAACTATCTTGCTCAAATTCAATAGTTTATAGTGTTTTTTACAGTAGTTTAGTGTACAAAACTAAACTATTTGTATTATTTACAATTTGTACTTGTTTATTAAAAAAATAACACCTATATTTAATTTGTATTAGTTTACACAATTATTAATTTTAAAAACAATTAGTATTATGACAAAAAATTACAACGCAATTTTAACTCTAGCAACGGTATCATTATTTTTAGTGTCGTGTGTTAAACAAGAAGCTAAAACTAACACTACCACAATTAGTGCAGTAGCGCAACAGCAAAATTCAGAGGTGGTTATTAATCGTTTCATTAATAGTAGGTATGAGTTTTTACAATCGGATGCTAAAGAAATTAATTTAACATCTTACTTTGAAACAGCCAACTTAGCCACTACGCTAGCGAGTGAGTATGATTTAGAAAAACAAAATTTATTAGCCTGCAAAATTAAATATACTGCACACACTACTAAGCTTGTAGCAAAAACAATAACTAAAAACGACGATGGTTCGGAAACCTTAGCCATTGAAGAAACTACTCACTTAACTACCAACCAAGTTAGTGCATACAGCGGTAAAACAATAACATCAGTTAAGCAACAGCTGTATTCAATTACGGTAAGCGTAAAAAATAACGAATACAAAATAACTGCACTAATTGATATTGATAAACAAACTATGAATAACAAGCGTGTAGCTGCTGATGCAGAAACATTATCAAAGGAAGATATTAACGAAATTAAGGAGGTTAGTAATTCGTTAAGTAAAGTAGCAGCCTACTCTAAGCCTAACGCAGCCGCTTACGCTGTATTGTACGGTATTGCTCCTAACCCTGTGTATCAAGACTTTTCGCCAGGTATGTGTTCGTATTGTGGAGGCGATTGTACTAGTTTTATTTCGCAATGTATATTAAGTGGGGGATGGGCGCCAATTTACAAAAAAGCATCATCAGCAGCAGCTTGGTGGTATGGCAAAAATACTAATCCTGTGGGGTATCGCACTGGTTTTGCAGGTGTTTGGCCTTCAGCATCTAAATTTGGAGTATTGTTAAAAAGCCTTACTACACGTGTAACTCGAGTATATAACTTAAATACATTAGTGGTAGGCGACCTTGGGCAATTAGTATCGCCTAACGGAAACGCACACCATAGTTTTATTGTAAGCGACAAAGACCGTAGTGGTAATTTATATTTTACTTGCCATACTTATAATCGTATTAATACACCACAAAGTACTTGGTTTAACGCCACAACTAACTACAGTGGTATAACGCCTGATGCCTTTCTTTGGCAAATGAAATAAAGTAGTTGCTTATTAGTTTTAACTAAATGAAAAATCGTCTTAAATGTTGTAAAACATTACGACGATTTTTTGTTTTACCCCCACTTATTTCAACTACAATTTTATTACTTTTGTAAATATAGCTTAACTTATATTTAATTAGTACAAATGCACGACATATCTATTTTTTTTGAACCCATTGCCAATACTGCACCTGAAACCTATTACGAAGCCACACTGGGTAATACTATCCTAAAAAACAGCATAAGTTTTCCTAGTATCGAACGTAATAGTATTGTACTGTTTGGCGTGTGCGAAGACCGTGGTAGCAATACTCGTGAGCTAAAGTGCCACAATGCGCCTAACCTAGTGCGCGATGAATTGTACAAATTATACAACCATTTTGGACTTACTAAAATTTATGATTTAGGAAACATTAATGCTGGTGCAACTACTGCCGACACTTATTTTGCAGTATCGCAAGTAATACAAGAGTTAATAAAAATAAACTGTATTCCCTTAATTATTGGTGGCACACAAGACCTTACTTACGCCAACTACCTTGCCTACCAAGCTTTAGAGCAGGTAGTTAATATTGTAAATATTGATGCCCGATTTGATTTAGGAAAAGAAACCGATGAATTAAAAGAGTATTCTTACCTAAGCAAAATAGTAATGCATCAGCCTAACTTTTTGTTTAATTACAGTAATATTGGTTATCAATCGTTTTTAAACAGTAGCGAAGATATTTTGTTAATGCAAAAAATGTATTTTGATGTACACAGGGTAGGCACAATACAAAAAAACATGGAGGAAGCTGAACCGATATTGCGCAATGCCGACATAGTTTCATTTGATATAAATGCTATTAGACGTAGCGAAGCTCCAGCAGGCAATAATAATTCTCCTAATGGTTTTAATGGACAGGAGGCTTGCCAATTGGCTCGTTACGCAGGTGCAAGCGATAAAGTTACTTCCTTCGGAATATATAATGTATCGCCCGTGTTAGACGAGCATAGTACTACGGCAGCCTTAGCGGCACAAATAATTTGGTTTTTTATTGACGGAGTAGGTATTCGCAAAAACGAAATGCCAAGCCCTGTTAATGCTAACTTTATGCGCTACCACGTAACTATTGAAGACGGCAATCATCAATTAGAATTTTACAAAAGTAAGCAATCCGAAAAATGGTGGATGGCCGTACCTTATCCGCCTGATAAGCGGTTGAAATTTGAACGCCACACTAACGTACCTTGTTCGTACAACGATTATTTAAAAGCTACACACAACGAGCTGCCTGACAAATGGTGGGAAACCTATCAAAAACTATTCTAAACTAAAAAAAATGCAAAATAACAACACTCCAATTATAACACTAGCCATTGAATCGTCGTGCGATGATACTAGTTGCGCCATATTGTTAAATAATAAAGTGTTGAGCAACGTTATAACTAACCAAGATGTACACACTAAATATGGTGGCGTAGTGCCTGAATTAGCTAGCCGTGCACACCAGCAAAACATAGTGCCCGCAGTGCATACCGCACTACAGCAAGCTAACGTTAAGTTGCAAGACGTAACTTTTATAGGCTATACTAACGGGCCGGGCTTAATGGGATCGTTGTTAGTAGGCGCAAGTTTTGCTAAAGGCATGGCATTGGCACTTAACAAACCGTTGGTAGAAGTAAACCACATGCAGGGGCATTATATGGCACACTTTATTGATGATGCCCGCCACGTAGGTATTCCGCCATTCCCGTTTATATGCCTCACAGTATCGGGTGGACACACACAAATTGTGTTAATAAAAAGCTTTGCTGAGGTACAAATATTGGGCGAAACTCTTGACGATGCCGCAGGCGAAGCCTTTGATAAAGTGGCAAAAATTTTAGGTTTGCCATACCCTGGAGGCCCATTGGTTGATAAGCATGCGCAACAGGGTAATGCCAAGGCGTGTTTGTTTGCCAAGCCTAAAGTTGATGGATATAATTTTAGTTTTAGTGGATTTAAAACCTCAGTACTCAACTACATTAACAAACAAAAACAAACTGATGAAAATTTTGTAACCAATAATTTAGCAGATATTTGCGCAAGTGCGCAACACACTATTGTAAGCATGCTGATGAAAAACCTAGAAGCCTGTGCCACAGAACATAACATTAAACACGTAGCATTAGCTGGGGGTGTAGCGACTAATAGCTTGTTACGAACTGAATTTACGGCATTGCAACAACGTGGTTTTACCACCTATATTCCTACATTTGAATACTGTACTGATAACGCAGCAATGATAGGCATCACGGCCTACCACAAATACATTAGCAACCAGTTAGGCACACAGCAAGCTAGCCCGCAACCACGCATGGCGCTTTAGTAATACTGTATTAAATTTTTATACCATTAACAACCATGCTCGAAAAAATAAAATTCCTGTACCGTGCCAATAAATACAAGCACGCCAGCGATAGTGCCGAAATAACTTATATACTGCAACACGTGTTTAAAGGCGAAACCGTTATGGATATTGGGTGCCATAAAGGAGCTTACTTGCATTGGTTGCAAAGCCGTGTGGGTAGTGCAGGACGTGTTATTGCATTTGAACCACAGCCTACCTTGCATAGTTATTTGCAAAAAATTATTAGCGGTACGCAACGGTATACTAATGTACTGCTATACCCGTTCGCACTGTCTAATAAGCAGGGCAATTTAAATTTTTACGTGCCTAAAGGTAAAAGTAATACATCGCCTGGAGCTAGCCTTAACACTCAAAAAAACGAAATAGAAGAGTGTACCACTTTGCAAGTTGAGGTACGTTGTATTGATGATTTTGAAGCTGATATTAATAGTAAATTAAGTTTTATTAAAATAGATGTAGAGGGACACGAGCTAGAATTATTACAAGGAGCGCACAAAATATTAACTACCTATAAACCTATTTTATTAATAGAATTAGAGGCGCGCCATTGCAGCGAAGAGCGCGTTGAACAAGTATTTGAATTAATACAATCATACGGATATAAGGGTTGTTTTTTTAACGAACATAATATACAGCCGTTGCAAGAGTTTAATTTTATTCAACATCAATCGTCTAAAGAAGAGCGTTACTGGGCATTGCCAACATATTGCAATAATTTTGTGTTTGAACCAATTGTGCTTACTAGGTAGCAAACAAGTTAAGCAAAGGATTTGAATTCAACATTACCAATGAGGTGTTGGTGCTAAAACTTAAAGATACAGTATTGTGTTTTCATTAACTAAATATTACTTTTGTTACTTAGTGCAGTAGCGCTAGGTGGCAAAATATTAATCTCAATAATACTATAATATAATGCTTTTCGGATATCTATTAATGGGTCTTATTGGACTAATAAGTTGGGCAATAAGCAATCAATTAAAAAATAAATTTGCACACTACAGCACAGAGTTTACTCCCCTTACGGGCAAGCAAGTAGCGGAGCGTATGCTGGCCGATAGCGGCATAACAGATGTACAAGTAGTAAGTGTAGCTGGCCAATTAACCGACCATTATAACCCCGTAACCAAAACCATTAACTTATCAGAGTTGGTATACAACCAAGCTAACGTAGCAGCAGTAGCCGTGGCAGCCCACGAATGCGGGCATGCAGTACAGCATGCCACCGCTTACCATTGGCTAACCTTACGTAGCCGCATAGTACCCATAGTAAGTGTTACTAGCCATTGGTTACAATACGTACTTATGGCAGGCATACTATTAGTAACAGTGTTTCCGCCATTATTATTAATAGGTATTGTACTGTTTGCTGTTACTACATTATTTTCGTTAATAACATTACCTGTGGAGTTTGATGCCTCGCGCCGTGGTTTAGCATGGTTACAAAGTGCTGGCATAACCAATGGAATAGGGCTAGATAAAGCCAAAGATGCACTTAAATGGGCAGCCTTAACCTACGTGGCAGCTGCAGTAAGTTCACTAATTACGTTGCTGTATTACATCAACATTTACCTAAAACGACGTTAGTTAATTGCTAGTTAATAATCAATAACTATACTAATATCTAACATCTAATATCTAGCATCTCTTAATTTACCATCTCTTATCTAATGTCTAGTATCTCTTAATCTATCATCTATTTTGTTTGTAAACGTACTACTCCCTTTAGCGCTCAATAACTTGTTTACTTATGCTGTTCCGTTGGAATGGCAGAGCTATGTTGGGTTTGGTAAGCGTGTGGTAGTTAATTTTGGTAAGAATAAATTATATACCGCATTAATTATTAGTGTTGGGAACGAAAATACTTCAGGCTTCGAGGCCAAGGAATTAGTATCAGTAATTGACGAAGGCGCAGTAATAACTCCTGCACAATACAACGCATGGCAATGGATAGCCAGTTACTACCTATGCTACTTAGGCGATGTAATGAATGCCGCACTGCCAGCAGGCCTCAAGCTAAACAGCGAAACAACATTTGTACTAAATACCGAAGTTGATATTGACAAACAACAGTTAAACGATAGCGAGTATTTGTTAATTGAAGCCTTGGAAATACGCAATTTCATTACCATTGACGAGATTAATGCCATACTCAACAATAAGAAAACACATAGTACTGTAAAACGCTTAATTGATAAAAATTACATATTACTTAAAGAAGAACTCAAGCTAAAATACAAGCCTAAGTACGCTACCTTTATTACATTAAACGAAAAATATATTACTAATAACGACTTGATTAACGACCTGTTTACTGAGCTACAACGTGCCGTTAAACAACAACAAGCCCTAACAGCCTACATTGCGTTAAGTAATTTTTTTACGGCTACGCCCAATTATTTAGTACCAAAAAAAATGCTCGAAGAACGCGCTAACTGCGACAGCGCCACCCTAAAAGTATTAGAGAAAAAGGGGATTATTGAACTGCACGAAATAGAAGTATCGCGCCTAAATAACGCCGCTACCAATAGTACTACTCCACTACAGCTTACTGCGGTGCAGGAGATAGCATTAAAGGCACTTACTCACTTATTTACCACGCATGATGTATGCTTGCTACACGGAGTTACGGGCAGTGGCAAAACAAATATATACGCACAACTTATTACCAATACCTTAGCGCAGGGCAAGCAAGTATTGTACTTAGTGCCCGAAATAGCACTAACTACACAACTAGTAAGCCGCCTAAAAAAAATAGTGCCTGCTAAAATTGGCGTGTACCATTCGCGTTTTAACGAAAACGAGCGGGTAGAAGTATGGAATAATTTATTGTACAAAAAGGGCGCACAAGTAATACTAGGCGCACGCTCGGCGGTGCTGTTACCCTATGATAATTTAGGATTAATAATAGTGGACGAGGAGCACGATGCATCGTATAAGCAACAAGACCCATCGCCCCGCTACAACGCTAGAGACACAGCCATTGTGCTAGCCAAACAATTTAACGCCAAGGTAGTGCTAGGCTCAGCAACGCCCGCAATAGAAACGTATTACAACGCACAACAACAAAAATACGGCTATGTGCAATTAGCCGAGCGCTACAATAATGTTAAATTACCTGTAATTGAATTGGTAGATATTAAAAAAAATCTATCGCAAAAAAGCATGAAGGCTTCGTTAACACGTGAGTTATATGGGTTAATGACGGAGGCTTTGGACAATCAAAAGCAAATTATATTGTTTCAAAATCGTAGGGGATATGTGCCTATGCACGAGTGCATGACTTGTGGGCATGTGCCACAATGCGTACAATGCGATGTAAGCCTAACGTACCATAAACACATTAATTTGCTCAAGTGCCATTACTGCGGTTATAGCATTGCCCCACAGCCACGTTGCGCCAAATGCAATAGTACCAACATTATTACTAAAGGCATTGGCACACAAAAAATTGAGGAAGACGTACAATTGTTATTCCCCTCGGCACGTGTATCCCGTATGGATACTGACACCACACGAGGTAAGCTGGCATTTGAAACATTAATTGAACAGTTAGAAAACAAACAAATAGATATACTAATTGGTACACAAATGGTTACCAAGGGCTTAGATTTTTCGAGTGTGGATTTAGTAGGAATTATTAATGCTGATGAAACGCTGCATTACCCTGACTTTAGGGCATCGGAACGTGCATTTTCATTGTTTAGTCAAGTAAGCGGTAGGGCAGGGCGAGCAAGTGGCTTGGGTAAAATTGTAATACAAACTATGCAACCCCAACACACTATTTTGCAACAGGTGCAAGCCCACGATTATACCGCTTATTACACTAACGAAATTACCGAACGTAAAATCTACGACTATCCACCATTTACTCGCATTATTGAAATTAAACTACAACACCGTGATGTAAATATATTAAACGAATATTGCGAAATTTTAGCAAAAGATTTGCAACAAGCCTTTGGCAAACGTGTGCTAGGACCCGAATACCCTAGCCCCGCACGTATCAAAAACATTTATAACAAATGCTTTATGCTAAAAATAGAGCGTGACGGGAACATTGTAGCCGCAAAAAAAATAATACAACAACTTATTGATAGTATGTACAAGCACAACCGCACAGTACGTGTTATTATTGATGTAGATACCGCCTAATTAATTAGGCCAGTAAGTTTGCGTAAATAATTTAATTGATTTAAAAACATGGTGAATAGTAAGCAAATAGTCAAAATTAGTATTTACGCCACGAAGTCCCCTTTTGGGAGGGGTGCCCGCAGGGCGGGGTGGGTTGTAAAATGTAAAGAAAAATATTGGGCTAAGTATTATTTAAAATAGTATATGTATGTCCGCAAATAATCATAATCCCGTAATTGCAGCAATAACAAGCCTGTCAAAGAGTTTCTCCTCAAAATATCTTCGATTTAGTTTGTAAACAAACTCGTTAAGGTATAATTGTAAGTACTTACCCTTTATTTTGTGGTAGTTCCCTAATAAATTCCGTTTAGCATTACTTATGGTAATGTGTACCCACTTCAGTATTTTTTTGGTAGTTTCTTTGTCTGATTTTTCAGTAAAGTGTAACTCTACATAGTCTGCTATGTTTATGTAAGAGGTGCTTTTGTCGCTAAAAACGATACTTTTTTCACTAATAGATTCTTTTATAGTGCCGTTTATTTCGGCTGCACTGTGGCTAGTTAATACCTTTGCCTTAAAATATCTACATTGGTTAGACACCTTTCCAGTTTCAATATCCTCCAAAGGGGTTGATTCCGCTAGTAGTGCAACATTTTGCTTCCCCACAGCTCCACGTCCTCTAGTGCCTTTACTTTTTTCTATTTCGCTAGACTCAACAGTAAAATACCCCTCGTCCATTTCAATCATTCCTTCTAAAGTGTAGCGTGCATCTCGCTTGCCCATTGCCTTACGGAGCTTGTGAACCATTGCCCACACAGGTTCGTAGCGTTTTAAACCTAGTTGTTTTTGTATTTCCTTACTCGAAAAGCCTTTTTAGTCGCACTGACTAAAAACATAGTTTTATACCATACTAAAAAAGGTAAGTTAGAACTCTGCATAATTGTTCCGCTACGCAAAGAAGTACGACTTCTACATATTTTGCACTCGTAACTCAACCTACTTTTTATCCAATAATGTGTAGTATTACCACAATTACAAGTTATACCCACAGTGTCTCGTTCGCCCTTGAAATGGTCTATGCAGGCTTCTTCGCTCTCAAAATTTGCTGTGAAATTAAATAAATTCATACTGTTTTTTTTGTTAAAATAACTAAAAAATATCAATTATGGGTATTTGCGGACATACATAAATAGTATTACATAAGTATTGCTGCAATATCATCCTTGCTCAACGATTTAAAAAACGATTCTTCCGTTTTAATTAAGCTATCGCTCAACTGTTGCTTGTGTTCTTGTAGTTTTACAATTTTTTCTTCTACTGAATTTCGTGAAATAAATTTGTAGGTAAACACCGTATTCAATTGCCCTATACGGTGCGCCCTATCCACCGCTTGACGCTCGGTAGCTGGGTTCCACCAAGGGTCGAGGATAAATACATAATCAGCCGAGGTAAGGTTAAGCCCCACACCACCTGCTTTTAGCGATATTAAAAATACCTTAACGTCATCACTTGCCTGAAACGTATCTACCAATTGCTTACGTTCCTGCGATTTTACACTACCATCAATATAAAAATACGGAGTAGCATTTTCAGTTAAATAGTTTTGAAACAAAGCCAATTGTTTTACAAACTGCGAAAATATCAACACCTTATGCCCTTCGTTAAGTGCGTTTTGTAAGCGGAGTATAACCTCGTCAAACTTGCCCGAATCGCCTGTGTAGTCGGGCATAACCATACTTGGATGATTGCTAATTTGGCGTAATTTAGTTAAGCCCGCTAACAAGTTCATCGATTTGTTTTTAGCTACCTCACCACCTGCGCCAATAAGCTCGTTACGGTACTGCGATTTTGTTTCTTCGTACAATTTATTTTGTTCCTCGCTCATGTCGCAATACACTATTTGTTCAATTTTAGCAGGCAAGTCGGTAGCTACTTGTTGCTTGGTACGGCGCATTACAAAGGGTTTTATAATACTGTGTAAGCGCTCAGTTCGTGCAGTGTCCTTATCACGTTCAATAGGTGTTACGTAGTTGTCTTTAAACTTGCCGTAAGCACCTAATAAACCTTTGTTGATGAAGTGCATTTGTGTCCATAATTCCGATATACTGTTTTCTAACGGAGTACCTGATAATATGAGCTTGTGCGCCGATTTTAGTTCAAACACATTTTGCGATACCTGCGAACTATGATTTTTAATATACTGGCTTTCGTCCAATATTATGTAGTTAAAATAAAACTTGTTCAACACCTCCAAATCGTTGCGTGCCATGCCGTACGAGGTTACTATTAAATCATAATTGGCAAAAGTGTCAGTGTTGCGCACACGGTCGTTGCCTGCGTGTATGTGTATTTTTAGTTGTGGAGTAAACTTGCGAGCTTCGTCCCGCCAGTTGTACAGCAGTGATGTGGGTGCAATAAGTAACGATGTTTGTGCTTGGCGTTGATGGTAGGCTATGTTACTATCATCAATTGGGTTTTCAGTAGCCAGTTCCTTCATTTTGGCCAGTAACGATAGAGTTTGTAGGGTTTTACCCAACCCCATATCATCGGCCAAGCAACCTCCAAAACCATAACTGTGTAAGAAACACATCCAATCAAACCCTGCTTTTTGGTACGGGCGCAGTGTTGCATTCAATTGTTTGGGTAGTTCGGTTTCTTCAATATTTTCCATCGTGAGCAATTGCTGTAGCTTACGGTTCATAACCACTTCGGCTATGTTACCCTCTTGCAATTGTTGCAATATACCTATGTGATATTTTTTAAGTTGAATATTTGCAGTGTTGGTAGTGGCTTCAGTAAGGCTAAATAAATCACGTAATTGTGCAAACCATTGTTCGGGTATTATTACCACCTGTCCGTTGGGTAGCGTGTATTCTCGCTTATTGTGTATTATGTTATTGCGTAACGACGAGAACGGAATCTCTATATCACCAAACATTACAATAGCATTTACATCAAACCAATCTTTACTCTCGCTTATTTTAATGGATAAAAACGGCTTTGCTATAAAGTAGGCTTTCTCAAACTCGGCTTGCTCTATTGCAAAGTTGTCTGTACGTAGTGCATCGCTATTGGCACTTAGCCATTCTATAATTTGGTATTTAGTATATTCTTGTTCCGATAGTGGTAAGGTGACTTTTAACTCATCAATAACAAATGCGGCTTGTTCAATGTTTTTTAATCCTAAATCAATTAACCGCTTGGCCTTGTTACGTTCCCAGTCGGTGCTACGCTTTGTGCGTGTAAGTGTTATGTTATCATTTTCTTTGATAAAAGTAGCACTTACTTTTTTGCCTTGACTGTAAGCGTATTGCTCGGCATCATAATTAAAATAGAGTAATAATTGCAAATTACCATTCCAAGTAGTTTCTACCTTAATAACTGGTGCGGCTTGGTGTTGCTCGGTTTTAACAGTAAAGCCCTGTGCATGTATGTGGTATTGCTCAGCAAGCGGAATCACAAATTTTTCAAAGTAAGCGTCCTCTGCACTGCGTGGAATTTCGAGGTAACGTTTGTCTAAAAATATTTTAAGTTTCTTTCCATCTACATAGTCTTCAAACCTAATTAGTTGTGCGTTGTTAATAAGCAAATACGTAGGCTGTTCGGTAATAATACGTGAGTTTTTACCAATAAATTCTACCTTAATTTCGTTGAGTTTGATAGTGGGATAGTAACGCATGTTTTGCTCCGACCGTATGAAATGAAACACCACCGTAGCTAAGCCTTCCTCGTACGCAATGCGGTGTTGGCAAGGGTTTCCGTCTTTCCCTTTGTAAAACAATTCAGTGTTTAGCAGCAAGGGTAATACTTTATCCATAATTCTTGCGGTAAAATCGCGCGCCAATTGTTGTACTTGTGGCAAGTAAAATTTCTCAAAAAACAGTTTGTTAGTTACAGGCTTACTGTGGTATTTTTTTACAATATTCTCTACTGTTATTTTTTCGAGTTCACGTATTATTTCAATGTCTTGCGAAGTTATCAGTCCATGAAAATCCTTAGCCGTTTCGTTAGTTAATTTTTGATACGTGTACGAATAGTCGCCACTGGTGGTAAGTTCCACCATAAATGGTTCTACCACATAACCAATATGTGGGTGTTCGTTAATAGCATATACAAGCCTGCAAGGCTTGGTATTACTTACGTTTGCCATAGTTTAAATCCAAATTATAATTTAGATACAAATATAGTAATGTTGTGGGCTATTGTTTTAAAACTTATGTGTAAAATAAGGGCAAACCTAGTTTCGTACTTCATCTCGATGTATGAAACAAGCCCCACGACGAGCAATGGAGCGCCCTATTTAGGTGTGTTATTTTATGGCAATAAACTTATTGTTTTGTACTTTATAGCGCTTACCATTAATTGAAATTTCCTGCTCGTTTGTTAAGGTTGATAATTCAAAAATATCTTTTTCGATGGTATGTAAACTGCCTTTGTTTCTACGTATCATATTTAAGTAATCAGTATTTACGACGTCGTATGCACCACATAAAACTAAACGAATTGGCACAGTTATGGAATTTAATAATTTTAAATCGCGAGGTGTAGCGTAGTTATCGGCTATCATAATTACTGCTTTACAATTAGTATTTTGGTTTAACCCTTCTATTACGGCTTCAATATTATTTTCGGGACAATCGCCTCCGCTTCCATTACGCATTGCTAAATTCATGGTTTGCAATAACTCTTTATATGACGAAGTATTGCTATAGTACACTCCGCCTACTTTACCTGTTATACCAATTTGAAATTTTAAGTAGTCCAATTAATTGCTTCAAAAACATATGAGTATGAGCAAATACTTTTTACAATTTCCTCAGATAATTTATTG
>JAYWFU010000119.1:0-14154 GCA_043778625.1 Bacteroidia bacterium | reverse complement strand
TACCAATAAATTATCTGAGGAAATTGTAAAAAGTATTTGCTCATACTCATATGTTTTTGAAGCAATTAATTGGACTACTTAAAATTTCAAATTGGTATTAGGTACAATGGTAACGGACACGAGCTGCAAGCTCGCGCCAGCGGGGCTGGTATTCATAAACGGTATAAAAGTAAAAGCCCTGCACTTGCAGGGCTTTTGTTGTTTGTTATAATAGGTATTTATTAGTATTTTGTATAGTATTAAAAAATGATATTACTCAACAAGGTTGACTATTTAAGGCGATACCAAATTTAATGATATCATGGTATAAAACGGATTAGTCAATTTATTTTCAGCTACAAAATCCTTTTTTCTGCCATAAAACTCCCCATCATCCATGTTAAATTTGTAATTTACACGATAGCCAGCCTGAACTGATAACCACACAAATTTATACACTGAAAATTCGTAGGTTATTCGTGCTCTTATTTCTGACCTACGTAGTTCTAAGGCTTTGTAAGGCGAATCAAATTCTTTCATCATATTATTTAATCGATAAGAATTTCCCTCCAACTCAAAACCTGCAAATAACATATTGCGCGAATTAATAGTGTAGCGTACTGCAGCTCGTGCGGGTAGCAAGGCCTCTATACCCCATTTACGGTTGACAAATGTGTAGTTATACAACACAATTGGTAAGTACAGTAGTTGGCCACCTCTGTACGTACGGCTTATTCCAAGAGCAAACATTCGTCGCTCATGCTTTTTGTTTCCAACTAATAAAGCCGCCGAAACTTTTGATTGGTTAGTGCTCGGTAATTTACCCAAACGGTAATCGCCATTCCAGTCGATAGATGTTTGTGCTAGCACAAAAGTTTTTGCGTTAAGTGGTTTAAATATGGTAGTATTAATACCCGTTGTAGTTAAACCATTTGTTTTTAATGTATTTGCTAACGGACTAACCGATGGCAAAGTATTAGTTGCAGAGCTTAATGTATACTTAGTTTCAGCGTAATTAGCCCCAAGTGAAACTAGCCACTTAACATTGGCAACTACAGGAACGTTTACCATTAATCGTAAGCCTGAATTGTATTTAATAGTTGAGTTTTGACTATTAAAATTATGGTAAGCTCCTGTACTTAGCGTATTAGAAGATTGGAAATCATAACCAACTGAAATCAATTTAGATGGACTTATCCCCACAATTTTTGACGTGCAGTAATTTTTTGTTGGTTTGCCAGTAGTCTCTACATTTTCGTATTGGCTATAGTCCTCTTCTTCTTGAGCAAATAATTTTGTTGATACAAAGCTACTTGATATTAACAAAATAAACAGAGCTGTTTTTTTAAACCTCATTTTATTACTTTTTTAATAGTACTCTTTTCCATGTATCGGTTCTACCAAACAATGAAACTCCAATATAACCTCTTACCTCTAGCGTATTATCATTGATAACGGTAATTGTACAATTATAAGTGTTTCCGTTTTCCGCATCGTATATAGTACCTTTTTCCCATTTATTATTACCAGTATACTCAAAGCCTATCAAGTTAGTATAGCCCAATAATGGAACTGTTCTTTTAGCTTCATCTGAATTATTCTTATCTGTTTTTGGTGTACCATCTTCGTACTTAGGATTTAATAGCCAAACAATTTTACCAGCATATTTTTCGCCATACTTAGTTACTTTAATACGGGCTTTCCCACTTCCCACTTCCCATACTCCAAGTATTTTATCTCCTTCAGTGTTTTGTGCATATGTACCGTTAGCTATAGATGCTAACATAATAAATGCTAAAATTATTTTTAATGCTATTTTTTTCATTTTTGTTTTAAATTTTCGATTTAGAATTGTTTATCACAAATATAGTTAAAAAATTAACTCGTTTTAAAAATTACAAACTAAGTGCCTAAAAATTAGTGCAAAAACAAGTTAATGGCCTGTGTATGTAATGGAGTTAAGTTATACTGTATGTGCTTAGTTAAATAATCGTGTACCGAATATTGATTACTAGCGTGCTGTGTGGCTAATGTGTTAATAGCAGTTACTCCTACGGCAAAAGCAGCATTAAGCTCATTAATAAGTTGCGGGGCAATGGGGGTATTGGCTACCCAAGCCGCAAACACAAACGGAAGCCCTGTAAGCTCTTGCCACGCCTGCGCCAAATCGTACTCGTACGGATAAGTACCTAAAGCGGCCAATGCTCTATCGCCAATAATAATATTAGCATCGTTTTGGGTAGAGAAGCTTGTAAATTGAGGTGTAATATTCCAATGTTTGGCACATAATAATTTGCATAGTTTGTTGGACGTATTAGACTCCGAATCTAACCCAATAGTGGTGATTAAGTGCAAAGGTTTGTTACTAAATAACTGCACGCTAAGTACCTTACCATTAGCACCAATGCAATAGTTGGTAATAACTTGGCTAAACGCTAATTGCGGAATTATAGCCACCGGCACTAAGCCAATATCAATGGTATTGTTAATTAATTTTTGTGCACACACATTAGGCGTGTCCAGCTGTATGGCAATAGGGGCTGTAAAATTATACTGCTGCAACCCGTGTACAAATGGTACTGCATTAAGATAGGATACTACCGAAATTTTTATCATCGCAAACCAAAACTAGATGTATATATTTGTACAAAAGTACGCATCATTATTTACAAAAAAACATTAATCCTTTTTATGGAACTAAATACACTTACTGCAATAACATCAATTGACGGACGCTACCGCAAAACTACTGCACCATTGGCTAATTATTTTAGCGAATACGCGTTAATAAAATATCGTGTGCAGGTAGAGGTAGAATATTTTATTGCCCTGTGCGAACTCCCGTTAAAAGAATTGAAAGGCATTACCAAAAAAGACTACAAAGCCCTGCGTGCCATATACCTAGATTTTACCACAGCTGATGCACAACAAATAAAAGAGATAGAAAAAACTACTAACCACGATGTAAAAGCAGTAGAATATTTTATAAAACAAAAATTTGATGCGCTTAACATTGTGTCCGAAAAAGAATTTGTACATTTTGGTTTAACCTCACAGGACATTAATAACACTGCCGTACCGTTAAGTATTAAAGATTTTATGCACGATACTTATGTGCCCATGCTTACCAAATTAGTAAAGCAACTTAACGTTAGTGCCAACGATTGGAAAACAATAGCAATGCTTGCTCGCACACATGGGCAGCCTGCCTCGCCTACCAAATTAGGTAAAGAAATTAAAGTGTTTATTGAACGAATTACGAATCAACTTAATTTGTTAAATACCATACCCAATAGTGCTAAATTTGGTGGGGCTACGGGTAATTTTAATGCGCACCACATTACCTACCCAAAGGTAAATTGGGAGTTGTTTTCGAACAAATTTGTAAAATCGAAATTAGGCTTAGAACGTTTGCAATACACCACACAAATTGAACATTATGATAACATGGCGGCGCAGTTTCATAACGTGGCACGTATTAACACCATACTTATTGATTTGTGCCGAGACATGTGGCAGTATGTAAGTATGGAATATTTTAAACAAAAAATTAAAACTGGCGAAATAGGTAGTAGTGCTATGCCACATAAGGTTAATCCTATTGATTTTGAAAATGCTGAAGGCAACCTTGGTATTGCTAATGCACTATTGGAACACTTAGCTGCTAAACTACCTATAAGTCGCCTACAACGCGACTTAACTGATAGTACTGTACTCCGCACTATTGGTGTACCTATGGCGCATACCATTATTGCACTACAATCAATAACCAAAGGGTGGGAAAAATTAATATTAAACGAAGCCCAGCTAGCACACGACCTCGAAAACAACTGGGCAGTAGTGGCCGAAGCCATTCAAACCGTACTGCGCCGTGAGGGGTATGCTAACCCATACGAAGCATTAAAAGAATTAACCCGTAATAATAATACAATAACACAAGCTACAATGCACTCGTTTATTGATACATTAGATGTTACTAGCACTCTTAAAAAAGAATTAAAACAGATTACACCGCATACATATACTGGTATGTTTTAAGTATTTAGCACCTTGTATTAGTAAGTCGCCAAATACTTAAAAATATACATTATAAAAGCACTTATAATTTACAACTATACTACTGAACTACTTAGTTACAAAAGTTAAGTACTTCTCTAGTTATGTAATTTAGCTCTGTTTCAGTCATTTCGGTGTGCATAGGTAACGATATTACGTTGGCACATAGGTTAAGTGTTATAGGAAATTGCGCATCAGTGTAAGCGGGGTTTGAATATGCTTTTTGATGGTGCAACGGTAGTGGGTAATATATCATACTAGGTATATCCTTTGTAGCAAGGTAGTCACGCAAGGCATTACGGTCTACACCACTTAATTGTAAGGTATATTGATGAAATACGTGCGTACTATTTGTGGCACGTGCAGGAGTAATAATTTTAGTGTTACCAGCAAAAGCATTGTCGTAGTAGTTAGCAGCGGCATTACGTGCCGCGGCGTAGTTATCCAACTCACGTAACTTAACACGTAGTATGGCTGCTTGTATACTGTCGAGGCGAGAGTTTACACCCACCTCGTCGTGTATGTATTGTACTGATTGCCCGTGGTTAGCCACCTTACGCAATTGTGCTGCTAGTGCATCATCGTTAGTAAATAGTGCGCCACCATCGCCGTAGCACCCTAAATTTTTGCTCGGAAAAAACGATGTGCAACCAATAGTGCCAATAGTTCCCGCTTTGGCTACCGTGCCGTTAGCACTACGATATTCGCTACCAATGGCTTGTGCAGTATCTTCAATTACGTATAAATTATGCTTTTTAGCAATTTTCATTATGGCGTCCATATCAGCACATTGTCCATACAAATGCACAGGCACAATAGCTTTGGTGCGAGGTGTTATAGCGGCTTCAATAGCGGCAGGGTCAATGGTAAAGGTGTTAGCGTTACACTCTACTAACACAGGTGTAAGTTTAAGCAAGGCAATAACTTCGGCAGTAGCTACGTAGGTAAAATTTGCCGTAATAACTTCGTCGCCAGGTTGTAAGTTAAGTGCCATCATTGCTATTTGTAAGGCATCAGTACCATTAGCACAGGGTATAACGTGCTTTACGTTAAGATAGGTTTCTAACTCTGCCTGAAATGATTTTACTTCAGGTCCGTTGATGAATGCCGTGTTGTCAATAACGTTAGCTATACCTGCATCAACAGCTTGTTTTATTTTATTATATTGACTTTTAAGATCAACCATGTGTATTTTATTCATAATTCTAATTTATATAAATAGCTGTTTATTTTTTTGTAAAAATAACTAATTCTACCAATCAACACAGCACATTGTTATTTTAAAACGCATAACCAACACCCACATCAAAAAAATCAGCCTGCCCTAAATATGTTTTTAATGAGCAATTAGCCACCATGCCATTTTTAAAGTAATAACGTAGTCCTAATCTATTCATAATAAAACCATCAGCATTGGCTTTACTATATACATTAACACCTGTAACAGATACAATACTTAGGCGATGTATTAAAAATTCGTTGTGCACTCCTACCATCACTCGTGATAAATCCTCAAAACGCTTAGAGCCATTGGTTTCACGAGTTAAGGCTGTGTTATAATTATACTCCGCCCCAATACCTAAGCGATATTTGTGCGTTAATTGCTTGCATAGGCTTAGTTGCAATACCCCAATACCATAGTTTTTGCCACCTGCAGGGCTTGTTTGCTTACGCGATACACTTGCTATTACACAGGTGTACCATTTATTAGGTAATGAATCGTGCGTGTTGTTATACCTTTGGCGACGCGTGCTATCTTTAGTTGTGTTAAACACATACGTAACGCCTGTACACACGCTTAATATGTTTAACCCATAATTAGGCGTTTTAAAAGCCCCGTTGCTAAAATGATTAATCCCAATGCTACTCAACCATTGCCAATGCTTACTTAACGCTACTTTACTCTCCAGCATTCCTCGCATATTTAAAGTAATAGCAGAGCCAATAGCTAGGTTTTTATAATTGTTAGTACGATTAAAATGTTTGGTAAAATAACCCAGCCCGGTACCTAACTGAAAATAAAGCAAATACCGCTTACGGCTAACAATAGCAAAATTAAAATGAGGAACTATGGCGTGTACATTGCCAAGTACTTGGGGATAGCCAAGGTTACTAGTGCAGTACGAAACTCCCCAGTAAGCACTCGGATATTGAAGTTGCCAATACTTGCTACCTATGGCACGTTTGCTAAACGTACACTCGTATATGTTAAAATGCTGTTGAACCAAGCCGGAAATATAGGGCGTGTGACTAAATACAAACGCTTCGTGTACTTTAACACTTAGCCCATATTGTGCGTGTGTAGTTAAGCTATTGCATAATAATGTAAGGCTAAACCAACTACAATATGCAAAGCTTTTGTTGAGCAATTTATTTTTTAATTAGATTAAGCGACGAGCTATTTACGCAATATCTTTTTTTGGTGAGCGATGGTCCATCGTCAAACAAATGCCCTAAATGCCCGCCACACTTGGCACATACTATTTCGGTACGCGACATACCGTGACTATAGTCAGTTATTTTTTTAATTTTTTCGCCCTTGCCTAATTCCTCATCAAAACTTGGCCAGCCACAGTGTGAATCAAATTTTTGGGTATCAGTAAATAACTCCGTTCCGCAACCTGCGCAGCAGTATGTACCTTTGTCTTTAGTATCAGTATATTGCCCTGTAAAAGGGCGATCAGTGGCTTTGTTACGCAATACATCGTACTGCTCGGGGGTAAGTTGTTTTTTCCATTCCTCCTCTGTTTTCACTATTTGATTTGTATTGGTATCTTTAAGCATTTTAGTAGTGTGTTTTTTGTTAGTTTGTGCATTGGTGCAACTAATAGTTAAGCTAAATACAGTAAAAAGTGCTGTTGTAAAATAAATGGTTTTCATGATGAGTTATTTTTGCGTTAGTAAAATTAATAAAAGTAATTTAATTATATAACTATATACGATAAAAATAGTTGGTGTGGTTGTAAGGGCTGTACTAATTTGTATTAGTAGCACAAACCTAAGTGCAGTAGTTGCTTTTATTTTATATTTGCATTTAGTTTAGCTTTTGTTGTAATTATTATAGCATAGTATACATTTAACTTATTCATAACATTCTTACTCATGTTTAATCAAACCATAGCACCACCTATTACATTGGCCAAACAGCCCGTATTGTTACAACCTCAAACTATTATGCTTGCTAATAATGTACCGTTACATATTATAAATGCTGGCGAGCAACCACTTACACGTATAGAAATTGTATATAATGCAGGTACTATTTGTCAAAACAAAAAAACATTGGCTACTACCGTGGCGAGTATGTTGCGCGAGGGTACTACTAACCGTAGTGCACAAGACATTGCTAACGCATTAGATTTTTATGGCGCATTTTTAGAAACCGAATGCAACAGAGATAACGCCACTATTGCATTATTTTGTTTGAACAAACATTTGGCAAACGTATTACCTATTGTAAACGAAATAATTAACGAGGCTGCATTTCCGCAAAAGGAATTAACTATTTATCAAACTACACAACAGCAGCGCCATGCCGTTAACAGTACTAAGACTGATGTAATGTGCCGTAACTTATTTAACGCAAACCTATATGGCGAAAACCATACGTATGGCACCTATGTTAACCAAGCTAGCGATTACAGTAACGTTACTCGTAATGATGTACAACAATTTTACACCACCTATTACCAACAGGCTTCACCTCTACGCTTAATGATAGCAGGCAGCGTAAGCGATATGGAACTACAATTAGTGCAACAACACTTACAATTTGGGGTACAGGTTACTATTAAACCACAACTTGCATTTACACACATTCCGCAAATAAAAGTTACGCATAACATGCCCAATGCTATACAAAGTGCAGTGCGAGTAGGTAAATTAATGTTTAACAAAACTCACCCCAATTATTTACCATTATCCATAGCCACTATGATTTTGGGAGGATATTTTGGTTCGCGCTTAATGAAAAATATACGCGAAGAAAAAGGCTATACCTATGGCATTGGAGGAAGTTTGGCATCGTTGCAACAATCAGGTTTTATGGCAATAGCCACTGAAGTAGGTACTGATGTTACTGCCAATACGCTTACCGAAATTGATTTTGAAATTAAACGTATGCAAAATGATTTAGTGGCGCAACACGAATTGGAGTCTGTACGTAATTACATGTTAGGTACGTTCTTACGTAGTGCCGACGGAGCTTTTGCGCAAGCGGATAAATTTAATTCGTTAGCCGATTGGAATTTAGACTATACATTTTACGATCGTTATTTTGAAACATTGCATACCATTACACCTGAGCAAATACGTAACTTATCACAACAGTATTACAACGATATGACTACCGTAATATGCGGTAAAATTTAACAGCTGATGGTGCTAATTAATTTGAAGTATCTAAATTAGAAGTATTTTTCAATAATAAACTCAACACCACACTACCAAAAGCTCCGCCAAGTATACAAAACAATAAACGTTGTGTGGCTTGTTTTATGGGTGTAAAAGTGGCTAAAATATTTTGTTTAGTTTCTGTAATTAATGCAGGAGCAGTGTGTGTGGCTAGCATAGCTGCTTCGGATTTTTGCGCCCAAAAAATGGCAAAATTAGGGTTAATAAACTGGTAATAAAAAAATGTACCTAACCCGCTTACAACACCTACTATTAGGGCAAATTGTAAGCCTATGAGCATACCTAGTTTTACATCAATAAAACCTTTTAGCACAGTATCGCGCGTATTGCGTATGGCTAATGCTAACCCCACCAAAAAAAACAAAACCCATACTAAGCTAGTAGTAGCTCCAGTGGAGGTGCTGTGCCAGCCCATTAAAAATTCAAACAACATCCAGGCTACAACAACCGCTCCTGTTAGTAATCCGTAAGTCCAATGCAAAGGAATGTTTTTCATGTTAAGTTAAAATTACAAATATTATTTATTTTGTGTGCCAAAGTTATTATTTACCTAACCGTTAACCTAGTTAAACAGGTAATATATTTTGAATTAACTGTTAAATCATCTTTACTTACAGGACTTTCTTATAAAAAATATTTTTGCATTAATTGTTTTGTGGAGACATGAACCAAAGCAAAAGTAGTTTAGATATTACTTTAAATAAATAAAAATAAATACCTATTAATTTTTAACGAGAACTCTAATTTTTAGTAACGTTGTCAATTAAGGTATTCTACCTAAAAATCTAAACCAAACGAAGCATAAAACACATTTTTATTAATCACTACGCCGTTTTTCACACCTCGTGCCCAATCTAAACGTATAAAATAGCCTGCAAGTTTAAAACGCAACCCTCCTCCAAAGCCCATTACTATTGGACTTTCATAGGTTTTGAGTACGTAAGTAATATTACTTTGTGTAATTGTTTTAGTAAACAATATATTTTTATCGCTATTGGGATTAATACCTGACCATGCCATACCTACATCATAAAAACCAATGGCCTGTAAGTTATTCCAAAACTGCGATGAAATTGGCTTACGACTAAAAAAACGAACAAACGGAAATCGCACCTCCTCATTAATAACTACAAAATTATTACCGTTACGCACGTTTTGTATAAAGCCACGCATATTGGTAGCCACCGTTTGAAACACATAATTTTGTGTGCCATCAACTCGGGCATCATAATTGAACTTTTTGGTAGGATACAACCAATTATCCACACCACCCATATAGTATATTAATTTTTGGCTGCTTAGTAACGAACTACTTGCCGCTAATCGGCTTGCCCACAATAACTCACGGTATATGGGTACGTATTTACGGTAATCTAATCCTACTATAAACACATTGTTTTTTAATTTATTTACTTGCTGATAATACTCCGCAAATGCTTTAAAACATGTACCCTTAGTTAGGTTAATACCTAATGATTTAGAGTCATCTACCACATATTCAGCCTTGGCTACTGCCCAAGTTGTAAATATGCTATTACGTTGTAAAGCAATGGCATCAGTGGCGTAGGTAGAGGTTTGATCATTACGGAGAGTAAATGTGGCACGAAAACTTGTAATTTCGTTAAACGGATATTTAAGTTGGTACTTAATTTCGTTGGTGCGAGTATGGGTTTTAAATGCACCATTACTGTTTTCAATACTTTGGCGATGGTACAAATAGGTTTTGTCCCAACGTTTTTCTAAGCGCTCGTACGAGCCAAAAAACTCATTGCTTTTTAAGTTACTGCCTAACCTAAAACCTCCCGTAAAACGTTGGTTTTGAAACAAATCGGTAGTACCAAATTTTACAAAACCATTAATACCAGGGTTAAAAAACGGCTGCCCTGCCACATAAGTTTGATAATTACTGGCAAGCAAGGTATTGTCTACCTGTGTTACCAAGTAATCCATCACAAAAAACGTATTGTAATTAAGTTGCTTAGGGTATTTAAACTCGGTTACATATTTACTTTTAATAGTGGCCGAATCTTTAGTGGGCTGGCTAATAGTAGGCACTACCGATGTAGGACTATTGTTAATAATGGTTTCGGTTGTTTTTTGTTTTTCAAATTCAAACACATAATTATCCACATCAATGTAATTAGGATCAGTACTTTTGGGAATACCTATAGGCACAATACTAGCGGTATCGGTTATGGCGTTAGTGTAATTATAGGTGCGATTATTATTCATTGATAAATAATAGGGAGTGGCCGTAACCTCTTTGCGCACAAGGCTTTGCGGAGCAATAAAATTACTTACGTGTAGTTCGTATATGCCTTTGTTTAAAATTAACTCAGCTTGTTTACCTCCATTAACATCATGCGCAATTACTGCACGCCCATAGTTGCTTATGGGGTTAGCATTCATGGTGTATTTGTAATGTACCGTAGTATCAATGTAATCAATGGTGCTATCAAAGGTAGCTATGTTTCGTTGTGTAATGCCGCCTGCATCGCTCAAGAATAGTAAGTGTGCTTTGTCGTAAAGTATGGGAGAATACTCGTTGTCAGGCGTGTTGGTTAAGCGTTTTAGTACAGGGTTTTTCTTAGCATAATTATACTGGAACAAATCGGTTTGCATGCTTTGCATTACCTGTGTTTTTTGTGGCACAAGGTTAATAGTATCATTAATACGGTTACTTGCAAATACTAAGTCTTTCCCTTGGTTAATAAACACAGGCTGCATATCATTGTAGGCATCTTTAGTTATTTGTTCTATAGAATTACTCCCAACATTATACACATATATATCCGACTGCCCTTGCTGCACCGCCGATAGTGCAAGGCGTTTACCATCAGTTGAATAGGTTGCGGATAGTATTTTTTCAAAATTAAATAACTCTCGTTTTATTGTTTTATGGGATTCAATAGTATAATTGTTTAACCAAATACCTCCCAACTCTTCCGATATAATGCTTACAAATTCGCTGGTAGAATGCCACGCTAATATAGGATAGCTTACGTCAATGGTTCTATCAAGTTTTTGACCTGTAGTAAACACCTTTGTTTTTTTCTTGATGGCAATATCTACTACATACACATTAGTTTTGCCGTTATTGTTGGCACAATATGCCAAGTACTTACCGTCGGGGCTTAGTTTTAGCTCACGTGCTATGCTGTGTTTTTTAGTTTTAGTAATTATGTTATGTGTGTTAATTGTGTCGCGATTGTTATTAAATAAATCATTTTTGGCGGCATAATAATTTTTCCAATCTTCTAGTACATTACTGTACGACACCCCAAGCACATACATAAAACCATTGTCTACATTGCGGGTGTAGCGGGTCATGTACAGTAAGTTGGGTATAGTGTTAGCGCCATAGGTTTCGGCTATGTAATGCCAAAGGCTATGCCCTGCTACTAGGCTTTGCTCGTTAGTAAGGCGAGTAATATCACGGTATTTATTGGCCTGCATGGCATCGCGCACTTGGTTATCTAAGGTGTAACTCCAAGGTTGTGCGGTGTAGGCGGCTAAACCTTTAATATACCAATCGGGCACGTTAATTAGGGCTTTATTGCGTGCCATTTCGCGCAAATTTCCGCCATATAATAATTGATTGATGATTAGTTCGGTAAGGGCTTTTTTAATTTGGATTTCAAAATGTTGATAGTTACCATCAAAATAAATAAATACTTCGTTACCCACCACACTAAGCGTTCCTGCCACGTTGTTGTCGCCACCTGCGTTAAGTCCTATATTACTTTGCTTAAAATCGCTTTGCTTATTGTATAACACTACGTGTATTTTATCATCAATGGCTACTTCAAATTTTTCTTGCAGCGCTTCATAATTTTTATCTACTATTTGTGCGGCATATTGTGCCAATGGTTTTCCGTTTTGATAAAAAAACAAATCATACTTTTCAAAATTAAATTGGCTCCACAAAAATGGTTTGTACTGTATTCGATTTTTACCAAACTCTTGTTGCGAGCCATAGTAAAACTGCCCATTGGCAATGCCTACAAAGCAAAGTAAGGCAGTTGTCAGAAAAATTATTTTTTGAATAGTTGATATAAACACAGGCGTAAATATTTAGTAATTAGTTGGTGTATTGTTGGGCATAATATTCGTTGTAACTACCGTTAACAATACTTTCGAGCCATTGGTTATTTTGTAAATACCACTGTACAGTTTGACGCAAACCTTGTTCAAACTGTAACGAGGGTTCCCAACCTAAGTTACGCTGTATCATACTAGCATCAATGGCATAGCGTTGGTCGTGCCCTGCACGGTCGGTTACGTAAGTGATGAGTGCCACACTTGTACCTACTTTACGGTTAAGTTCTTCATCCATAATGGTGCATAGTAGATGTATTAAATCAATATTTTTCCACTCGTTAAAACCACCAATGTTGTAGGTTGAACCTATTTCGGCCTCATGAAATATAGTATCAATAGCACGTGCATGATCCACTACATATAGCCAATCGCGCACGTTGTCGCCTTTGCCATATATAGGTATGGGTTTGTTATTTTTAATATTATTAATGGCTAACGGTATTAATTTTTCAGGGAATTGATTAGGGCCATAATTATTACTACAATTAGATATTACTACTGGAATTTTGTACGTGTGGTGGTACGCACGCACTAGGTGGTCGCTACTGGCTTTGCTTGCGCTGTAAGGGCTACGAGGGTCGTAAGAAGTTTCTTCAGTAAAAAAACCTTCGGTACCTAGGCTACCATACACCTCATCAGTGCTAATGTGGTAAAACCTACTGCCCTTACTTTGTTTGGGAGTAATGTAAGTACGGTATGCGTTAAGCAAATTAACAGTGCCAATAATATTGGTATTAATAAAAGATAAAGGATCAAGTATTGACCTATCTACGTGACTTTCGGCAGCAAGGTGTATTACGGCATCAAATTGTTGTTGTTCAAATAATTTATTTACAGCCGTAGCATCTACAATATCGCACTTAACAAACGAGTAATTAGGGGCAGTTTCAACATCAGTTAAATTGTTGAGATTGCCCGCATACGTAAGCGCATCAACGTTTACAATAGTATATTTCGGATATTTATTTACGAACAAACGTACCACGTGCGAACCAATAAAACCTGCGCCTCCTGTTATTGCTATTTTCATAGTGAATGATTTAGTTGTGTATTAAATTGTGGCTAAAAATAACAAAAAAACAGTAGTACTCCACTACATAAAATTTTCATAAAAAAACACTACAGTCTTTAATTACTTAACCAACAGCATATAAATAATTTGTTTATATTCGTGCAACAAAACAACTACGCTATGAAACACGTTTACCTACTAATACTACTATTAACCCTACACTACACCAGCACACAAGCCCAAGTTACATTGCCTGCAGGCGCACGCTCGTTGGGCGTTAGCAATACCGCTGTAACCCACACTGACGTGTATGCAACACACAACAACATAGCAGGTATAGCCAGTATTAAAAGCTTTAGTGCGGGCATGTATGTGGAGAATAGATACCTTGTAAAAGAGCTCACCAATTATGGCATACTTGCCGCTTTACCTACTAAAAAAGGTAGTTTTGGATTAAATATAGGGCAGCAAGGGGGAAAAGGATTAAGTACGCTTCGTGTTGGGTTAGGTTATGCACGTGCATTTAGCAAAACATTTAACGTAGGCATGAGTCTTAATTACGTAAACACCAAGTTTGCCGACGCCTACTACGG
>JAYWFU010000118.1:0-14423 GCA_043778625.1 Bacteroidia bacterium | reverse complement strand
TTAGGTCGTGCCATAAATGAATTGTTATATAGTCCAAATATACTAAAAAATATTACAAAACAAAATTTGGACTATATATTACTTCAAATTGGTATAATGTTATTACTACTCATATAAGTACTCACTGCCATAGGTATAGGTATAGCTAACTTAGTCCATGTAACATTACTAGCTATAGGCGTAGTAGCATTAGTAGTTTTGTAAAGCCCAAAAGCGGAGGCTAGGTATATTACATCAGCGTTAATAGGGTTTATTCTAAAATTGTATAAGGTATTGTCGAAATTAAGCGAAGTGTGATTCCCTATACTTTCCCACGTAGCACCTGCGTTAGCAGTACGATAAAGAGCCCCCGTGTAGCCCAAACCAAAACCATTACAAGCAAACCAATAGTCAGCATTGGTAGGGCTAAATTGTGCGTACTGGCAACCTATGCGCTCCCACTGGCTATCAGAGCCTGCATTACTCCAATGCTCACCCCCATCAGTACTAGCAAACAAACCACCACTTAACGAAGCTACCAACATACGTTGAGGATCAAATTCTGATATAGCAATACATTCAGTAGGGCCAATATTTGATTTTGAAGGAGCAAAATTATTTGCTTTTTTAGGGCCTAATTCCTCCCAAGCATCATTATTAGCCTGCGCCGCACGGCTAGTTAGCCCACCATTAAGCGGGTGTGCTACATAGTAATTATGCAACTGCTGGCTATGGTTAGCAATGGTAGTATAACCACTTAATGCAGGAGCGTTGTTACTGTAATAGCGCTTGAATGCGGCGTAATCTCCACCCTCTTCGTAAAACACACTATCGTTGTTTAACGCTACACGTATAGAATCCAGGTAATGCTCCGTTGCTGTAGTCCACACGTTAAAATTTTGACTAGAAGTTGGATAGTTAGATTGTCCACTTGTTTTTGCACTTGCAAGTAACATGAGTGCCGATAGGTAAAATAGTGATTTCATAATACAAAGGATTTGCTATAATTTGTTAATCTTCAATTAATAACTTACCTGTTATTAATTGGCTAGTGTTAGTGTGTAATTGATAAAAATAAAGTCCTGTAGTTAGGTTATCTCGTTCTAATTTAAGTTCATAACCATTATTATCTTTTATTACTTTTACAATTGTACCCTGCGAGTTAATAATAGTAAGTGTTACATGATCCATATAACTATTAACTTTAAATAGCGTATATTTTGTGAAAGGGTTTGGGGTAGTACTTGTTAAGTAATTATTTTCTTTGTTTGATCTACCTACAGTATAATTACAATTACGCCAAGGAACAGTATAAATATGAGTACTGTCCACTACATAACAATTTAGTATATAAGTGTTGTGTCCGTTAAATGGTAACGGAGCAGGGCTTAATAAACCGTTGCTACTTCCGACCCCCTCAATAATACTACTTAAATAATGAAAGTCGTGTTGAAAATTAGAATATTGCTTATGGTAAACACCATTGATAGAAATAGAATCTATAACTCCTATTGAGTTATTAAAATTATTAGGAACAGTGTCGCCAACTTGTAAATTAAAATTATATAAAATTGTATCTGAATCTAATCCAATTTCATTGTTATTAGTTACATATTTATAATATATTTTTTTGTTAATTTCAGTTATGTATCCTACTAAACTATTTTGAAAATAGTAAAGCGATGGGGCAGAGCAAGGCATACTATTTGGTGTTGAATTATCTACAAATTCATATGTACCTGACGCAAATAATTTGTAGTATTTATTACTACCAATTGTCGTATCTCCGTTAAAAAATAACTTATAGTCAACTTTTCTTATACAGTCTGATGGAGAAGTGTTTGTAAAAATAAAATTAGTACAGTACCACTGAGCGGTTGTATCATTGATTAATGGTATGTAAACTTGCGCGTTAGCACTTGTAGTAAATAGCGCACATAGTACAATTAGCAGTGTTAGTAGTTTAATTTTCATGTGGTGTATGGTTTTTAAATTGGTTAATAATGTTAAGTGTAGCATCATTATTAGCTTGGGCCGCACGGCTAGTTAGCCCACCATTAAGCGGGTGTGCTACATAGTAATTATGCAACTGCTGGCTATGGTTAGCAATGCTAGTATAACCACTTAATGCAGGTGCATTATTGCTATAATACCGCTTGAATGCAGCGTAATCTCCGCCCTCTTCGTAAAATACGCTATCATTGTTTAATGCTATGCGTAGCGAGTCCAAATAATGCTCCGTTTGTGTGGTCCACACGTTAAAATTTTGTGTAGGAGCTGGATAATTAACTTGTGCGGTTAATTTTATGCTACTTAAAAATAGTAGAGTTAAAATTTTGTAAAATAGTTTTATGGCACTTAGTATTTAAGTAATTTAAATGTAGTTAATTTTTGTTTTAAATTATTAACATGCAATATATATACCCCTGACACTAACCATTGGCTATTAATAATTCCGTTAATAGGTAGCGTTCCTTTTTGCACAATAGTACCATACAATGTAGTTATGATGTAGGTATAACTACTTAAATTATCACCTTGCAATTGTATGACATCAGTTACAGGGTTAGTTATCAATTTTATGGTTGTAAATACGTTTTGAGATATGCTTTGGGGAGGTTTAAAATTAAGGTTAATACAATGCTGATAATTATTAAATAGGGCTACTGTAGTATCGGAGTGGCATACCAATAGAGGGTGAGAAACATCTAAATAATGAAAAACTTCTCCTTGGTACTTAGTAATTTCAGTTCCTATATTGTTGTACCATACTATTATTTGGTTATTATTTGTAGTATGATTTAATGTAATAACATCTCGGTTTGAATAACTAGGTAAATTAGGCACAACTACTAACGATGTAGTGTAATAAGTACCATATTGCATCCGTATTATGTTGTGCAGCGTGTCGCCAATGTGTACATTAAACTTGTAAAACAAGTGCTCGTTAGTGGAGTCTTTAAAAACTACATACACATTTTTTAAAGTAGTATCGTACCGTGTACAAAATAGCAACTGGCTGGGCTCGTAGATAATTCCAGTTGCGCCAGAGCTTCTTTCATAAGTGGCTTCGTAATACATTTTTTGATAATTTTTACCATTAATAATAGTATCAGTAGTTGCTGTAAAATAATGAACATCGGTAGTTATTCCATCTAAAGGATCTTGTGGGTTATTTAGTTTTTCGTACCATCGATAAACTACATGCGAGTTGTTGGTAGTAAATACGTTTTGCGCCATAGCACGTGTAGTAAATAGCCCACTAGCTGCCACTAATAACATAAGTAGTTTAGTTTTCATAATAAATGACGTTAAAAAATTAAATGTTAAAACCTAAAAAAACAATTACTTCACTTTAGCGTTAAGTGCATCTATTTGTTTTTGTTGCTGTACCATAAGCATAGTCATTTCCTCTATTTTCATTAAGAGTAATTTGTTCATCTCGGCTACGTCTATGCCGTTGCGCATTACCTCAGCTTCGCTTGGTATTTGGGGCAAGTGCTTGTGTGCGGTATAATATTTTTCCACCTCGTACAGGTTGGGTAATGCGTAGTTGGCATCAAACACAAAGTCGGACCAGCCCGTGGTGCTTACAAAGCACGATTTAGCAACTACCTTACCATATACGGTAAGTAAGGCATCGGCGTGTGTTGCGCCAGTGTTTTGTGTTTTTGTACCTATTTCGGTACGCCCATTTCCCATTACTTTAAATGCTGCATGCTGTATAGCATTGTTGTATAGCGTTAGGGCTGGAGTATTGTCAGCATCAGCATTTAGGGTAAGTGCACCAGTGGAAGTTAAGTCCAGTACTTCTTTTTGCGTGCCACTAAAATATGAATCGTAAGCCATTATTTTAAAATTTTTAGGTCTAATAGTAGGGGGCTTATTATTGGCGTTCATAAAAAATACAAAGCCATCGTTAGTTACAAAGCGTGCAGCACCATCGGCGGCACCTATTAGCAAATCAGCCTCTTGACTAGTGTTAGTAGCGTTAGGACTGTCCTTAAAAATTAGGGTGGGATTTTGCCCCTCAAAATCCATAAGCATAGTAGAGTTGTAGTTGCCCAATGGCAATGTAGCATGTGCTGTATTTTGTATTACAAAGGTACGCAGGGCGTTGCTGGGGTCTCCTAATGGGCGCCCAAGCGTTATGCCTATACCATTAAGGTTAGATAGGTAAGGGTATCCGTTAGCACCATAAAGATAATCCCAAAGTTGAGGCTTAACCAGAGGTTGCCCGTTTATAAAATAATTGGTGGCATCTACTTCGCCCGCACTATTTACGGTAAAATTTTGTGTGGTAACAGTGCTGCCACCTTTGGGAGGAGTGTAGGTAAGCGAGTTGGCTATAACATATTGGTTGCTGGTAGTAAACGTTTGTAGTGCTGTAGCACCTGCAACTGTGCTTGCTAAGGCATTAATTGCCACTCCGCTTTGGTGTGTAGCCAGTAAGTTGGCATTAACCGTTGCTGAAATTAACGGACTAGTGCCGCCTACACTTAAATTGTATGCCGTAGTAATAGTGGTAGCATTAAGTAACGTAAAATATGAGCTAGGCAAAGTTTGCCACTGCCCTACCCCATTAAGGTATTGTGTGCTAGTACCCATAGCAAGAGTATTAATACTACCTGTGGCACTCGCTTGCAATAAGCGTGCGCCTGTGCCTACAAGGTTACCCGCTGCAAGCCCTGTGCTACCTGTAATAGTGCCTGATGCTTTTATATTGCCTGTTACATCAAGTTTCTCAGTAGGGTTGGGAGTATTAATACCTACGTTGTAAGTAGTGTTAGTAGCGGTAGCAGTACTACCTGCTACAAAATAGGGTGTGGGTGTTGTAGGAAAGTTGCGCCAAGCGCCAACGCCATCAAGGTATTGGGCGTTAGTACCTGCTGGCACAAGGGTAATGTTACCTGTGTTGTCAGTTTGTAGTACCCTAAAACCTGTACCTGTAAAAGAAGTTATTTTTAACCCCCCTACTAATGTACTTAACCCAGTAACCGCTAAAGTATTGTTAGCAGTAATGGGGCTATTTACTGTAAATAAATAACTGGTAGTGCTATTACCAAAGCTAGCCACAGGCGTAGTGTTGGTATTACTAAATACTTTAAACACCAGAGGTTTGTCGTTGCGACTGCCCAAGTAATCAGCATTAACAACACCTGGGTTACCATTAAGTTGCCATTGTGCGCTGGCTACAATTGGTACGCTTAGTAAGGCATACATAACTATAGCCTTAGGTACTAAACTATTAACAACACTACGTGTTGTATTGCGGGACGCTGAGCTTGCCGAAGCGTGTTGTGTTGTGTTGTGTTGTGTTGTGGCTTGCTTTGCTCGCTAACACAGGGGTGTAGTTGTTTTTCATAGCTATTTTTTTTTATTAACCAATGATATTAAATAAAAATGAGATAAGCAAATAAAAACACGTGATAATACCATACCCTGTTTGTAGTTGCACGAAGCAAGGCATTAGTAGTTAGTTAATAATAGGCTGTTGTAAACTAGTGCGCAAGTTTGGCATTATATTAACTAAGCCTTGCCACTTAGTAGTGGCAAGGCTTAGTTAATTGTACTTATGTTATTTTGTATTATGCGTCAATGCGGGCGTACTTAGCATTTTTTTCAATAAACTCACGGCGCGGAGGTACTTCGTCGCCCATTAGCATACTAAATATACGATCGGCTTCGGTAGCGTTATCAATAGTTACACGCTTGAGCGTACGAGTTTCGGGGTTCATGGTAGTTTCCCACAATTGCTCGGCGTTCATTTCGCCAAGCCCCTTATAACGTTGTATACCTATGCTTGATTCGCGACCTGTTGAGCTATATTCTGCTACAATTTTCAAACGCTCTTCATCGTTCCAGGCGTAACGTTGCTCTTTACCTTTTTTAACCAAGTACAATGGTGGCAAGGCTATGTATATGTATCCGTTTTCGATAAGTTCTTTCATATAACGGAAAAAGAACGTAAGTATTAACGTGGTAATATGCGAGCCATCAATATCAGCATCTGTCATAATAATAACTTTATGATAACGTAGTTTGGCCGTGTTTAATGCCTTAGGATCTTCGGCCGTACCAATAGACACGCCTAATGCAGTAAACATGTTTTTTATTTCTTCGTTTTCAAATATTTTATGAAACATTGCCTTTTCCACGTTTAGTATCTTACCTCGCAATGGCATTATGGCTTGGTAATTACGGTCGCGCCCTTGCTTAGCGGTACCTCCTGCCGAATCGCCCTCCACAAGATATACTTCGCATTTAGCGGGGTCGCTGTCAGCACAGTCGGATAATTTGCCTGGTAAGCCACTACCTGTTAATACGTTTTTACGTTGTACTAGTTCACGTGCTTTTTTAGCTGCAAAACGAGCGGTAGCGGCTAGTATTACTTTATCTACAATAATGCGGGCTTGCTTAGGATTTTCTTCCAAGTAACGTTCTAACATTTCGCCTACGGCCACATCAACAGCACCAAGGGCTTCGTTGTTGCCTAATTTGGTTTTTGTTTGCCCTTCAAACGACGGTTCTTGTACTTTAATGGATACGATGGCTGTAAGCCCTTCGCGAAAGTCATCGCCACTAATTTCAAATTTCACTTTACTTAGCAAGCCGTTTTTATCAGCATAACTTTTTAGTGTACGGGTTAATCCACGACGAAAACCTGATAAATGCGTACCTCCTTCGTGGGTATTAATATTGTTTACGTAGGAGTGTACATTTTCAGTATAAGTAGTGTTGTAAGTCATGGCTACTTCTACTGGAATACCTTGTTTTTCGCCTACAAAATAAATGGGTTCTCCAATTAAATTTTGGCGGTTGGCATCAAGGTAAGTAACAAATTCACGCAAACCACCATCGCTATGAAACGTCTCGCCTGCTGGCTTTCCGTTTTCATCAAGGTTACGTTCGTCTTCTAAAGTAATAGTAATGCCTCGGTTAAGGTAGGCTAACTCGCGCAAGCGAGATGCAATGGTATCGTAGCTATACTCGTGTACGGTAAATATACTCACGTCGGGCTGAAAGGTAACGATAGTACCGCGTTCGGTAGTTACGCCAATTTCTCGGCAGGCATATAATGGCTTGCCAATGCTAAATTCTTGCTCAAATACTTTTCCGTTACGATGTACTTCGGCTTTTAAGTGGGTGGATAGAGCATTAACACAACTTACCCCCACACCGTGCAATCCGCCTGATACTTTATAGTTTTCTTTATCAAATTTACCTCCTGCGTGTAGTACGGTAAGCACCACCTCTAGTGCTGAGCGTCCTTCTTTGGCGTGTATTTCGGTAGGAATACCTCGCCCGTTATCTTTTACTCTAATACCGTTAGCGGTAGTTATAGTTACATTTATGGTATCGCAGTGGCCTGCTAAAGCCTCGTCAATAGAGTTATCCACCACTTCATATACTAAGTGATGTAAACCTCTAAAATTTACATCGCCAATGTACATGGCTGGACGCATACGTACTGCTTCTAAACCTTCGAGTACCGTTATACTATCTGCTGCGTAATCTTCGTTATGTTGGGGTGTTGGGGTATCGCTCATTGTTATTGATTAAGTAAAATTTTAATTATGCACGAATGTAGTATTTTACCCCGTTTTTTAATTAACTATTCGTGTTTTAGCTACTGTATTTATTAACAATAGTACGTTATTTGTGAATAGTAAAAAAGCAGGTGTTGATAGCTAAAAAAAATTAGTTTTGTAATGCATGGAATCCTCATCAAAATCAAAAATTATATTTTTATTGCTAGGTATTATACTTGGGCTTGTGGTAAGTTTTGTAATGACACTAAACCGTACCTCCACCACTAATGTTGCGCTAAAAAACGAGCAACTTAAAGAAAGTGTACTAAATAGTTTTACGGATAAGTTATTACATTTATTATACATACGGCGCGACTCAGTAACCACTGATACTGTTGAAAAAATTATAGTAATAAATAAAAATACAACTAATGCACTAAGCAATAGTTACACCGTAGCAGACAGTAGCTATGCCACCGATAGTTCACTTATTGAAAACGTAACCGTGGGTAAAGACGAACTGTTAGAAACTCGTGTAATAGAAATAGTTACTAATAAAATACGTAAGATAAGTGCTATTGACTCCCTATTAGCCGATGTGGCCAGTGTACCTACTGCCGCAAGTAATACGTTGCACACTATTACGGTAGAGTACTGGCAATCGCCCATTAATTACAAGGGCTATAAAATGAACGGTACTAAAATTGTGTTATTTGGCTTATCGCCCGACGAACCATTATCTATTACGGAATTAAACAATGATGTGTTTTTAAAACACGGCAATAGCGTATACAAAATTATGTTGTGTAACGATTTTCGTTCGTTAGAACGTATGTAATTATTATGAAACTTACACTACATAAATACCACGGAGCGGGTAACGATTTTTTGCTAATAGATAACCGCAAGGGTACAATTAAACTTACCACGCAACAAATTGCACAGTTATGCCACCGCAACTATGGCGTGGGAGCCGACGGATTAATGCTGTTAGAAAAACATGCTACGCTTGATTTTAAAATGGTGTATTATAATAGCAACGGTAAGCAAAGTACTATGTGTGGCAATGGGGGACGCTGTATTGTACTGTTTGCCCACCATTTGGGAGTTATAGAAACGAGTACCCAATTTATGGCCATTGACGGTGCGCACCTCGCCACAATTAATGCCAACCAAACCATAAGCCTACACATGATTAATGTGCCTATGGTACAGCAATTTAAAACCCATTATGAGGTAAATACTGGCTCGCCACATTATGTAACTTTTGTGCCCAATAACAATGCACTTAATGTAGCGTTGATTGGTGCTAAGGTACGTTACAGCTCACGTTACGCTCCCGATGGTATAAATGTAAACTACGTACAAGTACTAGCCCCTAACAAGCTAGCCATACGTACCTACGAACGTGGGGTGGAAAACGAAACTTTGGCCTGCGGCACAGGAGTAACGGCGGCAGCATTAAGCTATTATGTATATACTCAACAAACGGCCACTAAAGCCACTATAAAAGTAGCTGCCCTTGGCGGAAAATTAGTAGTAACGTTTAACTACAGTGCTACTAAAGGCTTTACTAACATTGTGCTTACAGGCTCTGCTAAGGCTGTGTTTACAGTTAGTATGGAATTATAAAAATCGTCTTGGTTCGTGGGGACACGAAACAAGGCGAGGAGGTATTTGGTGTGTGGGTACTAACTTTTGCTCGTAATTAAAAACTCAGTTCTACGGTTGCGTTTTCGCCCCTCCTCAGTATCGTTAGTAGTAATGGGCTTTGTAGCTCCAAAACCTTTAAACTGCAAGCGTTCTTTAGTTATGCCTTTACTTTGAATATAGTCTTTTACACTAAAGGCACGGTCGGTACTTAGGGCAAGGTTAGCATCGGCTCCGCCCTGATTATCAGTATGCCCTTGTATCATAATATTTATGGCTTGATTATCTTTTAAAAATTGTATTAATTCATCAATAATCAAAAAAGATTCGTCAGTAAGTTGTGACGAATTTGTTTTGTAATTAATATTATTTAAGGCATACGTTTTTCCTACCTTAACCTCTTCGGTTACAATATCTTTTTTTAAAGGGGTAGTACCTAGAACGGTGTCTTTAATACTATACAGCACCGATGTAGGCACGGCATCAGGTTGCTTAACAGTTAGCACCACATCTTCGTTACGCTTTAAGGTAACAATAGCGGTGTACTCGCCCGTTTTACGGTCTACTTCTATTTTTTTAACCTCTTTGGTTTTAGTATTTTTAAGTTCTACGCTACTCGTGCTTGATGGATTTCCCATTTCGTCTTTTACTACGCCTTTCATAAACAATACTTTTTCGGGCTTAGCGTCCTCGGGCATTACAAAGTTAAATACATCAATGCCTCCCTTGCCAATAGTGGCTAGCTTGCTACTTGCGTAGTAACCCTTATGCCCATCAAGGCTCACAAAAAAACCATATTCGTCGCCCTCGCTATTAATAGGGAAACCGATGTTTTGAGGTCTACTCCAGTTTCCTTTTTCGTCTTGCCGTGTAAAAAAAACATCAAAGCCCCCCACGCCTCTGTGTCCATCGCTACTAAAATAAAGCGTTTGACTATCGCTGTGCAGGAAAGGTGTTTTTTCTTTACCATCAGTATTAATTACTTTGCCCATACTGGTGGCTCTCCCCCACGAACCATCGTCTTGTTTTTTGCTCGTAAATAAATCTATGGCTTTACTATCAGCTCGTGCCGTTGCAAATATTAATGTGCTACCGTCGCTACTTACGGTGGGTTGGCTTTCCCAGCCATCTTCGGTGTTTACGTTAGGTCCTAGATTTTTAATATTATCCCAAGCACCGTCCACCAAATCGGCACTGTAAATATCGCAATTGTTATAGCCAGCCTTACCTGAGCGGCAAATGGTAATGTACATTTTTTTATTGTCAGGGCTCAAGCATGCTCCTCCGTAAGCGTCAGCTCCTTGGTTAAATGGGTCAACAAACAAGGTTCCGTTATCAAACGGAGCATTAACGCTTGCACGCTTGCTGTACATAAATACTTCTTTTTCTTTGTCGCTAGCATACACGCTATTTTTGTCAACCACATCAACCGTACGTGTGTACAAGCATTGCTCGTTATCGGGCGATAGTATGGCTAGATATTCATTTTTTTTGCTACTTACTCCCTCTACCAATTGTGGGTTAAATGGCACAGGATTGTTTTTCATTTTATCATTAAATTTTGCATCGCTTAGCATGCCTTGCGCTTCCTCGTAATCTTCGGTTGTTTTAGCATTTTCGGGGCTTTTGGTAAATACTTTAAGCATATCAATAGCCTCTTTCCAGTTTTCTTTATCGTAGGCATACGCACCAATGTAGTAGTAAGCGTAGGGGTTTAAATCGGGGCAAAGGCTTATTACACTTTTTAGGTTTTCTTCGCACGCTTTCCAATTACTACCACGCACTTTAAATACCTTGTATTGATTAATAGCTAATTCGTTTACTGCCTCTGCCCATTCGGGTTCTAGGGAAACAAGCTCTTTTAATATAATAATACGTTCTTCTACCGTGTTTTTTTTATCACGTCCTTTCTCTAACATTTTTAATGCTTTTTTGTTAGTAGGTGCATAATCGCAAGGCGTAAGTTTTTCGTCTTGTGCTAATGTGGTTAGTGTTATTAGTGCTAATAATAAAGTAGTTAGTGTGCGCATAAAGAGTTGTTTTTTTTAGCTGATAATATAATCCTTACCAACTTCCGTTCCGTAAATGTAATTTCATTTTTACAATTTGCATAAATTAAATGGTGCATTTATACCTCTATTGTTAAATACTATACTGAATAAAATTTTAAACTGATTAAATTAAGACAATATTCACTTAAAAAAGCATAGCTTTGATTTAGATTGTTAAATCAAAATACATTTTATAAAAACCATTACCACTTATGATTAAAAATATACTATTAGCAACGGCAGTAGCTTTAACCGGAACTAACTTACAGGCGCAAGCACCTAACAAAAATATAACATTAGGTAGCCAATTAACCTATGGTACTTCAGGAGCCGATTTGTCAAACATTGGTGGTATAGCCGATAGCACAGGCAAAGAGTATGCACTGGTAGGCTGGGAACAAGGGCTAGAAATTGTTAATGTTACCAACCCCTTACTACTCCTGCGCGATACTAATATTGTAGGCCCTACAAGTATATGGCGTGAGGTAAAAACGTTTAAAAAATATGCTTACGTAACCACTGAGGGTGGGGGCGGCTTGCAAATTATTGATTTGTCGGCATTACCCAATTACCGTGGCATTCGTAGTAAATTTATTCAACCCGTTATAACTATTGCAGGTAGCGCATCTACTACATTAAGCACAATACATGCGTTACACATTGATACCGCCAAAGGTAACTTGTATTTGTATGGTAGCAATGTAAGTAATAAAGGGGCGTTAGTATTTAGCCTCAACGACCCTTGGAATCCTGCATATTTAGGAGCTTTAAACAACGAATACATACATGACGGCTATGTAGATAACGACACGCTGTATGCCTGTAATATTTACGCTGGGCATTTTTCAATTGTAGATATGACTAATAAAACCGCTCCAACAGTTTTATCTACTCAAAACACGCCCAACAATTTTACCCACAACTCTTGGCCTAGTGCTGATAAGCAGTATTTATTTACTACCGATGAGGTAGATAATACCTACCTAACCGCTTATAATATTAGCGATGTATCGCAACCGTTTGAGGTAGCTCGTGTACAATCGCAAAATGCAGGTGGGCAAGCCATAGTGCACAACACGCACGTGCGCAATGGTTATGCAATAACCTCGTGGTATAAAGACGGTGTGGTAATAACCGATGTGCACCGCCCTACTAATTTAGTTAATGTAGGCTGGTATGATACCTCGCCATTATCAGGCGGTAACTTTGATGGTGCTTGGGGGGTATATCCATTTTTGCCAAGTGGTAACTTAGTAGTAAGCGATATTTCGCAAGGTTTATTTGTATTAACACCTACTTATAAGCGAGCCAGCTATTTGGAGGGAACAATAACCGATAGCAGTTGTGCCACATTATTAAACAGTGCCACCATTACTGCCACCAACGGAACTACTACATTTAGTACAGTAACCGATGCCAACGGCGATTATAAAACGGGTACCGTAGATAATGGAACATATACTATTACAATAAGCAAAAGTGGTTATACCACCACCACTATTACTAACGTACAATTAAATTCAGGTATAGTAATTTTATTAAATCGCGGCTTATTAAGCAATGGTAGCCTTACTTACATAGTTAATGTTAAAGACTCAACAGTTCAAACTCCAGTAAATGGTGCATCAGTTACGGTAATTGAAACTGCTAATGCCATTGGTTGGACAGGCGCCATAAACGAAACAGCCAATGCTGCTGGCGATGCCACAATTAATTGCTTAAACTACGGCACTTATAACGAGTATGTGGGCAAGTGGGGCTATATTACCAAATGCCTTACAAACCAAACTATTAATAATACCACGCCACAGCCACAGTTTGAATTGCTGAAAGGCTACTACGACGATTTTATATTTAACAATAACTGGACAGTAACCACCACTGCCACCGCAGGAGCTTGGGAACGTGCAATACCAGAGGGTACCAATAATAATGGAGCACTTAGTAATGCCAATGTTGATGCTAGTACCGATTGTGGTGGCTTTGCTTTTGTAACAGGTAATGCCCCAGGCGCAGTAGGGCTTGACGATGTAGATGATGGATACACCACATTAACATCGCCTATTATGGATTTAAGCTATTTAACAAGTGCTACACTTAGCTACCAACGTTGGTTTTATAACGGAGGCGGTTCAACTACGGCTAATGATACCATGTACGTAAGCATGAGTAATGGCACACAAACGGTAGTGCTAGAAAAAGTGTATAAGGGTAATGTAGTTTTTGGCAAATGGAATACAAACACTATTACTCACCTCGAAACTATTTTGCCCCTAACTACCACCATGCAATTAATAGTTAAGGTGCAAGATTTTGCTCCAGGGCATTTGTTAGAGGGTGCTTTTGACAAAATGCAAATAACCCCCACTACATTAGTAACTGTTGCAAGCATAGCTAATACTAGCAATGTAGCCGTAAGTCCTAATCCGTTTAGTAATACTTTTGTTATTACTACTACTACTGATAAAATAGCTACTGCAAAGGTAATGGATTTAGCAGGTAAGGTATTAACTACACAAGGCGTTAATGCTAACCAAGCTACTATTAATTTGGCTAACACAGCAGCTGGTACTTACTTACTGCATCTTACTTACAGTAACGGACAAACGAGTATCAAAAAAATAATAAAGGTGGATTAATTACCCAACTTACTAATTGTTATAAATAAATTACTTTTTTCGCCTTGGTTCGTGGGGACACGAACCAAGGCGAGCGAGGAGTATCAAAAAAATAATAAAGGTAGATTAATCAACGCTTGCTAATTGCAGTAAATAAATTAAATTAGCTTATTATAATTATTTAAAATAACATGAAAAACCTATGTGTAATCCTATTATTATCAGTAGTAACACTACCCGTATTGGCACTTACCAATGATAATGTAGAAAAATATACTACCTGGCTTGGTATTAAAACCTACATTACAAGCAATGGTCTGCACTATACTATTAAGGATAAAAATAGCACATCAATAAACAAGCAATTTAATGCTAAATACCCTATAGCCATAGGTGTGCAAGTTACAGTAGCCAACATTAGTTTAGGGTATACGTTTGCAGGTACACAACAATGGTTTAACGATCCCACAACTCTTAAAAATGCTAGTAAATACTGGGGGCTCGACCTTAATTATATGGGAGATAAACTAATATTTGAAAATCAGTTAAATAGTTTTGGCAAATTTGAGGTGAGTAATAATTGTAAATGCAGT
>JAYWFU010000117.1:0-14431 GCA_043778625.1 Bacteroidia bacterium | reverse complement strand
ATTAGGGAGCAACCCTCCAGTGTTAATATAATCAATGGTATAATTTAATTTATCTTTTCAACGTTTTTTTTAAGATATTTGTACTATTAAAAATTTAGTAATTAAATTAATGAGTACTATTTACGATAAATACGAAACTGTAGTGGGGCTTGAGGTGCACGCACAGTTGCTTACCAACACCAAAGCATATTCTAACGATTTAAACGAGTACGGAGGCTTACCAAATACTAATGTAAGTGCCATTACGCTTGGTTTACCAGGCACACTACCCATGCACAACAAAAAAGTAATGGAGTATGCTGTACGCCTTGGTTTGGCTGTAAATGCTACCATTAGAGAAGAAAATCAATACGCTCGAAAAAATTATTTTTATGCTGATTTGCCCAAAGGCTACCAAATAACGCAAGATACTACGCCCGTGTGCAACGGCGGTTATATTACCATTAAGCTAAAAGATGGTACCGAAAAAAACATTAACCTAACACGCATACACTGGGAGGAAGATGCAGGAAAAAGCATACACGACCAAGACCCATTTGATACCTTAATTGACCTTAACCGTGCAGGCACACCGTTATTAGAAATTGTTACTGAGCCCGATTTTAGAACCAGCGAAGAGGCCTACGTATATCTTAACGAAGTGCGTAAACTATTGCGCTATATAGGAATATGCGATGGCAACATGGAAGAAGGCAGTATGCGTTGCGATGCAAATATATCAGTACGCTTAAAAGGTGCAACAACACTAGGACGGAGAACCGAAGTAAAAAACATGAACAGTATGCGCAATGTGCAACGTGCCATTGATTTTGAAGCTAAACGCCAAGTAGATGTGTTGGAAGCAGGGGGCGAAATTAAACAAGACACCCTAGGTTTTGACCCTGTAACAGGCGAAACATCAGTGCAACGTAGTAAGGAAACCGCTAACGATTACCGCTACTTTCCTGAGCCCGATTTACCACCTGTGTTTATTACACAAAATTATATTAACGAGGTAAAAGCCACTATGCCGCTATTGCCCAGCCAATTATTTAACAAATATGTTCACGAGTTAAAACTACCCGAGTACGATGCTAATGTAATTATTGAGCGTAAGGAGTTTGCCCATTATTTTGAAGCATTAATAGCTCTTACCACCAACTACAAAGCGGCAAGTAACTGGATGATGGGGCCAGTAAAATCGTATCTTAACGAGTATGCCATTGATATTGAACGCCTGCCATTAACACCACAACATATAGCTGATATGATTGCGTTAATTGATGCAAATAAAATAAATTTCAATATTGCTAACCAACAAATAATGCCTGTACTTATTGCTACACCTACCAAAACAGCAGTGCAAGTAGCTACCGAACTTAATATAATACAAGAAAGCAACTCGGATTTATTACTCGAACTTGTCATTAAAGTATTGGCACAATACCCTGAAAAAGTAGCCGAATACAAAAGCGGTAAGGTAGGTTTACTAGGTCTATTTATGGGTGAAGTAATGAAATTAAGCGGCGGAAAAGCCGACCCTAAATTAACCACACAATTACTTAAAGAACAATTAAACTAATTATAAAAAACATAAAACATGACACACGCAAAATCAATACTAGTAGGGTTAGCAATGCTTACCGCATGCACTAATGCCAATAGCAAAAACGAAAATTGTATTACTGGTAAATTACGCAATGCTAATAACCAACAATTATTTTTATCAAAATTAACTAACACAGGCTTTGTAGGCATTGATACTACTACTATACAGCCCGATGGCTCGTTTGCATTTGATGCAAAACTTAACGAAAAAGCATTTTATCGTATAGCACTAACTAACGAAAATTTTGCCTTGGTTATTACCGACGAAAAATCGAAACTACACATTGAAAGCGACGCCAAGCAATTAGCCAACATGACTAAAATTGAGGGTTCGGAAGATGCACTATTACTTAACCAATTGCAGCAACAAGCTAAAGTAAATTACACGGCTATGGATTCGTTAGAAAAAAACTACAAAACTCAGGCAGCTGCTAACCCACAAGGAGCCGAAAAACTGCAGGCACAGCTAATGCCTACTTATAACAAGCTGGTAGAGGCGCGCACAATGTTAGCTAAAGATTTTATTGATAAGCATATCAACTCATTTGCAAGCTTATCAGCTGTGGAAATGTTAAGTGAAGAAAACGATATTGCATCAATTAAAAAAGTAGATGAAAGCATGGTTAAGTTATATCCTAACTCGCAGTATGTAGTGGCGTTTCATCAACATATTATGGAAATATCAAAACTGGCCGAAGGTTCTCTAGCTCCCGAAATAGTATTAAATACCCCCGAAGATAAGCCAATGGCGTTAAGTACACTAAAAGGTAAAGTAGTGTTAATTGATTTTTGGGCTAGCTGGTGCCGCCCGTGCCGTGCCGAAAACCCTAACGTAGTACGTATATACAACGCCATGCACGATAAAGGCTTAGAGATATTTAGCGTATCGTTAGATAATAACAAAGATGCGTGGACTAAAGCCATAGCGCAAGACAAACTTACTTGGTACCACGTAAGCGATCTTAACCAATGGAACAGCGCAGCAGCACGTACCTATGGCGTTACGAGCATACCTCAAACGTATTTAATTGGGCGCGATGGAAAAATTGTAGCCAAAAACTTACGTGGCAAAGAGCTAGAAGAAAAAGTAGCAAGCTTACTTAAATAAATTATGTTATTGTTATGAAAAAATCACACATTGCTTTATTGATAATTGTGTTAGTGGCCTTAGGTACTATTGTTAGTACTATGAGTAGTAGTAGCACTTACGAAACATTTGCGGTAGCGTTTGAACACGAGGGCAAGGAGTTTCACGTAGTGGGCGACCTTAACCGTGCTAAACCACTGGAGTACAACCCGCAGGTAAATGCTAACGAGTTTTCGTTTTATTTAACGGACTCCACAGGTACCGAAAAACATATTATTTACGAAGGCACAAAGCCGCAAGATTTTGAACATGCTGAAAAAATAGTAATTGTAGGTAAAGCCGAGGGTGCTGATTTTAGGGCATCGCAAATATTGATGAAATGTCCTTCAAAATACAATAATACTGCAGAGGGATTAACCAAAGCTAACCCTGCTTTATAATTACAAACACACAAAATATACACATAACGAGTTACTAATTTATACTAAAAAAATATTCCCTACTATGAATAGAATACTATTAAATCCTGGCAAAGAGCAAGCATCGTTACGTTTTCATCCATGGATATTTAGTGGGGCTATTAAGCGTGTAGTTACTCCTGAGGGAGCTTCGGTAGCCGTAACCGATGGCGAAGTAGTGGAGGTATATGATAGCAAACACAACTACATAGCCACTGGGCAGTACCATAACAATAGTATAGCGGTACGCATTATATCGTTTGAACAACAACCTATCGACCAGCAATTTTGGAATAAAAAAATAGCCGATGCTCTTGCTAACCGCACCAATATTGGGCTTGCCAATAGCAGTATTACTAATGTATACCGCTTAATACATGCCGAGGGTGATGGCTTACCAGGCTTAATTATTGATTATTATAACGGTACGGCAGTAATCCAAAGCCATAGCATAGGTATGCACCTAGCTAAAGCCTTTATAGTAGAAGCCTTAAAGACTGTGTATGGCAAACAACTGCAAGCCGTATACGATAAAAGTGAGGACACATTAGCCAAGCCAATTGTAGCGAAGTATGAAGTGAAAAACGGCGTTATTTGGGGCGAAACCAAAACTAACGACGTAATCGAGCATGGGCATAAGTTTACTATTAATTGGGAAACAGGACAAAAAACTGGTTTCTTTATCGACCAGCGCGAAAACCGTAATTTACTAGCGCAATACGCCAAAGGTAAATCAGTACTTAATACATTTTGTTATAGTGGTGGGTTTTCTATCTATGCGCTACAAGCTGGAGCAAGCCTAGTACACAGCGTAGATAGTAGTGCCAAAGCCATTGATTTAGTAAATGATAATGTGGCATTAAACTTTGGTACTGATGCTACTATTAAGCATGAAGCATTTGCGCAAGACACCTTCAGTTTTTTTAGTAAAACAACTCAAAAATACGATATAATAATACTTGACCCACCTGCATTTGCCAAACATCAAGATGCTAAACGCAATGCTATACAGGGGTACAAACGTTTAAATGGCGAGGCATTAAAATATCTAAATCCGGGAGGATTATTATTTACATTTAGTTGCTCGCAAGCGGTTGATAAGTTTACGTTTAACAGTACCGTGCTAAGTGCCGCAATTATTGCAGGGCGCAAAGTACGTGTATTACACCAGTTGCACCAACCTGCCGACCATGCGTACAGTATTTATCATCCTGAGGGCGAGTACCTTAAAGGCTTGGTACTACAGGTAGAGTAGGGGGTACTTGTATTTGAAAGTAGCTATTTAGCACACAAAATAAATTATAGGTAGTAAAATAAATTATCGCTTACATAAGAGTACCTTACGTAAGCGATAATTAGTTTTTATTAATTGTGTAAAATATTTTATCCTCGCTTAATTATGATTATATAACTGTAGGATATTAATCAAGTTTATACCCTTAACGAAAGTTAAGGGCATAGATTATAAAATCATTCTTTAATAAATTTTTGCGTTACACCATTAACAGTTGCAAAATAAATACCAGTAGTTAGGGTACTTATATCAATTTTTGCTTCCGAATTAGTTGTTGCTACACTTAGCACTTCTACACCTAATATATTTGTGATGGTAAAGTGGTGTAAAGGAGTAGTAGCATGTACCGTAATGTAGATATTTGCTGGGTTAGGATAAATGTTTACTAACGTATTTGTACCAATATTTTTTATGTTAGTAGGCGTAGTACATAAACCTGCAGTGTCGCCTACAATTGTCCATCCTTTGTTTATTAAGCTATCGTGTGCGGCAGTTGCAGTTGTACCGTAATTTAAGCCTGCTGCGCCTAAGGTAATGCTATCAGGTGTTGCGGGGTTAGTACTCCATGCTTTTAAGGTGGCAGAGTAGTTATCACAATCTATTCCTGAATAATCAAAAAGACCAATTAGGTTTACATTAGTATCCAAGTCCCAGTTGGCCAAACTTTGATTAAATGCTGTTGCAGTATAAAATGCACTTTGGCAATCAGCTACGTTACTCATATCCCAATTATCTAACGGTTGATTAAAGCTTACGGCATCACCAAACATATAAATCATATTATTGATTTTAGACATATTCCAACTATTAATATTTTGGTTAAAAGTGGATGCATCTTTAAACGTAAAACTCGTACTGAAAACATTTGATGTATTCCAAAGATTAAGAGGTTGGTTAAAATAGTGTGCATTTTCAAACGTAGCATAAAGACTAGTTACTTTAGACACATCCCACGATCCAATTGGTTGATTAAAGTAAAAGGCACTGCTAAAGGTATTTTGCAAACTAACAACGTTTGACGTATTCCAAGAGGATATATCTTGGTTAAAATAGAAACACCCTTTAAATAAATCATCCATGTATTGGATAGTTGAGGTGTTCCAACTATTAATATTAGCTGGACCTTGCAAGTTAAAGCAGCCACTGAACATTGCATACATATTGTTTGCACCACTTAATTTTGGAGTATTAGTAGCGGTAACATCCATATTACTGCATCCCATAAACATCTGTTCCATGCTTGTCCAGTTTGATGCTCCCCAGTTTGTTACATTTATTAATTTTGTTACATCTGGGCTTCCTGTCATGTAAAATCTATTTAAATCAGTGGGAGTTATTTGCAATGTAATGGTATCGTTAGCTGCAGCATTAATTGTAAGGGTTACTGCGCCAGCGGTAGTTTGTGTAAATGATGCTGTACCATTGTTACCCGATGGCGATGCTGACCATGTGTAGTTTACCCCAGCTCCAGTGGTTAATGCATTAATTTGCAAACTGGTTGTTGCGCTTGTAAAAAGCCATTTTGTTACAAAATTAGCTGGTGCCATGGCATTGTTAGCTTGTGCCATTACGTTAACAGCCAAGAGTAGAATTGATGTGCTGGTTAATAGAATTTTTCTCATTGTTTTTTTTTTTGGTTTATAGTTAGTGTTGTTATTGTTTTGTAGTGCTACGGTTTATGAGTTATTGTTTAATAAATTTTGTATTGCTATTGTTTGTTCTTAAAAAGTAAATTCCGCTTTGTAAATCACTTATGTCAATGTTAGCCGTTTGGTTGTTCACTTGTAATTTCAATACTTCTGCACCCAAAACGTTAGTAACTATTATTTTATCTAGGATTGAAACTGATGCTACGGAAATAAAATTATTAGCGGGGTTGGGCGAAACGGTAATTAAACGAGTAGTTGTTTTTTCAAACAATCCGTTAGGGCTAAAATTAATACAAACTGAGGTGTCGCTTTTACAGTTAGTACCATCACTATTGGTTCGGGTATAATAAGCAGCATAACTCCCTTGTTGCGTTAAAAGATATTGTTCGCTAGCGTTAACATCAGGCTGATTGCTTGCTACAGAATAACTTGGGCACGAAAGCCATGTGTAACTTTTGCCATAGGGCAACGTAATTTTATCAACTAATTGCCCCATATTTAGGTTTGCTGGCACTAGTGTGGGTGTAGCAATTGAGTCAAGCTTTGGATAAATTAAAACATATTTTTGAGTAGAAACCGTAGCAGTACTATCACTGTAATACGCGTTAATTGAATAGTAAGCAAACGAGTTTGTGTAAAGTGTAATAGTATTAACAGGTATTGATGATCCGTTAACTATTGGATTACCGAACGGGTCTACAATTGATAAAGTGCCTGGCCCAACAGTTGTTACGTTTACCGTTACAAGCTCGCTGCTACACACGGTGTCTTTTGATAGCTGGATAGGGGCTATATAAAATCCTTGGTTGCCTGTTTCTTTCCAATTGCAATAAAAAGTTTTGGGTTGATTGTTGCCTTGTATCGTACTTGTGGAATTAGCCACCATAGGGTTAAAATTTACAGTATAAGTATAATCATAGTTACCAGCTAATAATAAATTTGAGGCACCAGTTTGTATAATTGCCGTGGGGTCAGCGTAATTATCACTTATATTATACGACCATAAAATACTGCCCGTATTACTCAATCGTTGTACAGTATATTTGCTAAAAATATAATTACCCTTGCTGTTAGTAAAACATCTAGCGTTACCAGCACCTGGTATAGCAGTTGCAAATACTAAATTTAAGTTGGCGTCTAACTTTTGTGTAAATAATGCACCACCGCCTAATATTGGTAAGCTAATATTGTTAGTAGTGGTGGCACTTGGGTCGGTATCACAACTATTACTAGCTGAGCGCACTACCGCCATAATAGTAGAAAAATCGATACTTGCCGAGGCACTTGATAGTTCGACATTGCTGGTGCCCGAAATACCTTTGGCATCTATAAAAGCACCGCTAGCACTTAGCTTTAAGTAAAATACACTTACAGCGTTACTTGCAGGAACTGTAAACGTATTGGCCGAAAAATCAAAATCAGGATTGCCCGAGCAGTCGCCCATTACCAAAATATCGTTAGTGGTAGTATTACAAAACACTGCCTTACCTTGTTGAGATAACGAACCTGAGCCACTATAAATTTGTGCCCATTGGTAGCCACTATTGCTATATTTTGCAACAAAAATACCCCCATTGGCTGATACTGTTACAACATTTGCCGATGGATCAAAATCAATATTATTTGGTCCAAAATTACTCGTACTTCCAGTTATTACAATATCATCGTTGCTATCAGATGCAATGCCATTTGAAAAATCATTATTACCTGCGCCGCTTCCGCCAATGGCAAAGGCTGATTGTAGGTCTAAATCAGACGCATACAACTGCATTACAAAAATATTAGTGTTGTTGGTGCCGCAGTTTAGTATAGTAGAGCCAAGGCCACCATCAAAATCAGCATTGCCTATAAAGTGGCCAGTAACTACAATATCGTTGTTTTGAAGAAAACAAATATCAGTAACATTATTCTCGCTAGGAGAAGTGTAGGACGAGCCAAAATTTACGGCGCTAATAAAGTTGCCACTTGAGTCGAGCTTTACCACAAACAATGCACCCTGCGCACTATTAAGGTTAAACGTAGCATTGGGATTGGGGTCAAAGTCATGTGTACCCGTAAACATACCTGCGCTTACTAGGTTGCCCGCTTTATCTTTTTTTGTTACGCTATTGCTGTAATCAGTGGTGGTGTGTGCTATATAAGCGGGTGCTTGCGCCATTGCGCCTACTGCAAGCACTAACGATAGTGCTGATAGTACTAGTTTTTTCATTATATGTTAGTTTTAGTTAATTATTTTTTATCAAATGTGTTTATAAAACAATTAGTATTTTTTACTACTTTATAAACTGTAGTTTTTTTGTATTGAAATGTAGGATCGACTTCATAAAATAAAATCGTGCGCTCATTATTTTTTTAATGAGCGCACAATTAATAAATTATTCCTTAATAAACTTTTGTGTAACACCGTTAGTAGTAATAAAATACATACCGTTGGTTAAGTTACTTACATCAATTTTAGTTTCGTTACTGGTTACAGTTGCTTTGTAAACCGTTTCGCCTATTAAGTTTGTAATACTTACGTTGCCTACTATATTTTCACCCACAATAGTTACATACGAGTTAGCTGGGTTTGGATAGATAGCTACTAAACGACTTGAGTTGATTTTTTTGGTGGCAACGGTAGCTGCTGTACAATCAATAATTAGGCTATCGACTTCAGTATCCGAAAGTGCACGATTATAAATAAGTACGTTATCTATAGTACCCGCAAAACTACCTACGGCAGTTGTTCTTTTGCCCATAATTAACGAGTCGGTAGTTGCATTATACACTATATTATTAATAGATTGTATAGCCGAAAAATTAACTGGCACACCATTTATATATAGTGTTGAAGTAGATTGCGTATTATTGGGCTTGTACACCATGGTTAGTGTATTCCAAGCAAAGGGATTAAAAGGAGTTATAGATTGAAAAGCAGAGGCTACAAGATATCCAAATGAACCTCCCGTAGGATTATTATTATATACTACTCCTTCCATAACAAACTCACCTTGTCCGTTTTTAAAATAGCGAATATAATTTTCGCCATTTTGCATAATATTTATGTATGTATTATTGTAGGAGGTTTGATATCGTAAATCAAGTTTAACTCTACATGACATAGTTATGGTGGCGTTGGTAGAACCCGCTTGTAACGAGGGATAGGTGGCTAACGAATATTTAGTAGCAACATCATACCCGTAGCTGCCTGCGCTAAATACTGTTCCGCACGAATCAATACCAAGGTTGGCCGTGTTGTAGGTAGGCACTGCATTAGTTATGCTTGTATCAGTAAAATTGCCATTGTAATTAAGCTCAAATACTGGGTTTAAACTGGGTGTACAAGCAATACTTAAACCCGCAACTTCAGCAGCAGAAAGGTCTCGATTATAAATAAGTACATTATCTAAAGAACCCGAAAAACTATTTGTGGCACTTGTTTTTTTGCCGATAATAAGTGAATCGTTAGCACCGTACTCAACAGGGTAAAAAGCGTTTAGAGTGCTCCCACTAGCAAGAGATATTCCATCTAAAAATAGTTCTAAACTAGAGGCAGAGTTGTACGAATATACGGCAGTTATGGTTTGCCACTTAAATGGGTCTATGGGTTGGTTCGCAAAGCTGGTTTTAACCTCATAATATCCAAAATTATAAGAGATACCATTAAAAATACCAGCTTCTATTCGGTATTGTCCGATACTATTTTTGAAATAGCGAATATAGCTTTCGCCATTTTGCATAATAGTAATGTATTGACTACCGGCTAAAGTTTGGTAACCCAATCCAAGTTTTACTCTGCACGACATTGTTAACTGACCATTAGTAGCTCCTGCTTTTAATACTGGATAAGTTGCTAATGCGTATTTAGTGGTAGAACCAAGACTATGTGACGATGCACTTGATGCTGAACCGCACGAATCGTTGCCAAGCGATGCTGTATTTGATACAGCCACTGCATTTGTGGTACTTATGTCGTTATAATTTCCGTTACAGGTAAGCCCAAACACGAGGCCATTAGTTGGTATTTGCGCTAATGATAATAATGATACAGAAACTGCTGTAATTGATAGTACTAGTTTTTTCATTGTATGTTAGTTTTGATTTTAATTAATTATTTTTTCAAAAATGTTTATAAAACAGCTGTTATTTTTTACCACTTTATAAACCGTAGTTTTGTTGTTTTGAAATGTAGAATTGACTTCACAAGCTGTATATTAAAATATAACCAACAGTTAATTATTGGTTATATTTTAAATTTTAATTATTATTTTCCTTTGTATTTCATTACATCTTCAGCCTCATCAATCTCACCTTCGGCAGGGGAGCTGCTTCTAAATACTTTCCAAGTAGTTTCGTAATTATCAGTATTGTATTGCTGGTTTTTAACTAAGTTGTAAATCACAACATGAAAATATACGTACTGACCTTTTGCCTCCTTCATTGGGTTTTTGTTTTTAGCACCTGGGGTTAAATTTTTGCATACCACGTAGTAATCTACTATTCTACCTGCTCTAACTTGTATCCCAGTTATAGGGTGGGGTATCATATAATCTGAATATTGGGCACCATCAAAGTAGCCATAGGCATATATTGGTACAAATTGCGAAATTTGCTCACCTGCTAAATAAGTTTTAAAAGCACCTAAAATATTAGCTTTTGCATCATCAAATACTGGTGATGTAGAGGCGTCTCCTGGACGTGGTAAATTTTCACCAACAACAGCATTTTCAATAGCATCTTTATACTTTTTATCGTATGCGCTAAATAATTTGTGAATTTCTTCTTTGGTTATTGCTTTGGCTCTTACTTCTTTTTCTTTTTTGTATAAAATGATAGGCATATATGTTTTTTGAAAAGCCGTTAAACATTTTTCTTCATAATTAAGTATAGAACCAGAACCATAAAATAAGTTTTTCATTAATACGATAATACCAGGTTCAAGCATATAATATTCTCCGCCTCTTCCTGCATTATAGACCGTTGGAAACGCTTCTTTTTCATCGCATAGTTTTTGTCCTTCGTTCATATATTCAGAAAAACGGGGAGCTATATGCTTAAAATTCTCTATATAATGATAAGGTGCTAAAGCAAACATTCCAGCTTTTTTATCATATTTATAATTCTGTATTTCTCTGCTGCAATCTAACGGCTCTATGTAAGTGTCTCTTTTGGTTTTATCTAAAGTGGAGCGCGTGTTAAAAACGTAATGAATACTTTTTTCCTCTGGAATGTGATTAATATGGAATTTTTGAAAAGCATGTATTGTTCTAGCTTCACTTACATATTCTTGCCCGTAAATAATTTCTGTAGAATAATAAATACCATTGATTCCCAATGGGTCTGTTTTTGCAAACGGAATTGCATCTAATGTTTTATCTTCTATATCTTCTTTTCCCTCCTTAACAAAAGATTCTTTGGGTATAAAAGATGCTTTAATTTCTCTGCTTCCACCACCAACAGCTCCACCGCTAGCTTGCGCTACCTTATCTTTTAACTTACCTAACAAGCCTTGTGCACTTGCGGTATTGCTCGTTAAGCCAAGTGCTAAGGCACTGCTAATAATAATAGTTTTCGTTTTCATAATAATGTGTTTTTAGTTTATATTTATTTATTACACAACAAATTTGTACTATTGGGAGCACTTAAATTTTGCAACTACATAAAATGTAGATAGTTTTGCGCCAAGTGTATAAATAACTTCATGCACTGTAATTTAGTGCAAAAAATTATAAATTGTAGCATAACATGAACTGTATAATTATTGACGATGAGCCAAGCGCTCGTTCTATTTTATCAAAAATAATAACTGAGCACTGCAAGGGTTTAGTTATTGTAGATGAGGTGGCCGACGTAGCCAGTGCCGTTAAAAGTATTAATAAACATAAGCCCGAACTTATTTTTTTGGATGTAGAAATGCCTAATCAAAACGGCTTTGCGTTGTTTAATTATTTTGATAAACCAACTTTTGAAACCATATTTTGTACCGCTTATAGCGAATATGCGCTAAAAGCTTTTGAGGTTAGTGCGGTAGATTATGTGCTAAAACCCATTAGCATTACCAAATTACAAGGGGCTATTGAGCGTGCTATTAAACTAATTGGTCAAAATCAAATATCGATGCGGGTAGAAACGCTAAGAGATAATTTAAACAATACTGCCTTGCAAAAAATTGCGCTACCACTGAGCGATGGCTTGGTGTTTGTAAAACTAGACGATGTACTGTATTTTGAAGCTGATGGCTCCTATACTAACGTAATTTTTAAAAACAGTAAAATATTAGTGAGTAAAAAAATAAAAGAATTTGATGAACTATTAAGTAACGATTCTCGTTTTTTTAGAACTCACCGCTCGTTTTTAGTAAATATTATGCAAATAAAAAAATTCAGCAAAAAAGAAGGAGCTTTACTAGAGTTTGAAAATGGTGAAAAAATAACTGTTGCGCGCGAAAAAATAAAAGACTTTGAAGATTTTATTAGCGGATTAAAAGTATAGGCACATGCGTTATTTTTTACTACTATTTATAGTGTTTACAAACGTATGCTACTCACAAAACAGCGATAGCTTAACTTTATTAAACACAAAACTACAAGATACAGTTCGAGTAAAGGCAGGGCTAGTTTTTTGTAACACTCTTTTGCAACGGAACGATTCAACAGCTATTTTTTTTATTACTAAGTGTGAAGCTATTTGCAACGCTAAAAACAAAAATTTATTAGGACAGATTTTAGTTGCTAAAGGCAGTTATTATATAGTTTTTGGAGACTACGTTAATGCAATTAAACAATTATATAAAGCAGAGCGTATTTTAAAAGCAGTAAGCATAAATAACAAAGAGTTATTTCATGTGTACAGCGCGTTTGGTCAGTTATACATTTACGACAACAAAACAAATTTAAGTATCAACTATTTAACTAAAGCTATTGATGTGCTAAGCGCTCAACGGAGGTTAGATACTCTAGCTTACATAAAAGCTAATTATACTTTAGGGACTACTTTTTCCACTATTGATATTAATAAATCATTAAGCTACTATTTAAAAGCACATAACTTGGCTGTAGTGTTTGGTAATAAATATGCGCTATCGGCTACAAATAGTGGTTTAGCATCAGCTTATAAAAACATAGGTTCAGCAAATAAAGATATAGTTACACTTAAAAAAGCATTGCCCTACGCTTACAAATCGATACAAATTTTAAACGAACTAAAATTATACAATAAGTTACCTTACTCTTTAAGTACATTAGGCTATACTTATGACCTACTAGATAAGCTAGATTCCGCTATTAAATATCATAAACTTGCATTAGTGCTACACGAAAAAAATGGCGAGGCAGCAAAAATGCAAGAAATTTACAAAGCACTAGGCTACTGCTTTGCACAACAAAATAATTTTAAAGAGGCATACACTTACTTTGATAAGTATATAGATATAACCAATACATTATACAATGAAAACAGAACAAATGAAATAGATAATTTATCAGCAAAGTACGAAACCGAAAAAAAAGAAGCTGAAATAAAAACACTCTCACAAGAGCAACAAATTACTGCATTGCAATCCAAACGCAAATCTATTTTAATTTATAGTATTATTGGTTTAGCAATAGCGTTAGCCATTGCTGGGTATTTTATATTTGCACGCTACAAAATAAAAAAACAAAACGAATTATTACGTGTGCAATTATTGGAAGCTAACAAAACAAACGAAGCCGAAAAGAAAGCCGCAGAGAGCGAGCTAAAAGCATTAAAAAGTCAAATGAATCCACACTTCATTTTCAATGCTTTAAATAGTATACAGGAGCAATTTATGTATGGCGATAAATTAATAGCCAACGAGCAAATGGGAAATTTTACCTACCTCACGCGCCAAATATTAAGTGTGTCGGGCAAAAAGAAAATTACTTTAAACGTAGAAACGGAAATTTTAACCAAGTACCTTGAGTTAGAAAAGATGCGATTTAATACAAATTTTGAATTTGCAATAACTATTGGTAGCACTATAGATGAGGACTACCACCAGTTACCTCCTATGCTAATTCAACCATTTGTTGAAAACAGCATTAAGCATGGGTTAATGCACAAGGAGGGGAGCAAAAAAATTAGTATACATTTTGAACTTAGCCAAAATGAAGATTATATTGTTTGCACCGTAATTGATAATGGTATTGGTCGAGAAAAATCAGCAGCCATAAAATCACAATCAGTTAGCGCACATTCATCATTTAGTATAACTGCTATTGAACAACGTTTACAACTGTTAAACACTAATTTACAGTTAGCACAGCTTATAAATTATACCGATGTGTTAACGAATAACAAAGTTGAGGGAACTAAAGTCGAAATTTTTATACCCTTAATCTAGTATATACCACCC
>JAYWFU010000116.1:0-4986 GCA_043778625.1 Bacteroidia bacterium | reverse complement strand
TTAATATAACCGTTTTCGCTAGTATTACGTTTTACGTATTGCTTTTCGTTGCCCTCGTTAAATAGTTGCACATTGTAGGAACTATCGTTATTAATTGTAATTAATTGGTTGCTAAAGCCAATGTTTTCGGCAGGTTGGTTGTACAACAAATCGTTGTTGGCATCTTTTAGCGCAAACAATGTGTAAGTACCTTGCTTAATATTGGTAATGGTGTAGTTGCCCGCCTCATTAGTTTTGGCAAAATAGTTGGGCTTACGTTGCATAGGAGTGCTATCGGTGGCGTTGTTGTACAGCATTACAAACACACCTTGCTCAGCACTTTGCGTAAGAGCATTAGTTACATTACCTGTAAGTTGTAACGAGTCAATGTAAGTGCCTGTGGCAAAGGTGTATTTAAAATCATCGGCCTTATTATTCTCAGTAATATCGCTAATACTGTTACCAAAATTAAATGTGTAGGTGGTGTTGGCACGTAGCGTATCTTTTATTTTAATGGTGAGCGTTTTGTTATTGAGTACTAATTCGGGCGGTGTATTTAGTGGGGGCGATACCAGCAATTGCGCACTAGCATCGTTAATATTAATGTATTCGTTAAAGGTTAATTCAAATCGCTTGCCGCTTACGTTTACGGCATTGTGTGCAGGTGTAGCGATTGTAAGGCTAGGCGCCTTAGTATCTAGGTTGCCTCCATTGGGTTGCACTATTTGCGCACAACTATACAGCAGTGTTAGTAATAGCGATGTAATAAAATAATTGTGTTTATTGATATTAATCATAGTTCAAAAATACGTTTTTGAAATTGATTTTTTAGTACCTTTTAATTTGTTTTAACTACTTACTATAATCTACAGTTTTGTAGCTATTGGTATTAATACGCACGTATTGTACTTGCGTTTACTTCCATTAAGTCGCCTTTTTGCTTAAGTACGGCTACGCCAAGGTCTAAGGCTTGTTGCTCTAATTCAGGGTAAAAACTGAAACTCGCTAAACCACAGTATATGGTATAGTTGGCATAGTCGGTATTAAGCTCTCTAAAATTATTTACCTTTTTTTCTACTAATTTTTTTAAGTCTTTTTCGTGGGCTTTGTACTTGCATTCTATTAGCGCAATACTGTTGCCGTTGTACATTACTAGGTCAAATTCGTCTTCTAATCGATGGCGTTTAATATGTATGTTTTTACTAATTGTATCATACTTAATACCTGCAAACACCATAGTTCCGCTAAGCGAATTATAAAAATAATCCTCAGCGTAGTCGCCGTTATTGTGCCCAACGTTCGACAACTCTTTACTTGTACGTTCTACTTGCGCTTCAGTTTTGGCAAATAATGCCTTAGTTTGTGCAAAACCTTTATCGGATTCAGCAAACAATGCTCTTATTTCTGCAAAACCTTGTTCGGTTCTGGCAAAGCGTTTTTCATCTTGCGCTATAAGTTCTGCTAATGCTTGTTCTATTCTATCTATTCGTTCCATTGTAGTATGTTTTTAATTTTAACACAAATATACCTTATTTTGTACAACAAAGGCTACCTGTCAGGTAGCCTTTGTTTGTTGTTTTTTAGCGCAATGTGTTATTTTTTACTTACGCTTTAACGCTTCAATTTCTTTGCGTAACGCTTATAATTGAGTAGCGTGTTTTTGATTTACTTAAAATTAATACGCACGTAGTGTACTTGTGTTTACTTCCATTAAGTCGCCTTTTTGCTTGAGTACAGCTACTCCTAAGGCTAGTGCTTGTTCCTCTAAGCCCGTATAAAAACTACAACTGGCTAAGCCACAGTATATGGTGTAATTAGCATAATCGGGATTAAGTGCTCTAAAATGGGGTACTTTTTTTTCCACCAGTTTTATAAGGTCATTTTCGTGCGCCTTATATTTACATTCGATAAGTGCTATGCTATTACCGTTGTACATTACCACATCAAATTCGTCCTGTAGGCGCTTGGTACGTTGTTTTACGTTACGGTCTACATAATCGTAACTAATGCCCGCAAACGATTTAGAAGTTTCAAGGGCGTTATAAAAATAATATTCGGCAAAGTCGCCATTATTGTGTCCAACGTTCGACAACTCTTTACTTGTACGTTCTACTTGCGCTTCAGTTTTGGCAAACAATGCTCTTATTTCGGCAAAACCTTTTTGGTTTTCGGTTTGGGCTTTTTTTAATTCTTGTATAGCTAATGCGTTGCCTGCTACGAGGTCTTTAAGTTCTTGGTCGGTCATGGGGTGCTAGATATTAGAGATGTTAGACGTTAGATATAATAGATGTTTGTTTTTTGTAAGTACAACAAAGCTAGCCTTTGTTTGTTATTTTGTAGCGCAATGCGTTACTTTTTATACCAAATGGATTTATGAAATAGGCTAATAATTAAATACCGTTAAAAAACCACCCCGTTCTAAAGAGCACCCCTCCCATTTCGACAGGCTCAATGATCGAGGAGGGGAATTCAGGGCGTGATTATATAACTGGACTAAAACATATTTGTAACTGGTATAAGTACAACAAAGGCTACCTGTAAGGTAGCCTTTGTTTGTTGTTTTTTAGCACAATGTGTTACTATTTACTTACGTTTTAAAGCCTCTATTTCCTTGCGCAGTAGCTCTATTTGTGCTTGCTGTTCTTTTATGGCTTCAATTAGCAAGGGGGTAAACTTGCTGTAATCTACGCTTTTGTAGCCTGCGGCATCGGTGCTTACTACTTCGGGTAGTATTTTTTCGGCATCTTGGGCTATTACGCCTATTTGTAGGTTAGTATTAAAATTACGGTCTTTAAACTCTTCTGTTTTAAAATAATAATTAACCCCTTGTAGCTTGGTTAGCTTAGCTAACGAGTTAGTAAGTGGTGTTATTTGTTGCTTATAACGTGCATCAGAGCACACCAGCACGCCACAGCTTGCGTTTACACTACCTGCAAAGTAAGCGTTACGCCAGCGTAGTAGCGCAGTACCTACATCTGCCGTGTTGGTAATGCTAGGCACTAGCGTGCCACGTGTGCGCACCTCGGTTACGTTACCATCTCCTAATTGTATTTGGTTGCTGGCAGTAGGTTGCGCATCATAACCAATAGCCGTACTATTAGCGTATTGGTTAGCACTGGTATCATGTGGGGTAAAGGTAAGCGTACCCGTGCCTTGTGTACTAATTGAAGTACTAAACCCAATAGTATTAGCATCAATGATACTTGCGTTAAAAACACTACCCGCAGTGTAAGGGGCAGGTACAGTGCCAGTACTCGTAATTTGCACAAAGATAAGTGCAGGTGCAGTACCAAAGCCGTGCCCAGTTATGGTTACTGTATTGGTTACTACATTAACATTGGAGCTTGGGGTGGTTTTAGCAGCTGGTACTAACGGAACAAATGCTCCATTAAATGCTTTATACCCCAAGGCGGTGTTTTTATTACTATTGATGTAAACCATTGTATTTGAGCCTATAGCGGTGTTGTTATTACCTGCAACTGTGCCATATCCCGCATTGCGACCTACTGCTGTATTATTATCTCCCGTAGTGTTTAAACGTAATGAGTATAAACCTACCCCTGTATTATCGCTACCAGTAGTAGTGTAATAAAGGCTATTATAACCAATAGCGGAGTTATTAAATGCAGTAGTACTATACAAAAGACTACTTAAGCCTACTGCTGTGTTTAAGCTTCCTGTAGTGTTTCTGTTTAAAGTATTTGATCCTAGTGCTATATTGTTAATGCCAGAAGTATTATTATAAAGTGCACTTGTACCCAAAGCCGTATTACCACCTCCTGTAGTATTATTAAGAAGTGTGCCAAAACCTATCGCTGTATTACTAGAACCAGTAGTATTAGAACGCATGCTTATTGTTCCTATTGCAGTATTACTAACGCCACTAATATTATTTTGTAATACATAAGGACCAATCGCCACATTATTATAACCACTGTCGTTTTTATTTAGCGCAAAATAACCTATTGCCACGTTGTTAACACTCCTATTACCGTGCTGGTTTTGCATTGCAAAGTTGCCAATAGCAATATTAACATCACCACTATCATTTTTGTTTAACGCAAGGTAACCTAACCCTATATTATGGGTTCCAATAAGGTTGCTAGCCAATACATTACTACCTATAGCAAGGTTAGCTGAGCCAGTAGTAGTTTTAGTTAAGGCAGTGTAGCCTATACCCATGTTATAGTTAGCTGTAGTGTTTTGGCGCAGTACATCTTTGCCTATGGCTAGGTTAAAGTTACCTGTGGTGTTTTGGCGCAAGGCATTATCGCCTACTGCTAGGTTAAAGCTAGCGGTGGTGTTGCTAAGCAGGGCTTTGCTCCCTATGGCTATGGTACCTGTAACTATGCCGTTGTACAATGCGCTATCGCCTATGGCTACGTTGGCGTCGCCAGTGGTGTTGTTGTTAAGTGCGGCAGTACCTATGGCTATGTTTTGGTAGGCAGTGGTGGCGTCCAGCATAGCACGGCTACCTATGGCTATGTTGTTGTTAGCTATTGTGGCTTTGGGCAAGGCACTATCGCCTACGGCTATGTTGTACCTACCGCTGGTATTGCTTAGCAAGGCTCTGTTACCTAAGGCAGTGTTATACACGCCTGTGGTATTGGCCGTTAGTGCTTTGCTACCTATGGCGGTATTGCCTACGCCTGTAGTATTGTTGCGTAAGGCACTATCGCCCACGGCTACTAAGTTGCTGGCGGTGGTAGTGGTGCGTAGGGCGTCAATACCCACCGCTACATTGCTACGGCCAGTGGTGTTGCTACGCAAGGCGTTATTACCTTGTGCAGTGTTATTGCTACCCGTGGTAGTACTGTTTAATACTGAGGCTCCTAACCCTGTATTATTACTGCCAGTAGTGTTAGCCAGTAGTGCATTAAAGCCAAGTGCTGTGTTAGCACTACCTGTGGTAGTGGGGTTTAATGCACTTACACCTAACGCTGTGTTTTGTAAGGCGTTGTTAATTAAGCCTGCTTGTACGTTGTTGCGCTTAAACACTAAGTCAGC
>JAYWFU010000115.1:0-14580 GCA_043778625.1 Bacteroidia bacterium | reverse complement strand
AATAGGCTTCGGTAGTTAATTTAAACGGACGTTTCCATAGTTTAAAGGTGTGATCCATTGCGCCCACAAAATGTATAGATTGTTGCGCTTTGAGTGCTGTATTTAACTGCCCTTGAAAGTTACGCATCTCACGGTAAAATGGGGGTTGATTATAAATACCTGTACTTAATCTAAACGCATAATTTTTTTCCCACTTGGGCAAAATACTTAATGTAGCACGTGGCGAAACGGTAAGCTGATGGTTTACGTCCCAATAGCTAAAACGTACGCCTGCACTTATGCCAAATATGCTACTATCGTTTATATTAAAGTTGTTTTGATAGTAGCCACTAAGGCGGGTTGATTGCAATTGCAAATCGCTCTTGAGTACATAAGGTAGTTTTAACACATTGCTCGAGTACGGTATTCCGTAGCCACTAGAGTCGTTGTATTGCCACTCGTTAATGTGGTCGGTTATGCGCTCTTGCTGTATGCGTGCTCCCCACAGGTGTTCCATACGGTTGGCTTTGTAGCTGCCTTTGTGTTCAAGGTAAGTTACACGTGCATTCAATTGGTTGCGCGTATGGTTTAAAAACGTACCAACTCCCCTGTTAAACTTAGTGTCGCCTAGGGTGGCACTACCAGGTGTGGTTTCTACTTCGTCAATACTGTATTGCCCCTGTGTATTATTATTTTCTTCCTCAACAGTAGTAAAGTTAGATGAAATAAATTTTAGTTTAGTACGGCTATTGGGCTTGAAAGTGGCGGTTAGCGCAGCGGTTGATGTGGTGTATTGGTTTTTTTCTTGCCCATCGTAATACACCGTAAAGCGCAAAAACTGTTGTAACGTACCAAAATCGGTAGTACGATTAGTAGGAGTAAACAAATAATTATTTTGTGCCAAATTACCCAAGAATGCTAGTTCAAAATTTTCGGTAACGTCATACGTAAGGTACGTTTGCACATCAGTAAAACGAGGTTTGTAGTCGCCTTTGGTTTCTAACGATTTTAACAAATATGAATTTTGTTTGTGGCGCGCTCCTAACTGATACGTAAACCTATGATTGGGTGAACAGCCCTCTACGTGCAGGTTTCCGCCTAAGATACCTGCTGATGCACTACCTGCAAACGAAGTAGCTTTGCGGTATTTAATATCGAGCACGCTACTCATTTTATCGCCATACTTGGCATCAAAGCCCCCTGCGCTAAATTGTATGCTACTTACCATGTTACTGTAGGCAAAGCTCAAGCCTTCTTGCTGGCCACTACGCACAAGGAACGGGCGATACACTTCTATATCATTTACGTATACTAAGTTTTCGTCAAAACTACCTCCACGCACGCTGTACGTGCTACTTAGCTCGTTATTGCTTACTACACCAGGTAGGGTTTTTAGTATGCTTTCTAAACTTCCGTTAGGGTTTACTAGCACACGTATAGTTTTAGGGTCAATGCGCATTAGGGTAGTACGGCGTTCGGTTTTATCTTCAATAATTACATCGCCAAATTGTTTAACGTCCACCTCCAACGGCACGTCCAGTTGCTTACGTTCGTTGGGTTTTAGAGCATCAATCACTAGTGTTTGTTTTTTGTAACCTAGTAGTTGTATTACAAGTTTTGTTGTTGCATTAGCAGGAATTTGCAATTCAAAATAACCATTAACATTGGTAATAGTGCCTAAGGTTGTACCCTCCACGCCCACAGAGGCAGCCTCAACACGAATATTGCCGTTGCGCACTACGCCAAATACAGTAGCGTTGTTTTGTGCACAAATATTAGTTGTAATTAAAAATAAAACAATTGAGTAAATTATAGAGTTGGTTCGTGAGGACACGAACCAAGGCGAAGTTAGTGAGGAGACTAACCAAGGCGAACGAAAAAAAAACATCAGCCGAGCAACAAATAAATTAGTATACCTGTATAGCATTTATTTTTTCTGGTCTTTTTTCCACGATTTAATAAACTGCGACCACGCTACTGGGTTTAACCAATTATTATTGTTAGCGGCATTGGCTACATATAGGCGTGAGTACTGTTGTTGTTGTACTTCGCGGTAGGCCATTTGCGCATCGTTTTCTAGCTGGGTGTAGTGCGCATTGTTTTTTATACGTTCTAAATTCATAGTAGCCACTTGTGTTAAGCCATTATCTAAATTAAGGTTAATAAACGCTTGCTTAAATTGTTCTTTACTTGGCCAGTTTTTTATTACCACTTCTTTTAACTGAATAGTATCGTGCCCTAGTGCTTGTATGAGCGAATATTTACTTTCGGGTAAATTTTGGGGCAAAATAAATTCTTGCTTACGATAACCAATAGTACTAAATTCAATGGTGTCGCCCTCTTCGGCCACAAACGAAAAATAACCAAAATAGTCGCTAATAGTACCACGGTGCGAATGCTTAATTAATACACTTGTGTAAGGTATAGGGTCGAGGCTATCGTTACCAATAACTACCCCCGAAAACTGTATGAGTTTGCGCTGTTTGCCTTGCTGCGCCTTTGCGCCAGTAGCTATAAGCAAAGCGAGGATTATAAATATAATATGTTTCATTGTTAAGTACTTGATTTTAAGTAATGTATAGCTAACTGAATTATGGAGTGTTTATTGTTTTTTTTTAGGTAGTTAACCAATTGCTTTGAGGTTTTACAATTAATCGCGCATTATTGTAAGCCATTTTTAAAGTTAAGCATGTACGAGCTACGTATGTGTTAGTATCAGCAAGGCGATGAACCACCAAAGCTAAATCGGCGTTAGGAGACCCTGAAGTTAGGCATAAGGGTAGCAATAGTTGTATTTTTCCATCGTAAAACTGAGGAATTGCTATTTTATAATTAGTTCGTACTTTTTTCTTTACCTCTTCTATTGACCCTATTAATTGACGGCGCAATTCGGCCTCGTCAGCTTTTTGTAAATGTATTGGAAAGCGACCTAGATTATCTTTTATAATATGATCTAAATCAGGAATAAGATCGTTTTTAGGATTAAATATTAAAGATTCAGGCTTATCAAAAAAATCAGCTATTTCGGGTATGTCGCTCGAAAAATGTTTTAGCAGATTTGCATCACTTTTTTTTAAAAACGATTTAAAAAAAAATGCTTGTGTGGTTGTACCTTTAGGATTATTATGTTCCTCAAAAAACGCAAAAATATCTTCTAAGTTTTCAGTTACTAAGCCCGTATTAAAACAGGCAAATTTATTATTTGAGGTGAATTTTATTTTTTTTTCTTGCTGTAATTTTCTAAATGTAAATTCTAAATAGTTTTTAAGTATTGAGTTTTGCTTTACCTTATTGTCAGAAAAATCCCAGGCTTCCTTATCTGCTAATGTATCTGCTAAATAAGATATAGCATCTTCATATTTAGGAATATAAGCAAATTGAAATAATTGATTGTTGTGTGTTTTCATTGCGTATTATTTAAAAAAATAAGAGCCTCTAACTATTTGTAAAGGCTCTTGTTATATGTAAAATCTTTTATTTGTTGTGTTTTGCAGATAGACCTGCAACCATCTATATATTTAATGATGTAACAAATGTATTTTATTTTATACAAATACACAATAAAATGTGTATTTATTTTATCTTTTTACTCGCTTAATTTTTTCTTTAGTAAACAAATCGGCAGTGTATTTTTCGTGTAGGTCAAATAAAAAATGGGTCAATCGTACATACATATTTTAAATTTCTATTTTATTTAATTTTGCTTTTGAAGCCGTAAAATGTTCAATGCATCCATAATAGTAGATTAATTTATCGTCAGAGGCTCTAATTTTTAGTTTTAAATTATTTTCTGCATCAAAACATTTTTCAAAATCAAAATCTCTATAGTGCAATGCGCCATATCCAAATTTGACTTCTTCTTTGGTTGGTTTTCTGTAGTATTCAAAACTATTTGGTTTACTATTGAGTTGTGAAATATGTATCATTTTTTACTTTTTATTTTTAGGTTTCTTAATTTTTTCTTTGGTAAATAAATCGGCAGTGTATTTTTCGTATAGGTCAAATAAAAACTCCATGCGGTTGCCATCGCTTGTAAACGGTTGCGAACGATAGGCTGAGTCAACGGCTTTGTCTAGTTCGTTGTGAGCTTTTATTAAGGCTGGAGGTACTTTAGTATTATCGTACATTTTACCTAACGGACAATCTGTAATTTCTAGTCTAATATTTAGTATCTTTTGAATAGCCGTTTCAATAGCTTTTGTTTGTTTAGACGTAACATCTTCTGGCCATGGGTAATTATTATACACTATTGTATTTGAGTATCTAAAATCACTTTTTAATCTTCCGCATACAGTCTTTATCCATGCCATGTGCATAGAAGATTGTAAAACGCCTAAATGATATAATTTAGCGTTAGATATAGCAAGGCAAGTGTCTCCAATTATATTATTTGGAGAAAAAAATCCCATAGGAATAATTTTTCTATTTTCTGATGATACTCGAGGAATTAAAATATAGTTACTTTCAGGCTGAGAAATAAAAGCAAATAAAGAAGGGAAAATAGACAAGTTTCGCGTGGCTTCTCTCGCACTATTTTTTCTTATATTCTCAACTCCTTTTATTCTCTTATAAGACAGGGGCATTTTATCCAAATCTTTTGGATTTAAGCCCCTAAACCATAAACACCATTTTTTTTGACCATTTAAAAACTCTTGCGCACCAGTAAAAGGCTTTATATATTTTTTAGATAAAGGATCTTGTTCTAAATATTCTTTCTTTTCTCCGTCGTTTAGTAGTAAATTACCTCCGTCTATAGGCATATTTCCAAATGAAATTTGAGGAACTTTACAAATTGGCACACGCCTTTTTTCGATAAAAATATCTCTGGCATCGGCTAAATATGGGTTGATATTTTTTGCTTTTAGTTCGTGGGCTTCGCCTTTAATATCTTCATAATCAAAAATACTTTTATTAGTAGTATCATAATTGGCAAAACCAACAATTACGCAATACACGGCTGCATTGCCCTTGGCTTCGTTATTCCACTTAAAGGTACGGTGTGCAAAATGTATTTTAATATTGTACTTGCTAAACATTTGCCCCCATAATATACCAGTTTGCTCGCCTTGCACTATGGAGTTAGTACTTACAAACGCTACTTTAATTGTTGTGCCCTGAATATACTTTGCTGCCTTTATGTACCAAGCCGCTACATAATCTAACACGCCACTTCCTTGACTATTATTAAACTCCTTAACAACTGAATTTCTTTGTGGTTGGTTCATAACTTTTGAACCAATAAATGGCGGATTGCCAAATATATAATCAAACTTATTTTCGTAGTGTATTTTTTCCTCCTCCTTATTAATTTGCACCTCCGTTTTGTTAGCTGAAGTGTTGGTATATAGATTTACGTTAGCGTAAGGCACTATACCTTGTGCCACAATATCATCGTATTCTTGAGGTGTTATAGTTGCCCTTGGCTCTTGTACTGTGTTTATAATATTTACATGGTTAGCATATAATTTAATGGTTGTTTTGCCATTAAGTAATTCGTTCCAATTAATACTCAAGGCATCGCCATGTACAATAGTTGCTGATTTTACTAACGGAACGCGAACCAGTTTTTTTCCAGTTTCAAATCCAGTTAATATATTCATTTGATGGTCGATAAGCCACATAGCTACTTCGGCAATACGTGCAGGAAACTCTTCGTATTCTATACCATAAAATTTATCCACGTTTACTTTAAACAATAACGATATATCAATAAAATCCATTTGATGGTATCGCTTGTTTAAGCGTTGTAATTCTAAAATAACTTGTAATTCTAACAAGCGTAATTCGCGATAGGTAATAATTAAAAAATTACCACAACCGCACGCAGGGTCAAGGAAACGGAGCATTGCTATTTTTTCGTGAAACTTAGTTAGCCTAGTATCATCGTGCTTTATTTTTTCAAATTCTGCCCATAATTCATCTAAGAATAATGGTTTAATAAGTTTCATAATATTTTTTTCGCTGGTGTAATGTGCGCCCAAGTTGCGGCGTTCCTTAGGATTCATTACACTTTGAAACATTGACCCAAATATAGCGGGCGATATTTTACTCCAATCTAAGTAGCAACAATCTAACAACGCCTTGCGCATACCGCTATCAAAACTAGCAGTAGGTAGCATTTCCTCAAACAACTTACCGTTAATGTAAGCAAAGTCGTTTAACTGTTCATCTAAGTTTTTAAATCGTTTATCTCTTGCTGTATTTAGCACCTGAAACAACTCTTGTAATTTGGCGGCAAGGTCGCTACCATCTTCAGCGGTGCGTTGCTCAATAAAATCTTGAAACTGTTGTCGTTCAAATATCCCAGTGTCTTCGGCAAACAAACAAAACAAAACTCTTACCAAATACACCTCAAGCGGGTGGGCTACATAACCAATATTTTCGAGTTTATCGTGGAACTTGCCAAGCAACTCAGCCGCTTTTATATTGGCAGGGTCTTGCTCTTTAAAGTTAGGTTTGTTAGCGCCTATGATAAATGAAAAATAACTAACGTTTTTATTTAGGTCTTTAAGGAAAAATTCGTGGTTAGTATCGTCCTCTAAATTATGTAACCTAAATTCGTTAAAATCTGACACTAATATGTACTTGGGTATTTCGTGTGTTTTGAGTAGTTGCGTATATTCCTTAGCTTGCTTAAATGCCTTGTCGAGGTTTTTACCACGACTTTTCATTTCTACTAACAACGTACCTTTCCAAAACAAATCAATGTAGCCATCGGCATCATTTAGTTTTTTTACACGATGTTCAAATGTTCCTAATTTACGGCGGGGGACGCCAAACACCTCAAAAAAAGCATCTAAAAATGGCTTAGCATCAGCTTCCTCATTACTTGTGCCTTCCCATTCTTTAGCAAAAATTATTGCGCGATCTTTTATTTCGTTCCAGCTAAGTGTCATAGTGTGTTGTACTGGTTAGTGTACCCATTTTTAATAGTTATTACATTTCAAATATACACTAAATTATGTGGTTGAGTTGCGTTAAAACACCTCGCCGCAGGGTAAACGCATCTAAATTAACAATCAAATGATTGTAAAAGGTTGTATTAACTGTAAAATAGTATGCTCCACAGGCTATTTTAGGTTTAAAAATGAAAACTCCAATTGATTATTTTTCAGACATAAAAAATCCTCGTGTAGAACGCACAAAAGAATATTTACTACTAGACATTATTTTCATTACCATCTCCGCGGTTGTTTGTGGTTCCAGTACTTGGGAAGATATAGCTAATTACGGCAAAGTCCTCATGAATACGATTAAACATTAAATTTAAAATGAATAAATTACAGTTATCCCAAAGTTATTAGATGTTTTGACTTTAGAAGGCTGCATAGTAACCATAGACGCAATGGGCTGCCAACGCTCAATAGCCATAAGTCCCCACAAAGAAGTAGCATAAAACAATACGAATATCCGTTTTGGTAGTATGACAATTTTTGGCTAATAAATATTAAACACTGCTTATTGTGCTGTATTACACGCCTATTGTGCAATATACTACTTTACTAAACAAAGTATCAAACCACAATTTTAAAGTAAAAGTATATTACTCACAATGCGTAACATATAAATTAATGGTGTGCCACAAAGCTACTATTTCCCCCATTCGTTAGGGTTAGCACGCCAATTGTTAAGGGTGGCAAGCAAGTCGGGCGTTATGTATTGTAACCGTGCTGCTTCAGTTATTAGGTCTTCGTAGTTAGTGAGGGTGTGTAAGTTGCAGTTGGCTGCTTTAAACGCTTGGTCGGCCGTATCAAAACCATAGGTAAATATAGCTGCCATACCTTTTACCACACATTTAGCATCACGTAAGGCTTGTACCGCTTTAAGACTACTTTTGCCTGTGCTCACAAGGTCCTCAATAACCACTACTGATTGCCCCTCGTGCAGCTGCCCTTCAATAAGGTTAGTCATGCCGTGCCCTTTAGCCTCGCTACGCACGTACACAAAGGGCAAACCCATAATTTCGGCCACCAATGCTCCGTGCGCTATTGCACCAGTAGCAACTCCCGCAATAACATCGGGACGTCCAAATTTATCTTCAATTAATTTTTCAAACTCTTTGCGAATATGCGTGCGAATAACGGGGTGCGACAGTATAATACGGTTGTCGCAGTATATTGGACTTTGCATTCCGCTTGCCCAAGTAAACGGATTTTGAGGCTGTAATTTTACCGCTTTGATTTGTAGTAAAAATTCAGCAATTTTGTAACCTGAATCAGTTTTAGTAGTCATAGCCACAAATGTATAAAGTTTTCGTAAACAACAAACCCATTATTATTACTACCGACCAATATTTGGTGGATACCAACATTCCGCACAAAGTATTAACCAACTATACTGAGCAAGACTTACGCGCCGCTATTGACGAGCTACAGTACAAAAATAATTATAGAGTAGTGTATATACTAGGCAATAATTTAAAACAGCAGTGGAAAGATTTTAACAAATACTTTATTATGATTGATGCTGCGGGAGGGCTTGTTAAAAATATCGATAGCAAATATTTGTTCATTAAACGCAATGGCTATTGGGATATGCCCAAAGGTAAAGTAGAAAAAGACGAAAAAATAAGAGATGCAGCAACCCGTGAGGTGGAGGAAGAAACTGGGGTATCTAACCTTACCATACATTCCGAAATTGGTTGTACTTACCACATATTTATGAGCCATAGCAAGTTTTACATTAAACGTACTTATTGGTTTGAAATGACTTACGAGGGCAATCAAACGCTTGTGCCACAAATAAGCGAAGGCATTGTGCAAGCCGAGTGGATAGGCTACGACGATATTTTATATTCGGTACTACCCAACACTTACAGCAACATTAACCATATTGTATCTACTTATTTTAAATTATAATTTTTATTTTAACATGAAATTAACAATCAGTTTTTTAGCACTGCTTATAAGTGCGCAATTACTAGCACAAACGGGCGACATACGTGGCTTTGTGTTTGAAAAAGCCACAGGCGAACCTATTATATTTACCCCCGTATTTTTACGAGGCACAACCGTAGGTACCACAACTGATGTTAACGGATATTTTATTTTATCAAAAGTAAAAGTAGGCAACTACACCTTAGCCAGTACCTCCCTAGGGCTTGATACTGCGAGTGTTGCAGTGCAAGTAGTGGCTGGCGGAATAATAAATCAAAAATTATTTTTGAAAAAAAAACAACTCCAATTAAAAGAAGTAGTTATTTCGGCTGAAAAACAAGCCGCTACTACCGAGGTACGCACCTCAGTACAAAAAATTACCGCTAAGCAAATTAAGCAACTTGCCTCAGTGGGTGGCGAACCCGATATTGCCCAGTATTTACAGGTATTACCAGGTGTTACCTTTACTGGCGACCAAGGCGGACAGCTGTACATTAGAGGTGGTTCACCCGTGCAAAACAAAGTATTGTTAGACGGTATGACTATTTACAATCCGTTTCATTCCATTGGTTTTTTTAGTGTGTTTGAAACCGATATTATTCGCAACGCCGATGTATATACTGGCGGATTTAGCGCACAATACGGAGGTAGAGTATCATCAATTATGGATATAACCGCACGCGATGGTAACCGTAACAAGCACAACGGTAAGGTTGGGTTAAATACTTTTGGAGCTAAACTATTGTTAGAAGGTCCGCTATTAAAGCCTGACAGTAATGGCAATGGCACTAGTGTAACCTATATAGCTAGTGCCAAAACATCGTACTTAAACACTACATCAAAGGCACTGTACAACTATAAATTTGATCCTAACTACGAAAGCAAATTAGGTATTGGCAAGCTAACTAGTAACCCAGCGGGATTACCGTTTTCGTACACCGATTTATACGGAAAAATATCAGCTAACCTTGATAACGGTAGCAAAATAAGTGTGTTTGGTTTTGATTTTATGGACGCCGTTAAATACGATTTAGCACAAGTAGGTTGGAAAAACTTAGGCGCAGGATTTAACGCCGTGCTAGTGCCACAAGGAACTAACGTACTAATTAAAACTCGATTTAATTACAGTAACTACGCCATTAATTATACACAAACAGGTGTGCTTGCGCCACGTACCAGTAGTGTAGGAGGCTTTAACGCAGGCATGGATTTAATACATGGGCTTGAGCATGGCGAACTAGCCTACGGGCTTGAGGCCACCAACACTGCTACTACCTACAAATTTACCAATGCGCTTAATCGCACTATTGAAAACGATGGTGCTTCGTTTGAAGTAGCTGCTTACCTCAAATACAGGTTCAATAGCAAAAATGGTAAGCTAGTAATTGACCCCAGCCTACGCTTACAGTACTACGCTACATTAAGCGAGTTTAGCCCCGAGCCTCGCTTGGGTATTAAGTATAATGTAAGTAGCCGTGTGCGTTTAAAGGGTAGTTCGGGTATATTTAGTCAAAACTTAATTGCAGGTAACAGCGATAGAGATGTAGTAAATTTATTTTATGGTTTTTTAACAGGCCCCGAAAATTTGCAAAAAAACTTTACCACCGAAAAAGGCTATACAAGTACTGCGGGTGATAGCAAAGAAATAACCAGCAAATTACAAAAAGCCATACATTACATTGTAGGTTTTGAGGTGGATATAGCCAAGCATTTTGAATTAAACGTAGAGGGCTACCACAAAAATTTTACGCAATTAACCAATATTAATAGGGATAAAATATTTGATATACGCCAAACCGATAAGCCCGAATACTTGCGTACCGATTATATTGTAGAAACTGGCTATGCTTTTGGTACTGATGTAATTTTAAAATACGATTACAAACATTTTTATTTATGGACAACCTATTCGCTAGGCTACTTGCGCCGTTGGGACGGACGACAGTTGTACGCACCAATATTCGACCGCCGACATAACATAAACGTAGTAAGTTCATATACTTTTGGCAAAGGCTACAAATGGCAAGTAGATGCACGTTGGAACTTAGGCTCAGGCTTTCCGTTTGTGCCTACCAGCGGGCAGTACGAAAGTTATAATCAACAGCCGTATAACGTTAATCCTAATACGTTTAATGGGTCGCAAGGCATACAGTACGGCACATTAGCGGAAATTAATCGCCAGCCTTACTACCACCGTCTTGATGTATCAGTTAAACGTACGTTTGAATTTAATAACGACAGCAAACTAGAAGCAAACTTTAGTTTAACTAACGCCTACAATCGTCAAAATTTATTTTATTATGATAGGCTTAACCGCAAGCGAGTTGATCAACTACCGCTATTACCAAGCCTTGGCGTAACGTTTAGTTGGTAATTAGTTTTAATTTAAACCAATGAATTATTTTATATCCACATTAAAACTGCGTAACGAAACATTATTTTATTTTGGAATAATTTGCCTACTACTAGCTATTATTTTTATTGTAGTAAGTAAATTTTCGTCAATAGAGGTGCTAGGGCTTAATGCTTGGATAAAACCATTTAAGTTTGCGTTTTCTACTTTTTTGTATGCGTGGGCTATGGCATGGTTCATTGGTTATTTGCCTAATTTTAATGCCACAGTATTTAACTGGATAATTGTGGTTACACTCGGTTTTGAAATTATTTACATTACGTTTCAAGCCGCTAAAGGGCAGTTGTCGCATTTTAATTTAACTACGCCTGCCTATGCCACACTTTATTCGTTAATGGCAATAGCCGCAAGCATTGCCACTATTGCTACTGGTTATATTGGAGTTAAATTTTTTACGTTAAACGTAACTCATTTACCTACTCATTACTTGTGGAGTATACGTTTGGGTATATTTATTTTTGTAGTTTTTGCGTTTCAGGGTTTTATAATGGGAGGGCGTTTAACCCACACTGTTGGCGGTACTGATGGTGGAGACGGAATAGCTATTTTAAACTGGAGTAAAAAACAGGGCGACCTTCGTATAGCACATTTTATAGGTATGCACGCACTTCAGGTACTTCCTGTTATATCGTACTATATACTCAAAAACACAAAGGTTACCATTGCATTAGGTATAGGGTATTGTGTGCTTGCGGTGTTTACTTTAGTACAAGCATTGCAAGCTAAACCATTTTATAAATTTTAATAATGACTACCATTACCCCATTTGATGCCGCTTACACAGGGTATTACGATATATTGTATGCCGATAAAAACTACGTAGCCGAAGCCCTTGCTATACAAACCATACTTACGCGACATAACGTGTCGCCCACTGCTACGTTGCTTGAACTAGGCTGTGGTAGCGGTATACACGCTCAGCAGTTTGTACAACAAGGCTATACTTTGCACGGTATTGATGCTAGCCAAGCTATGATTGATATTGCGCAACAACGCTTAGAAGGCAACGCCAGCGCCACGTTTGAAGCCACGGGTATTGAGACATATATACCGTTAAAAAAATTTGATGCCGTAATTTCTTTATTTCACGTAGTGAGTTATTTAACTACAAACGAACAGTTAAATAAATTGTTTAGCATGGTAAGCACTGCGCTAAAGCCTAAGGGAGTATTTGTATTTGATTGTTGGTATGGTGCAGGTGTACTTACTACTCCGCCTACCATACGTACTAAACACATGAGCAACGCTACCTATAATGTACTGCGCACTGCCACACCCGAATTACTACCTAACGAAAATAAAGTAATAGTACACTTTGAGGTAACCATTACCAACAAAGCCACAGCTGAGGTACACCACGTAACCGAAAACCACCCAATGCGTTATTTGTTTACGCCTGAAGTACAGTTGTTAGCGCAATTTTACGGACTACAACTAACTGAACAAAGTACATTTATGAGCACAGATACACCAAGCACCGACACATGGTACACGCTGTATGTACTGCAAAAAATATAATTAATTATGAAAGAACTTACCTCACGCGAGCGTGTATTAAAAAATATTAGAACCGCCCTCTTGCACAAATCGCAGGCATCGTATGCCAACGTTGATTACGAAACTAACGTGTACACACCCATAACTGATATGCCCGAACTGTATTTTGCAGAGCGGTTTACCGAGCAAGGTGGCAAGTTTGTGTTTTGTGAAAACAGCAGCGAAGCAAAAGGCGCCATTGATTTTTTGATTACTGATTGTAATTGGAAAAACATAGCGTCAAGCTCCATACTATACACCGCAGCTACACCACCAGCAAATGAACCCATAGATGTATCAGTAATAGATGCTGAGGTGTTAGTAGCCCGCACTGGTAGTGTAATAGTAGCAGCTAATTCGTTGGCTACATTACGTGTTAATAACATAATTATAATAGCTAGTACCCAACAATTAGTAAACGAATTAGGCGAGGCTATGCTAACTTACAAAGACCCACAAAATTTGCCTGATGCTAATCATTTATCAATAATTACGGGTAGTGCCAATGCTGATAAAGAAGTGTATTTAATATTAATTGACAATGGATAATTGATAACGTTATCAATTATCCATTGTCAATTAATATTATTTAATTATTTTATTTATTGGGTTAGCTACACCTTCGTACTTAGCTAAATCCATTTTAACGGATCCCACAATTATTTTTGCCTCGGCACGTATCGGTAATTTATTTTCGTCGTCGGTTACCCATAGCGTCATATCATCTTCTCTTTTAAACACTCGTCCTTTAAGCAACGTAGGGCAAAATTTTAAACACTTAAACGTACCTAGGTTTGTAGTAATAGTTTCTCGCCCAAGAAATTTATAACTAAATGTAAAAATTTCGTCATCTAAAAACGCTTGCAATGTGTGTACCTCATTAACCTTAGCGTTGGTAAAATCAGTACAACGCGCGTAATAGTAAGTAGATACTAAGTCTTGAATATTGTTGGGTGTTTTAATGTCTTTAGTGCCACTTTTGGCTACATCAGTATAATGGTTAAATAATACGTTTTGCGATAGTTTATAGCTCCCTTCCTCAATACGACGTAGGAATAGCCAAGGTACTATTGCATCTTTATCTAAATAGGTTTCGTAGCGGTCGCGTACTTTAAAAAAAAAATCAAACGTGTTTTTTGAACGCCCTGTACCCACTATGTGGTACACGTCTCGGTTGCCTATTTTTTTTTCTTCGTTAAGTACTTCAATTACGGCTTCGCCCGCATGTACAAAGCCGTAATTAACAGTAAAAGTTAATTTTTCACCTTTCTTAAACGCCTTTTGAGGCATGGTTCGTAAAGTTTTTATTTCTTGTGCAATAACCACATTATAGCTTAAAGTGGTAATAATTATAATTGCTAAGGCTAAGGTTTTCATAATAAAATGGTGTAGTGTTAATTGTAAGTAATGTGCTATAATTCAACAAGCATACCAAGATGTATTTTTTTGTTTGTAAACACCCTAATAAATTGCTTTTTTGCAAATAATAAAAGCATATTTTACTAAATGCCTATTCAAAAATTTAGAACAATTATCGTATTTTAGTAAAAAACAAGTAAATGAATTGACGCAAAAAATGATTTTATATCTTGCTCATATCTACATAATTTTTGGACACTTGAATTATACTATTTGATATTTAATTTAGCACAAAAAACGCATCAATTAATGATGCGTTTTGGGTCTATGACGTTTGGTGTGGGTAATCTATCTTTGTAATTATGAATAGTAACGAATTATTTTCAATCGCCTTAGGTTTATCTCATCCTTGGCACA
>JAYWFU010000114.1:0-14601 GCA_043778625.1 Bacteroidia bacterium | reverse complement strand
TAAGGCACTGTCATTAAATACAGTATACCATCGTTTAGGCCTTTGCCCACATGCTGCGATGTTGTGTTTATGTTGCTTTCAACACTTGCCTTACACATAGCACATTGCGCAAGAGTGTAGTTGTTAATAGCATGCAATAATAAAACGTTTACAAATAAAATAAGTTTTTTCATGATAGTATAATTTTAATACTACAAAAATAGTCATAATTTAATTGGCAAAGAATAATTGACTGAGGATAATTAGTCAACTATTTTTTTTAAACAAGGCTTACAAACAATAATAAAACGTGTAACTATGTTAAATAGTATTTATTAAATAATTAGTAGCCAGTTCGTAACCTCTCAATCCTAGCCCGCTAATTACTCCTAGGCACTTACTGCCTGTAAGCGTGTGTTGGCGGTAAGTTTCGCGAGCGTGTATGTTGCTAATGTGTACCTCAATTACAGGCAATTGTATAGCACTTATGGCATCGACAATAGCTACTGAGGTGTGCGAATAGCCCGCAGGGTTTATAATAACAGCATCAACGTTGTTAATAGCATTGTGTAGGGCATTTATAATTTCGCCCTCTACATTGCTTTGGTAATAACTAAACTCCACGTTTGGGTGGTTAGTTTGTAGTGTAGCGTAATAACTTTCAAACGTAGTGTTACCATACATTTGAGGCTCACGTGCACCTAGTAAGTTAAGGTTAGGGCCGTTAATAATAAGTATGCGCTTAGTCATTGTCGTCTTCTAGTTCTAATAATACATCTTCTTCCTCTACCTCAGTGGCTTTGGTTAATGCGGTTTGTAGGCGTTCTTGTGTGGCAAAATAATTATCGCCTTTAGTTTTGTTTATTTCAAAAGTTACATTCTCGGCAAAGTTGCGTATGGTAGTCATCAAATCGTTGGTAGGGTTCACCTTTAAGCGCAATGCAGTTAAGTTAATGTAGGTTTTTGTTTCGTTATCATACACTTCTACCTCTAATGCACACTGTCCCACATGTGCTTCGCAGGCAGCTTTTAGGTTGGTTACAAACACCTCGTCCACAAGAGATAAATTAACTTGTAGTGTAAGTTTTTTTACGAGTTTATCGCGTATATCGTCTAGCAATTCTATGTGCGTAACCACTAAGCCAAGCTCTTCGGTATTCCATTTGGGTTCGGCTTTGGCTTTAATATGTAGGAACATTTCAGGAATTAAAAAATGCTTAAACTTCATATAATCTTGCCCAAACAACGCTATTTCGGTAGCATTGTCAAAATCCTCAATGGTTAGTATACCAAAGGGTTTACCCGTTTTGGTAGTACGATGATTAACCGATGTTACAATACCCGCAAAGGTAAGTTCCTTGTTTACTAACTTGCTCAAATCTTTAAGACTTAAAAGCGGTGTATTACAAAACTTTTGTAACTCTAACTTAAATGTATCTAACGGATGCCCCGATAAGTACATACCTACTACTTCTTTTTCATAACGTAGTTTTTCTAAATTACCCCATGGTTCGCAAGGTGCTATAACAGGCTCAGGTAGCTGTGTTTGTACATCTTCGTCAAACAAGCTCGGTCCTTTATCTTCGTTAGCACTATTGGCATATTTTACAATTTTTTCAATGGCCGATGTACCGTCTTTTTCGGTATTAAAATATTGCGCACGATGTATGTTTTCAAAACAATCAAACGCACCGCCATTGGCCAAGGCCTCGTACGATTTTTTGGTAACGCTTTTGGTAGTGGTACGTTTGGCAATATCAAACGGCGATTTGAATGGCCCTTCAGCCGTGCGTTGCGTAATCATTTCCTGTATAGCGTTTTCGCCCACGCCTTTAATAGCGCCTAAACCAAAGCGTACCGTACCTTTGGGCGTAACCGAAAAGCGTGCTTGCGATTCGTTCACATCTGGCCCCAACACTGGTATGCCTATGGCCTTGCATTCCTCCATAAAAAACGTTATTTTATCAATACCACCCACATGATTAAGCGTACTTGCCATAAATTCGGCAGGGTAATTAGCCTTGAGGTACGCCGTTTGAAACGCCACAAACGCATAGCACGTACTGTGCGATTTGTTAAACGCATACGATGCAAAGGCTTCCCAATCCGTCCATACTTTATCCACCACTTTTACATCGTGGTTATTGCTCTTGCAACCCTCCACAAATTTTGGTTTAAGTTTATCCAATACCCCTCTATCCTTTTTACCCATGGCCTTACGTAACACATCGGCATCGCCTTTGGTAAAATTAGCCAGCTTTTGTGATAGACGCATTACCTGCTCTTGATACACCGTAATACCGTAGGTTTCTTTGAGAAATTCGTCCATGCCTTCTAACTCATACACAACCTCTTCCTTGCCGTGCTTACGCTTAATATAGTTAGGAATATAAGCAATAGGCCCAGGGCGATACAAGGCATTCATGGCAATAAGGTCGTTAAAACTATCAGGCTTTAGTTCCTTTAAATATTTTTGCATTCCTGCACTTTCAAACTGAAATATACCATTGGTTTCGCCCCGTTGAAGCATAGCGTAGGTTTTGGGGTCGTCCAGCGGAATATCATCAATATCTATTGTGATATTAAAGCGTTGTTTGATAAGAGTTAGCGCATCTTTAATAATGGTTAAGGTACGTAAGCCCAAAAAATCCATTTTGAGTAATCCTGCGGACTCTGCCACCGAGTTATCAAACTGTGTAACCAGCATATCGCTGTCTTTAGCTTTAGCTATGGGTACGTATTTGGTAATGTCGTCGGGCGTTATAATTACCCCACAAGCATGTGTGCCTGTGTTGCGTACAGAGCCTTCAATTTCAAGGGCTTGGCGTAAAGTATCAGCTAACAAATCAGTGCCTTGTGCTATTTTTACAAATGCTTCGGCTTGTTCCAGATGCTCTTTGCGCTCTTTTAATTTTTCTAATAATTTAGCATCAATACCTCCCGCTTTTAATAAGCCTCGTAATGATGCCGCAGGATTTTCGGGGAATGATTTTGCTAGTTTATCAGCATCGGCCAAAGGCAAATCTAATGCACGTGCGGCATCGCGTATAGCAGACTTGCCGCCCATGGTGCCGTAAGTAATAATTTGCGCTACTTGATTAGTACCGTATTTTTGTATTACATAATCAATTACCGAAGCACGCCCTTCATCGTCAAAGTCAATATCAATATCGGGCATCGAAATACGATCGGGGTTAAGGAAACGCTCAAATAGCAAATCGTATTTAATAGGGTCCACGTTAGTTATGCCCAAGCAATACGCAATAGCGGAGCCTGCCGCAGAGCCACGCCCCGGGCCAACTGATACGCCCATGTTGCGAGCGGCAGTAGTAAAATCCGACACAATGAGGAAGTAACCTGGGAAACCCATTTTAACAATAGTGGCTAATTCAAAATCTATTCTATCTTTAATTTCAGTGGTTATTTCGGGGTAGCGTTTTGCAGCGCCTACCCACGTAAGGTGCGCCAAATAAGCACACTCACCACGTATGCCACGTCCGTCGTCGGTAGGGTCGTTATCACGTAAGTCAATAAACTCTTCTGGTATTTTAAATTTAGGTAATAATATATCACGCCCTAATTTGTAGTTTTCTACTTTATTTACAATTTCGGCAGTAGTAGCAATAGCTTGGGGCATATCGCTAAATAGCGTAACCATTTCGGTAGGCGATTTAAAATAAAATTCGTCGTTAGGAAACCCGTACCTAAAATCGCGCCCTTTGCCTATGGGAGTCGAAACCTTTTCGCCGTCCTTTACGCACAGCAGTACATCGTGAGCTTTTGCGCCTCGTTTTTCTAAATAATAATTATTGTTGGCAGCAAAACACTTTACATTGTACTTGCTTGCAAAGCCCATTAATAATTGGTTTACGTGGTTTTCTTCGGGGAGATTATGCCTATTTAACTCAATATAAAAATCATCGCCAAATAATGCTAAGTACCACTTAAACGCTTCTTCGGCTTGGGTTTCGCCCACGTTAAGTATTAGGCTGGGTACTTCGCCACTTAGCGAACCAGTGGTGGCTATTAAGCCAGTGGTATAGTCTTTAAGGCAGTCTTTATCAATACGAGGCACGTAGTAAGAACCCTCCAAAAAGCCAATGGAACTGAGCTTTGCAAGGTTTTGATAGCCCTCTTTATTTTTGGCTAATAATACTTGCGTGTAGCCATTATCTTGCACTTTTTTGTTGTGGCGGTCTTTACACACATTTAGTTCGCAGCCTATTATTCCTTTTAGCTCTTGCTTTGGAGTGCCTTGTGTAGTGCCAGTTTCAAGAGCTACGTTATGTTCTTTTATTTTTTTATTATGTCCATCAATTTCTTTCCAAAACAAAAATGCACCGTACATATTGCCTTGATCTGTTAATGCCACAGCAGGGCAGTTGTACTCCACCGCCTTTGCTACCAAAGCTTTAACGGCAGTGGTGGCTTGCAATACCGAAAATTGCGTATGGTTATGCAGGTGCGAAAATTGCACGTTACCTAATTCAATTACTGGTGCAGAGGTACTTGTGTCAGTTGTGTTTACGGCAGTTTCAACACTATGTGTTTTACTATTTAACGATGCTAAAATAAGCGGTGCTATTTGCTCCAAGTGCGCCATAGCAGCGTGGGTAATGGCTATATCGTCGCGCTTAATTACGCCTAACCTACATAGTTCAAAAAAACAACGTGTGGTGGCTTCCACGTCGGCACAGGCGTTGTGGGCTTCACTAAAGCCTTTGTTAAATAATTTGCGATGGAGTTCTTCTAGTTTAGGCCATTTGAACTTACCTCCTCTCCCACCCGGTATGGCACAGTAGTCAGTAGATTCGTCTTTGGTATCAATTGATTTTTTGGCGGTTAAAATATTGTCTTGTTGCAAGCGTAAATATTCAGCTCCGCATATATTTAAGTCAAACTCAATATTGTGCCCAGCTAAGTACGTGGCTTGTGCAACGGCTTTGCTAAACTCCGCCATAACTTCGGCCAAGAGCAAACCTTCGGCAAGGGCTTTAGCGGTAGATATGCCATGTATTTGCTCAGCGTTAAAGGGGATTGTAAAGCCGTCGGGGCGCACAATATAATTTTTGTACTCTATGGCTATACCGTTGGCATCGTGCAGCTGCCAAGCTATCTGCACCATACGAGGCCAGTTGTCAGCGTCAGTTAAGGGTGCGTTATAATCACGAGGCAAGCCTGTGGTTTCGGTATCAAATATTAAGTACATGGTTGTAAAATTATGTTTGGCATAAAGTTACAGGAATTCATTGTAATTAAAATTAAAAAATTAGTCGCATTTATAGCATGTGCGTATATAAGAAGCGTAACTTCCTCCAGGATTAGGTCCACAACCTGCGTCTATCCAACCTACTGGGCAAGCCCCTGCACAGTTGGTGCTGTACAAATACATTGCTACACAAGGTATTTGTACAGCACCACTATTAGTGCCTCCTTCAAGTATTATATCCACCTGTCCGTTGCCACCATTACCACCGTTTGCTGTAGCTGGATATGCACTTCCACCACCACCACCACCAGGAGAGTTACCCATAATCCCACCAGTACTAGAAACAGGTGCACCTAAACCTTCCCCATGCCCACCATTTCCGCCATAGCCAGAACCTCCACCTCCGCCAGAATATACGTTTCCTCCAATTCCATATCCTCCAACACCCCCACTACCTGCAATGCACGGATATTTAGCTCCCCCTCCTCCAAAAGCACTAATAGCTAATGCCACAACACCACTATTGCCACCATTAGTAGGGGCCACGGCATGATTTAGCGTTCCTCCTAATCCTCCAGCCCCAACTGTTATTGTATAACTAACTGTTGATAACAAAACAAAACGAGCCTCAACATATCCACCACCACCACCACCGTTCCCGTCCGCATTACAGGAAGGAACATAAGCTCCACCTCCACCTCCAGCTCCCCAAACCTTAACTAAATAAGTGCCACTGCACGAGGGTGTAAATGTGTAAGTCCCTGGAGTAGTGTAGCTTGTTACAATTGGCGCAATTATTCCAGCGTCTTTATGTATGCTTTCTATCTTCCATACTTTGCCTGCTGGTACGATTTGGTTACTGGTAACGCTAATGTTTTGGCTATACTCTAATGCAGTACCGTTTACGGTAAATTCTATAACGGCAATTGAGTAAGTGTTTTGCGCTTTTGCCAAGGTTTGCCCTGCTGTTAGCCACGAGGGTAATTTAATACCTGATGGGTGAGCTTCGCTTGCTACAATGTCGTTGCCATCTATTTTAATCATAGGTAAGCATTGTGCATATAGGTTATGGTTGTACATTAACACTAGGGTTAATACAGGTAGTAATTGTTTCAATTTCGTTTTCATTGTTTTTAGTATTTGTTGGTTAGTTATTATTATTTAAAATCCATCGCAAGTATAACAATGGCTATTACCGCCTCCAATACTAGCAGGCGCAATCCAAGTGGCCTTACCCGCCGCATCGCTAGTGAGTACTTTACCTGCACCTTGTGTGCCATCAGTTATTTTTATACTGCCGTTTAACTCTAGTTTTTCGGTAGGAGTTCCAGTACCAATACCTACATTACCGTTGCTTAGTACACGCATTTTTTCAGTATTATTAGTACGGATTACAACATCTTGCGCATCAGTAGTACCTATAAAATTAGTGGCTGATGTAGTACCTGCGTTACCTTTGAGTAGCCACGCTTGAGCTCGTATGCTATCAGTTAGAGTAATAGCACTTATTCCGCTACTTGGAGTTGTCCAAGTGGGGGCTACCCCTAGACCTGCACTGGTAAGCACTTGGCCCGTTGTGCTAGCATTGCCTGCTGGTTTTAAGTCGAGGCTAAACTGTATGTCGCCCAGCACGTCTAGCTTAGCACTTGGTAATGTTTGCCCTATACCTACGTTGCCTGTGCCACTCATTATGCTTATGCGCTCAAGGCTATTGGTTATTATGTGTAGGTTTTGTGCGTTTATTGTACCTAGTTTATTAGTAAATGGCGCAGGTAAAGTAGGTTATTATAAATACAATATGTTTCATAGCGTTACGTTTTTTTTGATTTCAAACGCTAACATACTACCCTACAACTACAACTTTATTGCAAATGAACTAGCGTAGACTATTACTGAATTTACGTGGCTACTTGCCGAACTTTCGTTTTTACAACACCGCTAACAATTGTATAAACTCTTCGCGCTTACGAACCGATAATGGTATAACAGCATTGTTTTTCATGTGAATAACACTATCCGTTTTTACAAAACAATCAAAGTGGAGCATATTGATTAAAAAGGATTTGTGTGGCCTAAAAAAATTATAATTATCAAGCATTGTTTCGTACTCTTTGAGTGTAACCAAAACTATTATTATTTGCCCGTTAATTAAATAAAAACTGGTGTAGTTTTTATCCGACTCGCAATACACCACATCTTGCAAGGCTACTGCGTGTAGCTTGTCGTGAGTTTTTAAAATTATTTTTTTTAGTGTATTGGGTTGTTCAATATTTTTTAAGAGTGTAGTTAAAGTAAGTTGCACAAGGTCGTTGTTTACTAATTGTTGTGCCTTGTTTACGGCCTCAATTAATTCAGCGGGTGCTATAGGCTTTAATAAATAATCAACGGCACTACACTTAAACGGCTTAATAGCAAACTCTTGATAGGCAGTAACAAATATTACTTTAAACGCAACAAAGGGCAGTTTTTGTAACAAATCAAAGCCTGTACCGTCTTCCATTTCTATGTCTAAAAAAACAATGTCGGGTGCATGCTCCAGTATTGCATTAATGCCTGAAGCTACGCTACTAGCTTGCCCAACAATAGTTATACTTGGGCAGTGCAGCTGTATTAAGCTACAATTTTTTTCTCTAATAATAGCTACATCATCAATAATTACCGCTCGCAACATGTTGTTTTATTTTTCGCAAATGTAGGGTATTTCTACCTTAGTTGTTGTACCCACAATAGTATCGTTTAGCATAACATTACTTATTTGTACTACAGCATTAGTTTGTTGTGTACTATGTTTTATACGTTCGGTTACAATTTTAGTAGCTAATGATTTATGTTTTTTTTCGGAGCTATCTAGCAATATTCCTGTGCCATTATCGGTTACTTCTAAAAACAAAATACTGTTACGCATATAAAATGTAATTGTAATAAAACCATTGAGAGTCTTGTTTTTTAAACCATGTTTAATAGCATTTTCTACAAACGGTTGCGTAAGCATTGGCGGAATTAAAATTGCAGATGCGTCAGGTAATTCATCAGTAATTATTTGGTAATTAAATTTGTTATTGTGCAACAACTGTTGAATATTTATATAGTTATGAAGTATTACTAGCTCTTCGTCAAGTTCAATGTATTGTTTGGTTGAGTTTTCAAGTATTTGCCGAGTAAGTGCCGAAAATTTAGTTGAATACTCAACCGCTTCGTTGTTTTTATTTTTAAAAATTAAGTTCTGTATAGCATCTACTGCATTAAATATAAAATGCGGATTCATTTGTGTGCGCAATAATTGTTGTTGAAATTCTAAAATATTTTTTTCAAATTTTAGTTGTTCTGTTTTTTTATCTTTTTCGAGCTGCTGTCTTTTTTTGTAAAACGTACACACCCCTATTAATACAATAGTTATAGCCAATAATATGCTATATTTTAGTCGCTCGCGGGTTTGTTGTAATTGTGTTTGCTGTAGTTGTATTTTATTTTCTTTAACTTGTGTTTCGTATAGCGTTTGGTATTTTAATACCGCCTCGTTGTTTATTGTATTATTTAACGAATCCTGTATTGATACTATTTTATTTAGGTACTCACTTTCTTTTTTGTAATTGCGTGTTTCATTATATACTTGAGTATATGCTTTGTAATACAGCATTTGGTCTTTTGCAGTAATTAGTTTGTTTTTTATCGCAAAAAAAGAATACGAAGAGTCTAAGTATGCTAAAGCAGCTGTGTATTTTTGATTAGCAAACTCGGCGATATATAAATTAAAATACGAATTAGAAACAAACGCTAAATTTTGAGTTCGTTTAAAAAAACATAACGATAGCTTTAGTTTTTTTTGTGCATTATTAAACTCTCCGTTGTGCAAAGATGCAATAGCCTGTGCTTGATACGTATAATTAAGCAATATAGAATCTTTTGCAATGGTAGCTGCTGTAATAGCTTTATTAAAACACTCTGTGCTTTTATTGTTTTGTAAGTTTAAATAGTAAGTACCTAAATTTAGCATATAGCGTCCGAATGTTGATGGCGCATTAATTTTTTGATAGTCGAGCAATAACTCGTTAGTTAAACTCTCTACGTCTTTTAATTTATTTTGTACAATATAAAGGTTAGCTACCCCTGTTTTAATAGCAATTTTATTATACAAGTTAGGATACTTTGTTTCGTAAAAAGATGCTTTATTGTAATAAAACAAGGCACTATCATAGTGTGCTTGGTCGCTAAATACATCAGCAATATTAGTGTAAGCAGTACTTAAACTATGAGTATTGTGTTGTATAGCTATTACCGAAGTTTTTTTATGACACAATAGCGCAGAATCTAAATCGCCTAAGCCGTTGTACACTAAGCCAAGTAAACGATACGACTCAAATATTCCAGTGTAATAATTATGCACTAATGATTGTTGCAAACAACGGTGTGCTATAATTTTAGCCTTGTTTTCATTGGTCAAACTCACCATCTTGCAATAATTTAACTTATTAATTATTGCAACATCATCAATACTTGCTACTGCCACTAGCGACTTAATTAATACACAACAAAACACAATTACCCGTGTAATAAAATTATTTTTTAAACCCATTAGCTTAGTTAAATTATTTAACATTATAATTACTTAGCAGGCCTGTGGTTTCGGTATCAAATATTAAGTACATGGTTGCAAAATAAATTAAATAATTGTGCGCGTGAAGTTAAAATTTGTAATCATAAAGTAATACCGTTGTTAAAAACTGTTTTTTTAACAGGCACTTTTATTTATGAATTTCACAGATACATTATTGAATTAATTGGTGAATATCTCTAAAATTTTAGTTTATTTGTTAAAACTACATTATTTAACGTTAAGCAAACTTAGCATGCTGTTACAACAAGTTGAAAAATTTTTGTCAAAATTTGAAAAATATTTTTTCAAATATAAAGATGGTTTTTACCACTTACCCTATGTAGCTGATTCACCACAAAACATTATAGCTAGTTTGGGGAGCATGCCATTTGTACAACATAACAAGCAAGAGCAAGTAATTAATAGTAATAATCCGTTTTGTACAGTTAAGATGCACTACCACCAACTAGAGCCAGAATTTTGGGTTATGTATGCTGAAACGGAATACAAAAAAAACGTACGCTATAACTTAGTGCGCGACAAAAAAAATCAATCTAATTATTATTTTGTTAGTTTAAATTTTAACGAAAGTAAATTAACCTATCCTAAACAAATTGTAAATGAAAATATTACTATGTCTAACTTATGCTGGACATTTTTTAAGCCTAACGAAAATATATTTAACTTAAATTTTAAAGACGTTAAAAGCAAGTATATTACAATCTATTTTAGTGAAAAATGGCTTATAACAAACCTTGTTAATAGTGCATTGTACGAGGGTAGTGATTTGCAAAAATTTATAAATTCTAACAACACACACATTGTTTTACCTGACACTACTAACGAGCAACTTAAAGAATTTGAAATTTTTAATGCCGCCTTTAACACCCCTAAAATTGATGTATTGAGCTTAAAACACAATAGTCTTAATTTAATTTTTAATTTTTTAAAGCTTCCAATAACTAACAATGAAGCACAATCTAACCTTAAAATTGATGATAAAGAACGTACCATAGTGCATACCATTGAGCACGAACTACTGCTTAATTTGCATCGTAAGTTCCCAGGTATTACTGAACTTGCTCAAAAGCATAGTATTTCGGAATCAAAACTTAAAACTGATTTTAAACTACTATTTGCCAAGCCTATTTACCAATACTATCAAGAGAAACAAATGATATTAGCTAAGCAAATGGTATTGGAGAAAAAACACTTAATAAAAGAAATTGCCACAATGTTTGGCTACGAAAATGTAAGTAAGTTTTCGCAAACATTTAAAAAACATCACACCGTATCCCCTTCCGATTTATAGGTAATAATATACCATTAATTGATGTGTTTTGCCTTTTTGGAGTTAATTTAATTTAATTTAACCTTTTCGGGCTACTCATTACTCTAAAAAAAGAATTATCCTTACCATGTAAACTATCGATAAAATAGCTTCGTTAGTCTTATATTAACTTGTAACTTAAAACCCAATCACGATGAAAAAAATTACATTATTAATCAGTTTGATAACTGTTTGTATTTTAATAAATACTAACTCCTTTGCGCAGCATAAGCCAGGTTCATCAGCAAGTTATGTGATATGTGATGGGAAAATTAACTTTTCTTTTGCTCGCTATTATAATGGGGGGACTGGTAATGATGATGATGGTATATCATCAATGAACTTAGCTTATAAAACTACAAGTGGTTCTTACACTCAAATTGGTACATTTAGTGGTGTTAGTTTTAATAGTTATTGCACTCCTAGCGGAGGAACATTAAGTGCTGGGTTGAATGGGGCTAATTGTAGTAACTTGAATGTATCAGGTACTGATTTTGGTTTTACAATTAACAGTTTGCCAGCTGATGCTGCACAACCAGTACAATTAAGGTACACTTATGATTGGAGGCATTGCTATAACGTAGGCGATCATAACGACAATGGTTATACTGATTTAACTCCTATTTATTATCAAACAATAGAAAAACACACTGCTTTAACAGCAACAACTGATCAGTGTGGAAAGGTGGTATTAACATGGAGTAACCCTACGCAAGCGTGGGAAATTTCAAATAGTTGTGGGCCACAAACTTATTATACGGATATATATAGAGATGGTGTAAAAGTAACTGGTATTAATCAAAGCTTAGAAGCCTACACCGATAGTGGTATATCAGGCGGAAGCCACATTTATAAATTAAAAAGGACAGTTTTTGTTGGATCTCTATTTTTTCAGAGTGATTTTAGTGTAAGCGCTTCAGGAAATATCAAACCAGGACCACAGCAAGCTACTAGTTTATCAGCCTCTAGCGATAAGTGCGACAATACCATTGAAATAAATTGGGATTATAATTATGATAATCCAGTATCGTTTTTACTAAAACGCTCCACTTCGTTAAACGGAACATACACTGATTGGGCCGTAATTGACGCTAACGAACGTACTTTTTTAGATGATTCATTGGTAACACGAGGCACAAGATACTATTACATATTACTAGCAAAAAATGATTGTAATACCTTCTCTGCCAATTCTAAAACAAACGGTATATCGCCCGCTGACCCAGCTGTAGCTACTAATGTAACTCTTACTAAAGACACCATAAATAATAAATTTATAATTAAGTGGAAAGATAATGCTACTAACGAAAGTAAGTATAGCATTGAGCGCCTTGATAATACAGGTAATACAGCAAGCTTTAATGTAAATGCTAACGACACCACGTTTACTGATGATAACGTAGGTACTTGTAAACTGTACAAATACAAATTACGCGTGTATAATAGTTGTGTACAAACAGGATTATTAGGTATTGCAGAGGCGCAAGGTACATTACCTCCGCCTAACTTAGCAGTAACTTTTGATGCCAACACCACCAAAAAACTTACAGGTAGCAAGGGTTATTTTAATAATAGAGTTGAACTTACTTGGGCTAATAATAACACCTCAGTGCTAAACACTATTAATGTATACCGCAAGGTACTAGGTTCGTTTACTGATTCTGCTCAAATTACTTCAGTAACCGCAGGCAATACTTTTTTTATTGATAATCAGGCTGATGCAGGTGTGTTTTACAAATACACCATTGTAGGCGTTAGTAATTGTAATGGTAGTAACCTGTATTCAAATGCTTCTGAAGATGTTGGGTTTAGGAATCCAACAGGTATTATTAACGGACACATTGAATATGATGGAGGCGTAGCCGTTAAAGATGTAAAAGTAAGCATAGAGCGTACCACAGGTTCGTCAGGCTTTGCCTTAACTTACGATGGTATTAGAGTGTTAAGTACACCTAGCACTCCTAAGTTAAGTACTACTACTGCTATGACTACTGAGGCTTGGGTACGTTTTAGTGATGTTACCAATAGCCATGATATTGTTGGAAAAGATGGTTCGTTTTACTTATATTATACAGGAAGCGGAATTCAAATGGAGGTATATACCAATCATGGAAATAGAATTGTTTTTTACCCTAAAACCGGAGGTGCATTTGGTAATATAAACATCAATGAATATAACCATATATGCGGTGTGTTTGACAGCACAGGTGTTAAGCTATATTTGAATGGAATAAAGGTGGCTAGTAATGCAGGTGCTTTAGGCGATTCAATTACCCCTAGCACTTATCCGTTAGACTTTGGAGGGCGTGGAAGCTACCGTATGAATGGGTATATGGACGAAATACGTGTGTGGAATTTACCCCGTACTGATGCTGAAGTTAAGCGTGATTACGAGCGTGTGTTAAATGGTGATGAATATGGTTTAGTGGCATTATACCATGCTGACGAAAACAATGGTAATTGGGCGTATGATGTATCCAAAACTGGTAATGTATTTAATGCACACCACGCACAATTTACAGGAACTACTGGTAATGTATGGTCGCCAATAATTCCTACCTCACAACAAATGGGTTATTTTGGGTATACTAATGCAGGAGGCGATTATGCAATACCTGCAGTACGCTACAATGGTAATGGCGAAAACTTTAAAGTTACTCCATCGTTAGGCGTACATACATTTGCCCCAAGCAATAAAGTATTGTTTATAGGCGATGGCGCTGCGGTACACAACGGTATCGATTTTATTGATAAATCATCGTTTCGTGTACAAGGGCAAGTTAAATATGTGGTAGGAAGTTGTTTTGTTAAAGGGGCATATTTAAACATTGACGGTTCTATCGTTATTAAAAACGGACAACCCGTAAGCACTAACGATACTGGTAAATTTGATATGCGTGTACCTATTGGCGAACACGTAATTACTGTTACTCAAAGTGGGCATACTTACTCAGCGGGCACGTTTCCTCCTACAGGAGTTTATAATTTTCAAGCACCTGTATCAGGTATTCAGTTTAGAGACACTACATTAGTAAAAGTTATAGGCAGAGTAGTAGGCGGTACAAAGGAGTCAGCTAAACCTATGATACTAGGGCGTAGTAAAAATAATATTGGTGTAGCACACATACAATTTAATGCTACCAATGGTTGTTATACTAACACCACCACCACAGTAGATTCAAGTGGCGATTATGTAGCCTACCTACCACCATTGAAATACGACATTGCTAACTTTAGCAGTAGCAACGTTTCGTCTACAAATTCCACTACGTTTTTAGATCCTGTATTTATCAATAATAAATTGGGTCTATGACGTTTGGTGTGGGTAATCTATCTTTATAATTATGAATAGTAACGAATTATTTTCAATCGCCTTAGGTTTATCTCATCCTTGGCACATAAAAAATGTTAGTTTTTTAGCTAGCACTACAGGTTCATCTCAGGACTTAATTATTGATTTAGATTTTTTACCAGGTACAACTTTCTTAG
>JAYWFU010000113.1:0-14658 GCA_043778625.1 Bacteroidia bacterium | reverse complement strand
ACCGTTAAACGAGTTAAGGTTTTAAGTTACGTTAATAATCAAATTTCATTGTTATCGAATTTCCTTTGGCGTTGTACGAATAACGAGTTGCCATGTTTTTAATTAAAAATATATCTCGTTCGCTTTAGCTCAAAATATTTTTTTCGGTAGTTGGGTCAAGTACTTGCTTGGAGCTAAACCAATCATCATAGTTGCTTACTATTTTTTTACAAACTTAAATAATTGATTTTTTGTTTCTCCAACTTGTAAAAGATAAACCCCAGGTAATAAATCATTAATATCAACGGTTGTGGTTACACCTAATAAATTGCCATTTAAAACTTGGTTTCCTAACGAATTAATTATAACATAAGGTGAGGTTAATTTCTCTTGTTTGTTTTCAATAGTTATTAAATCGGTGGTGGGATTAGGGTACACACTTAAATCGTTACTATTTTTAGCGTCAACTGACGATGCGCCTCCAACAGCGTTAAACGTGTAAGGAATTGACCATTGCACTAACGAGAGTGCTGTGCCCGAAAACAATTTAAAACCTCCTGCCATAACCATATATAACTTAAAATTATTTACGGCATTTGTGTTGTTATAATTAAATACAAAATCATATTCAGGCGTTGTGTTTACAGCACCCGAATTAATTACAGCAGGTTGATTAAAGGCATAGTTCCACCAGCCAGCGTTGTAAACCGTAACATTAACCCCTGCACCTGGCACGTTATTCCATATATTAATAAAGTTATGATTGTCTAAATTTTCAAAACGCCCACGCACATATTCTGCATCTAATGTTGAAATATTATTTAACCACGGATAAAACTCAATAACCTCATTGGGGTCGCAAATTTCGTTGTCGTTACCTTGGCTGTCAGGATTATTATCATCATCAATTGTTAATGAAGTTGTAGGCGAATACACTAACGGAGAAATTGGAACTGCAATACAGCTAGTAGTATAATTTATTCCGTTTTCTTGCACCACAAAATCAATATAAGCATTGCTCCCTGCTGGTGTATTTGCTTTTATATCAATTTCAAATTCATCAGCCGACCACGTTTTATTATTCCAACCTATGTTATTTAAAATAGAAGAGCTGTCTGTAACTGTAACATATTTACTATTTGACCTTACCTTACATATACCACTAACCACTGATTGACCGTTAATTTTTTGATTAGTACATTCTACTTTAAAGCGAGCCTTTTTGCCTGGGTCAACAAGATTTCGAGGATTTGAAGCTGGGGGATTTATAGTTGGCGGCAAATTGTAAGCGTAATAGGCGGTAAATGATGGAGAAACATTTACTTGATCTACCGCAGCAAGGTTGGTAAGAAAAATTTCGGGGTGAACCACACTCATAGAGCCAACAGTTATACTATCCGTTACAACGCAGCCCAAGGCATCAGTTATAGTGAGAAAATAATTACCTTGGCATAACTCAGTAGCTATTTGTGTAGTTTGATTATTTGTTGATAAATCCCATTGAAAATTATAAGGCGCTGTTCCGCCAAACGCGCTCACATTTTGAGCGCCATTACACACACCACTACATTTAGTATTAGGGTTAGATCCTGTGGTTTCCCAATACAAACTAAGAGGGGCTGGTTCATTAATAGTTATTCCAGCAGGGGGGAAACCTGTACAACCCAAAGAGTCTGTAATTGTAAGTGAGTAATTACCAGCTATTAAATTGTTTATTGATGAAGTTGTTTGAATTGGAGAGGTATTCCAAGAGTAGGTGTAAGGAGGAGTTCCGCCAATAGCACTGCCCGCTGCTGTGCCATTATTGCCCCCATAACACGAAACGTCTGTGCTAGTTATGGAGTTAGAAAGTGGTGTGGGGCCAGTAAGTGTTACGGTTGCTTTGTTGGAACAGCCGCTATTATCTGATACTGTTACAGTATAAGTACCTGGAGATAAATCGGTGATTGGGTTTCCTGATTGTGGAAACGGAGTATTCCATGTAAAATATGGTGTGGATAATCCCCCAGTTGTGGTTGCTAAAATACTACCGTTACCCATTGAACCTATTGGAGGACCCGCATTGTAAGCACAGGTAGGGTTGGTAACCTGTAAGCTAATATTAAAATCTTTGTTTATATATATAGCCTCATAAGCATTGGCATTTGTACTAGCAATTATATCCTCATGTCCGTCGTTAGTAATATCAGCACAGGTAATATAAATAGGCTGTGCGCATGCAAGACTATCCATTGAAAATCCTCCCGAACCATTACCCCAAAATAGTAGTACATTATTAGCAAAAGTGTTACTGATCGATGCTGCTACTAAATCTATATTTCCATCTTTATTTAAGTCAGCACTAACAACATCTTTCAATCCATTATTAGCTGTCATATTAATTGTTGTAGGAACTCCAAAACCCCCAGTGCCAGTACCAAGTAATATTAATAAACGATTGTTTGCGCCAGTAACTAAATCAGCCTTTCCGTCTCCATTAAAATCAGCACTTTTAATAAATAGAAAGTAGCCTCCGGTAATTGGAATGGTGGTGGCGCCAAAATTACCTGTGCCGTCTCCAAGCAAAATTGACAAGTCCGCTGTGTTATAATTACATGTAGCCAAATCTACATTTCCGTCTCCGTTAAAATCAGCATGAGCCATGCCCCCAGGGCTACTTCCTACACTGAAATTAGTTGCGGCACCAAAATTACCTGCACCATCTCCAAGCAAAATCGACACATTATTTGAACCACGATTATTGGTGGCTAAATCTATTTTACCATCTCCATTAAAATCGGCATTAATAATAGATATTGGGAACGTACCTACCGCAAAAGTAGTAGCGGCAGCAAAACCACCCAGTCCGTCACCCAACATAACTGACAAATTACTTGAACTTGTAGTAATAATTGCAATATCTTTTTTACCATCGGCATTAAAATCGGCATTGGTAATAGCGGATTGTGCCATTCCTATAGAGATATTAGATGGGACAGTAACAACACCTGAACTATTACCAAGAGAAAGCGACATATCAGTTGATGAAGTATGGGTTGTTATAATGTCCATATGTCCATCTGCATTAAAATCTGCAACAGTAGTTGGTCCTACATTAGTACCTGTGTTAATATAAGCAGCTGGCGAAAAACAGTGTTGAGCAAAACAATTATAAAATGCAAATATACATGCGGAAGACATAATAATAATTTTTTTCATTTTTTAGTTAAATATAATTTACCTACTCTTTATTCAGTTTTTCGGCTTTCACTGCACTATTTAAGATGATGTTGGTACGAATCTAAGTGTTTTTTTTAATAGTGTAGCCTAATAATAATTAATAGGCTTAGCTACACACAAAGCTTTAATAAACTAATTAATCTTTAAACTATGAGTTTTCAATAATCAAATTCCATTATTATGGAATTTCCTTTACCGTTGTACGAATAACGAGTTGCCATGTTTTTAATTAAAAATATACCCCGTCCGCTTTCTTTCAAAATATTTTCTTCAGTAGTTGGGTCAGGTACTTGGCTGGGGCTAAACCCATCGCCATCATCTGTTATAGTAAATTCTAATACTCGATAATTAGGTTTTATAACGTACGATACATCAATGTGTTTTTGTGCATCTAATTTATTACCGTGCAACATACCGTTGTACACCGCCTCTGTTACCGCCACATATACCTTACCGTACATGTTTTCATCAAATTTTAATTGCGCACACACACCGTCAATCATCTTTTCAACAAGATGCATGTTTTTACGATTGGTAGCTATGCGAATAAAATGGGGCATTACACAATTAGTTATCTTTTACGTTACTAAAATAGTTAGAAACTTTTGATTTGTAGTAAAAATTTAAGTTAGGCGGAATGGTCTGTAACAGCTCCGTTTCTCGTTTTTTAAGTTGTTCGTATTTAGTAAATGAGACGGGTGCAAGCGTTTTAATTTCCTTCGCCTCGTTCGATTTTCGTTTATCATCTTGCTCACGTTCACGCTCAGCTTTTTCGGCTTCGAGCAGGCGAGTAAGTATTTCTTTTTGACGATTTAGTGTTTCCTGTGTAATGCGTTTATTTACAATATCGCTTTCAGTTTGTTCCATTTGTTTGGCTATTTCGCGCAATTGTTGTGCATTACCTTTAGTACCACCGCTTTCTTTCCCTCCCTCTTTACCTGTTTCCTTACCTGTTTGACCATCTTTACCTTGTCCTCCGCTCCCACCTTGGCTTGCTGCATTTTGCATTTGTTGGCGTAGGTATTCTTGCTGAGCTGCCATCTTAGCTAACTCTTTACTTTGCCCTTGCCCTTTGCCACCTGGGGTTTGCCCACTTTTCATTTGTTCTAATTGTTTGCTTAGGTTTTGTTGCATTTGTCTCATACTTGCCATACTTGGCTTAGGTTTACCCTTGCCTGGTTTAGGCGCACCACTTCCTCCAGGCTTGTTACAACTACCACTACCGCTTTTTTTACTCTTGCTTTGGGCTTGTGCCTCTTGTTGCATTTGTTGCAGGCTTTCACTTAGTAGCAAACTCAAGTTGTTAATGGCAGTCATAGCAAACTGTTGACGCACGGTGGCTGCACCTGTGTTACGGTCGGCTAGGTAGCTCACGGCACGCTCCATATTGTTTTTAATTTCGGCAATTTCTTTGTTTACAATGTTGCTAATTTTAGGTTGGCGTTTGCTTAATGCAAACAAGCTATCTTCAATAATTTTGGAATCGTCTTGCAGTTGTTTTTGTTTTTTGGTAAGCTGTACATATTGCGGATTAGCACTTTCCATGGTTTTAAAATTCTTCAACACGGTTTCTTGGTCAAACGAAAGGTGTAATAAATTTTCTAGTATCTGGCGCAATGCTTGCGCATCTTCCTCAGCTTGTTCTTCTTCGGCTTTAGCCATAGCATCTTCCATTTTTTGCGCCATCTCTTCCATTTTTTCAGCAGCTTCTTTTTGGCTTTTACTTGCTTTTTTATTGTCTTTTTTAGCTAAACTTTCTGCGCTTTCTTTCATGTCTTTTTGCGCTTCCTCTCCTGCTTTTTCAGCTTCGTCCAACTTAGGAGCATTAGGTACATCTTTAGCCATTTCCTTTAGTTTATCTATCTCTTTTTTGAGGTCTTCAAACTGCTTATTAAGTTCCGCTTGCTGGTCTTTTAGCTTTTGTTGCTCTTCAGGTGTTGCATTTTTTGCCTTTTCGGTTTTCTCGGCTAATTGCTTTTGCTCTTGTGCTAATTTTTCTAATTGTTGTTTTGTTTTTTCTAGTTTTTGTTCCAGTTCTAATTGTTTAAATGCCTCTAAAGTACGGTCAAGGTCTTTTTCCAACTCCTTACTATCCTGCTTCATTTCCTCTACCTTTTCCTGCAACTTATCCTTGTCAATGTTTTGCAACATTTTTTGCATCTCCTCGTATTGCTTTTTAAAATCATCGCTCATCAACTCATTAAAAAGTTTGTTTATCTCCTCCTGTTTTTGCAATACACGCTCGTTAGGTTGTGCAAACTCATTTTGTTTTTGAATATTCTCTTGGTTCTGTTTTTTAATTTCTTCTACCTCTTGTTGCAACGTGTTTTGCTGTTGCAACAAATCATTAATTTGTTTTTTCTCATCAAAGGTTAGGTTCTTTTTTTCAAGCATTTTTTTGCGTGCTTGCACTAGTTCTTTTTGCAGTTTTTGTGCCTTAACTATTGTTTTTTCTAAGTCTTTTTTAATCTCTGTATTTTGCTCGTCAGTAACTTTGTTTAATGCTGCATTACTTGGTATTTTGTACACGGCACTGTTGGTACGCGCACTCTTAGCGCCATGCTCGCCATCGTTATCAAACACCTCCACATAATACACCAATTCGTCGCCTGCTTTTAAATTCATAGTATTCATGTCCAACACCTGCGTATAGTTTTGTTGTGTGCTATTGCGCGTTACAGGTAATTGTAAGGTGTATGTTTTTTGGGCAGTAGTAACATCGCTTGTAGCATCAATACCTTGTGCAGCAAGATCGCTCAATACGTTTGATTTTACGGTATATACCACCTGTAATTTACTAAAACCATAATCATCTTTTACACTACCGTTTAATGCTATAAACTTGTTAGTACTGCTGTCTTGTTGAGTTTGCAGGTCAATACTTGGGTATTCGTCAGGCACTACATTTAATTGATACGCTACTTTACTTTGTTGTTGCGCCTGTGCATTAACACTACTAATTTTGTACTGGCACGTAGTGGTAGCGGTAGTACTTAACGTAAATTCATTACCGTTTTTAGTGGCTGTAATAATGCTGTCTTTACCTGTGTTTTTTACTACGGTTAGTTGTTCTGTATTATTAGTGTTAAAAACCCATTTTATGCGTGTACCTACAGGCAAGGTTAAATCGCCTGTGTTAGCAACGGTTTCGGGTGCTTTACCAATATACGTAGGGTAAGTTAACAACACTTTAAACCCATTAATACTTGGGCTATTTATTACACTTAATTCGTATTGTCTGCTCGTAAAACCATCAGCCTGCATGGCAAATTGCGTGGGTTTTAATACGTTTTTAAATGTATAGCTATATTCAGTAGTACTAATTTTATTCATTATATATTCTACACCGTCCATTACCACAAATGCTTGCTGAGGCAGTTCGTTACCTGTGGTGCTTACTCGTAGTTCAAAATCTTGTTCGTTTTCGGTAGTTAAACTTTTGTTAAGTACCGTAAATTCAAATGGAGCGGGGGCTATAAATTCTTTATTATAATTAATTAATCGTTTGCTACCATCACTCAGTATAATAGGCGATATAGCCAATATCAACCCTATAACTAATAACGGTATAGCTAGCAGTTTAATGTATTTTTTATTTGCCGAAAAATCTATGGCATTACCAAATTTAACAGGCGATAATTGCGCAATTTTTTGTTCGATAGCTGCTTGCGCTAATGCACTGTCGTTGTTTGTTTTTAATTGTAAAATATTTAACAATTTATCGCTTACGGCAGTAAAATGTTTACCAATAATTTCGGCGGCCTGTGTGTGATTGATTACTGTGCCTATTTTGTTTAAATGCAACAGTGGCGTAAGTACATAGTGCGCAACAATAGCTAATACAGCCGCAATTAAACTAAAAAAAATTACGCTACGTACCGTAGTGGTAAACTGCCCATAATGCGTTAATACCGCAGCACTTACGTATATGCCTAGCAATAACGTAAGTGTAAGTAATGCGCCTTTTATAATTTGATTTTTATAATACTTGCGTATAAAAGCATCAAGTTGCTGGAGCAAATTAGTGTATGATGGGTTAGCATTCATTATTTAGCGTTGGTAAATATACAAAGTATCGTTGGCTAACACTAGCATTTTTTGTGGTGTTAAGGCAATGTCCTTGCAATTTTGCAGAGGTACGTTTAATTGTGTTTCGGTTAAATTCAAGGTGTTATATACATAGTAGTTTACATTGCGTTTGTAATACAGTTCATCATTAAACACTTTAAAATTAACGCAGTTAGGTAACGGTATTTTTTTGTCAATGCCCCCAAACATATTTAACACCACACAACCATAATTAGGGTCGTACAAATAAACGCTACCGTTATTTTCTTGCATAAATATTGGGGCAAAATTTGCAATGGCTTGATTCATATTATTAATGCGCACCACCTCGTTCCACTTGCTATCATAGCGCACTAACGATAGTTCGGCTTGGTTATACACCCACAGCCCGTTAAGTGTACTGTTGCACAATAGCGTTGCTAATTCAGTAGCTTCAGCTTTAGTTTGTTCAGTAGGCGAAAGCATATTGTCCAGATGTATAAACGTATTAAATTGATTATAGTACAACAATATTCGCAAGGGGTTACTAACATCAACACTTGAGGGCAGGGTACTACTGTTATTACTAAACTTATTTATACCATTGGTTTGATTATTATACTTTACAAATTCGGTAGTGTTTAATGTGTAATAATTTTGTAGCTTATCTACCCACACTTGGTTAGCCTTGCTAGATATTGCTTTTAGCAACACTGCAGTACTGTTTTGCGCCATAGTATTAAATGCAAATAGCAGCACAATGGCTGCTATTTGAACTATGTATATGCTACGATTTTTCATTAACTAATTACGGAAATTTAATTGCCGTGCAATCCGTGCAAACCACAGGCCAAACCGTAGCGCTATACTTAGCATTAATGGCTTTAATAAATTCGTTACTAATCATTTCATACCCTTTTTGTGTAGGATGAAAAGCGTCCATACCTATAAATCCGCCACTCAAAAACGCTGCGCTATAATCTACCCCTGCGTTTTTAACCCCTTTGTTTATTAGGTTAAAATAAGTATTCATGTCCACATGCGCCCAGCCGTACTTATCAGCTATGGCTTTAATGCTGGTGTTGTATTGGCTTATTAAACTTTTAATTTCAGCTACCTCAACAGAGTCCAGTACGTATCTGTCGGGCATATCGCTTAACAAGCCTACCTTGTCGCACTTAACTGAATCTACGTTTAACGATAGTGTAATGTATTCGCCCCTACCCATGTGTCGGCTGTTAAAATTAGGGTCGTCTCTAAATTTTGATGGTGTTATTAAAAACGTATTAGTATCTTTTTTCCAATTAAATTGTCCGCCTTTTACTGGATTTCCGTCCTGATCTATTTGAGGTTGTTTATCATTTAATGTATCAGCTTGCCCTTGGCGTAGCACAGCACGCGTAGGACCAAAATAACTATAGTACGGAAACACATCAAAGTTAGGTAAGTTGCCCAACGCTCCTTTAACTCCTGCGGCATTTAGTGTTTTAACTATTTTGTCGAGGTTAGCTTCAAACATTGCTGGGGTTGTAGCAGCACCTACGTAAGCCCCCGAACGTGCATACTTATACACTTCCTCCATACCTAACCACACGGTGGCAAAGGTTGGTTTTGAAGCTACAATTTTATCTAACACTGCTGTACCTGCTGGCGCAAAACGATTTAAGTACAAGTTAGTACCCGCTGCGTTAGCAATATCGCTAGCGGTGGTAAACGGTGCCGAATAATCGTTGATAGTACCTCCTGTAAATGCACTAAAATACTGTGTTGATTGTGCGTAAGAAGCTAAATCTTTTAATGGCGAAAATGTAGGCGTAGGGTCGCAGGTGTAGGTGCGGTAACCTAAACGATAGTTGGTTACAAAATCGCTTTCCCACGTTTTGGCATTTGGTCCAACACCATTACCAGCAGGCATTAATGGTTGTACGAATGTTGCACCCGTAACTGCCGAAAGTTGCTTGCCAACAAACGCCGCTACTGAATGCTGTTGGTTGTTTTGGTTAAGTACCCCATTGCCATAACCTGCCATAAAGTTGTCGCCAATAGTTACTACGTGCGCAAAATTAGCATCGCCTGACGATTGTACCTCTGGTTTTAAATTTGGCTTACATCCTATTAAAATTACAGTTAAGGTAGTAGCAGTTATTAGTTTAAAATAATTCATTGTGTGTGTGCTGTATGTGTTTTTAAATTTCAATACCAATAGCTTCTACCGCCGTAATTTCGGGAGCCATACGTTTAATAGTTTCTTCAACGCCTGCACGCATGGTCATTGCACTCATGTTGCACGAACCACAAGCGCCTAGCAACCTTACACGTACTACGTTAGCCTCGGTTATTTCAATAAGTTCAATATCTCCACCGTCCGAAATTAAAAATGGACGGATAGACTCGAGCGCATCGCTCACCTTATCAATTAATTGGATTTGTTGATTTATCATACTTTAAAAATAAGTAAAAAGATTGGATTTGCGTACTATAATTTTTAAGAGTAAAAAACTACATAAATGCGCTGTATAATGGGTCGCCCATATTGGTTTTGTACTGAGTAGGTATATCATTATAAAAGCCCAGTATGTGTGCTATGGTAGGCACTATATCAATGGTTTCGCCCCCAGTGGGTATTAGTTGATTTTGCTTTATGTTTTTGCCCAGCATCATACAAAATATTTCTCTGCTGCTTTGGTCGCCAGTATGGTCAAGCGCCTCTCTACCGTTAACAAATATACCATTACCCAAAGCGTTTCTACCGTGCTCAGGGGCTACTATAAGCACAGTATCATTAGCCATGCCTGGCGTGCTTTGTATGGTTTGCCATAGTTTGGCTAGTGCATAATCGGCCTTGCGTAAGTTGTTGCAATACTCTACAAAGTTAGTGTGTGCAATATCCACATCGGTCATATTTACTACTAATAATTCGGGTTTAAACTCTTGTATTACCGTTTCGGCTATGGCTACGTTGTGCATATCTCTATTCATAGTAGTTTTATCAATTCCACTTATAATCCAAGGTTCCGACCAATTTTTAGCCATTTGAGTGCTAAAAAAATTATCAAGCCTGTCTCTATCAGTTAATTTATTTTCAATACTTGTTGCGCTTGCTTGAGTAGTAAAATTTTTGTTTAAAAATCCTTTTAAATTATTTACTAACTGTTGCTCCGTTGCCGAAAATGTAGCGCCAATATTATTTATTTGATTATCGTAACTACGTAGCAGTTCGCGCTGCAACATATTAGCGCCATAACCACTGCCATAGTTAGGGTCGTTGCTATAATTTAGCGATAGGTAAGGCCCAGCAGCGGTGTTTACCCACCACGAGTTAAGTGCACTATTGGCAGGGTTAGCGTGCTTGCGATAGTATTCAAATATGGTAGGGTTTTCGGGGTGTTTTTTTAAATCGAGAGGGGTTGGTGAGTACGTGCCTGTTATAGCCGCCACATTACCGTTGTAATACCCTGTCGGCCCACTTTTATACATAAAATTATTGTATAGCGTACCTTGGGTTTGTAGTGTGTTAGTGCTGGTTTGTAGTAGAGGTAAGATAGTCATTGCATTTGATATATCGCTGGTAATACTTTCAGTACCCGATAACATATTTAACATTAAATTACCATCGTACTTACCTATGGACTCTTGGTTGCGAATACCACCTGCAAACAAACAAAACACCACGTGGTTAGCAATACGGCTACCAGTACTTGCAAACAAACGCCCCGTTGGTAGTAAGTAAGGAGCCACAAATACACCTGCCGTGGCTAAAGCTGTTTTTTGTATAAAACCTCTACGATTCATGGGGATGTAAAATTAAACTAGTTAATAATAACGATACTCGTTACTGGTGAGCAAACTATAATAAAACAACTTGCTAGTAAGGGCTGGGTTTTTAATAATAAAACTGGATAAGTATTCCTGTTCGTAAGCACTTGGCAACCTTGCGTATAAGGTTTTATACACTTGCGTAACAAACTCTTTGGGGTTAGCTCTCATGTTATTATCGCTTTTTATTAGCGATGAATGGTTGTTTAAAAAATTAAGCACAATAACATGCTCCATATATTTGCTGTCGCCAAAGTTGTCGTAGGCATCAGTGTATTTATTTAGGTCGTTGGTTTTAATCCCTAGCCCCAGCACGTCGCTATACGCAATGGATATAAACTCGGTAGCCGTTTTTAATGTTGATTTATTTCCTGTACTATTTTTAACAGTTACAGGCACAACTTCGTACAGATACTCCTTCTTTTTGTTACAACCTACTAAAATAAGCGCAACTAAAAGCGAAAAAACAAATAGATTAATTTTGTAAAAATTCATTGCTCGAAAGTATAGTACGTTGTAGTAGTTGATAATCTTTAGATGTTGTGTAAACGTTCGTATACTTTGATAACACAAGTGTTTCGGGCTCTTTGTAAAAAGACCGCACATAAAAATAACGCACTTGCGCCTCGTAAAAATTATCACTCGTTACTATAATATCTAACAAATCGCTTATAGATTTTCCTGTTACGCCAAATAGTACGTCGGGTGTTTCCACTGCATTTTTAGAACTTATAAAAATAGCTCTGCCCGCATCAGATTCTTGCTTAGTAGGTATGCGTTGCAACAAGTGTTCAAAAGTATGTAACACAAATTCGCGTGAACCAAGGTTATCTCCATAATAATAAAACGAGTGACAACAGCGTTTATTTACCTCTTGCCAAGTAATCGTATTGTTGAGTAATTCAGTTTTCATGGTTCTAAATTTGTACATAGCTCCTAAAAGTTCGGTATTTAATTTAGGCTCGTTTTGCGCGGCAATATTGTCTTTTATTTCTTGTATTAAACGAGAGTTTTGATAGCCAGAATCATTTAATGTACCTAACGGATCAATTATTTTTTGCTTAGCAAACTCGTATAACATAAACTTATATTCGTTCGTATTTTGCAACTGCTGTATAAAATTAATACGCGCCGCTTGCGCTATATTATTGCTTGTTAGTGTTGTTAAATGATTTTGCAATTCGGCTTCGGTGGGCTTGCGGGCAAACAATACTACATAAGTTTTAATTACAAATCGTTCAATAGTTAGTGTGCTTACGCTAGTATCAGTTGTGGGCACATTGTTGGGTACAACAACGGTTTCAACTTTCTTTTTGCAACACACAAGTAGTGCACATGCTAAAAATAATAGGCTATACTTTTTCATTTCTATTTAGGATTTTGTCCGTACTGATTTTTAGCTCCGTCAGTTATCCAATCTTTTATTGCTTTTAGCTCCTCTATTTTTAGCGCGCTTCCATTTAAGGGCATCTTGTCGCCAGTGGAGTCAATTAATCTAAAGTACATAAACGAACTGTCTACACTATAAGGTTTAACAACCATTGGATATAATTTTTTGTCTTTCGATTTTTTTGAGGGGTGTTTTACCAATGTAGCATAAGCACTTTCGATACTGCGCAAATCGGGTTGAAAATTATTTACATTATCGCCATCGTGGCAACTCGAATTAGCACACTGTGGTTTTAAAATGTTGGTGTAAATGCTCAAAAAATTAGGCGCAAGCGCAACCGCTTGTGGCGCTGTGGCACCAGCAACACTAGGTGTAAACGGATTTACCTCTTCGGGTTGTTTTTTCTTACACGACATACCTGCAATAATTAACAGGAGTGTTACAACTAAATATAATTTCATGGTACGTTGTTTTTAGTTAAAAACAAATTATTGTAACCGTTTACTCTTTCACAATTTTAGCGTTATAATTGCCATCAACACTACGTAACAAGTAAATACCTGCTGGCATATCGCTTACATTAAGTGTTTTATTAGTAGTGCTGAGCGTGGTTAATAGCAATGCTTGCCCTAAGTTATTGTAAAGCGTGTAAGTAAGTGGTGTTGCATGTGACACATTAATACTAACAATACCGTTAGTTGGGTTAGGGTAGGCACGTAGTAATGTATTAGTTATCGTTTTGTTTAACCCGTTTAATGCTGAGTTGTACTTATCTGCCACAATAAATTTGTATAGCTTTTGTGTGGTTAACGAGCTCGATACAGAGTCTAGCTCCCATTGTGCCACTAAATCGTTACCTGCACGTACGTAGTAATACACGGTACGCAACGATTTTATTCTATTAAAAAACGGATTAGCAGGTGCTATTAGTGTGTCTTTAATTACTTGCACTAATTTAATGCGCGACACTGAGTCAAGCGTTAATCTATTATTTAATTTAAGGCTACCATAACCATCGTAAGTCATGGTTGATTTTACAGTGCGTTTCATGGTATTGCTCGTAGCAAATGTCCATGATGTAGCGGTATCAAACGATACAGCACTAGCTCCATAAGCCATCGGGAAACTTAATAAATCAATATTATCGTCGTAAGCCACATAAGCTTCGTTACCTAGTATTTGAAAATCTTCGGCCGCTATCGAAAACTTAGTGCTAAAATCGTAAAACGAGTAATCGTTATTTACTCCTTCTTTTAACGCCACGTTGGCTCTAGCTGCTACGGTTGCGCTGTTGGTTACGCCTGTGGTATCTTTAGTTATAATGGGGTATGCAGGCGGATTATCTGTAACTTTAATACAAGTATCGTAACTCCACACTACGCCATTACCTGCCGCCAAATGTTTGTTGGTAGTGCTATTTATTTGCATCGAATTATAATTGGTAGTTACCACATTACCCGCCAAATGGCTGTACACGCTAGTTACTGCTACTTGCCCTATTGTTACACTGCTATAAAGTGTTGCTACTACTATTGCTAATTTTTTCATTCGTGTTATTTTAGTTTTATTAAATTAAAGCCCAAGCAACGATGCTGGGCTTACTTTTTCTTCAATATTTACAGGTATGCGTTTGGTAACAAATGCTTTTCCAATTTTTAAATCGCCTTTTACCTTAACGTTTAGGCTACCTTGTGTAAGCATACCAAGGCCTCCCATTAGCGCGTTACCCGCTAGTTTGGCCAAATCACTTTGTAATACAAATGTGTAAGTTTCTTCGGCATTGGGCTTAATTTTTATTTTGTCTTTAAGCGTAACTTTACCTACTTCGTTATTGCCTACAAACAAATTCAAATCGCTACCCTTTACTTTAAATCCAAACTTATTAGGGTTTTTAATACGTGCTTTTACCTCTACCGAAGCCCCCTTGCTATTAAAACTTTTTACCTTAAAATCTTCTACCCGTACCAATTCAATTTGTTGTACAGCACACGAACTAAGCACAATTGTTAGCAGGAATAATAGTATAATTTGCTTAAAAGAGTTCATGGTGCGTGGTGTTTATTTAAGTGTTGCAAAATGTAAATATAATTTATTTTAACAAACCGTATTCAGGCTTTACGCATTAAAACTTAGTAGTTTTTTAAGATAATTTATATCTAGCGTTGCTTTTAGTTTTTTATGTGTCATTGATAGCTTTGAGGAGGTGT
>JAYWFU010000112.1:0-14742 GCA_043778625.1 Bacteroidia bacterium | reverse complement strand
ATATATGAATGTAAGGTATGCGCAAAATATGATAAAAATGAAACCCCCACGGCGAATAGTAGGTAGGCCCTATTTGCAAATAAAATGTAGCCCCAGGTTTTAATTTTGTTAGGCAATTGGCAATGCCTTCGGTAGGGTTGGGTATGTGTTCAAAGGCATCAATACTGTACATAAAATCTACTGAATTGTTAGCAATACTATCTATTGCATGCACACCTCCTAAGTGGTATTGCATACGGGCATCAAGGTTGTGGGGCTGTTGTATATCAATGCCTAACACATTGGTACTGCCTGCATCAGCAAATTGCTTTAATAACATACCCGAGCCAGGCCCAATTTCGCACACTGTAGCAGGCACTACATTGTTGGTATAGTTAAGCAACATTTTAATTCTATCCTTTGCTATTAGTTCTTGCCCTGCATCACTATAATCCCAGTTAGCGCTGGCTTCTACGTGTTTGTATTTGTTTATAAACCTATCAAAATCAGTTTCGTTTAAAAAGTAACGCAACGTTGAAGCACCTCGAAAACGAGTTAGTGCATAGTTGTAAAATAATTTATTTTTAAGATAAGCAAGTCGTGTACGTAAACTCATAAGTGCAATTTTTATAGTAATATAATTTATTGCAAAATACAGTACTTATGTGAGTTATACAATAGTATTTTTAATTTATTGAGGTAAGTTGAGCCCTGTTTTTTATGATAGAATAAACTATTGTTGATTTTTCTTGAAGTGTTAATGTTCCAAATACAAATGGTGTTCTATAAAATAAAATGTTTCTTTCGCACACAAACTCACTCACAAAAGATGCTGGACAAACAAATACCTCACCTTGGTTATATACAAATATAGTAATTACATACCCCACTTTAGTTCTATTAATTTTTATACGTTTTATTTCTTTCCAAGGAATAGTTTGCTGTATTGTGTTAATATAAATAGATTCAGAGGATAAAATTAAAGCAGGTTTTCTGAGTAAAAATGGAAATAGAAACAGCACCAAAAAATTTAACAATATATATCCAATTACTAATAAAAATCCAAACATCCAAATATCAGCCCCTCCTTTTTCTCTGGATATTGATACAAAAACAACAAATATAAAAGAAAAAATCAAACTAATGGATATTGTTATAAAACCAGAGTAGTTTATTTTTATAAGATCATTTTTATTCATTAAACCTAAATTATTACTTACTTAAATATTGCATTACAATAGCGGCCACGGCAGTGTCTTGCGCTATTTTGTTGTGGCCTAATCCTGTGCTTTCGTGTAGCACTACATTGGGAGCATTAAGCGTAAGTAGGCTACGTGTTTCGGCTATTGGGCAAGGTATATCGGTAGTATCGTGCATTATGCACAACTGCACTTTGGGGTTGTTTTTTATAATGGTATAAATAGAGTATTCGTGCACAAGCATGCCGTAACGCTTGTGCACTAGGGCATATAGCTTAGTCATAACATGTGGTGGTAGTAACAATACATTTTTTAATGCGTTAAAATGTGTGAGCGAATAAGGCGCTGGCGATATATACACCAACTTAACCGTATTAATAATGCCTACATCAACCGCTGCAAACGAACTTACTAATGTGCCCATGGAGTGCGCCATTATTGCATCAAACGGACCGTACTCCCTAAGTACTTTGGTTACTAATGCTTGATACTCAACGGCGTTAGTACTTGTACCTGTAGATAGCCCGTGCGCTAAGGCATCAAGCGCATACACATTGTAGTTAGCGGTAGCTAATAGCGGAAAATAATGACGCCAAAAACCACTATCGGCCTCCCAGCCATGCACTAGTAATATGTTTCGCGTAGCATTATTATTTATATAATATAAGTTCGCCGTTTGAGTAGTTAAAGTTATAGCAATGCGCTGCGCGTGCTGTAATAGTGGCACTTTGAGACTACGTGTGCTGCGTGTGCGTGGAGTAGTAAATAATTTTAACGCTATTAATGCCGCTTGTTTGGGGCTCACTAAGGCTATAGTTTTTATGCGCAAGCGCATATACTGCACTACGGTATTGGTTATTACTTTTTGAGCAAAAGCATTCATTATTTTATTTCAAAATTTAGTAATTCGTTTCCTTCTAGTGTACCTACTAATATATCGCCAATGGCAACAGCCCCAACGCCTGCTGGAGTACCTGTAAATATTAAATCGCCTGTACGCAGGGTTATAAAACTGGAAATTTCGGCAATAATTTTGTCAAAACTAAATAGCATATCGGCACTATAACCGTGCTGTACCAATTGCTTATTTTTATGCAACTGAAACTCAATATTGTGCGGTTGCTTAACACTACCTAACTCCACAAACTGCCCCACTACGGCGGAATTATCAAAGCCTTTGGCACGCTCCCAAGGCAAGCCTTTTTGTTTTAATTGGTCTTGTAAATCGCGTGCCGTAAAATCTATCCCCACCGTAAGTTGGTTATAATAACGGTGGGCAAATTTTTCGGCTATGTTTTTACCTTGCTTATTTATTTTAAGTACTAACTCTAATTCGTAGTGTAAATCGTTGGTAAACGTAGGGTAGTAAAATGGGGCGTTACCGTCTAACAAAGCGGTGTCGGGCTTACAAAATATAACAGGCTGGCTAGGTACAGCGTTATTAAGTTCTTTGGCGTGGCTGGCGTAGTTACGGCCTATGCATATTATTTTCATTAATAATGTGTTATAAAATGTGTTATGTAAAAATACAAAAAAAAGCTACTCTTAACCGAGTAGCTTTTTTAGTTGTTGTAAAAACGAAAGATTGGTTTATTTTACTTCCATTTCTGCACCCTCCATAATTTCAAAACTATCATAAATTTCTACATTTTGGCAAGCTTTTAATTCTAATCGTGCATTATCCTGTACTTCAATTTTTCCTGTTGGTAATGCTGTATTAACATTAGCACCTATTAATAGGTTATTACCTATCCGAAATTGACGAGTTGTAATTATTTCGTTTTGAATTTTAATGTCGTTAGCACAAAAACCAATAATTACCTGACCTAAGCCCGTAACTGTAGAATTTGGAGCTGTGCCTACTGCAATATAATTACATGCGTAACTGGTAATACCAACCACTGAATTTATAGCCGCCTTGTTAGAAGATGTAGCCAAGTACACATTACTTGCAGGGTCTTGTAATGTTATTTTTCCAATCCCTACACATATGTAACCATTGTCTTCCACCACTATAGCACTAGCATTCAATAACGTGGTTTGTCCCGTTATGTGTAACGAACCTCCAGCTCTAACATAAATAGTATAGTTATTTACGTTTGTTGCTGATAAACTTAAATATCCACCATCGTTTATAATTATTCCTGCATGTGGCTTGGCACATTTATTTATAATATCAGCTTGGTCAATGTATAGTTTCCCTCCACTATTTATGGTTATGTTTTTGCCAAAGGGTATAGAGGTATTACATTGTATTTTTAAATTACCATTTACAATTAAGTTACTACTTAGGTTACGCCCTGCCGACCATAGTACTTGGCTTCCTCCTATTGGTATTGTTATATCTGGCGTAAATGTACCGGCACAATACTCGTCCACCACATCTTCGGCTATATCTCCCAAATTGCCCATTAATGCGTAGTGCATTTTTGCAATTTGGCATTGAGAGAATGCTACTGCGGGATGCCATTGGCCTCCAAAATAATCCATAAAATTATTTGTTGTGCCGCTTGCCAACGTGGCTGAATTATTATCAGCGCAATCATCAGGCTGAAATGTGTGATACAGACCTAAAGCATGCCCTGTTTCATGTACCACATGACCAGATAAGGTATTGTAAGTGTAGTTGTAATAAGACGGTTGTTGTACTGATAAGTTGTACATAATATCATAAGCTCGCATAAAAATGTACTTTTTATTGGCAAAGCCTGCCGACCTACCTCCTAGATACGTACTATTAGAGTAAGGAGACATAATAAAATGTAAGGTTTTATTTTTATCAATATTACTTAAACTAGTATTTGTAAGTATAATGTTGTTATAAAACCAAGTGGCATCATGATCTCCCTCATCCCACATAGGAACTGTTTTTTGTTTGAGAGAGTCAAATTCCATTTCTTTATACACAGAATCTGACTTATAAAAATAAAATTTATTAATAACGAATCTAATCCTAGTATCTACTATTAACGGCGACCCTGTATTAGGGTTAGGGATTTGATTAGTGGCATATTTTACATTGGCTTCATCAATTATTTTTTGGTAAAAATCTTTAATATTTTGTTCAGACCCCACATAGTTCGAGCTACCATTTGATCTCAACATAGTATGAAACGAAATACGAACTGTTTTTAAAGGAGTATAATCTCCCACAGGGTAAGGAGTATAATTATCTTGCACGCCGCAGGAGGTAGCGTTTAAATTACTAAAGGTGGATTGCGTAGTACTTGGAGTAAAACATCCAATATTTACTTGTGCAATAGTTGTAGTGCTAACAATTAGTAGCAGATAAATTAATTGTTTCATTGTATGATAATTTTTTTGGTGAATGTAGTTGCACTATTTGTTAATCTAATATAGTACTGCCCTTGTACTAAATTACTTACATCAATAATAGCGTTTTGTCCTATAACATTACCCGTTAATAATGCCTGCCCTGCAAGTGTGTAAAGCGCATAGTCATAACTATTGTTAGTGGTAATAAATAATTTGCTATTGGCTGGATTTGGGTAAAATTGAATTGCTTTTTGTTCATCCTCATCAAGAGATACTGTACAAATATCTTGTGTATTAAATTGTATAAAAACCACATAAGTTCGGTAATTGACATTAAATAATGTACGGTCATTTTTGTAGGTAAATATTCCAAAATTTATATTGTCTTGAGAGAAACTTACCCATCTATTAGTTTGACTTTTTAAGTAAGTTGCGTCATCTCCTAAATCAATAGGTATGTAACAAGCCGTGAAGGGGTCAGTTCTAAACAATGAATTTTTGTATATTGTTTTTGAGGCATCAAATTTCCAACTAAATATAACGTTAGTATCTTTACTTAATAAATAAATGTAGGCACGCTTAAAATGTGGGCTTACAATTTGTTTTTTGGTAATACTATCTGGCTTAATGAATAAATAAGAATTTGCAACAGGAATTTGTTTTCCCAATACAAACAATGAAAACACACTATCCATGTTACTTTTGTGCAAGAGTGTTTCTCCAAAAGATGCGTCAATACCATCGGTAGCCAACGAATCAACACCAACAATAACACTATCAGTTTTACCCGCAGTATTGGTGGCATACAGCGTCATTTGATAATTTTGTTGGGCAAATGTTACTTTTACATTTAAAATTAATAGTGTTAATAGTAGCGTAATTGTTCTCATAATTTTTAATTTTTAAATAGTTAAATTATTCTACCAGAAACATTTTACTGTCTCTTAATTGTCCGTCAATTTTTAACGAATACATATAATACCCTTGTGTTAAGTCAGTATTTACAAACTCAGCCTTTCCCATACCGCTCTTATCATTTAATTTAATTGTTTTTTTAGGCATACCCATAATATCTCTAATATCTATTTCGGCTACAGTAAATGGTACTTCTTCATCTATATAATAAGTAAATACTGTACTTTCTTTAAACGGATTTGGAGTATTAATGAATAGGCGTGTTTTTGGAGTATTGTTGTCAAATTCATTTCCTTTCAACAAAACAATTTCATCATTTAATTGTTTTAGTTTTCGCTCCTGTTGTTCAATTGTTTTTTGTTGCTCTTGTATCCCTTTTATTAAAATTGGAATCATACCTACATAATCCATTACCTCGTAACTACCAACCTTAGTTACTAAATTAGGAAATACTTTTTGCACTTCTTGGGCAATTAATCCAATATGAGTGTCATCGTTAGCTAACAATTTATCAGTATGCGGCTGTTTAATGGTAGCATTTTTCACATCATTTTCATCAGATGTGGCAGCATCAAATTTTAAAAAACTATCAATATATTTATATTTAACAGGGCGTAAACGTTGTAAAGCTTTTACACCATAAGCACTATCTAGGTTTGCAATTTCTTTTTTTGTACTGCTATCACTTACCGTTAAATAACCAGTACTTAATACAGCTCCGTTTACTTGTAATCTGGCAGAACTTGAAGCTAATGGTTTTTGTCCTATTCCAACTTGTCCTGTTGCATCACTTATACAAAGAAAATAATTTCCCCAATTAGCCGATGGCCAAGGTTTCCAAAAATTTAACACTCCTCCTGAATTTTCAATAGCCCAATTTCCGTTGTTAGGGGTTGAGTTAGATGTTCCAAAAGTCAAATATTTATATCCTTGATAACCTATTTGTACTTGAGATTGATTGGTTACTCTAAAAGAACCAGTTTGTGCGCTGGCTAATGAATATGTTAGGCTTAAAATAGCTATTATAATTATGTTTTTCATTGTATTTATTTTTAAATAAAATTAGTTGTTAAAATTTTGATGTCCACTTTCCAAGTTCACACTAGCTACTTGAGTACTTATAGTATTGTTAGAAAAAATAAATAGCGTGGGAAACGTTGCTTTATACTTGTAAAAGAGGTAGTAGAAAACCCACACAACAAAGTAAAGCAACGCCCACGCATATTCGTGGGCGTTAGCTTAAACTTTCCCTGTTGTGTTTTTTAGAAATTTCTACTTTTCTTAATTACAGGATTATTTAGCTTACGCTATATTTTTAATTTTAGTTGTTGGTTTAATTCATAGGATATCTTTAGTTATTATAATGGCAAATATAAATTATTTATTCAATACCTACCATTATCAATTCCCCCTTGTGCTATTCATTCGGTAATAGCCCAGCAGTTGGTCGTAGTATTTACCCTGTGTTTGTGCATATACTAGTATGGTGTAATCGTTTTCGGTATCAAAATAGTCGCCTTCTATTATGCTTGGGTTGCCTGTGGTTTCGCCATAATTAACCAAGCGGTACTCGTAGTTGTAATAGCCTTGTTTTAAGGTAAGCTTGGCGTAGTAAGCACCTAGAGCTTTGTCGTAAGTAAGTTTGTTTTCGGGCAAATAATTATAGTTACTCAATTGCCCATACACGTATAGTTCGCCCTCTTTAAATGGTTCGGTTTTAGGGTAATAAAAACGTACGTAGGCATAGTCAGCATCGGTTTCGGGGTTGCGTGCAAGCACCGAGTTTATTAGGTATTTTCCGTTTAAATCGCCTTTGTAAAAATAACGTTTGCTACGTGCCACATCGTTTTGCAAATACACGTTGTAGTGTCTGCTGGTGTCAAACTCAATGGTATTAACGTATTGGGTGGTGTATCTAAAATTTCTAAAATCAAACTCTCTATAATCGTTTCCTGCGGCAATACTATTGTCGTTGGCATTGCTATAGGTACATTCGCTTCCGTTCAAAAACGTAGGTTGCAACCCTCTCAGGGCCTCGTTCCAGTCAGCATTTTTTAGTACTACTATTTTTAAATCGCTAAACGGCGAAGCTATACTTAACTTGCCATAATCTATCTTAAAATCAATTTGCTGGTGCGTAGTACGCTTGCTTACCACCCCTGAGCGTGTAAACTGTGCGCTCACGCTTATTTGGTTATCAATAACTATAAAACGGTAGGTAAGCACTAGGTTATCGGGCGCATAGTTTTCGTACACTTTTAGCAAATAATTGCCCGATTTTGTAAGTTGCATGTTTTCGTTAGGAAACGCCACCTCGTAATGCACAAAACCTTGTGTAGTATTAAACGAATATTTGTAGTTCCTAATAATATCATCGGCAAAACCCTGCGTGTATTCAGCGGGCGTAAGTCTATCGGGTTGCCAAGTATTATCGCAGTGTACAAGTGTATAATTGTAGTTTTTTAAGTCGCGCGAGAGGTTATCAAAACTCAACAACAGTTGCTCTGTTCCACCAAGCTCTATCATGGGCTCGCTTTGGTCAAAACCTTTGCGGCGTAGTTGCACGGTTTTAATACTCGACTGATACACACGGTTATCGTACTTTAATTCCTGCGGTACATAGTCGTCTTGCGCTTGCACTAGTATCGAAATTAATAGGCCTACAATTACTCCAATAGTTTTCATAGGGGGTCGTTTATTGCAAAAAGTTTTTGTTGTTCCACACAATAGTTTTTACCATATTTTTCAAATCCTGATTAGCACGTAACACCATATTTTCACTATTAGGAAACGGTATAAAACTACCTTTTAACTTCGCTTTAGTTTCGGGTTTAAGTGCGTTAATATCGCCCTGTGCTCCTGCAAAAAAATTATTAAAATTACTCACATAACCAATAGGCTCGCTTTTAATAACTTGCTGTGTAGCCACATCAATATAGTCTAGCGAACCTGCTATGTTAGCTTCCTTGTGTTGTTGGGTTTCCAATACATTACAGCTTATAGTTTTGTACTTAGGTGTTTTAATATCGTTGCCTAAGCTATCTTTTTTTACATTGCCCTTGCTGTCCAACACGTACGAGTAACCGTCAGCCACTTGTTTGGTTTCGGTATAGCGGTTTTCTTTTAATTGCTCAGGTAGTACGTTTATGTTTTTAAGCGTAAGTAATATGTAGTAATGGTAGGTAATACTGCTTTGTAGTTCGTTATCAAAGGTTATCCATTTTGAATCAAGTTCGCGCACGCCCATTTGCAGTAATTCTTTTTCAAACCCTGGTGGCAGTACTGAGTTTGTTTTATTCATTACTTTAAGCACTACGTGCGTTTGTCCTTTGGCAAGTGCTTCGTTCATTAGTGCGGGTAGGTCTTTGTAATCAGCGTAGTATTTTTTAGTTTCCAAAAAATTGTTGTAGGCACTACGTGCGGCATATCTGTTACCAGTTTGTAGTTCAGTTTTACCACAGCTGTAAAAATGTTCTGCGGCTTTTTGTTTACTCACTAATAAATCATCATCGTAATTTACGTAGTCAAATTGTGCTTTGCGCTGTGTAGGTGTGTGTACAAATAGTGCAGGCAAGGGGCGTAGTTTTTCTTGGCGTGTTTTCATACGGTTGTACAAATCGTATATTTCGTCGTAGTTACTTGGGCGTGCTTCTTTTTTTAAAAACACAATGCGTTCGTTATCCACTGCATTGGCCTTACGATAGGCTTCCTCCAATGTTTTTACTGTTTTTTCATTCGCTTTGTTCTTACGTACTTTTTTAATGGCTAGGTTAATTGCATCGTCGTACTTGCCTTGGCGTAAAGCTTTATCAGCCGTATAACAGCTTGTTAATGCAATGCTTGCAATAAATAATAAAACTATCTTTTTCATGACTTTATTTAATTTAAAAATATAACTATTGATTTGAATTTAGAAGTGCAAATAGTAAACAAAAACTCTACCAAACAAAAAAAAGTCTCGTATTACTACGAGACTTTTAAACTAAGAAATCAATTTTACTTAGTGTGCAGCATGAGCTTCAACAGCAGCCTCAACATGAGTAGCAGCTGAATCAACTACAGCAGTAGCAGTTGTAGCAGCAGAATCAATAACAGCAGTAGCTTCATTAGCCATTGCAGCAGTTGAATCAACAGCAACTTCAGCGTGTTTAGTTTCGCCACAAGCAACTAATCCTACGATTGTTGCAGATAAAATTGATAAATAAACTTTTTTCATTTTTTGTTTTTTGTTTTAATTGTTTGTTATTACTAATTAGCGTTGCAAAGATAATATTTTTTCAATACCAGTTACAAAAAAACACTTTTTATTTAAAAATAATAACAGTTGTGTTATTATTAATCCACCACTACTGTAACAGAGCCACTTTTTTCGGTAGTAACATCGGCATTTATTTTTTTAATTTTAACAATAAAATAGTACGTTCCTGGCGATACCGTTGCACCATTATACTTTCCGTCCCAGCCATCAATGCCTGTGTACAATAGCTGCCCCCAACGGTTATAAATACTTAGGTTTAATCCTTTAAGAAACAAATCATTTTTACCGTCGCCGTTAGGTGTAAACGCATTACTTATAGGTAGTACTTTTACTTTTAAGTCGTTATCGCTCCAATTACTACACCCATTTTGTATTACTTGTACTTTTACAATTTGGTTATCTTTCATATCTTGAGTTTCAAACAAATGAATCCCCACAAATTGTTCAATGTTTTGTACATACCATTTGTAGGTGTCGTAAGTACTAGGCTGCGCATCAAATGTTATTGATTGCCCTTCGTACACCGTATTATTAGGTAAGTTGCTAGTTATGGTAACGTGGGGCAATGGTTTTACTACTACTGCTATTGGAGCAAATGCGCCATCGCTTTTGCAACCATCTTTACTAATACTTGCCATGTAATAAGTGGTACTAGTGGTTAAAATAGGCGATGTAAATGTTGTGCCATGTGCTATTGAATCTCGCCAGGTAGTACCACTTAACCAATAAATAGTAGCTGTAGTTGGGTTTACGGTAGCAGTAAGCACAATAGAATCTCCCTCGCATATTTCGCCTGCTTTAAGCGTAAGTTGTGGTAATTCGGGTAATGGCAATACATTAACAATAGCCGAATCTCTTAATTCACTTGCTTTACAGCCAAAGGTACTTTTAACCTCAAGGTAGTAATATTGAGTTGTTACGGGGCTAACTTTTATGCTGTCTTTGCCTATGCTAATAGTACTTGAGGCATTATCATACCAATTAACCGTGTTGCCTACAGTTGTGGTTGCTTTTAGTTTGGTGCTGTCGTGTAAGCAAATACTACTGCTAGGCAGGTAACTAAATGTAGCTTTAGCGGGGCGTGCTACTGCAATTATAGTAACGCTATCTCTACCATCTTTAGCAGTACAACCTGTTAGGGTATCTTTGGTTTCTAAATAAAAAGTAGTGTTGGCAAGTATTGGCGGTGTAGCATAATTAAGTGTGCCCAGCAATGTTGTACTAGTTAACGTAGCATACACGTTAGTAATTACACTTGCCACCGTGGTTGATTTTATAGTATCCGTTAAACCCACACAAATACTATCGTTAGGCATAAATGATAGTATTGCTGATGCAGGACGAGGATTAACAAAAATACGTATACTATCACGCTTAGTAGCTGCTAAGCAACCTGCTGTACTTTTGGTTTCGATGTAGTAAAAAGTTGTTTTGGTTAATATAGGCGACGTATAATTTAATGTACCTAATGCTGTGCCTCCCACTATAGTGTCATATACTGTTGAGGTAACGCCCACTTGTGGAGTAGCCGTAATTGTGATGGCTATACCTGCGCATATAGTGTCGTTGGCCGTAATTGTAGGCACTACTTGGGTAGGCAAAGGATTTACGGTTACGGTTATAGAATCTTTTCTTTTACAACCAAACGAGTTAGTAACCACAACTACTACCTTGCTAGGTGTTGTGGTACCCCAAGTTGTTTTTAGGGTATCGTTACCTTGCCCACTTGCAATTGTTCCGCCAGTAACTGTCCAATTTATGGTCGTAGCATTAGTCGTAGCATAATATGTGCCTGCACCGTTAGCGCATACTGTGGAATTAGGAGTGGTAAGCGTTAATGTAGGCTTAGGATTAATAGTTACAGTAGTTGTAGCGCTTACAGCAGGGCAGCCTCCACTAGCAGGCACTGTGTTAGTAACAGTGTAAGTACCTGGGGTAGATAGCGTTGTACCAATAATTCCGTTACCTGGGGTCATTACCAAACCTGATGTTGAACTAAATGTACCTGTAGTAGCACCTGCTGCCATAGTAGGATTTAGTAATACCGGCGAACCTGCACACACAGGGGTAGTATAGCTAAAGTTAGCAGTAGGAGCATTGGTTAAACTAATGTTCATTACTGAATCTTTGCCTAGGCAACCTGTAGCATTTGTTTGCGTAATTTTAATACTACCTGTTGCTCCTACGCCCCAAGTTACAGTTATGCTATTGGTATTTTGCCCTGTAAAAGTACCTCCTGCTACCGTCCAGCTATAACTGTTGCCTGCTGTGGCTGTTACCGTATAAGTATTGCTACCTCCCTTACAGCCAGTGAGCGCACGTGGTACTATAACGGGTGCCGGATTGTCTATTACGGTTATTGTTTGACTTCTTGTTTGTTTTTTACCACAATATCCTTCTACCGATACGGTGTAGGTAGTAGTGCTGTTAGGACTAACGTTTATGGTTGCCGTATTTTGAAACCCTGGCGACCATTGATAGCTTGTGCCACCAGCAGGCGCACTTAATGTAACCTGTCCGCCTACACAAATAGTATCTTCGCTAGCAACAATATTACCTACATTAACTCCCGAAACGGCAGTAATAGAGTAATTACAAATATCATTAGCGTAGCCATCCACCATTAAATAATAGGTATTACCCGCTGTTAAACCTTTGGCCTGTATGGTAAATGAATTTTTATCTTGCATAAAATCAGACACTGGAGCAAAACCGCAGCAAGCACCAGTAGTACTAAATATTTGCATTTGACAGCCTCCAGCCAAACTCTTGGTTGGGCGCCAACAATCTCCTATAGTTACGTTTAAGGTGGCAGTAGGCCCAGAGGCTATAAACTTAACCCATGAGTTATTATTTAAACCTACGGTATTAGGGTTGCCTATTCCACCAGCAAATGGTGGTGCTTGCCCAAACGGCCCGCCATGATTAACTCCAGGATCAGTAGCAAAGCCATTTGCAGGGTCTTCGCAGTTACCTGCCATATTACAAGGTCTATCTACTGTAAAAGCATAACTAGTACTTGCGCTATATCCATCTAAATCGCACAATACCAATGCGCTAGAGCAAGCATCGTTATCAGGGCTCGAAACACACAGGCCAAAATTACCTTTAGTTGAACCAAAGCCCCAGTACCTAATATATAGCGTAGTTGTTGGGGTTAATCCTGTACGGTTAATAATTGGAGTTTGAAATGTGGCTGCTCCCAAAGGAGTTTCGTCAGCGCAGGCTATTTGGGTTAATGCACCGCAAGTACCACTGTATAATGCCATAACGCCATCGGCTAGGCCATAGGCATTTTCGCCACTAATGGATAGCTTGCCATTGGCAGGTACAATAACCTTAAACCATACATCGCCCGACGAAGCGCTAAAACCACCAATTGCAGCTCCGCTTCCGCCGGCACAAGTACTAGGGGTAGGTACACCCGCACCAACAGATGCTGTTGCGCCTGTTGTTGTAAAACGTAAATAGTTACACCCCGCACCAACCGCAGGTAGTTGTATTGCATTACATGGTTCGTTGTTAATGGGTACAGCTGTTGATGCTGGTCCTGATACACACACCGTAAATGTACCTCCATTATTAGTATAGTAATCGTGTATTCTAATATAATAAACAGTGCCTGTGGTTAATCCTACGGCATTAATGGTTTCTTTGTCGCCCGAAAAAGTAGCGTCCTCACAGTTAAGTGAGGTAAATGTACCGCACGTACCTGATAATAGTTGTACTACGGCATCAAATCCTACACCACCATCTACTTCAATAGTAGCAATACTATTGGTGGCGGTAAATTTATACCATACATCGTCGTCGGCATTGCCTGCGCAACCTGTAATTGTGGTGGAGGGTGTTGCCCCAACAGTTGTGCCTGCGGTAGTGTTACAAGTGGTATTAACTGTTAGTGTAGTGGCACTGCTACATTGGTCATTTACTTGAGCAAAGGAACTTACTTTAAATAATGTTATAAATATTAGTGTAATTATTTTTTTCATACTAAAAATTGATAATAGTTATATAATTGGATTGTTTTTAATTTGAAGATTTAATTTAATGTGTAGTGGTTACATCTATTTGTCGAGGTTGAGCAGGTGTATAGCCTTTTTCAATTAACAAACGTTTTAATAATGCGGCAGTAAACAGGTTATCGGTTTCTTTGGTGTGAGTAGGATAGCTTACCCACACTTGTAATTGGGCTGTTGTTTTACCCGCTTTATATTCTGTTTTTGAATCAGTTACGTTTATTAATTGCTTAATATCATTATCGAGTGTTATAATTTCTTGCACCGATTTTACTCCATCAAATGGATAATACACTACTATTTTTTTTTCAGTTTCAGTTTGTGCTAACAATTGTGTGGCGGCAAACAATAAGGATGTTCCAATTAAAAAAACTGTTTTTTTCATGTATTCTCTTTTTTAAAGTAATAAATAGTTAATTTTTAAATAATTAAATTCCGGAAAGCGTAAATAATAAAACATAAAAAACAATAGTTGCACCCACCAAAATCCCGCTACCAACTGCGTATCCCTTCCATGTTTGCTTTACTTTTTTGCGTTGTGCTGCATCTCTATACCCTTTACTATAAGCTTCTTTTTTCATTAATTGGCGGTCGGGAAAACCTAAATTTTCATCTTTAACAGTACTATTAGTTATTGCAATAGCAGGTATTAAGCCTAAACAAGGGCCAGCACAAAAAGCCGCCGCACCTGTACCTATAGCACCGCCTTTATAATTGGTGTAATATACCTCAGCATCACGCTCTCCTTTTTTTAGCAGGTCGTAATCGTTGCTACTATTAGGTGTAGTATTTACTGTTGGTTGTTGCGTAGTAGTGGTGTTGGTAGCACCTCTGGTATATAAGTCCTCAGTGGTGTTGGCGGAAGCTACTTTTGCAGTAGTATCTTTGGTAGTAGAGGTTGATGTTGAACTAAAAGTTTCCTCTTTACCATTGGCAAATGTTATTTTACTAATGCTTGATTTTGGTAAGGTAACTAAGCTACTATCTTTACCATCAGTGGCTTTATAGATTATAGTAAAATAAGTCATATCCACTACTTTGGCTTTTATTTCGGTACCGTTATTCGTTTTTATGACGTCTTGCGCTAATAATAAGT
>JAYWFU010000111.1:0-5151 GCA_043778625.1 Bacteroidia bacterium | reverse complement strand
CAGGTAATGGCATTAGAGCTTGACTCTGCTTGGAGCAAAGGCGGAGGACTATCATTTACAGGTAATTTAACTCAATACCATCAATGGGTTGCGGGTGGTAAAGATAACGTGGCCATTATTGGCGTATTAAACTACCACGCTAACTATGCTAAAGGTAACGTGGCTTGGGATAATAAGTTAGACGTAGCTTACGGAAGTATTAAAACTGGCGACTTACGCGATAAATCAATTAATGATTGGACTAAGGCTGAAGATCGTTTGGAATTAAACTCTAAATACGGTTACAAATCATCTAAAAACTGGTTTTACTCCGCATTATTTAATGCACGTACACAATTTGATGCAGGTATTGACCCTGAAACCAAAGTACTAACCTCGCAATTATTAGCTCCAGGTTATTTTACACTAGCATTAGGTATGGATTACAAGCCCAACAAGGTTTTTAGTATGTTTCTATCGCCATTAAGCGGGCGTGTTACAGTAGTACAGCGCCAGTTTTTAGCTGATGCTGGTGCATTTGGTGTAAAAGCAGCTACTTATGACGCTAATGGAATAATGACTGCCAAAGGCAAAAATTCGCGTTTTGAGCTAGGAGCTTTGGTACGTGCATCAGTAGTAGGATTAACCGTAATGGATAATATTACGTTAGATACGGATTTGTCGTTGTTTAGTAATTACTTAAACAACCCAACACGCGTTGACGTAAATTGGAATTTATTGTTTAACATGAAGGTTAATAAATACATAAATGTACGTTTTTCAACTAACATGATTTATGACGATGATATTAATGTAAAACAAACTTTTTATAAAGAGGGAAAAGTAAACGGAGCTTACAAAGTAGATTACCACCCAGGTCTTCAAATGAAAAATATTTTAGGAGTAGGTATTGCTTACAAACTAAATTAGTAGCACAAGCAACTAAATACAGTACTCAACAGCGTTTTGCATTAAATTGTAAAACGCTGTTTTTTATTTTAATACACCGCATTGGGTTTATCAAAAACAAGTTACTTTTGTATGGCATAAATTACTAATCTCAAAAAACTAAATTAAACATGTTACAAGTAGGCACTAAAGCACCCGATTTTAAATTATTTAATACTGACAAACAAGAAGTTACCCTAGCACAATACGAAGGTAAAAACGTAGTACTATTATTTTTTCCGCTTGCATTTACAGGCGTATGCACTACCGAACTATGTGGCGTGCGCGACGATATTAGCAACTACAGTAAACTAAACGCTGAAGTATTAGCAATATCAGTAGACTCAGCGTTTGCACTAGGTGCGTTTAAGGAAAAAGAACAGTATAATTTTCAATTATTAAGCGATTTTAACAAAACAGTATCTACCGCTTACCATAGCATCTACGAATCGTTTGCCTTAGGTATGGCAGGTGTAAGTAAGCGTTCAGCGTTTGTAGTAGATAAAACTGGTACACTACAATATGCTGAAGTACTTGAAAATGCTGGTGAAATACCTAACCTAACTGCTATTAAAGAATTATTAGTTACGTTAAACTAATAGTACTGTAAATTGATGTTGTTCTTTGCCCCAAACATAGCTAGTGAGTTTATTGTATTAAGCGAAGAAGAAAGCCGTCATTGTACCAAGGTACTACGCCTTAAATCCTCCGATACCATCGAAATTATTGATGGTATCGGAGGATTTTATATTGGTAAAATTATCAATACACATGAAAAACGTTGCGAAGTAAAAATTATAAAAACACAGCTTAACTATACGCAACGTAAACATAAGTTTCACTTGCTAATAGCACCTACCAAAAACAACGAACGCATAGAGTGGCTACTGGAAAAAGCCTGCGAAATAGGTATTGACGAAATATCGTTTGTAACCACACAACGTAGCGAGCGTAGTGTTATAAAAACCGAACGATTGCAAAAAATAATGATTTCGGCCATTAAGCAATCGCAAAAAGCATTGCTACCCGTACTTAACGAACCTCGCAAATTTAACCATGCGCTACAAGATATTCCTACTAATTATAACAAACTAATAGCCCATTGTATTGATGACGGCGCACGCACACCATTAATTAAGAGTATACTACCCCAACAATCATACGCTATACTTATAGGGCCTGAGGGCGATTTTACTCCCGACGAAATTAAATTAGCTACTCAAGCAGGTTTTCAACCGTTATCGTTAGGCAGTTATCGCCTACGTACCGAAACTGCTGCTTTGCACGTATGTAGTATATTTAATGCCATAAATGAGTATTAGTTCACGCCCCTTAATTACATTTTTTAACAAAAAACATGCATTACTCGCCCTAACAATAATGGCGTTAGTGGTGGTGGCTATTCAAAAAATTACACTGCACTCGGCTAATAATTTTTTCATATTCAAGGCATCGTTAGGACATTTGCTCACGCATCAAAATTTGTATTTGTATTATGCTACCGAGTATCAAGATTTGTTTTTGTACAACCCTACCTTTGTAGTACTGTTTGCTCCATTTGCCGTGTTGCCTGTAAAATTAGGTATGATAGCGTGGCTAACGGTAGTAGCATTGTTTTATTATTTTGCATTTACACAACTTACTTTATTCAAACACAAAGCCACAGCGGTATTTTTATTTTGTTTTATAGAGATGGTAACTTCCTTACAGGGGTTACAACTTAATGGTGTTAATGCGGTGTTAATGCTACTAGCGTACCAAACCATGCACGACCGCAAGCCTTATTTGGCGGGGTTTATAACGGCATTTGTGTTTTTCATTAAAGTGTATCCTGCGGCTATTGGGTTGGTGTTATTACTGTTGCCAATGCGCGGTAAGTACTTGCTAAGTTGTGTAGTTAGTAGCCTATTATTTGCTGCATTGCCGTTAGTGGTTGTATCATTTGCTGAGCTTATGGTTATTTACCAACAATGGTTTGCCGTGTTAAGCCACGATACTGGGGCTGACAATGCCAGCCAAGGCATATCATTAGTAGCTATACTGTACAAGTGGTTTGGCGGTGTGCCTCCAATAGCCGCAAGTACATTGCAACTAGCGGGACTAACCATTACGCTATTGCCATTGGTAAACTATCAACGATGGGGCACGGAGCAGTTTCAACAATTAATGCTTGCTTCGGTTATGCTATTTGTAATACTATTTAACCACGCTGCGGAGTCGCCCACCTACATAATAGCCGTAATGGGTGCGTGCCTGTGGTATTGCAATAGCAACGCTACATTAGCCAACAAACTAATAATGGCAGGCGTGTTTTTGTTTTGTGTGCTGCTCCCTACCGATGTTTATCCACGTACGTGGCGTGTTAATTATTTTGTGCCTTACAGTATTAAAACTATTCCAATTATGGTAGTGTGGTGCCAACTTCAATGGGATATTTGGAGGCTAAAAACAACAGCAGTTATTATTACTAATTAAATTAATAGTTCATCCAATGAAAACAGTTCAACTTGTACTTATGGTAAGTATAGCAAGTATATTAACACTTGTAAGTGGCTTTAAAAAATCAACTCCTACTAATTATTCTACCCACTTAATGCCACCAGGCACGGTTAAGGTTACGCCTAATTTTTATTGCGATGCCGCCGAAATTACCAATAATAATTGGCGAGAATACATGTATTGGACAGGGCGAATATTTGGGTTTAAATCGCGCGAGTACCTATTAGTACTGCCTGATACCAATGCTTGGACAAAGTATGACACCAACTTAACAATGTACGCTAAAAGTTATTTAAAAAATATTAGTTATAACGATTACCCAGTAGTGGGCGTATCGCAACAGCAAGCCATAAACTTTGGTAAGTGGCGTAGCGACCGTGTGTTTGAATTTATATTAGTAAAGTTTGGTAAAATAAAATTTAGCGTACCACAACAAAACCGCACTAATTATTTTACTATTGAACGTTATATGACGGGTAATTTTAACAACATAGTACCCGACACTAATTTTAGCTACTACCCAAGTTATACCTTACCTACTGAGGGGCAAGTGGCTAAGATAGTAAGCTACACTGATAGTATTAACACTAATCATTTTAAAAAACAACGCTGTAAGTTATACCAAAATACTTCGCAAAACATACGTATAACCACAATGCCTGCTACTGTAGATTGTACAACGTCAAAAAACAATAAGTTACTACACCTTAACGATAATGTGGCCGAATGGTTATTTGAAAAACAAACCGCCACTGGCAATAATTGGGCAACCCACGATACGTTGGCTATTGTTACCCAACGAATGTCGAACTGCTACACTGGATTTAGAAACGTGTGTACGTGGCGTAAATGGGCAAAATAAATAGAATTATAATTTTTGGTTGAAAAAAAACTAAAAAAACGTTTTAAATTACGTTAAATTAATTATCATTGCATTGTTATTATAAATATCAATTAGCACTGTAATTAATTTGCAACATAATGAAAGAATATACCTCGTACCTAGCCAGTAACCTCAAAACAATGCGTAATAGAGCCAATCTTACGCAGGAAGAAATAGCCAATGTACTTACCATTACTCGAGGAAAATGGGCAAGCTACGAAGGTGGTTATGCCAAAAATTTGCCAGTGGAAGATTTAATGGCACTGTCAGATTATTTTAAATTAAGTATTGATACACTTATTAAAGTGGATTTAACGGCGCAATCGGCTAACAATATTAACGAGTTATTGGCTGGTAACGACACCTACATAACAGGAGCTAAACTACGTGTATTACACGCCACATTAGATAATGGAGGCAACGAAAACATTGAGCTTGTACCCCTTAAAGCCAAAGCGGGCTATGCGGTGGGCTACGGCGATGCTGAATTTATACAAACGTTACCCACGTTTCAATTACCCTTTTTATCAAGCAACCGTAAGTATCGTACGTTTCAAATAGATGGAGATAGTATGGAACCAATACCCAACAAAACCTACGTTGTAGCAGAGTATGTGGATAATTGGTACGATGTTAAAGATGGTTTTGCTTACATTATTGTAACTAAAAACGATGGTATTGTATTTAAAATAGCCTATAATTTTATGAGCGAGCGCAAATGCTTGCAATTACACTCTTACAATCCAGCCTACGACGATTACGAGGTTAAAGCTGAAGAAATAGTGGAAGTGTGGAAGTTTGTAAACTATATTGCCAACGAATTACCTGATGAACGCTTTAGC
>JAYWFU010000110.1:0-5160 GCA_043778625.1 Bacteroidia bacterium | reverse complement strand
ACGCATACACCACAATAATAACTACCCCAATACCCTCCGAAAGGCTAGTGGCCAAGCCTGAGCCTGCTATACCCATAGCATCAAACCCATAATGCCCAAACACTAGTACGTAGTTAAATATAAAATTAAGTAGTGCCGTAATACCCGTAACAATGCCTATAATGCGAGTATTAGCCACCCCTAAAAAAAACGACCTAAAACCCAGTAATAAAAACAAAGTAAAATAGCCATAAATACGATAACTCAAAAATTGTTGTACCGCAGTATATACACTATCGCTTTGTACAATAAATCGTAAGAGGTATTTGCTAAACACGATATTAAACAAGAAACAAACAGCACCTGTTACTAATAGTGCCAGTATGCCAAAGGTGGTCATAGCGCCAATTTGTTTTACATTACCTTCGCCATTAGCACGAGCTATCATTATTTGTAACCCTGTACAAAAACCCATAACAGCCATTGTTATGGTAAAAAAATACATTCCTCCAATTGCGCTTGCACCAATTTCAACCTCACCAATACGCCCCATAAATGCAGTATCCATAATACTATTAAGTGTTTGTCCTGCACCACTTAACATGAGTGGCCACGCTATGCGCCAAATAGATTTGTAATTATAAGTAGGTGTGTTTGTAGCTAATGACAAAATTTATGTTCAAGATTTAAAATATATAATTCAATAGTACTAATTAATAGTTGGCTAGGCTAATATCTTAACTTAATTAGCTCCACGGAGTTTGGCTTATTAGCACAGTGCCTTTAAATGCTGCTACTAATGTAGTATGTTGGTTAGTAATATGAATGTTGTAAATAGCTAATTGGCGTGTTTTATTAACTTCAGTTACACGGGCAGTAAGCACATCATTTACAATACATTTGGCAGTGTGAGATATAGCGGTTTCTATACTTACTGCTTGATAGCCGTGGGCATTAGCCGCAAATGCCAACCCACTATCAGCCAACGAATACGTAATACCGCCGTGCGCTATACCAAACCCATTTAGCATAGTGGGTTGCACCGTAAGTTGCAGTACACAACTACCTGCTTCCACACTAATAACTTGTATGCCCAGCCATTGGCTAAAGGCATCGTTAGTCGTCATTTTTTGTACTATGTTTTCGGGTGTCATTATAGGTTTAGCTTATTTATTGAATTCAAGTTTGATTTTTCCTTAGCTTTAATTCAACCTAAAGTGAGTTTAGCGCTTACAAATATTCATTCTTATTTGTTGAACTGTACTTATCAAGTAATTTTTATTCAGTAAGTATTTCGTTCATCGCTAGGCTATTACTACCTACTGTTTTAATAAATATTTCGTTAAGCGAGGGTACAATTTCATGTACTCCAACTATTTGGCAAGTACTTAATACATTAGCCAATACATCGTTAAGTGTACTCTTACCCAAGGTTTTTATGGTTACTGAGTTATGTGTTGGTAATTCTTTTTTAGCAATAATTTCAGCGCTTGTCCATAGTGCGTTAGTAAAACCCATTGTACTTCCTACAAAATCAATGTTGTACATATTGGTTTTATATTGGTTTTTAATAGCTGTTACGGAGCCATCTAGTACTTTTTGAGCCTTGTTTATTAGTACTATATCATCACATAATTGCTCCACACTTTCCATATTATGCGAACTAAACATAATGGTAGTACCTTGAGCTTTTAGTGCTAGTATTTCTTGTTTTAATAACGACTCATTTATAGGGTCGAAACCGCTAAAAGGTTCATCTAATATAAGTAATTGAGGCTGGTGCAAAATGGTAACTACAAACTGTACTTTTTGTTGCATACCCTTTGATAGCTCTTCTACTTTTTTGTTCCACCAACTTTCTATTTCAAATTTTTCAAACCAATATTTTAATCGTTTTAATGCCTCGGTTTTTGTTAGTCCTTTGAGTTGTGCTAAGTACAAGGCTTGCTCGCCTACTTTCATTTGTTTGTAAAGCCCGCGCTCTTCGGGCAAGTAGCCAATATGCGCTATGTGTTTTGCTTGCAAGCGTTCGTTGTTAAACAATACTGTACCGTTATCAGGGGCAGTTATTTGATTAACAATACGTATTAACGATGTTTTTCCAGCACCATTAGGTCCTAGTAGCCCAAATATTGAACCTTGCTTAATAGTAATACTCACATCGTTTAGCGCTATGTGGTTGCTATAGGCTTTGTGTATGTTGTTGGCTTGTAATAATATAGAAGAACTCATGTGGTTATAAAAAAGAAGAATATATTAGTTAACGTAATAATGTTACTGTGCCTGATTTGTAATAGGTGTCTTTTTTAAGCGTTTTATAACTTAAATTCCACACATAATAATCTTGTTTACAATCGTTAGGTGTTTTTAAATACTTACCGTCCCAACCTGTTATATCGCCATATTTTACAGTACCTACACGTGTCCCCCATCTATCAAAAATGTTTAATTCATACTCAACAAGTCCTACTCCTTTTATGTTAAAATAATCGTTTAATCCGTCGGCATTGGGTGTAAACGCATTGGGGATATACATACTTACCATGGGTTCAATTATTAGGTATGCAAAACCAGTATCGGCACAGCCAAATTTATTTTGTGCTATTTGCGTAATTTTATAACGCCCTGTATCCTTATAGCTGTGGTAAATACTTTGCAAGGTATTAGTGTATAGCGTGGTATCGCCTAAGTTCCAATAATAATAGGTGTTATTCGCAACGTCGCTATTATTAATAATGGTAACATCGGGGTTAAGCATTGATGTTAATGCAGGGTCTACACTTATATTTACCTTAGGTGTGGGGTAAGCGGTTAAGTAGTTTGTTTTAGTTAGAGTATCCTTGCACCCCTTAGCATCAGTACCTATGAGCGTAATTGTGGTATTGCCTGCTACATTAACACAGTGTGCTGGATTATCAACCGTACTAAACTTTACACCATTAGCCCACCATGTGTAGCTAGTGGCGGTCGATGTATTGCTAAACAGTACACACAACGGAGCGCACCCTTTGGTGGTATCGGCTACAAACATAGTTTGCGGATTAGGGTTTACGTTTACCTGCACCTGTGCAGTATCTCTACACCCCGAATTGCTAACAGAAATATAATTAGCAAAAAAAGCACCTGTGGTGCTGTAAGTGTGTATTAACGTGGTATTGAGCGAATCGCTAAAGCCATCGCCAAAGGTTAAGTAGCCTTTAGTAGCACCAATACTTTGGTTTACAAACACTGTGGGAGTATTGTAGCATACTTCAGTAGGCGAAAATATAGCTTGAGGCAACGGATTAACTTGCACAACTACACTATCAATCCCAGCACAATTAGCAGTGTCAAACGCTGTTACATAATATTTTTGAGGCACAGCAGGTGCTACCGCTAATGGCCCGTTGCCCACAAGCTGTATGCCCAAAGCGTTAGTCCAAACTACGTTGTGTAATAACGCACTATTTTTAATGTATAATACCGCCGTATCTTTATTACAAATACTAGTGTCAGCACACAATACAGGCGCAATAGCATTTTTTACAATTATATTATTGGATACACTAGCCCCGCAACCACTTGTTAAAGTGTAAGTTATGGTGTGTGTACCAACGTTTGCTACCAAAGGGTTAAATACTCCTGTAGTGGCATTGGTAATACCTGTGCCACTCCATGTGCCGCCTGCTACACTAGCTGTTAGTGTTGTAGCGGCATCTTTCAAGCACATGCTGTAAGGGGTTGTAATAGTGGGGGTTGTACCATTGCTAATAGCTATTATTACAGTATCTTGCGTATTACCGCAAGTACCATTAACCGTATAGGTTATTAAATGATTACCTACACCAGCCACGTTAGGATCAAACACTCCTGTGGTAGCGTTAGTAATACCTGTGCCGCTCCATGTACCACCCGCCACATTAGCTGCTAAATTGATACTTGCATTGGGCAAACAGATAGGCGCAATAGCAGTAATAACAGCAGGTGTTGATGAACCAGGTAGCATAGTAACAGTTATCGAATCTTTAATGGTAGCTAACACGCCAGCACAACCTGTAATTGGCGTACTTACGTAATAAGTGGTAGTGAGTGTAGGTGTTGCCTCTACGCTGTTACCTGTGGAGGCACTTAGTGTAGCAGCAGGAGTCCATGTGTATACATTGCCCGCAGTGCCAGTTACGCTTAGCGTGGCACTACTACCTGGGCATATTGAGGTATCGTTGCTTGCTACCACATTAATTATTGGGTTACACGACACTGCATTATTTTGTAAAAATATAGCTGAATTCAAAGCAGCATCAATAATGTCGGCGATTACTATTTTAACATGATAAGTGCTACACGCCTGTACTGTAGCGGTAGCTTTTAGTGGAGTAGTAAAGCCGCCATAATATTTAATTGCAGGCTGAGGATTCCACGGAAAAAATGGTTGAGGATTATCAACATATAAATTAGAATAGGTATTGGTAGGACAACCTCCTGAGCTACCTGCACTACCTACGTTACCCGAATTAACCGTATTGATAGATACACCTGTAGTAGTGCCTGGTATTACAGCCATATTTTGTGTGCCTGTAATACCTGCACCACTAATAAAAAAACCAAACGCATCGTTATAGGTTGAGCACACGTAATCAGGATATTCTTTTGATGCAAATACATAACTTACATCTAACTTACCACAATTAGGTGTAACGTCAAACTCTAATTTACACACATCTCGTTGTGCCCCAGTTGTTATTGTGGTAATATTGGCATCAGAGTTTGAGTTACCACTACCTGTACCTTCGTTACCCGTTTGCCCATCATTAGCAGCACCTGTACTTAACACAATACCTGCACCAATGCCTAAACCTGTGGCTGTAAATGTTCCTGATGAATTAGTACCACAAGTAAGCGTAGGATTAGTAATAACCACACCTTGCCCCGCTAAATTTTGAGCTAATTGCAAAGCGTTACTATTACTAGTTACTGTTAATTGAGCATGTGCAATAGTTGCAGTACATAATGTGAGTACAAAGAGTAAATATTTTTTCATCTTAATTAAAGTTTATAACCATGTTATACAAAAATAAACTTAAATTTAACATAGGTTTATTTGTTTTCAGGCTTTACGCATTAAAATTAAAAACATAATGTTACTTAAAATTTGTATTTGGTAATTTTTGTACGCTAATAATTAGTTGCTTTCCCGAAAAAAAA
>JAYWFU010000109.1:0-5260 GCA_043778625.1 Bacteroidia bacterium | reverse complement strand
TTTGGATAAAGTTAAACTAAATATCGTTGAGCTACTTATCACTCAACTTTAGCATCACTTATTGTTTTTGCTTGCTTCAATATTTTCAAAGAACTTAAATTACTCTATATATAAATTAGCTTTCGCCTTTTTAATAATCTTTACTCGTTATTTTTGAGAGTGCAAATGAACAAACTATTTTTTAATTAACCAAATTTATTTTGACTTATTTTTAATAATCATTTTTTACACACACTAACAAAGAACCTACTCGTTATTTTGAGAGTGCAAATGAACAAACTATTTTTTAATTAACCAAATTTAATTTTGACTATTTTTAAAATAATTAATCTAACACTTTCTCAAGGAACTTACCAACCCTTACTTCACTAATACTACCTCGTTGTTGGGAGTACAAATGTCGTAATTAATCACTAACTTCCTAATATATTTACTAAATAATTATTAAAATGTAACTAAGCTATTGATTACTATACGGTTAAATATCCATTTGCGAACGTTATTAACAACTAATAAAACCGAAATGTGAAAAATTAATAGCTAATACTAACTGACTTTATAATGGCTATTTCATTAACTCCAAATTGCTAACTCTTGAATAAGAGGTTTAAAAACAGTTAAACTAATATGAAACGAAAGGTACATAATGAAATAAAGGCTAGTGGGCGGGATTAAAAACTACCCCGCCCTAAAGGGCACCCCTCCTAAAAAAGGAGGGGAATAGCGAGATGGGAATAGTTGAGCGGAAATAACGGAAGTATTTATTTAATAATAAATTCTACTCTTCGGTTTTGGGCTCTACCCTCGTCAGTAGTGTTGCTCTGCAAAGGTTGGCTGCTACCGTAGCCCTTACAACTAATACGTGTAGCTAATATGCCGTGCTGTATTAAGTAATTAGCCACCGCTTGCGCTCGTGCTGTACTTAATAATTGGTTACTTTCTTCCTTGCCAACATCATCAGTATGCCCACTTATAGCAATAGTTAAGCTACTATGTGCTTGCAAGTAACCTACTAACAAGGTAAGCTCAGTGTATGAAATAGTATCTATAACACTACTCTTAACTTTAAAAAGTAATTTCCCTAATCTATAAGTAGTGTTGGTGCTTAATGTATTAAACTCAATAACGCTAGTATTGCTAGTAACCGCACTATATTGAGTTATAGCATTACCCAAACTATCTACCAAAATTACACTTACATCGTCAATGTAGTAACAAGCAGCTCTATCCGAACTAGGCTCTTTATACTTTTCTTTTTTCCACCATTTTTTTTGTACTAATTGTTCTTTGAAAAGTCTAGTATTATTGTAATAATTTTTTTTGGGAGAGCCTAACATTAACCATTTTTCACCTCCTTTAGCTTTATACACTTGCGAGCAATATACCCAAACGCCTCTTTTCATCAATGCTAAACTATCGTCTAGATTAGTTAACTGTAACGTGTGCATTATTTGCTTTGTTCTATACTTTTTAGGCATAAAAGCTACAGGAATTGTTTTTACATAACGTACATAAGAATGGCGCGAACGTGAAACATAAAAACTTATTTTGTAATACTCTTTGGCTTTAAAAGCAGAAGTTAATTCAGTTTCTATGCACTCCCCAAACCCTTGTTCTCTGAAACCTAAAAACACATAAGACAAGCCTGTTTTCGGTAATAATGTATCTCCATAGCTGCTAGTAACATTTTTTAAATTTAAATACTTGTAGAAATCAGGAGTATTTTCAAAACTCCCTCCTTTTTTCCAATAATTAATTTCATTCTCAATTTGATAAGGCATGTTTGGTATTATTTTACTTTTCGGAAAGTAGTTAAAACTACTATCCACTACCAAATTTTGAGCAATAATAACAAGGCTCATTAAGCTATATACTATTGTGAGTAAAACATAACGCATAAATCTAATCGTTTTACACACCCGCCATAACGAATCAATAGTTTGCGCTTGCGCACATAAATTACAAGCTAATAATAAAAAAAGTATTTTTTTCATACCCACAAAACTAATGTAATAAAAAGTATTTTTGCAGTACAATAAATAACATAGACTACCATGCATACTTTTGACTTACACTCTAATTTTAAACCCACTGGCGACCAACCACAAGCCATACAACAATTAGTTACAGGTGTTAATAGCGGCACCGAAAGCCAAGTGTTATTAGGGGTTACAGGCTCAGGAAAAACGTTTACAGTGGCCAATGTTATACAACAAACTGGGCGTCCAACATTAATATTAAGCCATAACAAAACACTTGCATCGCAGTTATACAGCGAGTTTAAGCAATTTTTTCCTAACAATAGGGTAGAATATTTTGTATCATACTACGACTACTATCAGCCCGAAGCATTTATACCTACTACCAATACTTACATTGAAAAAGACCTTGCCATAAACGAAGAGTTGGAGCAAATGCGCTTGAGTACCACCAGCACACTTATGAGCGGAAGGCGCGACATTATTGTGGTATCGAGCGTATCGTGTATTTATGGTATGGGTAACCCTGAGGATTTTTATGCCAACGTTATTACTTTAAAAAAAGGGCAGATACTTAACCGTAATATATTTTTGCACCAACTAGTACAAGCGCTGTACAGCCGTACCGAAGCCGAATTTAAACGAGGTAATTTTAGAGTAAAAGGCGATACGGTAGATGTGTACTTGGTGGCTGATGGCTATGCGTACCGTATTTATTTTTTTGGCGACGAAATAGAAGATATTGAAATGTTTGACCCTGCTACTGGGCGTACCCTCGAAAGTATGGAAGGTGCGGTAATAAACCCAGCCAGCCTGTTTATGACTACTAAAGAGCGCATGCAGGAAGCCATTATTCAAATACAAGATGATATGATGCGCCAAGTGGAGTTTTTTAACGAACAAGGCAAACCGTTGGAAGCCAAACGATTAGAAGACCGTGTAACCTACGACCTTGAAATGATGCGGGAGCTGGGGTATTGTAGTGGAGTCGAAAATTATTCGCGCTACTTTGATAAACGCAAAACTGGTGCTCGTCCGTTTTGTTTGTTAGATTATTTTCCTAAGGATTTTTTGATGGTAATTGACGAAAGCCATGTATCGGTACCACAAATAGGTGCCATGTTTGGTGGCGACCGTTCGCGCAAAATTAACTTGGTAGATTATGGCTTTAGATTACCGTCTGCCCTTGACAATAGACCGTTGAAATTTGAAGAATTTAGAAGCATGCTTGGCCAAACTATATACGTTAGTGCCACCCCTGCTGACTACGAACTAGGGCAAACTGGAGGCGAAATTATTGAACAAATTATACGCCCCACAGGATTATTAGACCCTGTGATAGAGGTGCGACCATCGGCCAATCAGGTAGATGATTTGTTACACGAAATACAACTGCGTGCCAAAGCCGACGAACGTGTGCTAGTAACCACGCTTACCAAACGTATGGCCGAAGAACTGTGTAAATATTTAATAAAAATGGACGTACGCTGCCGCTATATACACAGCGAGGTAGATACTTTGGAACGTGTAGAAATATTGGGCGACCTGCGCAAAGGCTTGTTTGACGTGCTTATTGGCGTAAACTTATTGCGCGAAGGGTTAGACTTGCCCGAAGTATCGTTAGTGGCTATATTAGATGCTGATAAGGAGGGCTTTTTGCGCAATAATCGCTCGCTTACACAAACCGTGGGGCGTGCGGCACGTAACGTAAACGGACGTGTGATATTTTATGCGGATAAGATGACTAAAAGTATGCAAGCCTGTATTAGCGAAACTGAGCTACGCCGCCAAAAACAAATTAAGTATAATACTGATAACGATAAAGTACCCACACCATTGCATAAACCATTGCCTGTACTTACGCAAATTGAAATTAGTAAGCTCGACGACGAAACCACACTTAGTAGCTTACCCAAAACTGATAAGGTAAAACCATACTACGAAACTGCCGAAAGGCTTGTTACGGCTGCTGAATCAGCATTTGAATACATGACTAAGGAACAACTTACCAAAAAAATAAACCTTACTCGAAAAGCTATGGAAAAAGCAGCTAAGGAGATGGATTTTATTGGTGCCGCAAAACTGCGAGATGAATTGAAATCGTATCAAAACGATATGGAAGTAAATTACAAAATGTAAGCAATTAAACTTGTTTTACAACAAAAATTAATTTAGTTTTATACTAATGATTTAACTACTGTATTATGGCCATTACACTTACTTTACGTTCCGACAAAATAATACATGTAGATGCTACAAGTATTGATGTGTTAGGCTATAAAGAGTTTTTTGAAATTGCTGATGAACTGCGTAGTTTTAATAAGAAGTATGATACTATATTTCCGTGTGTTATTACTGCAAAAGAAGATGTACTAATTGAACACGAATTTAAAGGTTTAATTAAAAGTAAGTTCTTTAACAAGTATACGCTGGCAAGTGCTGTTATTACTAATTCGGACTCGCAACGATTAATGGTAACTATTTTTGCGAGAGTAGCGCAATTAAAATCGCCTATACGTAGTTTTAAAACAAAACAAAAAGCTTTAATTTGGTTACAACAGTACGCTAATTAATAGTAGTGCTAAATGGTTATTCCAAAAAACGAGTTACGAGACTTTCTTGATTACAAAGTACTACAATACAATACTACTAATTTTATAGCCCCAGATCCTATAAGTATTCCGCACAGATATTCGAGTAAAGAGGACATAGAAATTTCGGGTTTTTTGGCTGCTACAATTGCGTGGGGTAATAGAACAGTAATTACTAAAAACGGCCATCGTATGATGGATTTGTTAGGTGATTCGCCCTACGATTTTGTAATGTCGCACACTAATAATCAACTCAAAACGTTAGATAGCTTTGTACACCGAACGTTTAACGGCGAAGATTTTAAATTTTTCATTAAAGCATTGCACCATATTTATACTAATCATGGTGGGTTAGAATCCCTATTTAATACACATCAAACCGAAACTTCGTTACAGCCAGCCATTCATCAGTTTAACAAAATTTTCTTTGAAATACCTCATGCGCCACGCACCGAAAAACATGTAGCCGACCCTAACAAAGGTAGCGTAGCCAAACGAATAAATATGTGGCTTAGATGGTTATGCCGCAAAGATACTACAGGGGTAGATTTTGGTATTTGGAATATTAACCCTGCCAAACTCTCCTGCCCGTTAGACGTACACTCCAGTAATGTAGCTAGAAAACTAGGAGTATTACGCCGCCCACAAAATGATACTAAAGCATTAGCCGAGCTTGATGCTAACCTTAGA
>JAYWFU010000108.1:0-67208 GCA_043778625.1 Bacteroidia bacterium | reverse complement strand
AGTTTCAGAATATGTACCTTAACTCGGGTATAGATTCCTTACTTAAACATAAAAGAACTGGTTTTAAAAAGCGTATTCTAAATGAAAAAGAACATAAGTTGGTTGAGACTAAATTAAAAGACCCAAAAAATGGGATACAAGGATATGTAGAACTTCAACAATGGTTGGAAAAAGAACATGGCGTTATAATAAAATACAATACATTGTTGAAATATTCTACTAAGCACTTTAATTCTAAAATAAAGGTTGCTCGTAAAAGCCACGTTAACAAGGATCTTGAAGAAGTTGATGCTTTTAAAAAAAGTTTGGTCAAATCTGCCAAGAAGTTATCCTCAAAACAGACGAAAAATATACAGAAATAAATTTATATTTTCAAGACGAAACACGCACAGGATTGTTTACAAAAAACGGTCGTGCACTCACGGCAAAAGGGGTAAAACCAATTTGTATTTTCCAACAAGTTTTCCAATCATTGTTTTTATTTGGAGCATTTTCACCCTTAAATGGAGATAAGTTTTTATTAGAAATGCCTGAGTGTAATGCGGCAACCTTTCAGGTATTTCTTGATCAATTTTCTGACCATAATCCTAATGAATTTAAGCTCATGGTGCTAGATAATGGTGCTTTTCATAAAGCTAAAAAATTAAAAATACCTGAAAACATAGTACTTATTTTTTTGCCTCCATACAGTCCAGAACTTAACCCTGCGGAGAAAATTTGGGCTGTAGTTAAAAGAAAGCTAACTAATAAATTAAATAAAACACTGGAACAACTTAGTGATTTTATCACTGAAACTACCAATAAATTATCTGAGGAAATTGTAAAAAGTATTTGCTCATACTCATATGTTTTTGAAGCAATTAATTGGACTACTTAAAATTTCAAATTGGCATTACAACTAACTACTCGTAAAAAACATGAACATAAAACAAATACAATCTAAAAACTTTACTAATTTTAACCATTAATAATATTTACTAATTTTAATTACAATAATGACATCAGCAATTGACTATTTACCAATAATTTTTACCCTATTAGCGGCACTCGGTTTTGTAGCATTTACTATGGTAGTAACGCATTCCATAGGTCCTAAGCGTGGCACACAAAATAAGTTAAACCCCTTTGAGTGTGGTATAGAATCTCAAGGTAATGCACGTATTCCGTTTTCAATTAAATATTTTTTGGTAGCAATATTATTTGTATTGTTTGACGTAGAAATTATATTTATGTACCCTTGGGCCGTAAATTTTAAAGCATGGGTAGCCGACGGCACAGGTTTAGTAATGTTTGTGGAAATGTTATTATTCATTGGTTTTGTATTAGCTGCCTTTTATTATATAAAACTTAAAGGTGCTTTAAAATGGGAATAAGTTAAGTTATGTTAGAATAATATTAAAATAATTAATAATATGGCAACACCAGTTAAAATAGTAGATGCATCGGAAGTTCCGGCAAGCTACGACGGACAAGGGTTTCAAGTAACATCGTTAGATAAAGCCGTAGGATTAGCACGTGCCAATTCGTTATGGCCATTGCCATTTGCTACTTCATGCTGTGGTATCGAATTTATGAGTACTATGGCATCTAATTACGATTTGGCACGCTTTGGTTCAGAGCGCATTAGTTTTTCGCCACGCCAAGCTGATTTATTATTGGTGGCGGGTACTATCTCTAAAAAAATGGCGCCTATTTTGCGTCAAGTATATGAGCAAATGGCGGAGCCTAAGTGGGTAATGTCGATAGGGGCATGTGCCTCAAGCGGAGGTATATTTGATACCTATAGCGTATTACAGGGTATCGACCGTATTATACCTGTTGATGTGTACGTGCCAGGCTGTCCGCCACGCCCAGAGCAAATAATTGATGGCTTAATTAGAATACAAGAGTTGTCGAAAACTAAAGAAACAATACGCCGTAGAGATTCAGCCGAATACACACAAATGTTAAATAATTACGGAATTGAATAACATGGAAAACGAAACTCCCCCAATACCCGAAACTACTACTGCCTTAGCACGTACCGAGTTTGAAGACACTATTAATGCTAAACTAGCCGACGCCATTGTGGAAACACAATTACTGGATATGTTTACTATTACCATAAAACCTAATAGTGTGTATGATGTGTTAAAACTATTAAAAGAAGAAAAAGAGTTAGGCTTTACTTACCTTACTACTATGTGTGGTACGCATTTTCCTAATACCGAAAAAGAATTATTAGGTATGACGTATATGCTACACAATTTAGAAAAAAATTGGCGCATACGCATCAAAACTTATTTTACGTTAGATAATGCCGAGTTACAATCAGTAGTGCCATTGTACAGTAGTGCCAATTGGATGGAGCGCGAAGCTTGGGATTTTTATGGTATTAAATTTAAGGGACACCCTAATTTAAAACGCATATTAAATATGGAAGACCTTACTGTGTTTCCGTTACGCAAAGATTTTCCGTTAGAAGACCCCAACCGTGGCGATAAAGACGATAGTCAGTTTGGACGATAAATAAAAATATAATTTGTTACACACAACGTAATTGCAAAAAAAAATCGTTAACACTTAGTTAACGATTTTTTTTGCAATAATAACTACTACACCCAGCCTTTAGTTAATAATAACTGCACTATTTGTACTGCATTGGTTGCGGCACCCTTACGTAGATTATCAGCTACTATCCAGCAATTTAAAGTATTAGCTTGGGATTCATCACGGCGTATGCGCCCCACAAATACTTCGTTTTTGTTGTGTGCCGTTAGCGGCATTGGGTAGTGGTTATTGGCCACATCGTCTTGCACTACTATACCTTGTGTTGCAGTTAATAGTTGTTTTACGGCGGCAATATCAAATTCGTTTTCAAATTCAATATTTACACTCTCGCTATGCCCGCCCATTACAGGTATGCGCACGGCAGTAGCAGTAAGTTTAATGGTAGTATCGCCTATTATTTTTTGGGTTTCGTTTACCATTTTCATTTCTTCCTTGGTGTAGTCGTTGGGCATAAACACATCAATGTGTGGCAGTACATTCATATCAATAGTATGCGGATACACCTTGGTAACGGTAGCACCTGAGCGTTCTTGCATTAATTGCTCCACAGCTTTAACGCCAGTGCCAGTAACCGATTGGTAGGTACTTACTACTACACGTTTTATTTTGTAAGCATCGTGTAGGGGTTTTAGCACCATTACTAATTGTATAGTGCTACAATTAGGGTTGGCTATTATTTTATCGGTAGCGGTAAGTGCGTTACCATTAACTTCGGGTACTATTAGTTTTTTGCTAGTATCCATGCGCCATGCGCTTGAGTTATCAACTACTGTGCAACCAATGGCGGCAAATTGTGGAGCCCACTCTAACGACACGCTTCCCCCTGCTGAGAACAATGCTACGCTAGGCTGCATGGTTAATGCTACCTCGGGCGTTACAACAGTGTAGGCTTTGTTATTGTATGTTACCGTGCTGCCTGCGCTACGCGCGCTTGCCACGGGTATAAATTCAGTAATGGGAATGTTAAATTCCTGCAATACCTCAATCATTTTTTGTCCTACAAGTCCTGTAGCACCTACTAATGCAAGTTTCATGGTGTGGTTGTTAGTTTTTGAGTAAGTGTTGTTATTTAGCTTTTTGAAATTATGTAAAATGCTCTTTCTGCGGTATCTTTTATTTTGCTTAAGAAACTAATATGATGATACCACGTAATTCGTAGAGTCTCTTAATTCTGCAAACTTTTGTTTAATACATTGCTAGTTATCACTTGTCTGCAACAACATTTTGAATAAATTGACGACCGAATGTTGTTGCTCTAACTTGTTTTCGGTCAAAAGTTACTTTTCTGTCTAGTCGGTTTATTATATCTTCTTTAGTTGAATGTAAGTCGTCATCATTTTCTAATGGCTCATAAATATTTTCACCAACCATATATACTAATGATGGTATTTCTAAAATACCAAGTCTCACCAAGTTGTCTAAATAAGAAGAGATTAAATCAGGACTGCTAATTGTCACGATTTTATTTAAATGAGAATAATTAGTAAGTACATTAAAATAGTTAGAATTATCTTCAATAGTAGCCTTTATGTCTATAAGAGGAAACCTTAGAGTATGAACAAAGGCTTTTAAAATAACAGCTTCGTCACTTGATAAATTTTTTAATATTTCAACAAATCCAGGGTGTGCTTTATGAACTGTTTCTCTATCCATAGAATTTGCCAATAAATTAGCATATAATTCTCTCAGATTGGCATCATAACCAGAGTAACGCAATGCTTCAACTGCTGGACCAGCTACTTGAAGTGGTGGTGTTATTATATTTTCTTCCAGAACATTTTTAAGTTTCTCAGAAACTCTTGTAGTAATAAATCCCTCTATTTTTTCATAGCCCCAAACAAGGGCTTTTACCGGTGCCAAAGCAATGTTTACTGTTTTAGAGATAACTTCCAAAGATACCCCTACTTGTTTGGCTGCTGGCTGCAAAACATCTTGATACACTGGAATGGCTTGAATAAGCCCAGTTACTGCATTTATTGTCGCTTTTACATTTGTTTCTTTACCTTCTTGTTCCATAGTTTATTTTATTAAATTAGTGGTAACTCTTTTAATACACATAATTATACTCTTTTAAATTTCATTTTGCAAACTATTTCACAACACTTATTTTCTTCACCACAACTGTATTCCCTACTAGCAAGCGTGCTATATACACACCAGTTCCAATACTTTGGGGTAATGCTATGGTGTTGGCACTAACGGTTTGTTGGTGTATTGTTTTACCATCTATGCCAAGTAGTGTTAATGTACCGCTTGGGTTACTATCAAGGTTGGTAAGGTATAGTGTGGTGTTTTCGTTAGCATAATACCAATTTGGAGCGGTATTGGTTGCATTAGCAATGTTAGTAACCGCACCGCCTACATTTATCCATAATTTAATAGGTCCTATCATGCAACCATTAGCATCAGTTTCAAGTACTTGTATATAGCCACTTTGTGTGCCAAAATTTACAGTTACGGTATTGTTATTATTTTGTGCGCTAGGTATGGTAGCCGTTGGCGCTGTTTCCCAGTAATAGGTACTGCCCGCATGCAATGGTACGCTATAGGTTACATTAGTTTGATTAATAGCCACATTAGTTAAACCTGTTATTGCACTTGGAAATTTTAAAATATTAAAAAAGTAAGCTGCCCAATAAGTACTATTAAAATTAATGTCGTAAGCGTAAGTACCCGTAGCACCGCATTGCATAAAACACGTGCCAGTATCTAACGCTATAGCGTGTGCAAAGGTACTTATGATATAGGTTTCCAATATAGGTGCGCCCGTAGTATCGTTGTATGTTTTTTGGGTAACGTAGGGGTTGCCTGCAAACGAGGTTACGGTGGCGTCGGCCGTTTGGTCGGTAGTGTGTACGTTAGTCCATTGTTTCACTATTTCGGTAGCATTATTATAATTTACAACAAAATCGCCAGTACCCTGAAACACCGCTACTTTAGGGTAGGCGCCCGTATAAGTTGGGTTTTCGTTACGTACATAATTACCCCATTGTGCAGGAGTGTTTACTACATAACCGTTAAGTGCGGTTGATGCCGCAAGCGATGACGATGCTGCCTTGTAAGCTACGCCCGACATTACAGCCCCTTTGTTAATTAATTGCGGATAGCACGCCATCATTACATTAGTCATGCACGCCCCTGCTGATAGCCCCGTAACAAATATACGACTACTATCTACGCTGTAATGCAGGCGCATGTAATCAATCATTTGTTTTACTGACATTGTTTCGCCCTGATTTTTGCTTTGGTCGGTAGCGTCAAACCAATTAAAACATAAGCTACTATTGTTGGCACTTACTTGCTCAGGGTACACTACATAAAACCCGTGGCGTGCGGCCATAGTATTCCAACCAGTTTGCGCAGCTATGGTGGTAGCAGTTTGCGAGCAACCGTGCATTACCACTACTAACGGAGCATTGCTAGGCAAGTTAGCGGGCGCATACGAATACATGTTTAACGCGCCAGGGTTAGTACCAAAGCCTGTTACGGTTTGCCAACCTGTATTTTGCGCAATACTTGTGTTTACTACCATAACAAGTAGTGTAATTAGTTTAAAATTCATATGGTGTTTTTAAAATTGATAGTTTAAACAAAACTAGCGTTTAAATTTAAGCACTAGTTTTGTTTTTGTAGCTGTATTTATAATTTAGTAATTTAATTAACTATACTCTTATAAAAAAAAGTACTTTTGCAACTTAATTATAATTAATCAATTTCTAATACCGTAATATTATGAAGTTATCACATTTTAAGTTCGAACTACCCAAAGAACTAATAGCCGAAAGCCCCGCTAAAAACCGCGACGAAAGCAAACTAATGGTTATTGACCGTAAGGCAGGCACAATTAAGCACAAAAAGTTTAAAGACATTATTAACTATTTTGATGATGGTGATGTGTTTATATTTAACGACACCAAAGTGTTTCCCGCTCGTATGTATGGCAATAAGGAAAAAACAGGTGCCAAAATAGAAGTGTTTTTATTACGTGAGCTAAATGCCGAAAGCCGCCTGTGGGACGTATTAGTTGACCCTGCTCGTAAAATACGTATTGGCAACAAACTTTATTTTAATAACGATGATACCCTAGTGGCCGAAGTTATTGACAACACCACCTCACGTGGGCGTACACTACGTTTTTTATTCGACGGTAATTACGAAGAGTTTAGAACGGCGTTGCACGAAATGGGTGAAACCCCAATACCTAAATACATTAAACGCGAAATTAACGAAACCGACACAGAGCGTTTTCAAACTGTGTTTGCTAAGCACGAAGGTGCAGTAGCAGCACCAGCAGCGGGATTGCACTTTAGTAGAGAATTACTTAAAAAACTCGAAATTAAAGGCTGCGATTTAACCTATACTACTTTACACGTAGGCTTAGGCACGTTTCGTACGGTGGAGGTAGAGGATTTAACAAAACACAAAACGGATAGCGAACAAACCATAATAACTGAAGCTACCTGCAACCGTGTGAACCGTGCTATTGAAGAAAATAAGCGCATTTGTGCCGTAGGTACAACTGTTATGCGCTCTATTGAAAGTAGTGTTTCTACCAATGGTTTATTAAAACCTTACGACGGCTGGACAAACAAATTTATTTTTCCGCCTTACGATTTTAGTATTGCCAATTGTATGGTTACTAACTTTCATACGCCCGAATCAACATTGTATATGATGGCAAGTGCATTTGGCGGACACGATTTAATTGTAGAAGCATACAAAACTGCCATTAAAGACAAATACAAGTTTTTAACCTACGGCGATGCTATGTTAATTATTTAAATTTATAATAACACTCTTACACCATTAAAAAGGCTATCTCACTAATAACGAGGTAGCCTTTTGGTTTAAAACAACAACTTATGCTATTACTTTAACACCTAATTTATGCACACTAATTATACCACCGTAACAGCTGAACATATTACTTATTTTGAAACCATAGTGGGTAATCAAAATATAATAACCAATAACGACCAAAAACACCCCTACGGTGCCGACCACACTGAGGATTTACACTACATGCCCGACTGTGTACTTACGCCAACAAGTACTGAGCAGGTTAGTCAAATTTTAAGTTATTGTAATACCCACTTAATACCCGTAACGCCACGAGGTGCAGGCACAGGGCTTAGCGGAGGTGCATTGCCAATAATGGGCGGTGTAGTATTGAGTTTGCACAAAATGAACCAAATACTAGCTATTGACCAACATAACCTGCAAGCTACCATTGAACCTGGGGTTATTAATTATGAGTTGCAACAAGCCGTAAAAGCAGTAGGATTATTTTATCCGCCTGACCCTGCAAGTTGGGGTTCGTGTATGATGGGCGGTAATGTAGCCCACGCCAGCGGTGGCCCACGTGCAGTTAAATACGGCACTACACGCGATTATATTTTAAACCTAGAAATTGTGCTGGCCAACGGCGATATAATAAACACAGGGGCTAATACGCTTAAATACTCCACAGGCTACAACCTTACTCACTTAATTATAGGTAGCGAAGGTACATTGGCAGTAGTAACTAAAATCACAGTTAAACTACTACCATTGCCTACTAAAAATGTACTGATGCTAGTGCCGTTTGCATCGGCTACTGATGCTTGCCAAGCGGTTACCAGTATATTTAAAGCGGGCGTAACACCAAGCGCATGCGAATTTATGGAGCGTGATGCCCTTGAATTAGTGGCGCATTACGATCCCACTTTACAGCTTACATTAACTAACGAAACGCAGGCACATTTACTCATTGAGCTTGATGGCAATAACCTTGACTTGCTACAGCAACAAGCCGAACAAGTTGTTGGGGTGTTACAGCCACATAGCCCTATTGATGTACTGTATGCTGATAGCGAACAGCAAAAAGAATTGCTATGGAAAGCTCGCCGTAAAATTGGCGAAGCCGTAAAGCATCAATCAGCCTATAAGGAAGAAGACACCGTGGTGCCACGTGCCGCAATGCCAGCGCTATTGCAAGGGGTTAAAAAATTAGGCGAGCAATATGGCTTTAAATCAGTGTGTTATGGGCATGCGGGCGATGGTAACCTACACGTTAATATTTTAAAAGACACGCTAACCAACGAACAATGGCATAACGAAATACCCAAAGCCATACGCCAATTGTTTGAACTATGCTACCAGCTAGGCGGCACTATTAGTGGCGAACACGGCATTGGTTTAGTACAGAAACCGTATATGGACGTGGTAATGACACCCACTCACTTTAATTTATTTGCGGGAATTAAACAAGCATTTGACCCCAACAATATTTTAAACCCCAACAAAATATTTTAGAATGTAATAGGCTAGGTTACTTAAAACTAGTAGTAGTACTCAAATGCTGTATAACAACTGCTATTAGTACAAAACCAATAATAAGTAAAATAAGTTGCCCTATTTTTTGGGTTTTAAGTTGAAATGCTACTACGTACATTATTTCTTTTTTAGCAACTCTATCTCTTGGCGTAGCTCTTGTATTTCTTTATCGTGCTTGGTGTTTAGTTCTTTTATGGCCTCAATTAGTAAAGGGGTAAACTTGCTATAATCTACGCTTTTGTAGCCTGCGGCATCGGTGCTTACTACTTCGGGTAGTATTTTTTCGGCCTCTTGGGCTATTACGCCTATTTGTAGGTTAGTATTAAAATTACGGTCTTTAAACTCGTTGGTTTTAAAATAATAATTAACCCCTTGTAGCTTGGTTAGCTTGGCTAACGAGTTAGTAAGTGGTGTTATTTGTTGCTTGTAGCGTACGTCAGAGCACACCAGCACGCCACAACTTGCATTTACACTACCTGCAAAATAAGCGTTGCGCCAGCGTAATAGTGCAGTGCCTACATCTGCCGTGTTGGTAATGCTAGGCACTAGCGTGCCACGTGTGCGCACCTCAGTTACGTTACCATCTCCTAATTGTATTTGGTTGCTGGCAGTAGGTTGCGCGTCGTAACCAATAGCTGTACTGTTAACGTATTGGTTTACTGTGGTATCATGTGGGGTAAAGGTAAGTGTACCTGTACCTTGGCTAAAAATTTGATTACCAAAATCAATAGTATTGGCGTCAATAATATTTCCGAGAAAAACACTACCCTGACCGTAAGGAGCGGGTACGGCGCCAGTACTCGTAACTTGTACATAAATACTTGCGGGAGCAGTACCAAAGCCGTGCCCAGTTATGATTACTTGGCCACTTGCTATAGTAACATTGGTGCTTGGACAAGTTTTAGTACTTGACACTAAGGGAGCAAATGCTCCAGCGAAAGCTCCAGTGCCTAAGGCGGTGTTTTTGTTACTATTGATATAAACCATTGTACTTGAGCCTATACTTGTGTTGGCATTACCTGCAGCTATGCCCTTTCCCGCATCGCGGCCTACTGCTACATTACCACCTCCCGTAGTATTTAAATACAACGAATTCGCACCTATCCCTACATTATCGCTACCAGTAGCATTGCGAAGAAGGCTAGCTATACCTAGTGCCACATTGTCCCTCCCACTAGTATTAGAAATAAGACTAGTCACACCTAGTGCTGTATTGCCACGTCCGCTGTTATTATTAGCAAGCGAGTAGTAACCTATGCCTACATTATCATTTCCTGTAGTATTACCATAAAGAGCGCGTGCCCCTATGGCAGAATTAAAATTCCCTGTAGTATTAACATGAAGAGCAGCACTACCTAGTGCCACATTGTTCTGCCCAGTAGTATTGTAATACATACTTTGATTACCCACCGAGGTATTCTCAGTACCACTAGTATTTACACGTAAAGCAAAATAACCTACGGCAACATTAGCGCTACCCGACAGATTGCCAGCTAGCGTACCATAGCCCAAAGCTGTATTACCGTGACAGTTGTTACCCTGCTGGTTCTGCATTGAATATGCACCGATGGCCACATTAACAGTACCCGAGTCATTTTTATTTAGCGTAAGGTAACCTAATCCTACGTTATTATGACCAATAAGGTTGTTAGCCAATACACTAGTGCCTATGGCGGTGTTATTACCACCCGTAGTGTTAGCCATTAGTGCATTAAAACCAAATGCTGTGTTAGCACTACCTGTGGTGGTAGGGTTTAATGCACTTACACCCAACGCTGTGTTTTGCAGCGCAGTATTAATTAAGCCTGCCTGTACGTTGTTGCGCTTAAACACCAAATCTTGGTTATCAGTAGTGCCTATAAAGTTAGTACCTGCCGTAGTGCCAGCGTTACCCTTAAGTAACCATGCTTGGGTTTTAATACTATCGGTAATGTTTTGTGCGGTGGGTATAACCACGTTTGCGCCCGTTACTCCGTTAACGGTAGTGCTAAGGTCACCAGTGGTAGTGTTGTACGTATTACTCACGGTGTTTACTGCTGGTGCGGTAGCTGTTACCCCATTAACAGTGCTGGTTATGGTGTTAATTGGGTTAGTAAGTGTGTTAGCAGTAGTGGTCACTATGGTGTTTTGTGCCACCCATTTAGGAGCTAAGCCTGCGCCTTGGCTAATGAGTAAGTCGCCCGTAGTACCGCTTAATCCAGCGGGTTTAAGGTCGTTGCTAAATTGTACGTCGCCCAGTACGTCTAATTTAGCACTTGGTAGTGTTTGCCCTATACCTACGTTGCCCGTGCCACTCATTACGCTTATGCGTGTGGTGCTATTGGTTATAATGTTAAGGTTGCGTGCGTTAAGCGTGCCTAGTTGGTTGGTAGCATTGGCGTTATTACCTTTGAGTAGCCATGCTTGGGAGGTTATGCTATCGGTTATTGAAGTGGTGTTGGGTAACAATATGGCTGTGGTGGGCACGCCATTAACTGTGGTAATAAATGCCCCTGTAAGAGTGTCGTAAGTGTTAGTTATACTGTTAATTATTGTGGCACTATCGGCTACGCCATTCACCGTGCTTTTAATAGTATTGGCAGTGGTGGTTAGTTTATTAATTATTTTATTGTGGGTGGTTAAGTAAATTTTTAGTGCAACGGTATCTAATTGTTTGCATAGGTTTTGCCATGCTATTTTGTTGTAAAAACAATAGCACGCACTATCCGTGTTATAAATTAGTAAGCCGTCCTCTGTAGCAGTAAGTGGTATGGCATTCATTTGTAAACCAGTGAGGCGCGGCACAAGTAGGCCTTTGTCAATGGCTTGCAACTCCAGTATGGCTTTGGGGTTGGGGGCTGTGGTACCTATGCCTACGTTGTTTTGGGCTTTAGTGGTTAGCGTTAATGCGGTTAAAAACGCTAAAGTAATGATAGTTTTTGTGGTAGTGTAGAGTTGTTTCATCGTGTATAGAAATTAGTTTATAATATCAAAGTTATTATTTATTTTAATACTGCCAAATTATTTAAATTAAAATTAGTAGTCTAACGTGTAAATATTCCTTTTAACTAACTTATTAAACGATAAATTGGCTGTTTATAACAGTACTTCAGCCAATATAGCGTCTATTACTATTGTAGAGTAGCATTGCCAAATTATTTACGAGTGTTACACGGTTAAAATTTTACATTTGTTTTCTTAAAGTTCCGTTTATTAATAACCGCCAAAGTTTATATACACAAGCCATAAATTTGGTCTCACAAGAGCCTCTATTAGCCTATTAACAAGTACAATAAGTTACTTTAATTTTAAACTCTAACTACACAATTTAATTCTATAAAAAAAACGTTTTTAATGAATATTTTACTCCCCTTAATTTATTTTATAATATGTGTAGCCCTTATTCAGCGGGTTAAACTATTGCGCATTGCAGAGTTAACGCCTGCGGTAAGTAGTGGATTATTTGTACTTAAAATTATTGCAGGGCTTGCGCTGTGGTTCATTTATAGTTATCATTATACGCTGCGCAATACCAGCGATGCCTTTAAGTATTTTGACGATGCGTTAGTACTACACAAAACATTAGCAACTAACCCCACGCATTACTGGCACATGCTTTAACTAATACTGCAGTCGCATTTAATACCGTATTGAAAATTGCAGTAGTTCGCTAACTGATAGCCATATATATAGCTTTATAATTACAAATTGTAAAGCTATACACAATAGTAATATACTATTGTTTAACAAATTTTGCAGAATATATTTTTTGTTGTTGCTCAACATTTATGAAATATAACCCATTTAACAGTGTTTTAAACCCCAACAAAATCTTTTAGAGCGTAATAGGCTAGGTTACTTAAAACTAGTAGTACTCAAATGCTATATAACAACTGCTATTAGTACAAAACCAATAATAAGTAAAATAAGTTGCCCTATTTTTTTGGGTTTTAAGTTGAAATGCCACAAGAAAGGATAAAATAGCTCCATAAACTGAAACGACAATTGTACCAAGTAAAAAGTAGTAAAACCTTTCATTTACTGATGTAACTATCAAAAAAGGTTGTCTAATTGCTTGAAAAGCTATTTGGGCAACAATGCAAATGGTAGTACCTAAAACAGTTAATTTAAAAATAGTCGCAGTAGGATTTTTGCGTAAAAAACTTTTTTGCGCAAAAATAAAAATAGTTACAATAAGACCAACTAATAGAACGCCATTAATCTTTACATTTAATGCTACTACGCGCTCAGATAAATTAAGTGGAGAATAATAAATTAACCACCACTCAATGAAGAATACAGCTAAAAGGATTATAGAATTTTTGATAATTGATGCTTGCATTTCAGCTTAGGTTTTCTCTTCTAGTTACAACTAAAAAATGTTATTACTTAACGCAATACTGGCTGTTATGCTTTAAAATTTATTCAAAAACATAACAGCCAATAGTTCGGTGTATTACACTACAACCTACTCACTACATAATCTTTACGGGTGCCAGCAAACATTTCGTAGTGGTTAAACTTGCATTCTAACGAGCCATTCATCACATTGTAACGACGTTTGGGTTTTAAGCCAATTTTTTTCATGGCCTCCATGTTTGATGATAATACAAAGGCATCAAATCCTTTAAAGTTTTTCTTTAAGGTATCGCCAATTAATTGATACAATTCATCAAGGTTATCTTTATCTAATCGCTCGCCATAGGGAGGGTTTATCATCATAGTACCTTTTTCGTACTCGTGCTTATACTCCTCAAAAGCACCAGTTATTACTTTAATTTTATAACCTAAATCCGCACTTTTAATATTGCCCTTGGCAATAATAGCAGCTGAGGTAGCACTATCAATACCCACAATTTCAGGGCCTTCGGTACGAATGTTGGCCTTGCCCTCGGCTCTAATTTCGTTCCATAATATAGGATCAAAATTTAACCAGTTTTCAAACCCATATTCCTTGCGATGGTAACCTGCAGGCATGTTGTAGGCCATCATAGCAGCTTCAATTAAGTTAGTGCCCGAGCCACACATTGGGTCAACAAACAAGCTTTTTTTGTCCCACTTAGTCATCATTATTAACCCTGCTGATAGCACTTCGTTAATAGGTGCTTTAGTGCTATCAGTTCGGTAGCCACGTTTGTGGAGCGATGTACCAGATGTGTCTAACGATAGTGTAGCGCTTTCTCTAAAAATATGAATATTAATGCGCATATCCGGAAACTCCTTATCCACGTAAGGGCGTATGCCTTTCAGCTCTCTAAACCTATCGGCTACGGCATCTTTGGCTTTCATTGATACGAATAAGGAGTTGGTAAATTCCGATTTTGTTTCGGTGGTATCAAAGGCAAAGGTTTGTTTTTCGGTAAAAAACTCCTCCCATTTTACGGCCTTTACCTTGTCGTATAGTTCCTGTTGGTTGGTTACATTAAATGTAGTTATGGGTTGTAATATGCGTAAAGCCGTACGGCAGTAGTAGTTGGCTTTGTACATTACTTCCTTATCGCCCGTAAATTTTACGGCACGGTTCAGTATTTCAATATCGGTAGCACCTAATGCGTCAAGTTCATCGGCAAGCAACTCTTCAAAATTCATTAACGTTTTGGCAATGTAGGTGTGTGTGGGTCTTTCAATCATAATTTTATGTTTATTTTTGTGCAAATGTAAGGTACTGCAGGCAATAATTTGAGACGAAGTTAAAATTAATGTGTAATAATAGTTGTGTAACAAAAATGAAGTGCATATATTCGCCATCTCAAAATAATAATTCAATAGAAGATAAATCATGCCAAAAATGAAAACTAATTCCAGTGCAAAAAAACGTTTTACGTTAACTGGAACTGGTAAAATCAAACGTAAGCACGCGTACAAACGCCACATTCTTACCAAGAAAACTACCAAACAAAAAAGAGCACTTACTCATTCAGGATTAGTACACGAGCGCGATGCTGCACGTATACACTTGTTATTAGTAAAGTAATTAGCCGTAAGAAACAACGCTAATTTTTAAAGGTTAAGTAATAGTATAAAACCAGTTAAAAAGCACAAGTATTAATACGTAAAATACGATATTAGTCGCTTTAAACAAAAAAACATTCAACAATATGCCACGTTCAGTCAATCACGTAGCTTCGAGAGCAAGAAGAAAAAAAATACTCAAACGCACCAAAGGTTATTTTGGATCACGCAAAAATGTGTGGACAGTAGCCAAAAATACCTGGGAAAAAGGTCAACAATACGCATTTCGCGATCGTAGAGCTAAGAAACGCAATTTTCGTGCTTTATGGATTGTACGTATCAACGCAGCAGTACGCGAGTTTGATATGAGTTACTCAGTGTTTATAGGTAAATTAAATGCTAAAGGCATTAAGTTAAACCGCAAAACTATGGCTGACTTAGCAATGAACAACCCTGAAGCTTTTAAGGCTTTAGCACAATCGGTTAAATAAGATAAGTAAATAACTTAAATTATTATTTTGAGAAACAAAAACGCTCGCTTTTAATTAAGCGAGCGTTTTTGTTTGTAACAATATTGTATCATTGACCGCTAGTGCTAGCATTAGATAGCTGAGCACTTTAGGCTAGTGCGACCTTGTAGCCACAAGTGTTAGAAACGTTACTCAAATAAATGAGTATAATTAAATTGAGTAACGATTTAGCCTAATTTTAAAACTGGTAGTAGTGATTTATGACTGTAAATGAATTATTAAAACTAATACCGCCTGCGACTTTTGATGCCTTGGCACTAGAAACAAATGTTGATTTTCAGGTGAAAAAATTAAGTGGTAAGGTCGTTTTTAAATTGATGTTTTTTCGATGCTCAACAGTGAAAAATTAAGTTTGCGAGTTATGGAAACCTATCTAAGCTCGGCTAAATTCAAATCGTTTTCAAACTAAAATATAGCTACTAAATATAATGCTGTACATTACTATGATTTTAGCTATACTAATTATTGCCTATCGAAAGCTAAATAAAGTTAAAAGCTATAAAATTGCTAAATTGAACTCGACAACCCTATTATTAAAGAAATAGTAGTGCTATGTGGAGGTAACCCTGATAAGACAAAACAGCTATGGAATTCAGCTTAATTAACGTTTCGAACACTTGTGGCTACAAGCTCTCACTAGCTCAAAAAAAATACTATTCTAAAAAAAGAGTATGTAACTAAACAAGCAATGACCATCTATTTAAATAAATTCATGTGCAACTATATTTTTAGCGAGAACGTAGTAGATTAATAAAAGAATTAAAACTAAATAATTTTAAAATTATTTATTAAAATTGTATAGGAAATATAACCTCCACACCGCTATGAAAAAACTACTACGTACCCTAATTTTAGCTAATACATTAATTAACTTAAACTATCAGTGTGCACAGGCTGTAGAGGGTGGGCAAATAACTTGGGTATGCCAACTTAATGGTAAATATAAATTTAAACTATTAGTTTACCAAGCCTGCGAAGGTGGTAATCCTTCCGAAATTGGTACAGGAGTAAAAACGTTATGCGTGTACAACCATCCAATTATTAATCAAATTGTAGTAAACGAAATTTCTAACCGTGAAATATCTTCTCCATCATGTGGAAACATTGCTACCGCAATTAAATGTGGAAATAATAAACTAGGAGCTATGCAGGAAATTTTTTACGAATCCGCTGATATTGACTTAGGTAATTATACACCTGGGGTTAATGGTTGGGTGTTTTCGTACAGTAATTGTTGTATGTTAAACGGCTTAATTAATACTACAAATTCAGGTTTTACGTTACGGACTATAATGTATGCGTATCAAGGCAAAAAAGCAAAACCTTGCTACGATAACTCACCTATGTTTACCGAAACTCCATTGACTATACTTGCTAAGGGGCAAACGTTTAACTACAACCCAAATGCCAGCGATTATGATGGAGATTTTTTATCAGTTGAATGGGCTAAACCTATGAATGATGTTTGGACAGATGGCTCATCAGTTAGTAGTACAGGACCTACATGCCATGCGGGTAGTGGCCTTAATCATTGGAAGGAAAACGGAACATCTACTGCATCTCATGCTGATTATATTACATTTAAAATACCGTTTAATTATACTAATCCTATTAGGGCTATAGCTGTAGGTACTAAGCCAATACTAAATACAGCTACTGGAGAATTTAATTTTAGAGTAAACGATTCAATAGCTGATGGTAATTATATTTTCACCTTTAAAACAACGGCTTACCGTCAAGGTATTAAAATAGCTGAAGTATATCGTAGTTCTGTTGTTACCGTATATCCAACACAAACAAATACGCTACCTACTATTGCTCCTATAACTTTTTATAAAAATGGCGTGCAAGCCACTACTGGTTATGAAATTAATGCTGTATCAGGTGATGTGATAGAATTTGATATTGCCACTAAAGACACCATTACACAGCAGCAAACGGTAACACTATCTGGAATAAAATTTAATACCTTAAATGGTACAGTTATGTATGACGCCACAACACTAGGGCTTGTAAGCCCATGCAACAACCCATCGTGTAATGGTACGGATACCGTTTCTAACCTTGGGGCATCGTTTGTGCTTACTAGCGCTAACCCATTTGCCCCAATTGTAGGAGGTACTGGTTACGGTGCGATTACAGGGCATTTTAAATGGAAAGTTCCTTGTAATAGTAGTAATAGTGATTTACTACCGAGCACATTTACATTTATGTTTAAGGTTTTTGATAATTCGTGCAAAGTTGCGGGTATTACTTACCAGCAGGTTAGAATAAACATAAAGCCTACACTAAATACTACTGTCAATGTTTCTAACGACTCTATAATAGTAATTCAAGCAGGAGTAAACTACCAATGGATTGATTGTACTAATGGAAACACACCAATAACAGGTGCTACTAGCCAGTATTACGTACCCACAACTACTGGAAGTTACGCAGTACAACTTACCGATAGCAGTTGCACCTACACATCTAACTGCGTTAATTTTGTAATAACAAGTGTAACTAACAAATTAGCAAGTTACATTACGCTAACCCCCAACCCCACCAATGGTTATGTAAGGGTAAACCTTGGCCCACAAAAAGCAACTGTGTATTTAACTGAGCTTAATGGCAAACAACTAGAGGTAACGAATGCTGAAGGAAGCGCAACATTTAACCTGACTAACTTAGCCAATGGCATGTACATAATTAAAGTGCGCACTGCCACAGAAACACTTAGTTACAAGGTGGTGAAAAATTAAACAAGCAATTTACTTTGCTCCGCATTTAAGCAAGAGAACATTGTAATTACTGCCCACAAAGTAAAAGTACCTTGGTTTGTGTTATTACAAACCAAGGTACTTTTATTGTTAAAGAGCTAAGCCAACAAGTATAAAATATATTACGCTTGCATTAGCACCGCTTTTACATCGTTAAGTATGTCTTGCGCTTTTTCTAATGTAGCGGCTTCGGCATAAGTACGTAATACTGGCTCGGTACCACTGGCACGTATCATAAGCCAAGTACTGTCGTCAATAAAATATTTGTAACCGTCAAGATCGTCCAAGCGTTGTACGGTGTATTTGCCAAACTGGGTATACACACGTGCTTCGCAGTTGGCTACTATTTTGTTTTTAAGAGTTTCAGTTAACTGTAAATCGTTACGTCCAAATGCAAATTTGCCCGTAATAGCGTACACCTCCTCAATTAATTCGTTGAGTGATTTGCCTGATTTTGCCATAAATTCAAATAGCGTTAAGCCCATCCAAATTCCGTCGCGCTCTGGTATATGGCCTTTAATGGCTATTCCACCGCTCTCCTCCCCTCCTACTAGCACGTCTTCTTCCAACATAATACCACAAATGTATTTAAAACCAATTTTAACTACATCTAACGGCAAGCCATAATGGTCGCATAGGGTTTTAATTTTTACGGTACTGCTAAATGCCGTGCACACCTTGCCCTTAATACCTTTGTACTTCACCATGTAATGGATTAACAATAGTATAATGTGGTGCGAATCAATAAACTCGCCTTTGCTGTTGTACAAGCCAATGCGGTCGGCATCGCCATCGGTACACAATCCACAGTCAATGTCGCCATCGGCAAGGCGAATTAACTCACTAAACTCCAATAAATTTTTGTGGATAGGTTCAGGTGCTTGCCCATTAAAACTTGGGTTGTAATCGCAGTGCAAAAAGGTAACGTCGTCAGGGAACAAGCGGCGCATTACGTTTTGCCCAGCTCCGTACATAGCATCGTAGGCTAGTTTTAACGGGCTGTTGCGTATGGCATCCATGTCAAAGTTAGCTTCGGCATGGTTTACGTACATGGTTTCCATGTCAATATATTCTAACAATGCACTTTGTCCCAAATCGCTACGCACATCAACGGTGCAGGTATCGGCTATCATATCTTCAATTTCTTGCACTTGCTCAGGCAATAATGGGCCGCCATAACTGCCTTTTAATTTAAAACCATTATAACTTGGCGGATTGTGCGATGCAGTAATAATAATACCCAACGCCGCTTGATGCTTAACCGTGGCTAACGATACCATAGGAGTACTTACAAAGCCTTTGCTTGTAAATACTTTAATGCCGTGGTGGTTCATTACCTTAATAATAGCATGTACAAATAGCTCGCCTGCAAACCTACAATCGTGCCCTACCACTACCGATGTACCTCCGTTTTGTTTAATCCAAGTGGCAGTAGCTTCGGCCACACGTGCTACGTTTTGCTCAGTAAATTCTTGCGCTATAATGGCACGCCAGCCGTCAGTTCCAAATTTTATTTTCATTACTTTTAAATTATTATTTGGCATTAAAACTACTACAATAATTGATAATGAAAAATTAACCGCCAGTAATTTAATTATTAACTAATTGTTAAAGTTTATACACAATGGTTTGTTAGTCCAAATTTGAGTGTACATTTGCACACAAATAAAATAACCCAAAACTAAAACCAAACAACCCACACAATGAAAAAAGTTTTACTAGGATTACTTACAATTGGTAGCTTAACTGCAAGCGCACAAAACTGTACTAAAGTGTTTATCTCAAAATACATGCGAGGTAAAGGTAACACTAAATGTATTGAGTTGTATAACCCTACAGCTTCGCCAGTTAATATTACAGGTTTTACAGTGTCGCGTTACAAATCAGCTAGTTCTGGTTTAATAAGTACTTACACTCCAGGTGGTTTTCCATCTACCACAACAGGCGATACAGCACATTTAACAGGTACAATACCTGCTTATGGTACGTTCTTGTTTGTTAATGGTCAAAAAGCAGCTACCTCTACTCCTACAAGTCCTGCTTGCGATATTAATCTACAAGCTAAGGCTAATCAGTTAGATCGTAACTATGGTTCTAACAATTCTTCTCAAGGTCAGCCAATGTATTTTAAAGGAAGTGATGCTTTAGTATTGCAAGATGCTTCGGGTACTATAGTGGATATATTTGGAGAAACTGGCGTAACTGTTAAAACTGGCTGGAGTACATTAGCACCTTATCGTGGACAAGCAGGACAAGGTAAATGGATAACTACTGGTTATTTGATGGTACGCCGTCCGTCAATTACTGGTGGTGTATTAGCAATGCCTATTGAATTTAACCCATTAGCTGAATATGATACCATACCTGGTTTACTAGCAGGTGCTACAGCTAATGATTCATTATTATTATATGATGTATTTGGTACACATGATTGTATGTGTAATCCAGTTGCTGTAAAAACAGTAAATACCGATAACGCTAGTATTGCGCCTAACCCAGCTACTAGCATGGTAAGCGTAACTGCTAACACAACAATTGCGCAAGTAACTGTGTATAATGTTATTGGTAAGGTAGTAAAAACATTAGCAGGTAATGCAACTGCAAAAGTTGCTGTTGATGTAACTAACCTTGAAAAAGGTATGTACATAGTAGCTGTTAAAACTATAAACAACAACACTATTACGCACAAAATAATAGTTGAATAATTAGTTTAGACTTTTAAGACAACTTAAAACAATACAGTATTAAATTACAACAATAAAAAATCCATAAGTACTCAAACCACTTATGGATTTTTTTGTATACCAAACAAACTTCTGTCTCAAAATGAACAAACTTCTTACTTTATTTTTAACACTTTGTACTAGTGTGTTGCTTGCGCAAACTTACGAGGTTACAGGCGTTATACAAGATGCCACCTCTAACGAAACATTAATTGGAGCAACCGTATTGTATGCTGATGGCAAAGGAACACAAACCGATATAAACGGTGTTTTCAAACTAAAACTACCTAACGGAAGCTATACCTTAAAAACATCATTTATAGGATATGAGCAGCAAATTAAAAAAATTGTAGTGAATGGTGCACCTGTAAACGTAACGTTTGTACTACCGTTAAAAAATGAGCTTAAAGAGGTTGAAATTACTGCAGATGTAGCTAAAAACAGAGAAACTCCTGTGGCCTTTAGTAGTATTAGTGCCAAGCAAATACAGCAAGAACTTGGTACACGTGATTTGCCCACATTACTTACGAGTACGCCTGGTGTTTATGTTACCGAAAGTGGCGGAGGATCAGGCGATTCACGTATTAACGTACGTGGTTTTAGTCAAAATAATGTGGGTATGATGTTGGACGGTATACCGTTTAATGATATGGAAAATGGTAATGTGTTTTGGAGTAATTGGAGTGGATTAGGTGGAGCAGTGCAAAACATGCAAGTACAGCGAGGCTTGGGTGCATCAAAACTAGCACTGCCAAGTGTTGGAGGTACAATTAATATTATAACTAAAGGCATTGGCGACAAGCAAGGTGGTAAAATTACTCTCTCGCAAGGCAATAATGATAACATTAGTTGTGGAGCATCCTATAACTCAGGTATTATTGGTAAAGGTTTTGGGTTTACAGCTGCAATTAATTACCAACAAAGTTCAGGATATGTAGATAAAACTTGGAGTAAAGGCGGTGCTTATTTTTTAAAATTACAACGCAGGTTTAATCGGCATTTATTAAGTTTTAGTGTTAATGGAGCTAAGCAAAGCCATGCGCAACGTTTTACAAAAACTAATATGGCTATTATTGACACGGCCTATGCCATAAAACATGGTTTTTCGCAAGGCTTGTTAGATACCATGAAAGTAGATACCAACAAAATTAATAATGCTTTTAGCTTAAATAGAGGATTACGTTACAATCAAGACTGGGGTATGTACACTGATCAAAATGGGAACAGAAAAGTAGGAAGTGTAGACGTAAATTATTATTCGAAACCCGTATTTTCGTTAAACGATTATTGGACGTTTAGAGAAAATATGTATTGGAGCAATGTAGCGTATTTAAGTATTGGTAATGGAGGGGGTGCTTTTGTACCATCAGTATATGCACCTACCAAAGCTAACAATGCACAAGTATCATTTATAGCTCCTGACACTTCAAATCCAAATTTTGTTCGCGCTAATTCATTTTTACGCAGTAGTGTTAATAATCATTTTTGGTACGGTGGTTTAAGTACATTAAATATTGACGTAAACGAAAAATTAAAGTGGCAAATAGGGGTAGATTTACGTAGCTACAACGGCACACATTATCAAACTCCAGTTGATTTATTAGGGGCTGATTATGTATCGGAATCAGGGGTTAATAAAAACGACCCTACAAGCACGTACAACTCTACTTTTGGTATAAAAAAAGTAGGCGATAGAATAGGTTACGATTACACTGGCTTAGTGCGATGGGCGGGAGCTTTTAGCCAGTTAGAGTATAAGAATGATAAAATATCAGCATTCTTAAACGTAACCAATAGTTATAGTTTTTACAAACGTGTTGACCGTTTTGCAAAACGCGATTTAGTATTAAGCGATACCACGATACTTATGGCTGTAGGCTTTGCCGATACTTTAAAACGTAATGGAAATAGCTACACCATTAGTTCGCCCGAAGCTAGAGTAGCTGAAACTGCTTGGCAAAAGTATGTGAATTATTCGTTTAAAGGTGGCGCTAATTATAATATTAACGACCATCATAACCTATTTATGAATGCAGGGTATTTAGTATTGCCCCCACGATTTGTAAACGTGTTCGACCGTAATAATAGATTGTATGCAGGCATTAAAAATCAAATTGTAAAATCAATTGAGTTAGGGTATGGCTTTAAATACAAAGTTTTTAGCGCTAATGTTAATGCGTATTACACTATTTGGAAAAACAAACCTTACTCGGGCTCTACTACTGATGCTAACGGAAATATAATATATTATAATATTAATGGAATTAACGTACGTCACCAAGGGGTAGAGTTAGATTTTAGATACAAGCCATTAAAGCAACTCACATTTGATGGTGCGCTAACCTTTTCGGACTGGATATACACCAACAACGCCTCTTTTAATTTACTTAATATTGACGGTACGCCCGTATTAGATGCTAAAGGAAATCCTAGTCCTGAACAAACATTTGCTCCTAAAGGCGTACATGTAGGTAATGCCGCACAAACACAATACGTACTAAGTGGTAATTACGAGCCTATTAAGAGTTTGTACATTAAATTAAGAGGAACTTATTTTGGTAAAAATTATGCTGACTTTTCGCCCGTTACTCTAACTGGTAAAAATGCTAATCGTGAAAGTTGGCAAATACCTAATTACTACACGTTTGATTTATTTGTTGGTAATAAATTTAAGGTTGCAAATAATAAATCACTCGATTTAAGTTTAAATATTACCAACTTATTTAATCAAAAATACGTGGCCGATGCACAAAACAATGGTGCGTCGCAACAGGTGTACGGCAAACAAATTGGGGATAGATTTGATGCCTCGTCAGCCACAGTGTATTTTGGACAAGGTACACGTTGGACGGTTACCGTTGCATTTAATTTTTAAAAAGTAACAAATATGAAAAATATAGTATATACACTACTTCTACTTACCCTTGCAATGTTCGGTTGCAAAAAAACAACTGGCCTAGCCGAAAAAAATACGGTAACGCCCAATAAAGTTTCTGACTCATTATTTGAAATTAAAGCTAACTACGAAATGAAAAACGGAGGGCTTCCCCGTTACTTACCCCACACCGTAAGTGCAAAAAACACTTCTATATTTGCAGATTCGTCGTTTTGGTGCTTTATTAAAAATGGAAAGTATATAGTAGTGTCACGTGCCCGTGACTTTGAATATACGTATACAACAACATCAGTGGATACTTTGGTATTAATAGTTAAAAATAAGGCTGGTAAAGCTGATACCAATAACGTAAAAAAAATAATAACTAAAAGCGAAGCTGACAAGCACATATTAACTGTACTTTTAGAACCTATAGGTGCTAGAATAACCGAAGCCACTATTGTATCATTACCGTTAGTATCTGCTACTAAAGTGTTTGTTGCGGTTTATCATAATGGTAATCGTATTGATAATTTTATTCGAAATAATATTGGAGAAAGTTGGGAATACTCAACGGTACGCTCTATAGTTAGTACAACTACTATAACCAATTCTCAATTACCCTATAAATTATCATTTCCTGTTACAGGAGCTCCATTTAAATTAAATAGTGTAAACGATATTTACACGTTTAAATTTTATGATACAGATATTAATGGGGCTTTAATAGATGAAGCTACAATTAAATTAAAAGATAATTTTACTGTTGGCGTCCCTATTCTTGATGCACAACACAATATTTATCCTTATATATATGCCAAAAATGCATCAGGGACAACTAGTTTAAAATTAAAAGTTAGTTTCTGGTATAATCCTTAAAAAATAACTATAAATGAAAACATCAATTTTAGTACTAATAACAACCTGCATGTCATTAATGGCTAATGCACAACAAGATACTACCTACCAAAAGTGGGAAATAAGCCTAACTGCAGGCATTAGCCAACCGTTTGGTAACTATGCCTCTACAAGTGGCAATGGTGCAGGGTTTGCACAATTAGGCTTTGCATCAAACGCAAGAGTTAATTACGAATTTAAACCCAAATGGAGCGCATGGGTTAATTACAACGTAAGTACATCAGCCGTTAATAAAACTAAAGTATCTAACCAAAGTGTAGCAGTAATGCAGGCACAAATAGCAAACTACTCGCAAACGGCTACTATACAAAATGCTACCGTTGTTGCAAGCCGTTGGGTAGTACAAGATGTTACCGCAGGCGTTGGCTACCACCATCAAATAATAGATAAATTAAGTGCTACTTATTACTTAGGTGCAGGTGTTGCTGTGGTACGTAATCCGTCAATCATTAATACCATGTATATTAACGACCTAGTGTTTGAAACCCGCGCTAAAAGCACGAACAATGCTGCACTTGCAGTAAACGGAGGTGTTAAACTAGCCTATAAAGTGCAAGAACGTACCTCGCTATTTGTAGGAGCTGAGTTTTATGATGTGTTTGCTCGTGGCGTATTTGAATACACTACCGTAGGCGCACAAAAATACATAACAGAGCAAGTAAGCTACAAACAAGCCATACAAATGCTCAACATTAACTTTGGTATAGCTACACATTTTTAAAAAATTGTTGTTATGATAAAATCGACTAACGACCACATAACTAACGCACGCCTAACTTATGATAAAGGGCAGTTATTGGAAACAGAGGTAAACACCAACCCTTACCTACAGTTTGAACAATGGCTTAACGAAGCTATAACAAGTAAGTTGCTAGAACCCTATGCTATGCAACTGGCCACGGTAGATGCTAACCAATATCCAAGTACACGTACCGTATTATTGCGCCAAATTATTGTAAACGAAGGCATAGTGTTTTATACCAATTACGATTCGTACAAAGGCAATGCGCTAGCACATAACCCAAAGGTAGGTGTAAACTTTTTTTGGCCCGAATTAGAGCGACAAGTACGCATACGTGGTATTATTGAACCATTATCTGCTACCAGAAGCGACGCCTATTTTAACTCCCGCCCGCACACTAGCCGTGTAGGTGCAGTGGTTTCGGCACAAAGCCAACCCATAGCTTCGCGCCAATTGTTAGAGAATAATTATGCCAAAGCGTTGGAAACTTACGCCAACAGCTCCCCTACCCGCCCTGCTAACTGGGGTGGTTATTTAATTGCAATTAATCAATTTGAATTTTGGCAAGGCAGGCCTAGCCGTATGCACGACCGACTAATTTATACCCTTAACCCCAACAACGAATGGGTATTGGGGCGATTACAACCTTAATTTATAGTTGAGTTTCCTTAGGAAAAGTGTAGTTGATTACATTTATTCGTACGTAAAAGTGTAATTTAATACATTTATTCGTACGAATAAATGTATATTTGTATATTATTTAGTATAAGTAGGTGTAAAATGAACCGTATATTATTAACTCAGCTAGCCCTTTGGAAAGCATCCAAAACCCGCAAACCCTTAATAATACAAGGGGCTAGGCAGGTGGGTAAAACTTGGTTAATGAAAGAATTTGGTAAACAAGCTTTTGAAACCACTATTTATTTAAACTTTGAAAGTAGCCTACGCATACAACAATTATTTGAAGCCGATTTTAATATCGAACGGATTATTGCAGTAATTGAAATTGAAACTAATCAAACAATAGATGCTGCTACTACGCTACTTATTTTTGACGAAATACAAGCGGTTGAAAAAGGGTTAACTGCACTTAAATATTTTTACGAGCAAGCTCCACAGTATTACATTATTGCGGCAGGTTCGTTGTTAGGTGTGGCTATGCAAAAGCACAATTCGTTTCCAGTGGGTAAAGTTGATTTTTTGGAGTTGCACCCACTTAGTTTTTTTGAGTTTTTAACTAATATTAATCAGCAACAATTATTAACACAACTCACTGCCAAAAATTGGGGTGTTGTGGATGCTTTTCACGATAAATTGGTGGAGTTACTACGGCTCTATTATTTTATAGGCGGTATGCCCGAAGCGGTGCAATGCTATATTAACACCAATAATTTAGATAACGTAAGAGACATACAACAAAAAATATTAATAGGCTACCAAAACGACTTTGCAAAACATGCTCCTAACGAAATTGTACCTCGTATTAAACTAGTGTGGCATGGATTAATAAGCCAATTAGCCAAGGAAAATAAAAAATTTGTGTATGGCTTACTCAAAAAAGGTGCACGTGCCGCCGAATTTGAAAAAGCAATACACTGGTTAGTAGATGCTGGATTAGTAATTAAAGTAAACGGACTAACCGCACCTAGTATGCCCTTAAACGCCTATGCCGATTACGATGCCTTTAAACTATTTATGTTAGACATAGGCTTACTGAATGCCATGGGTAACTTAGATAAAATTATTTTGTTAGAAAAAAACACTATTTTAACTGAGTACAAAGGCGCATTAACTGAACAGTACGTGTGCCAACAATTAACAATTAATAACCAACTATATTATTGGAGTGCTGCCAATGCTACTGCTGAAATTGATTTTGTGCTACAACACAACAACCAAATAATACCTGTGGAGGTAAAGGCGGAGATAAATCTTAAATCGAAGAGCTTAAAAGTGTATCAACAAAAATATGCCCCCACACTAGCTATACGTGCCTCAATGCAAAAATTTAAGGTAGAAACCACCCTTACCAACATTCCGTTGTATGGCATAGGGTTGCCTATTTCAATAGAAGCAATAGATTAATTAGCCAAAATTAATAAGTACATTTACTTGTACAACACCAGCACATAACTACAAATGAAACTACTACTATTTACAACCGTTACCACCCTACTAATTGGGTGTGCTAAATTTAACAAGAGCGTAACTATTATAAAAGATTGTACTGGCACATACCTACAACTCAACGGTAAAGACTACCACGTGTGCAATACCGAAAAAACCGATAACTTGGCAAACGGTACTAAAGTAAATGCTACGTTTACAAAAGTTAACAACTGTAATGATAACAGTAATTGCAATATAGTACACGAAAACGAAGGTTGGATAAAAATTAAAAAAATAAAGTAATTACCAATGCAGCACAACCACCCTTTAATATTACTCAACACGTTTAAAATAAATGTAAACTGCCAACAGTACGTGGCATTAAGCCACGTGGAGGAATTACCTACTATTACTCAACACATTGCCAATGCCCCACACCACTTGGTATTAGGCGGTGGTAGCAACATATTATTTACACAAGATTATGCTGGGCTAGTAATTAAAAACAACTTGCAAGGCATACAACTTATTAGCCAAGATGCTGAGCACGTATATGTGCGGGCTATGGCAGGCGAAAGCTGGCATGAGTTTGTGCAGTATTGTGTGAGTAATAATTATGGCGGAGTCGAAAACTTAGCATTAATACCCGGTACAGTAGGCGCAGCACCCATACAAAACATTGGTGCGTACGGCGTAGAAGCCAAAAACACTATTGATAGTGTAGAGTTTTACCACATTGCTAACCAAAAGATGCACACCTACACCAATGCACAATGTGAATTTGGCTACCGCGAAAGTGTGTTTAAACACACGCTCAAAAATCAAGTTATAATTACAGCAGTTACTTTTAAACTAAGTGTAACACCAGTATTTAACACCAGCTATGGTGCTATTAATACCCAATTGCAAACCATGCACATAACGCAACCTACTGTGCAAGATATTAGCAATGCTGTAGTAGCCATACGCCAAAGTAAACTCCCCAACCCAGCAATAACAGGCAATGCAGGTAGTTTTTTTAAAAACCCAATTGTTACACAAGCGTTTTTTAATACCTTAATAATTGCTCACCCAACCATTGCGCATTATGCTGATGCTAAAGGCATAAAGCTTGCCGCAGGTTGGCTTATTGAGCAGTGTGGCCTCAAAGGCTACGTACACAAAGGCGCAGCTGTGCATAACCAACAAGCCTTAGTACTTATTAATTACAATAACGCCACAGGTACCGATGTGCTTGAACTTGCGCAACACATACAGCACACCGTACACAATGCCTTTGGTGTAGTGTTGGAAATGGAGGTAAATATTTTGTAAAAAACGTACATAAAAAAGTAAATTTGCACTAAAATTTAATTCATATTACATTAATAAGTTAAACCCTAATGACCACCAAAACAAAATACATAATAGCCGTAGTGGCCGTGCTAGTAACCGTTGCAGGCGTAGCCAAAACCAAAGGTTGGTTTGGCAAAAAAGAAGTAATGGAAGTAACCTCCGAAATGGCTGTGCAACGCACCATTATAGAATTAGTAGCCGCAAGCGGAAAAATACAACCCGAAACGGAAGTTAAAATTAGCCCCGATGTATCAGGCGAAATTGTAGAACTGTACGTTAAAGAAGGACAATACGTGCATGCGGGCGATTTATTATTTAAAATAAAACCCGACCTGTACGAAACAAGCGTAACTCGTGCCGATGCCAGTGTTAATGCGTCATCAGCCAATTTAGAAAACTCGCAAGCACGCCTAACACAAGCCAATGCACAGTTTGATAACATAAAAGCAAATTACACCCGTAACCAAAAACTATTTGACCAAGGCGTACTTTCGCAAGCTGAATTTGATAACGCTAAAGCCCAATACGAAGGTGCAAAGGCTGATTTAACAGCACTTACCGCGGTAGTTAATACTTCTAAATACAATATTACCTCATCAAAAGCTACACTCAAAGAAGCTAACGATAACCTAAAACGTACCTTAATGTATGCCCCCGTGAGTGGCACGGTAAGTAAGCTGTCGGTTAAAAAAGGCGAGCGAGTAGTAGGTACATCGCAAATGGCAGGTACTGAAATTATGCGTATTGCCAACCTATCGTTAATGGAGGTACATGCTGATATTAACGAAAATGATATTGTAAAAATTAATATAAACGATAGCGCCACTATTGAAATTGATGCCTATCCTAATCAAAAATTTAAAGGCATTGTTACCGAAATTGCTAATGCCGCCAACACCGTGGCCGTTAGTGCCGATGCTGTTACTAACTACTCAGTAAAAATACGCATACTGCCCGCCAGCTATACTAACTTAGTGCAAGGCAAAGCTGCTGATTACTCGCCGTTTAGACCCAGTATGAGTGCCAGTGTGGATATTAACACCAACAAAGTAGCCAATGTAATAAGTGTGCCGTTGCAAAGCATAACCACTCGAGAGGACACTTCGTTATTAGCTAAAATGCAAAATAAAGAAGAGGGCAAAAACACATTGCAAACCTACTTGTTTGTAGCGGTGGCCGATAGCGTAACCCTGCGCAAAGTTACTGTGGGCATACAAGACAATGATTACATACAAGTAACAAACGGCGTGGCTGTAAACGAAAAAATAGTAAGTGGCCCGTACTCTGCTATTAGTAAGGATTTAAAGCAAGGTACTAAAGTAAAATTAGTAACCAAGGAAGAATTATACACCAAAATGAATACTGATAAATAATGCCTTTGCTATTATTAATTGATACGAGTACCACGCTATGTTCAGTAGCTATTGCCCGCAATACCAGTATTATAGCACAACACGAGTGCGATGGTGATTTTAAACACGCTGAACTACTTACCACATTTATACAAAATGTGTGTACCGATGCTGGCTGTACGCTGGCTGAAATTAACGCCGTAGTTATAAGCAAAGGTCCAGGCTCTTACACTGGATTGCGTATTGGAGTATCTACCGCTAAAGGTATTGCCTATGCACTTAACAAACCATTAATAGCAGTAAACACATTGCAGGCAATGGCGCAAACGGTAAGCGCAACGCTTGCTACAACCCAGCATAACCTATGCGCTATGATTGATGCACGCCGTATGGAGGTGTACGATTTAATTATGGATAACACAGGCGCAATTGTTAAACAAACTACTGCGCAAATTGTGGAAGCTGATAGTTATAATGATTATAATAGCTTACCATTTTATTACTTTGGCAATGGTGCTGCTAAATGTGCAGATGCCCTATCTGCTAATAATAACACACACTTTATACCCAACATTAAAACCCATGCAAGCAATATGCTCACCTTGGCATTAACCAAATACCAAGCGCAAGAGTTTGAAAACGTGGCCTATTTTGAGCCCTATTATTTAAAAGAATTTGTAGCGGGCAAAAAGAAAGAGGTTAGTTAGTGTGTTATGCAATTTAAAACTATATTTGAATACATGAATTCAACTAATAACTAACATGATAAAATTAATTACTACGCCATTATTAATTATTGCAGTAGCCTTACTAACCACTACTACCTCGTTAGCCCAAGTGGTTATTAACGAATATTCGTGCGCCAACTTATCCAGTTATATTGATAATCATAGCGATTACGAAGACTGGGTAGAGCTATACAACCCATCTAATACCGCTATTAATTTAACTGGATATTACCTCAGCGATAATACCAAAAAACCTACTAAATGGGCAATACCAGCCAATGTAACTATTGCGGCTAATGGCTTTGTAACATTTTGGTGTTCGGGGCGTAATGAAGTATTGGGTACTGATTACCACACTAATTTTAAAATTTCGCAAACGGTAAGTAACCCTGATAAACTAGCGTTAAGTAACCCACAAGGAGTTATTACTGATAGTAGTGTAAACATGGTTACTAAAGCCGAACACTCGGTAGGGCGTACTACTAATGGCGCAAGCACGTGGGGGATATTTCCTACATCAACCAAGGGTAATAGTAATAATACCGTTACACCAATTACCTACGCTGCTAAAGCCGTTTTTAGCCTAGCTCCAGGTTTTTACACAGGTACACAAACCGTTACTATAACCACCCCACAACCTAATGCAGTTATACGTTATACATTAAATGGTAACGACCCCACAGCAGCATCTCCAATTTATAGCACACCTATTAACATTGCTACCACCAAAGTGCTCAAAGCTACTGTGTTTACCACTACAGCCAATGTGCAACCTAGTTTTATAAACTTTGCTACTTTTTTCATCAACGTAAATCATACACTACCTGTTATATCAGCCTCTGGCACTGATGTTAATACGTTGTTAAATGGTAATAATCAAATTAAACCCAACGGAGCTTTAGAGTTTTTTGGTACTGATAAATTATTAAAAACCAAGAGCTATGGTAGTTATAATAAGCACGGGCAAGATTCGTGGATATGCGACCAACGCAGTTGCGACTTTGTAGCGCGCGACGAAATGGGGTATAGCAAACAATTGAAATATCCATTTTTTGATACTTCGCCCCGTACCGATTTTCAGCGCATAATAATTCGTGCCTCTGGCGATGATAATTACCCCTGCGGACACAATACTAGCAACGAAGGTAGTGCGCACATGCGCGATGGCTACATACAAAACCTAGCTGATAGAGGTAATTTGCATTTAGATGTACGGAAATCAACACGCTGCATAATGTACGTAAACGGAGTATACTGGGGAGTATATGAAATTAGAGAACGCCCTGACGACCACGACTATACAAAGTACTATTACAAGCAAGATAAATTTAACCTACAATATGTATTAACATGGGGTAGCACGTGGGCTGAATATGGAGGTCAACAAGCCATTGACGATTGGAATGATATTAAAAACTACATACTTACTAACAACATGGCTGATGCCAGTAAGTATGCCCACGTGGACTCAGTATTTAATATAAAAAGTTTGGTAGATTATTACATAGTAAACTCCTATACCGTGTGTAGCGATTGGCTAAACTATAACACTGGCGTATGGCGAGGAACTGACACCACTGGCAAGCACAAAAAATGGGGCTACTTACTGTGGGATAACGACGCCACATTTGCCTTTTACATTAACTATACCGGCATACCCGACACTAGTGCTACTGCCCTACCCTGCGATGCCGAAACAAGCCCCACTATTGACGACCCCGAATCGCACATGGCTATGTTAAACCAATTAAACCAAAACCCTGATTTTCATCAATATTATATTAGCCGCCAGGCCGATTTGTTAAACACCGTATTTAGTTGCGACAATATGCTAAGTTATTTAGATAGTTACACTGCATTAATTGACCCCGAAATGACCCGCCACTCCACACGTTGGAACGGTACCTATGCTGAGTGGCAAAGCAATGTACAACGCCTGCGTTATTTTATTGAACGTCGTTGTGCATCAATACAAAATACTGGTATGACGCAATGTTATAATTTATCGGGGCCGTATGATGTAACGCTAAAAAGCAACTTAGCAAATGCTGGCACTATAAAAATTAACTCGTTGCAAATTGATACTTTACCTTGGCATGGTAAATATTATGAAGGTGTTACTACTACATTATTGGCACAACCCAAAGTAGGTTACACGTTTGATAACTGGACAGCTACAAATGCTATAGCACCAAACAATACTACCGCAGCTGTTGATATAAATATAAAAAGCGACGATACAATAACAGCACATTTTTTATCAACTAATCCGTTATTACTACCTCAACTTAACACTGGGCAAATTGAAGTAAACGTGTACCCCACCATATTTACCAATAACTTAATGGTGGATTATACCGTTACTAAAAATGAAACGGTAATAATTGAACTATACGATGCACAGGGTAAAAAAGTACCATCAGCACAAAACATTAACACCGCAACAAAAGCTGGGCAACATACACTAAGCTTCGATTTTAGCAAATCGCAATTAAAGCCTGGTAATTATTTAGTTAAGTTTAGTACCGCTACTTTTGCCAAAACATTTAAAGTAGTGTATCTACAAAACTAACAGTACATATAACACGCTTAACAACAAAGGCTATTGTCTATTAAACCTGTTTAATACAATAGCCTTTGTTGCTACAATAATTTGGCTGCCTTGTGTAGGTTTAAATACAAATTCAACCGTGCAATTCATTGGGGTATTATAACTGCCATCAAGTAATAAAAAAGAAGTTTCATACACGTAATTAACTTTACCCGTAGCATGGTAGCCTACATTTTTGTAGGTGTATGGCGTTGTTTTTTTATCACCTAAATAACTAGTATTAGTTTCGTCTTTAATACGAATAAATACCTGCCCTTGTGTAGTAAACGGATAGGCACAAGTAGCCAAATACTGCCCCGCTTTACCGTATTGTATCACACTACAATAGGCACTATCGGGAGTTAGTTTAAAATAATTATTTTGCAAGCTACCCGTATTAATAAATGTACTCTTGCTTTTATTTAACGCTTGTAATTCGTTGCCAACGTTGGTAAACGCACGCTTAATTATACGAGTATCGTGTTTGTTGGTGTGAGCATATACTTCAATATTAATTGAATCGTTAGTGTACACGGTGTAACTATCATAACCATTGTTAGTGGGTACAAAATTAATAAGTTGTGGTTTTGGGGTTAGTTTTAAAATCGTTTGGGTGTTATACATAGTATTATCGGCCTGTCGGCCAAACGAAACTACTATTTTTAAGCTACTAGCATTCATACTATCTTTGGCAAACGTGTACACGCCTTTGGTAGTAATTTCGGTAGGATAGTGTGCATTAACTTTGTATACATAATAACTTTTGCTACCGTTAGTAAGTGTGCACCAATTATTATTGCTGGTTAAATAACGCTTTAGTAACTCGGTAGTTGCAGTAGTTAAACAACTAAAATTAGCATCGTTAAACATAATATAATTACTACGTTGTTTGCGTTGTGCCTTAGCTTCATTAATTATACAGCATATAATAAGCACTATAATAAATATTCGGTTTACTGCGTAAATAGGCTTAATCATATAGTTGCTATATTATTTGTGGGTATTACTCCGCTGGATTTAAATGATAAACCCAAGGCTGTGCTAAATTTGCACTAACAAACTTAATAGAATTATGGCATTACTAAGCCATAAATACTCATAGTAATTTTATATGTTTTTTGTAGCCATTTTACAACTGTATAAAAAAACTAAGCCTACTATTTGTGTAATATATTTTACAAAAACAACTTATTTTCAATTATTTTGTTTACATTAGTTATTAATTACACACGACAAAACTAACTAACACTATGGCAACATTAACCCAAACCCCAGCTGTGGCAAGCGTAACGCCCCATAACACTTCGGCAAGCTCAGTGTACCACACACAGCAGGCTTCAGCAAGCTCAGCGCCCCGAAACACAACACGTAGAGTTACTAATGCAATAGCGAGCGTAATTATGTGCGCCCTGCTAAGTACCACATTAAACAGTTGGGCGCAAACCAATGCCCCTTGGAACCGTAACGGTACTAGTGCCAACAGTGGCGATTGGCTAGGCACTACCAACAGCCAACCATTTATACTTAAAACCAACAATGCCGAAGCTTTGCGCCTAAAGCCCAATGGCGACATGGTTATAAAATCATTCGACCTCAACAGTACCACCCTTAATGGCTTGGTACTAACTAATGGGCAAGGCAAAATAGAACGTTATAATTTTACAGGCCTCGCCACACAGTATTTAGCGGGTAACGGCACATGGCAAACCCTACCTGCTAGCAATACGGCATGGCTAACGGCTAACAACCCTGCCGATGTGTACAAGCCCACTGGCAATGTGGGCATAGGCACACAGCCTAGTCCGTTTTTTAAACTCGATGTTATTGGCGATGCCCGCATAAGCAATAACCTATACGTAGGTGGCGGAGTTATTATTACTGATAAGGTGCAGGCAGCCACCCTAATTAAAGGCTTAGATTTTAAGGTAGATAACGACTTAGAGGTGCAAAATAGTACCGTGTTACGTGGCGCAACACAGCTTAATGGTGCAACCACTGTTAATAATACCATTGGTTTTAACAACGTAGCCGATTTTAATAATGGGGCTCGATTTAACAATGTGGCATTGTTTAACGGTGCTACAAGTTTTAGCACCAGTGCCACATTTAATGGTACAATACGTGCTACCAAAGGTATAGGACTTACTACCGCCAACGAAGGAATAAGTTACACGCCCAATAGCAGTGGCGTTGGCGGTGTATTTAATTACGGACGCAACATAGCTAGTAACATTATATTACCTAACCCCGTTGCGTGTGCTGCAATACCTTACAACTACCAAGGGCATTTGTTTGGTGGCTTTGTGCAAATATTTGATGCCGACCCTACCACAGGGGCTTATCAACCCAATAGTGGCTTGCTTAACATGCAATCATTTACTAATGGCATTTCATCTATTGATGCCAGTACTGGAGGCAACACTGGAGGTGGGCTATTAATAAATTATTTTTGTGGTAGTAATACTGGCATTAACACAGGTATTAATGGCGGTGTAGTAAGCATGGGCAAAACGGTAGAGATAGGCTTGCCTTACCCCAATATATTAAGTTGCGCACTTAATATTAAAGGCGATGTGGATTACCAAGGATTAAATGTAAAAACTAACCATACCACTGACGGCACCAACGCACAATTTACCGTAAACCGCGATGGCGACCGTGCCATAATAGCAACTAATAACAGCGTATCGGGCACTGATGTTATAAAATTTAGTGTAATGGGCAACGGTACTACCGAAATAGGTACACCATTTACTTACAATACACGTAGCTACGCCATGCTTAACCTGTATGCCAATGCGGGCAATAACCAATTACTATCAGCAACCGACGACCAAGGGGTTATTAAATTTAGAGTATTTACTGATGGCTTATTGGAAACGGATAGGTTTCATGCTAATACAATATCAAGCATTGGTAGCCCGTTTAGTACTACTACCCAAAGTTATGCACTACTTAACTTGTATGCTAAAACGGGTAATAACCAGTTTTTATCAGCAACTGACGAGCTAGGTAAAATTAAATTTAGAGTGTTTACTAACGGTAAAACACAAATAGGCGGTAAAACATCTACCACACACTACGATGCTATGTTAAGCGTGGAGGGTAAAGTAGCTGCACAATCGTTTTTTGTTACTGACGTTAGCGATTGGGCTGACTTTGTGTTTGACACTAATTACAAACTACCTAGCCTATACGAGGTAGAAAAATATTATACCGCCCACCACCACTTACCGCTTATACCTAGTGCTACCGAGGTAAAACAAAATGGGATAGACCTAGCGCAAATGAATAAGTTACTGCTACAAAAAATAGAAGAGCTTACCTTGCAAATGGTACAGTTGCGTAAGGATGTAGATGCTACTAAAGTAATTAACAAATAATTTATTTAGTAGTTCTCTTATTGCATTGCTAATAGTTAGCAACGTAATAAGAGAGTATGTTATACAAACACAAACTAACCATGAAAACAAACTACTTAAAACTAGGCTTAGCGGTACTACTATGCACAACGCTTGCCTGTAGCAAAACAAAATTAAAAAATGAATACGCACCCTTAGTAGGCAAGTGGAAATGGGTGTATTCCATAGGGGGATATTCAGGGCGTGACATTGTAACACCGTCCTCAATAGGACACAATTATACGCTAGTATTTTGTAAGCGTGGCAATTACAAAATATGCGCTAGTAATACCCTACGTAATACTAATGGACGCGTTAAGATTGAAGACAATGTAATAACATTTATACCTAACATAACTACTAATAAAAAAACTTTTTTTCTTGATTTAGAACGCTTTTATATAAAACAAAAGGATACACTAGAATTAGATGATTTATCGACTGACTCCTATGGTCATATTTTTGTAAAAATTAACTAGCTATGAAAACACTTTATTTAACAATAGGCTTAGCAGTACTGATACTAATTACTGCCTGTAGCAAAACAAAATTAAAAAACGAATACGCTCCCTTAATAGGTAAGTGGAAATGGGTGTACTCCATAGGGGGAGAATCTGGTAATACATTACTAACACCAACCTCAACTGGACGTAATTACACTGTAGAGTTTTGTAAGCGTGGTAATTACAAAATATGCGCTAGTAATACACTACGTAACACTAATGGGCGAGTTAAAATTGAAAATAATCAAATAACATTTATGCCTAACGTAACCTCTAGTAAGAAAAATTCTTTTTTTTATAATTTTCAAAGATTTCATATAGATACAAATGATACGTTAATGTTGGTTGATTTAGGTATTACTGAACCATTCTGGAAAGTTTTTATTAAAATAAAATAACATGAAAAAAAAGTACTTAATTCCGTGTATTGTATTAAGTTATAATTTGGCTATTGCACAGCAGGCCACACGTACAATAAACAATGCAAACAATACCGCCATACAAGCCATTACTACCGCCACTGGCGATTTTGGCTTTGTAGCCTTTAAGCCAACGGCTAACATTAATCCTGTTACAGTTTTTCAAGCCTATGCTGGGGCATTTGGCTTAGGAGCAAATGACGCTATGCTGGCAACTACCACCGTAACCGACCAAATAGGCGTTGCGCACCACCGTTACCAACAAGAGTATAAAACACTACCTGTGGAGGGAGGCGAGTATATTGTGCATGCGAAAAATGGTGTGGCAAATACCGCTAACGGTAACTTAGTAGAAGGGCTTAATTTTAGCGCAACCCCAACTATTAGCCAAGCACAAGCTATACTTGCAGCTACTAACCACATTAACGCACCACATTACATGTGGGAAACTGACACTAGCTACTATCCTAAACCCACATTAGTTATAGTGTGTACTGCGCCACAATTTGAACTTAACGCAACATCATTTTGTTTAGCGTATAAATTGCACATAGCTACCGACTCGCTAATTGAACAATGCTGGGTGTATGTAAATGCAAGCACAGGGGCCTTTATTAAAAAAGAAAGCTCTGTTTTTTTGTGTGAAACAGGCACTTGCCAAACTTCGTATTATGGGACTAGAAATTTCAATACACAATTTATTCAGCGCTCCTTGCTTGCAGATATTTTTGTATTAACAGACGAATGTAGGGGTAACGGAATAACAACCCTTATAGGTAATGATAGGGTAAAAGATATTGATAATAATTGGTCCCAACCAGATGAACGTCCTGCTACTACAACTCATTGGGCTATGCAACAAACATTTGATTACTATTTAAACACTTATAATTTAGCTAGTTTTAACGGTGCGAATGCTGAAATTATTTGCCACGCTAAAAAACTTGTAGGTACAAATCCATTTAATGCCGCTTACTCCTCAAATAACAATAATGATCCTGTTGACGATACGTTTAATTTTGGTCCAGCCAATGGAAATGACGGACATAACTCATTAGATATTGTAGGACATGAGTTTACACACGGGGTTATTTTTTATAAATCACATTTAAGTAATGTTCGCGAAGCTGGTGCATTGGGTGAATCTTTTGGAGATATAATAGGCGAAATGGTGGAATACATCACCTTAGGTACAAATGATTATATACACGGTCAGGAAGTTAATGGTGGTAACAGAAATTTAATGAATCCAAAAGCATTTAACCATCCTAATACATACAACGGAACAAATTGGCTTAATTCAAACTGCTCTAACCCTGACAGATCAAATGATTTTTGTGGCACTCATACAAATTGTGGCGTTCAAAACTATTGGTTTTACTTACTTGCAGAGGGTGGTAGCGGCACTAACGATATTGGCAATAGCTATTGTGTAAAAGGTATAGGTAAAACAAAAGCGGCACAAATAACATTTAAGAATTTAGCATTTTACCTTACCTCTACTGCCAACTATGCAAGCGCTAGAGCGGGTGCTATACTAGCGGCAACTGATTTATTCGGCGCAAACTCTAACGAGGTAGCACAAACTATAGCCGCATGGTATGCAGTGGGGGTAGGGGCTAATTATAGTGGTACTATTGCGCTAACTAATAAAACCATTATTAGTACTGAGCAGTACAACTACGCTAATAAAGTAAGCGTAAACAACGTAACGGTAAATGGGGGAAACTTAGTAGTAACCTCTGCCAAAGAAGTTGGGCTTACGGGCAATATAGCTATTTTACCTGGTAGTAAAGCTAGTTTTTACATTATACCCGCTTGTACAGGTAGTGCAAGGTTAATGCACCCTGCTAGTAATAACAATACCACTACAGAGTATCAAGATACGCCCGCGCCCGCCCAATCGGCTAAGATGTTACCTGCCAATACCTACGAGCAACTAGCCATATACCCCAACCCCACCAACGGCACACTTACCATTAATAACCCTAATTGGGAGGTTTACACCTACACACTGCAAAGCATACACAGCGCACTACTCAAGCAAGGGCTTGTAACCAATAATCAACTAAGCATAGCCGAGTATCCCACTGGCTTGTACTTATTGCAATTAAATAATGCTAACGGCGTTAGTACTACGTTTAAAGTAATTAAGGAGTAGTACGGCACATATAAATAATTGTTTCACTACCTCGTTTCGTGTACTCACGAAATGGGGCGAATAATACTACAATAGTTATAATATTATTACAAAATTAATAATTGGTAATTTACTTAACTACCTCCACCCATTGCCCCTTGGTACGTGCCATAAATGTATTGTCGTACATGGCTTCAGCTTGTATGCCTGGCAAATAATAAGTACCTAGGTACGAAGCGTTTAATAATACTTTAAACGTTTTTGTTTCGCCTGCCGTCATGCTAAAATAATAGTTAGCACGGTCGTCTCTAATATCAATATAGTCAGCAAGGTTTTTAAAACCATCATCGGTATCAGCATAACGTGTGTTTACAATTTCGAACCCTGAGGGTAATATTTGCGATAGCGCAATGTTTTGTACACGTTCGTCACGCTCGCTATGCAAAGTTACTTGAGCCACAAACTCAGTACCTTGTGCAATTTTAGCTACCTGTATGGTATTACCCTTACGGTCTTTAAACACTACGGTGGCTGTTACACCGCTCTTGGCGGGTTGTTCGTTGCCTACTGGTAATATGCCCGAATTTAATACTCGTACATACACCGTATTATTTTTGTTGTTTTTAAGTGTTAAAGTATTATTACCCACCAGTGCCACTAGCTTTTTATCCGCTACTGCTTTGCCTGTTTTTAGGGCTTGCATTTTGCCTTGGCTCGTATAACTTACATCAATGCCCTTACTTCCATTGGCTTGCGCAAATTTCGACATCGCATACAAACCATACGCTGTACTTTGGGTACTCATCCACTGGTTGCTACTTAGTTGCTTAGCAAGGGCTATGGCCATGGTAAACGATTGTTGTTTTTTGCCAAGTAGTAACATTGTTTCTAATGCCATTGCACGTGTGCGGTCGGCTGAACCATAGTAGTAATACTCATAGTTAGGGCTATATTCCTCATCAATTTTAGCCGTAGTTAATAATGCTAAACCAGCGGCGTTTTGCTTAGCTATTGCATAGGCAGCGGCTAGGCGTAGTTTGGTTTCGTTAGATATACCCACCGTTTCGCGCAAGCGGTTCATTGACGATAAGTCGGCACTGCCCGCTAAAGCTAACGTATAAAGCCGATAGGCCTGTGCAATATCATTGCCATAGGCGGTTTCGTAACGCCACATTTTTGCAATTTTTTGTTGGTAGCCTATCCATTTAGTTTTAAAATTAATAGGGAGTATATAGCCCTTGCGTTCGGCCTCTATTAAAAAATGCCCCGCATACGACGTACCCCAATCATCGGCAATGCCACCACCTTGCCAATACGATAATCCTCCACTCGAAAGCTGAAAACTACCCAAACGCTGAATAGCCGCCGTTATGTTTTTTTGTATTACTTGCGCACGTGTAGCATCAATATCCATAACATCAGCCAAATACAATTGTGGGAAAGCGCTGGACGATGTTTGCTCCACGCAACCGTGCGGATATTGTATTAAATAATCTAATCTTCGGTTAAAATCAATGGTAGGCATTGATGATATTTCGAGCCTAGCTTTGTTGCTACCACTTACGCCAAAGGTTTGCCATGCAATGGTTTGTGAACTATTAGGTGCAAGCAATACATCAGTAAATGTGTTGGTTACAGGGTTAGGGTTGGTAACGTCTATCTCCACATCGTACACCGAAACTTCCTTGCCCGATGTAGCTATTATTTGTACTTTGCCTATGCCAGTAACGTTACCTACTTCGAGGTTAAAATACGCCATTTTTTCGTCGGGGGTAGTAAAGGTAATGGCTTGTGTTGTGCTACCAATCACCTTTACGGCATTATTAGTTTTTAGTTGAAGGGTTACATTCTTCACTTGTTTTTCCATAGCAAAAACCGTAACGGGTATTGTTACTTTTTCGGACGGAGAAATTTTGCGCGGTAACGACGCCAATACCATTAGTGGATTGCGCACAGGTGTAATTTTTTCGGCACAACCGTAAGCACTCGTTGCAGCATCAGCAGCTACCACCATTGTTTTAACCGAACCTATGTATTTGGGTAATTTTAGTTGATGTGTTTTGGTTTCGCCCTTAGCTAATGTAAACGGCCCCAAGTACATAACCACAGGTGTAAACCTATTGGCTTTTTTGGCTTTACCTCCGCCCAAATCAGCATCTCCACCAATACTAAATACTTGGTTAACTTTACCTCCGTAAGCACCAATTACATCGTCGTATACGTCCCAAGTTCGCACGCCAAGTGCTTCGCGGGTATAAAAACTATTCCAAGCATTGGGTGTTGCAAAACGGGTTAAATCCAACAAGCCTTCGTCTACCACGGCAATGGTATAAGTCATGGGTTTACCTTGTTTTTCGCTTATTTTAACTGAAGTAGTTTGTTCAGGTTTTAATACCTCTGGCATAGTTATTTGTGGAGTGAGTATGGTATTTTTGTTTACTACTTCAATAGGTATTACGCCATACATGCGTATGGGCAAATCGTTGGTAGTGGCTGCATGTGGCTGCAATAAACTAATGTTAATATACACATTAGGAGCCATTGCCTCGGTTATTGCAAACTCTGCTTGAGTTTCGTTAGCGGTAGTTTTTACCCAAAATGTATGCACTACTTTAGTGCCATTTTCAATGGCTATTAATGCCCTACCTCCCGCACTCGACGGAAAAAACACTTTGGCTTTATCGCCTACATTATAGGTAGTTTTATCAGTTGAAAATACTAATTTATTAGCCGCATCGCCATCGGTTTCGTGGCTCTTGGCTGACCAATACGGTTGGTCAATATACACCGTTTGCCCTGTAGCATGCCCGCCAACGGCATCTTTAGCACGTATTAGATATCTACCATATTCTTCGTCGGCTACGGCAAACTGCACTATCCCTTTGCCTGTAGCGTTAGTAGTTAGCTTAAAGGTTTTGTAGGCTGTTTTTACGGTAGATGAATTATAGCTCGAAAGGTTATCGTATGAGGCGTCCCACCACCAGCGCGAATCTACTTTGTACACGTTTACTTCCAAATTTTTTACTGATTTAGGTTTTCCGTTTTCGTCCACCGTAACAATTTCAAACGTGTTAGTTACCTTTGTTTCCAGCATACCGTAACGGTTAGCAGTAGGCTCTTTAATACCCACATAAGTGGCGTAGGGCGAGTAGGTAGTGCTTGCTACATCAGTACTTACATCTCCCCCATCTTCATACACTTTGGTAATAAACGTTGCTTTAAGCATACCTGGTGCTTCGCTTGTTAATGTTGGGTTTATAGCCACCGATGCTTGCCCTTGCCCATTAATTTGTCCTGAAAATACGTTTACATCTTCCGTAGCAAACTTGCGTGCGGGGTCGTTAAATATATAATTGCTATAATTTTTAAACGTAGTGCCTTGCTCCGAAAATTTAGCTTGCACCTCCATTTTTAAATCTTTGGCAATAGCACCGTGCATCCATGTTACTTGCACATTATTAATGTTGGGTTTGCTTGATGAAAGCACCGCATCGTTAAAACTATTACGAATTTTTAATCGGTTGGGTTTTATAGTTTCTATCTTTATGTTTTTGTAAAAACGTGCGCCTCCCACGCTAATTAAGGCTTCCCAATTACCTGTTAAATCATCATCGTTAGTAGGCACTACAAATTTATAATGATTAAGTGCGTTATATTTTTGTATAGTTTGATACGCCACTTTTCCGTTAGGGTCCGACAGCTTAAATTTAATGGGGTGTGTAGCAGGTAATTTATTAGCATTATCGTTTAAAATAAATGATAAGTACAAACTATCGCCAGGACGCCACACGCCGCGTTCGCCGTATATATAGCCTTTGAGACCTTTTTGTAAAATTTCGCCGCTTACATCAAAATTACTCGTGGATAGCGACAGACCATCGTCTAATTTAATATACGTTACATTTTTATCCTTGGTAACAATAGCAAAATAGGCGTATTTAGTTAGTTGAAAACTACTTACGCCATCGCCATCGGTGGTTGAGGTAGCTGTTTTTTGTTGTTGATAATCGTACAAGTCCACCGTAGCGCCCGATACGGGTTCGGTGGTAACAATATTAGCCACTGCCACAAAATACGATTTATCCTCGCCACGCTTAGCTATTACGCCCAAATCAGTAGCTAATACGTTAGTGCCTATTTTGTTGTAGGTGTAATAATAATTACTACAGGGGTCTTCGTTATCGCCGTAGCCGTAGTAGTCGCCGTAATCATAATCTTCGCCTGTACCGCTGTAATTTATATCGTTTTCGTTTTGCTCTTCTTGTTCGTATTCGCTCTCTTCTTCATCAGTAGTGGCTGTACATTTATACAGCGAATAGGCTTTTTTAAACGAAAATTCTACACGATATATTGCGCCCGCTTCGGTAGTTATTAGTTTGGATAAATCAAGCGCATAGGTATTCCATTTGCTATAATTTACAATGCTATTTTCTTTTAAATTAATGGTTTTGGTAGCCACCGCTTGCCCGACTTGCTTTAAATTACGCTTGCCGTTAATATTATTATCTTGCAAAAATTGCAAGATATTATCCTTGTAAATTTTATACACCTTAACATCAACCGCACTTAGATTAGCTGCCTGAAAATTAATTTTTAAATTATTAGAACTTGGCAATAGTGTACCATTTTTAATGAATTTAACTCCCGGTTTTATTTGTTCAAAAAATACTTTTTGGGTAAATGTAGGATTCATCTTAAACCCATAATCGCTTTCAATACCCTCAAACACTTCCACTAACATATTGCCATTTAATGGCTCTTCAAAAAACACTTTGAGTACGTTGCCATTAGTTACATAGCGTAGATTAGTAGCTGATTCTACGGCCACTAAACCACTTAAATTTTGGTCTTTTTTTAAGGGTTGAGAAAAATTAATTAACAAAGTTTGATTAGTTAATTCGTCTACCTCAATTTTTACAATTTTAAAATTGTTTTTACCCGCTGTTGCTACTAACAGTTGTCCTTTTTGCTCAATACTTAGTGCGCTTCCGTTATAATTAATTTCTAGGTTAGCATCGTTAGCAATGCAAGGTATGCTATCAATTATAAATTTGAATTCGGTAACGTTAGTTATTCCTTTATCAAATTTTACGGCTAGCTTTTTACCATTGTGTACCGCTGTTATTAATTGTACAGCATCTTCAATGTTCATGTTGTCAGCGGTTTTTAGCGTTCCGTTGAGGTATTGCCAATCTTTGCTGTACGATTGTAAGTCGTGAGTTTCTACCACAAAATCTTGCTTAATCGTTTTAATTGTAAAGTTAAATTCTCGTATCTCTTTTGCTACGCTAATTACTTTATTTAGTTTAAATGAAACTTTATACTCTTGATTTTGTTGTAGTTTCTCCCCAGGAATAAAAGCCACAGTATTACCCGAAAGTGCTACTACCTTGCCTTTTATGCTAGGGTCAATATCAAACAAATCTTCGTCAAGTTCTTGGTTGGCTTTCCATTCGTTTTTAGTAAACGCCAGTTGCACCCTAATATCACTTTGAGAGGAAGTATAGCCTGATGTAAAACTAGTAATGTACTCTGTAAACAACGATAAGTCGGAGTTAAAATTAGCTGTATCTTTTTTACCACACGAGTGTACTACTATCATTGCTATTACTAGCGTTACTAATTTTACTACTTTCATTTTTTAATACAGTTTTTTTTAAGAATAGTTGATATGAATGGTATGCACAATAAAATTTACGTTATCAATTATTAATTAAATTGATAACGTAAATTTTACATTTAACTAACGTTTTATTATTGGTGTAGGTATTTATAGGCTATAACACACAAGCATACTATAAACATAATGATGGATATACGGTTCATACCATGCATCATGGTAGTATTAATATCCCCGCCTTTTTTGCGATTAAAAAATGTACGTGGGTCGAGGTAGTAAATAATTTTTTCGAGCATGGTTTCTTAGTATAAATAATTTGTGTAACTATTTAATTTATTAATGTTATACAAAGTTATTTTTAAAATTTAAGCAAGGTGTTTTTTTAATTAAAAAAAGGTAAAAACTAAGAGGTACAACAAAAAACAAAAAAAATAAAGCATAGCTAAAATTTTAATGTATTTTTAAACACAAATACATTATTTAACCAATGCTTAACTTATCAATAGTAATACCCTTATTTAACGAAGACGAATCCTTACCCGAACTACATAACTGGATAGTTAAGGTAATGACGGAAAATAACTACTCGTACGAAATTTTGTTTATTGACGATGGTTCTAAAGACAATTCGTGGCAAGTAATTGAACAATTACAACAACAAAATGCTAACGTACGAGGCATAAAATTTCGTAGGAATTATGGTAAATCGGCAGCGCTTAATGTGGGATTTGAGGCCACGCAAGGCAGTGTAGTTATAACTATGGATGCTGACCTGCAAGACAGCCCCGAAGAAATACCCGACCTGTACAAAATGATAACCGTTGATGGATTAGACCTAGTGAGCGGCTGGAAGAAAAAACGCTACGACCCACTTACCAAAACTATACCTACTAAACTATTTAATGCGGCAACCCGCAGTATGAGTGGAATACAGCTTAACGACTTTAACTGCGGACTTAAAGCCTACAAAGCCGATGTAGTAAAAAGCATTGAAGTGTATGGCGAAATGCACCGCTACATACCCGTAATAGCTAAGTGGGCGGGCTTTAGCAAAATAGCTGAAAAAGAAGTACAACACCGTGAGCGCAAATACGGCACTACTAAATTTGGATTTGAACGATTTGTAAATGGTTTCCTTGATTTAATGACCATTACCTTTGTGTCAAAATTTGGGAAACGACCAATGCACTTTTTTGGTGCAGTAGGTAGCGTAATGTTTTTGTTAGGAGGTTTAATTTCAATTTGGTTGCTTGTCGAAAAAATAATTCACGCTTGGATATTACATTCTGCTACGCGCGATGTAACTTCACAACCCTTGTTTTACTTGGCATTGGTGGCCATGATTATAGGTACGCAACTATTTTTAGCGGGTTTTATTGGCGAACTTATTGGGCGTAACTCAAGTACTCGTAACCATTATTTAATTGAAAAAAAAGTATAACAGTTGTATAATTAACTAATGAATACTGATTTAACTATATCCAAAAAAATAATTATCATAGGGCCAGCCTACCCACTACGTGGTGGCTTAGCATCGTTTGACGAATTATTTTGCCAAGCCCTTACTGCACAAGGGCACGAGGCTAGCATTATCAGTTATTCGTTGCAATATCCTAGTTTTTTATTTCCTGGTACAACACAATATCACACTACTGGCGCAGCACCCAAGGGCGTTACAATTCATACGTTAATTAATAGCGTCAATCCGTTATCATGGCTCAAAACAGCCCGATTTATTAATGCTCAACAGCCTCATTTAATTATTATTCGTTACTGGATTCCTTTCATGGGCCCTGCCTTAGGGAGCATTTGTCGTATGCTTAACAAAAGCATAAACGTTATGGCTATTACTGATAATGTACTACCGCATGAACCTAGAGTGGGCGATAAATTATTTACCCGCTATTTTGTAAACGGCTGCAAAGCTTTTGTAACCATGAGCGAAGCCGTAATGCACGATTTGTTAAAATTTACTAATACGCCACACCGCAAACGCTTACTACACCCGTTGTATACTGCCTTTGGCGCACCAATACCGCAGCACGAAGCACGTGCAAAATTAGGCATAGGTGCTGATGATAAGGTAGTACTATTTTTTGGATTAATACGCCACTACAAAGGATTAGATATGCTGCTAGAGGCAATGGCTGACGAACGTATTAAAACCCAAAATATAAAATTAATAGTAGCAGGCGAATATTACGAGGACGAAGCCCCGTACAATGCCTTAATAAAGGCATCTAACAATAGTAGCAACATACTACTACACACTCGTTTTATACCCAACGACGAGGTTAAAGTGTTTTTTAGTGCCACTAATTTAGTAGCACTACCTTACCGTAATGCTACGCAGAGTGGGGTTACACAGGTTTCGTTTCATTACGAAACACCAACTATTGTAACCAATGTAGGCGGCCTTGCCGAAATTATTCCTGATGGTAAATGTGGTTACGTATGCGCCCCTAACGCCACAGCTATAGCGGACGCTATTGTAAATTATTTTACGTTAAATAAGCAAGCAGAATTTACACAGGGTATGAAAGAAGAAAAGAAAAAATACGAGTGGGAAGTATTTGTGTCCGAAATTATTAAATTACATAATCAATCCATACAACAATGCTAATACGTAGCAAAGCACCATTACGCATAGGGCTTGCGGGCGGAGGCACTGACGTGTCGCCGTACTCCGAACTGTTTGGTGGCGCCATACTCAACGCCACTATTAACCTATACGCCTATACCACTATTGAACCTACTAATAACGGAAAAATAGAATTTGTAAACGATACCACCAACCAAACATTGGTAGTGGATAGTGCACTTGAGTTAGCGCACAATAAAGATTTTGAACTCGTAATTGGGGTGTATAATCGTGTGGTAAAACAGTTTACACAACAACCATTATCGTTTAAATTAACCTCGCATATTGAAGCCCCACAAGGCTCAGGCTTAGGCACAAGTAGCACTATTATGGTATCTTTGTTAGGTGCGTTTGTAGAGTGGTTGCACTTACCCTTAGGCAACTACGATATAGCACACCTTGCCTACGAAATTGAGCGTGTAGATTTGTTAATGGCAGGCGGAAAACAAGACCAATACGCAGCCACATTTGGAGGGGTTAATTTTATGGAATTTTTAGCCAATGATAGAGTTATTGTTAATCCATTGCAATTAAAATCGGAAGTATTGAACGAACTCGATTTAAGCCTGTTACTTTACTACACTGCCACACAGCGATCGTCAGCTAAAATAATAACCGACCAAGTAAAGAATGTTGAAAACAACAACACGCAAGCCATAGATGCTATGCACAACCTCAAAGAGCAAGCCTTGCACATGAAAGAGGCTTTGCTACGTGGCGAACTACACAAACTAGGCGAAGTGCTACAACACGGTTGGCACAACAAAAAACAAATGGCTGCAAGTATAACCACTACTCAAATAGACGAAATATACGATGCCGCACTTGCCGCAGGTGCTACTGGCGGAAAAATATCAGGTGCTGGAGGCGGTGGATTTATGTTTTTTTATTGCCCCAACACCACTAAAAACAAGGTAGCCAGAGCCTTACAACAATTTGGAGGAAATATACAATCGTTTAAATTAACCCCACACGGCCTTACCACATGGACCATACTTTAATACTACAACAACGCATTCAATCGTCAATTGAAACAAAACAAAATATATTAGCTAACCCTGAACTCCTTAGTATTACTGCACAAGTAGCGCAATTAATTATTGATGCTTATAAAAATGGTAACAAAGTGCTATGGTGTGGCAATGGCGGTAGTGCGGCCGATGCACAACATTTAGCTGCTGAACTATCAGGGCGTTTTTATTTTGATAGACCACCGTTAAACTCTGATGCCTTGCATGTAAACACCTCGTACCTTACTGCCGTAGGTAATGACTACGGCTACGAAGTGGTGTATAGCCGCTTAATAAAAGCCATGGGCAACAAAGGCGACATACTTATAGGTATGAGTACCAGCGGTAATAGTGCCAATGTAATTAATGCTATGCAACAAGCACGTACACAAGGTGTAATAACTGTAGCAATGACAGGGAAAACAGGCGGAAAGATGAAACCCGAAGCCGACTACCTAATAAACATACCAAGCACTGATACGCCACGCATACAAGAGTGCCACATGCTATTGGGGCACACCTTATGCGAGCTAGTGGAGATGAATTTGTTTGAACGAAAAGCTAACTAAAAATGAAAATTGAAAAATTAAGAGTTAAAAATTTCAAAGTATATCAAGATACCGAAATTAAAAGCTTACCTAATCTATGTGTGTTTTTAGGAGCAAATGGTTCAGGTAAATCTACCTTATTTGACGTGTTTGGATTTTTGAGCGACGCATTAAAAAGCGATGTTAAAACAGCATTGAATAAAAGAGGTGGTTACAAAGAGGTGTATTATAAAAATGGAAGTGGACCTATCGAATTTGAAATTAAATTTCGTAATCCAACTATTGAAGGGAAACAACAACCATTAATAACTTACGAATTAGCTATTGATGTTGAAAAAAACTCAACAGTAATATTTATCTCAAAAGAAATATTAAGTTATCGTAGGGGAAAGCATGGTAAAGCATTTCAATTTTTAAAATTTGCTAAGGGCGAAGGTTTTGCAATTACAAATGAAGAAGAGTTTGAAGTTGATAAACAAGAGTTTAATGAGCAAAGAGAAGTGCAAACATTAGATAATCAAACAATTTTAGCATTAAAAGGTTTAGGTCAATTTCAAAAATTTAAAGCCATTAGTTCTTTTAGACGATTGTTAGATAATTGGTATGTGTCTAATTTTCAAATTCAAGCTGCGCAAACAGTAGAGGATACAGGCTTGAGCGAGCATTTATCTACTACGGGAAATAATTTAGCACAAGTAACTAAATACATATACGAAAACCACCCCGAAACATTTCAGTTAATTCTTGACAAAATGAAACTTCGAGTGCCAGGTATTGAAAAAGTAGAAGCTACAGAAACAGAAGATGGACGCATTGTTTTAAAATTTAGAGACGGTAGTTTTAAAGACCCATTTATTTCTAGATTTGTTTCAGATGGTACTATAAAAATGTTTGCTTATTTGATATTAATAAATGACCCAAGTCCTCATCCTTTATTGTGTATAGAAGAACCTGAAAATTATTTACACTACGACTTATTATTAGAGTTAGCGGAAGAATTTAGAGAGTATGCAAATAAAGGCGGGCAAGTATTTATATCAACACATTCGCCTGATTTTGTAAACGCATTAAAATTACCTGAGCTTTTTTGGTTAAGTAAAAACGAAGGACATACGTCAATTAAGAGAGCGTCTGACGATGAAAATGTTGTAAACCTATTTAATGAAGGCGAACCATTAGGAGCACTTTGGAAACAAGGTTATTTAATGGGTAGTGGTCCTAGAAATTAATGCTTAAGACATGGAGCAAATTTATATATTAGTTGAGGAGGCTTCTATGAAAGAAGTATTAAAAAAAATTCTCCCGAAAATTTTAGCCGAAAAGTGGATATATGAAACTAACTACTTTATTAGAGCTTTTGAGGGAAAGAGTGATTTATTTAAAAGTTTGCCAAGACAAATAATGGCACTATCTAAAAAGCAAGGTGTAAAAGTTGGTGTTGTTGTTTTGCACGACCAAGATAGCGCTGATTGCAAATTGTTAAAAGTACGATTAATCAAGCAAATGTCAGCTGAAGAAAGTACTCCACGTTTAGTTAGAATTATTTGCAGAGAGTTGGAATCATGGTACATTGGGGACTTTAAAGCCATTAGTCAAGCGTACCCTAATTTTAAGTATATAAATTACATCAACAAAGCTAAATTTAGAAACCCAGAAACGTGTAACGCAGAATATGAATTATCTAAAATTTTACCCGAGTTTCAAAAAATAAGTTCCGCTAAAGCGATAGCTCCTTTTTTAAAGGCAGAAAATAACCGTTCTGAAAGTTTTAAGCAATTCGTATCTGGAATTCAAAAATTTACAAATCCAATAAAGCATCTGTGAATTTAAAAATATAATACAACTAAATTTGGCACAACACTTGCAAACCCAATAATTACTAACCAATAAAAAACAATTAAAATGAAAACAATTATTACATCAATCTTATTAGCGTGTAGTGCACTAATAATGGCACAAAACACAGGTAACGCAGTTATATTTAGTAACTCAGGGCAACGTTTTATAGTAATATTAAACGGCGCACGCATTAACGAAAATTTTGAAACTAACGTAAAGCTCACAAACCTTAATGCTGAGTTTTATAAAATAAAATTATTGTTTGAAAAAGGTGTACCAAAACAAAAGGAATTTAACCTGTACGTGCATCTTGGGCGAGAGATTACCTACGAGTTAAAAAACATAAAAAACAATAGCAAATATGTACTGCGTTTTAATAGCGAAGCTCCGCTACCGCCGCCAATGCCAGCTTACGTTCCTGCGCCACCAATTGGGAATATGGGAAATACAAGTACTACGCCTGCTACTAACAATGGTACTATTGTTAATGTACCTATTAATATTAACATTGGTAACGGAGCCATTAATACTACACCTAATAATAGTGGAGTAGCCTTACCGCCTAGCGCGCAGTACGGTTGCTCTGCACCAATGAATGCTGCTACATTTGAACAAGCCAAACAAAGTTTAAAATCAAAACCGTTTGAAGACAATAAACTACAAATAGCCAAACAAATTTTAAATTCAAACTGCCTATCATGCGCACAAGTAAAAGAAATAATAATGCTATTTAATTTTGAAGATTCTCGTCTCGATTTTGCAAAATTTGCTTACGGACGCACGTGGGATTATAGCAATTATTTTACGGTAAACGATGCCTTTAAATTCTCAACATCAATTGATGATTTGAACGCGTACATACAATCATTTCAACGTTAAGTTATTAATAATGAAACAAGTAATTAATCCAGCCAATGCTCCTGCACCAATAGGGCCTTACAGCCGTGCTATTAAGGCAGGTAACACTATATACACCTCAGGCAATATTGCGCTAGATGCCAATGGAAATTTGTACGTAGGCGATATTAAAACCGAAACCGAACTGGTAATGAATAACCTGCGCACCTTACTAAACGCTGCCAATGCTACGTTTGATAATGTGGTAAAGGCATCTATTTTTATAGCCGATATGAACGACTTTGGTGCCATTAACGAAGTGTATGCAAGTTATTTTACAAGCGATTTTCCAGCGCGCGAAACGGTGCAGGTAGCTCGCTTACCCAAAGATGCTAGGGTGGAGATAAGTATGATAGCGGTGGTGTAAGCTACCATATATTAAATTATAACTTTAGTTCGTTTAAGTACTGCCCTAAGCTGTAACCCATGCTAAAGCTGGCTTGTAGTAAGTAACCTCCTGTGGGAGCGTCCCAATTAAGCATTTCACCAAGGCAATAATGGTGGGGTAATTTTATTAGTTCTAAATGCGGTGTTAGTTCGTTTAAGGCTATGCCTCCAACGGTTGATATTGCCTCATTGAGTGGTGCTGTACCTGTAATAGTTAATGGGTAAGCGTTTATTAATTGGCTTAAATTGGCTGGATTGGTGTACGTTTCTTTAGTGGTAATGTGCTTTAGCAAAGCTACTTGTGTGGGGGATAAGTTAAGTTGTTTTTGTAATTTATCTTTCATTGATGATTTACCGCCTGTTAAGCGTTGCTCTATTTGTTCAATAGTTAGGTCGGGTTTAAAGTTAAGATATACTTGTGCCATGCCTGTGTGTTGCAATTGTGCTCTAATAGCACCACTTAGCGGATAGATGCCACTACCCTCCACACCATGGCTTGTAATTATGGCCTCTCCCTTTCGTACAGTAGTACCGCACCTAAACTCACAATTCTTAATAGGAGTACCCTCAATAAGTTTTAATAAATCAGTATTCCAATTAACTATGTAACCACAATTTGACGCAACAAAAGGAAGTACCTTAATTTGTTGTTGCGTAAAATAAGTATGCCAAATAGCATTGCTACCTGTAACTTGCCAACTACCGCCACCAAGGGCAAATGCTACATAGTGTGCATTAATACTAACATTAGTACCGTTGGTTAAAAACAGTAGTTCATTAGTTGCATTAAAGCCTTGCCACGTATGGTTGTAGTGTATAGTTACGTTATTGGCTATTAATTTGTTTTTAATAACATTAAGTACAGCAATAGGTTTGATTTTTTTAGTAGGGAAAATACGCTGGCTAGTGCCTACATAAATAGTAATACCAAGGCTATTGAGCCATTGTGTAAAATTAGTATTGCTAAATTGTTGGATAAAAGGTGCTACAAAATTAGGGGGAGTATACCTATTAGTAAACGCCTCAATATCCTCAGCATGGGTGAGATTAAATCCGCCTTTGCCAGCTACCAAAAACTTACGGCCTAGGGTGGCGTTTTGCTCATAAACAGTTACGTTAAATTTTTGGGTATTGAGTGTGCAGCCTAACATCATTGCTGCTGGGCCACCTCCTACAATAGCTATTGTGGGTTTGTTAGGCATACATTATTGAGCTAATGCTTTTAACTTTTTATACTTAATATAAGTGTAATATCCGTTGTAATAGCAAAGATATAGGCCGTTATAGCCATCTAAAAAGCCAAGCCTGAACACGTAATTTTTAATAAACTTAAATGCTGGGTTAATGTACAGTTTTACTGCCGTGGCACGTTTGCCTTGCTTGTAATAATCGTTAGCGCCAAGTGTGGTGTAAATATGTTGCTGCTTATGGTATTGGGCTTTACGTGCAAAGCTATAGTGTAAAATGTTAGCCGCTATGTTAGCCGTTGTTGCATTGCTTTTAAGTTCGTACTCTTCGTGTACATCGGTATTTTTCCAAGTACCTTTTGCGCTATTCCATAGGCGTAATTTTTTGTCGGGGTACCAACCACTGTGGCGTATCCATTGCCCGCAAAAGCTGGTTAAGCGGTTAAAATAATATCCGTCGGCTACACAATTTTGTTTAATTTGTTGTATGCTTTTAATCGCCTCTTCGCTCAAGCATTCGTCAGCATCTAACGATAATATATGTGCGTATTTTGCCTGTGTATTTGCCCAGTTTTTTTGGGGAGAATATCCTTCAAACGCATGTTCAATAACACGTGCGCCAAGGCTTTGAGCAAGTTGTTGTGTGCCATCGGTACTAAAGGAATCTACTACCACAATATCATCGGCTATGGTGGTAACGCTCGCTATGCAACGCTCGAGATTAGTAACTTCGTTATAGGTAATTATTACTACTGATATAGGGGTATAATTAGTTGCCATAACGTTAGCGTAAGCGTTTGAAAATACGTTTAGACGTAGCCAAAAACTTAACAAACGGACGATTGAAGTTTTTGCTATACATGTAATACGTTATATCGTGTGCGCCAAACCCCTTGTTAAATTGCGCTAATGTGGTGCTATTACTTCCGCCAAAATCTAATAGTTGATGTGTGTTAGCATAGGTATTTATTACACTATCAAACAATAAGTGCATGGCGCCTAAGCTACGCCCAATGGGCATTGCCACGCCTTTAAGGTATAATAATTCGTTGCCTTGTGTTATAAAACAAGCGGTGGCCGCCAGCTGATAATCAGTAGTGTAGGCATTAACTATAAACCCCTCGTTGCGTGCAAGGGCAGTGTTAATAAGCCTTTCCATGGCTTTGAGGTTATGGTCGTTAAACACTTCTTGCTTTAAATTATGTTTGATGGTGGTTACAAAGGCAGGTACATCGTCACTATCTTCAAGGGTAATGGTGGCAGTTGCTTTTTTAATATTTCGTTTGTGGTTAGTGCTGTATCCATCGTGTAGCACGTCGTAGTTGCCACGCATTGGTAATACTTGTTTAACTCGTGTGGTTACTTGCTGTCGGTTATTAAACACTAATTTTTGAGCTGATGTATAACGAATTAACTTGTAATTTTTGTTTAAAAAACTGGTTATTGCCCCCGAATAATTTTTATTGCCATACACGCCTAATTGTGGTGTAAATACTGGGTTTTCTAACGATTGTACCGAAACTATTTTGCTAACACACACTACACACGCCGCCTCGTAATCATTCACAATTAGGGCATGCCAATTAACATCAACAGCATTTAAGTACCACGTGTAGCCAAACACGGCATCGGTGGTTTCGGCGTCTAGCAGGGCATTCCACTTTAGGGTATCAATTTTTGAATTATGAAGTACTGTTATATTCATTGTGTTTAAAGCCCTTGTGGCGTGTAAAGTGTTATTCCGTGTTGTGTGTAGTTAGTAAGCATCCAGGCATGTAGCTGTTGTGCATCAATAACATAACTAATTGAATTGCCTAAATTAATTTTTTGCATAATACCATCAGCTAAAAATTTTGATTCAAATGCCAAACATTTTCTTTGCGCCGAATACACTGGATTATGCACCTTTGTAGTGCTGTAATGCACCGCATTGTTAGCGTCAATAATTGTGGTAGTAAACTCCTGAGCATCGTAAACAGGGTATTTAAAATTAGGTACGGCATCTTCCAAGGTGTGAAAGTTGGTAAGGCTATTCAAATCAACCCCTAGTAATAAAATTTTGCCTCCTGCAGCGCACAATTTATAAAACGGCGACTGCGCATTGTAGGGCGTTAATTGACCCAAGTGTGTATTGGTAAAATAATATGCCTTAGCTCCCATAGCACACACGCTATCCGTAGCGTGTAGGCTACGATGTGTAGCATACTGTGTGCGAAACACCTCCGTAATAGTACCCATACTTGATGGTGTATTGTGGTAACTAAAAATGGGCGAAGTAAGTAAATAATCTTTGTTGTATCCCGTTGCTGGAAATGCAGGCATGAGCAGCGTACCCTCCTCCCCTATGGCTTGCTGCAAAGCTTGTATTACGGTGTGCGCACCATTGGCTACGTAGCCTAACTTGCGCAAACTACTATGTACCAACACGCTAGTGCCTTGCGTTATACCTGCATTAATGAGCTGTTGCGTGAGTTGTTGCTGAGTAATACCATTACCTTTAAATTGTTGCGCATACACTACTACTTTGTGTTGCAAGCGCCACAACTTGCGTAGCAGTGCAAACAAATTAGCAGGAAGTATTTTTTTAATAAACGACAGCATTGGGTGTTGGTTATTAGGTTGTTAAGAGATTGAATTAATAAAACTATCTTAAACGTTTTTTCTTTTCTCGTTTACCTTTTTTATAAAAAATGCGTGTGGGAATTCCTTTTACATCATAAAAAATAGAAATTTTTTCACTCTCAAAACCTCTTACTCTACCTAAAGAATCTATAGAAACACCTGATATTAAACGTCCCATTTTATCATAAGTGATTTGCTCTATACAATCGGGACATTTATCTCTAAATTGATATAAACGACTGTCTGTTTCGTCTAAATTTAATACAAAATTAAATTGTTGTTCCAGCGTTTGTTTTAAAATTGTCCCGTCTTTTTTGATAATTAATTCCGAATTATTTTTTTCTCCATCTACTTTGATCTGTCTTTTTTCTCCATTTTCTTCATACAAAATTTGCTTTACCCAACCTCTTACTTTGTAATAAGTATTTTCTGATAATAATTCATTATTATTATAAAACCACCTGTCTACATAAATAGTGTCATTACCTTTATAAGGCATTGGATGAAAGCATTCAATCATAACACCATCATCAAAACTAGTTTGCCATAACCCCACTTCAAAGCTATTAGCTTTGTCTTGTATAATTTTTTCATTCAAAAAAGTCCATAAACTATCGTCTTTATAAGTACCTATTTTATTAAACGAACCATCTACATTTATACGTTTAAAAAATCCATCTACATTATTATTGCGCACATTAAAAATGTACTTTAATTTTGTGGTGTTGTTATCATAAAATACTTTGTATCGTCCGTTAGGTAGTGTTTTAGGGCGGTTTGTACTATCTAATGAATTTAACACATAAAAAGTATCCGTCTTGGTTATTACCTGCCTAAACTCTTGCCCTAAAACAAGTGCAGGAAAAAAAACTGTGATGAATAAAATAGTTTTCATAAATTAAAATTAAGGTTACACCATTAATAATTATAAAACTATTTAAAGTATACCACGCAATAATTCGCTGCAAGCTATGGCTGTAGCTACTCCTACGTTTAACGATTCGGCGTGCAACTCGTTAGTGTTGCCACTTGCTATTTGTAGTTGTTGTGTAAGGCAAGCTATTACTTCATCGCTTATGCCGTGCGATTCGCTCCCCATTACTAATACTGCGGGTAGTTGTAATTTTTGTTTGTATATATTCTCTCCACTTAATGTAGTACCATAAATATTTTTAACCGTAGATTTTTGCAAATATTCCACCACATTAGTATAAGTAATGTTAATGCGTGCTAATGACCCCATAGTAGCTTGTACTACCTTGTAATTGTAGCAATCCACAGTTTCGGGGCTGCATACAATGTTGGTAATTCCGTACCAATCGGCAATACGAATTATGGTGCCTAAGTTACCAGGGTCGTTAATACCATCAAGCACTAGTGTAATGTTTTGCTTGGCCAGTTTGGCAGGTTGTGTGGGTATTTGAAACACGCCAATAACCTTGTTGGGCGTGGTGAGTTTGGTCATACGTTTTAGGTCGTCGTCGGTTACTTGCACTAATGTAACCGACATTGGCACTGATGTTTTATTTACTCTAAACCAATCTTCATTGGCAAATAAGTGAGTACATACTAAATCGCTTGCCAAAAAATCTTTAATAATTTTTACGCCCTCCGCCGTAAATTGTTGTTGCTCCTCGCGGTATTTTTTTTGCTGTAAGTCTTTTACTAATTTAATATGTGCTTTAGTTAACATGTTGTAGTGTTTTGTAATAATTTATAATTCCTTGGTAGTAGGCTTCGGCTACTTGCGCAACCCTTTCGGAGTAGGCAACACCGTTTATGGTTAGTGTTTTGTTGTGTAGTAATTTACTTTCCTGCGCATTGTCTTGGTACAGCGTTTCGCCATATATTACTATGCCTTTTATCATTTTGTTTAATGCTAATTGGCGCACGTACACTCCTTTAACGGCAGTGGGCTCGCACTTCTCCCGTAGGTAAGTAGCATCATCGAGCCCCGCGATGGGTACTTTTAATAGTTGTTCAAATGCTGTTATGGTGGTTTGTGCCAGTAGTAAATTTTTGCTTGCAATACTTGCATAAGGCATAAACTGTTGGGCTATGCTATCCACGCTTTGGGCAAGCGTGGGTACAAATATCATATTAAAATTTTTGTTGGTAGGGCTGGTCCATGGCTCGTTTTTTTCGTCGGCGTTGTAGTGTATTATTAGTGTAATATCGGGTTTGTAATTGTTAATTATTTTGGCACGTTGTTCAATATCACGTACATTAAACTCACTTACAAATGCTTTGCGCTCAGTTGGTATTTTAGCTTTCTTTTTAGTTTTATTCGTAGTAGGTTGTTGAGTTAAATATTTTTCGACATACCACTGTGCAAATGTTTTGTCGAACGAGCTATACCCTTGCTTGGTACGCGATAGTAGTACCTCCGCCCCTTTGGTTTCTAGCTTTTGCTTTAATAATAACGCAGTGGCTAGTGTGCTATTGGGTTCAATAATTTCCACACTATCCGTCAAGCCCTTAGCTATGTTGGTACTGTCTAATTTAAACACCACGTATTTTTTTTCAACAATGGCTTCAGCCATAGTACCTGCGCTATGACCAGGATCAATAGCAATACGAATACCTTTTAAATTTTGGGCAGTTGCCGAAAATACTATTGCAATAAAAAAACAGGAACTAATTAATTTCATGTAACGCACTTGGTGTGTAACGCACTATTTATTTTTTTAATTCTTCTTCAAAATAATTCCATAACGGATCGTTAGGCGCAGGTGCTGTTATGGTAAGCAATTCCTTTTTAACAGGGTGTTCAAACGCTACTTTGCGTGCATGTAAGCATATTGACCCATCAGGATTACTACGCTCCGAACCATATTTTAAATCGCCCTTAATACTGCACCCTATGGCTTGCAACTGCGCGCGTATTTGGTGGTGGCGGCCCGTATGTAGGTCTATTTCCAACAAATGATACTTATCGCTCGAGGCCTTTACTTCGTAAGATAACTTGGCCAACAAACCGCCCTTAACTTCCTTAATATGGGCTTTGCTTATGTTTTTACTTTCGTTTTTAAGCAAATAATGCGTAAGTGTATCTTTGGTTTTAGCGGGTTTTTGTTTTACAATAGCCCAGTAGGTTTTTTTTATGGTGTGGTCTTTAAATCCCTCGTTTAAGCGCACTAATGCTTTGCTGGTGCGAGCCACTATTACTATGCCTGTGGTGGGACGGTCTAACCTATGAGGTATGCCCACAAAGGCATCGCCGGGTTTGGCATATTTGTTTTTAATGTACTGTTGGGCTTCAATTTCGAGCGATGTATTACTGGTTTTATCTATTTGCACCAACATCCCCGAGGGCTTGTTTACAATGAGCAAATGATTATCTTCAAAAAGTATATTTAACATGTTTTTTATGATTTGCACGAAGGTAGTTAATTAATTGAGAATGAACAATTGACAATTGATAACGCTTGTGTGATTGCGAAACTGAATGTGCGGTAGTTTAATTTTTAGCGTATCATTTTGTTAGTCAATCATTTTTGCGTAGTATAGCATTTTGCAAAATTGCACATGGAAAATTACTATCAAACCAAAACAACTGCTCGCCTGTTAATACGCCCACTTACAATGCGCGATGTAGTACAATGGCAATTGTTTTTTGATGATTACGCATCCATAAAACTATTCCCCGCCTTTGTAACCGAAGCTCCCAACAGTGCCGAAATTTGGATACAAAAACAATTGGAACGCTATGCCAACGAGCAACTAGGGTTAATGGCATTAGTTAACAAAAATACCAACGAATTTATAGGCCAATATAGTTTATTAACCAAAGAAATAAACGGCATACCCGAAATAGAAATTGGCTACAGCCTAATGCCTAAACACACAGGGCATGGCTACGCTACCGAAGCTGCGCAGGCGTTTAAAGTATTGGCGTTTGATAATAACTATACCAATACCTTAATATCAATAATACACGTAGATAATATTGCCTCGCAAAAAGTGGCAGAGCGTAATGGTATGCAACGCAACGGAATTACCAATTATATGGGGATTGACGCGCATATTTATAGAGTAACTAAAAATTAAAACTGTTGTAAAATGAATAGTAAATATTTTGTTGACAAAAGGGAAGCTCTACTTCTTTTAATAAAAATTACTGGATTAGCTATAGTAGGATTAATGCTTTTATGGTTAATTAATTATGCACTAAGTTTTTTTACAGATTATATTATTGTGCCCCATATCTTACTTGTTCCAGCATTTTTTGGACTAATATATATTTATCGTTTTTGTTGGTTGTTATTCTTACCCATCGTAAAAATTGATGTAAACAAAGGTGTTATCTCCTATTTTAATATGCTATGGTACAACAACCATTTATTTGAAAACATTGGGAGTATTGTACATTTCACTACAAAAAAATCAATCGTAATTTGCTCCTTAAATAATGTAAAATTAGACGAGATATCATCTTCCGAATTAAACGAAAATGACATGTCAAATATTATGCATGATTTGGCAAGTAATACCACTCTAAAATTAATCACCGTAGAATAAATTTCACACTATGATACACCAAAATTCATTTGATTTTTTGAAAGATCTTAAACAAAATAACTCAAAAGAATGGCTTGACACCAACAAAAAAAGGTATGAAGCCACTAAAAATGATGTTCTTAATTTAACCGCGCAATTAATTACCTCTATTTCCACAATTGACAAAACAATTGCAAGCGCTTACCTCGACACTAAAAAATGTATCACACGATTAAATAGAGATTTGCGCTTTGCAAAAGATAAAACACCCTACAAAACCGACTATTATAGTGTATTAAACAAGAATGGTAAAAATAGTCCTTCGGCATTTTACTATGTACACATTGAGCCTAACAACTGTTTTGTTGGTGGCGGTGTGTATAATCCTCAACCTGAAGAATTAAAAAAAATTAGGCAAGAAATTGATTATTGTTATAATGAATGGAAGGCAATAATTGATACTAATTTATTTAAGCAAAGTTTCCCTAACGGTATAAGTAATTCGGGTGTTTTAAACAAAGTGCCCAAAGAATTTAAGAGCGAAAATATAGCCAGTGAATTCTTAAAAATGAAAGGTTTTTATACCATGATGGAATTAACTGACAATGAAATGATGAGTGATGATTTAATTGTAAAAATAAATTCATGCTTTAAAGCAACAAAACCATTAGTCGATTTCTTAAATCGAGCGATTAATTACAACGAAAATGAGTAATTTAAAATGGTTAATGCGCTATCAATAATAAATTTAATAGCTTACTGTTTATTCGTTGAAATAAATCAATTCAACTAAAATTAACAAAAAAATACACACTACCATGATACACATAAATTCATTTGAAGAATACCAACAACAATACGCCCTAAGTGCTGAAAACCCTACTCAATTTTGGGACAATATAGCACAATCATTTACTTGGAAACGTAAATGGGACGAAGTAGTAAACTGGAATTTTACCGAGCCTAAAATAGAGTGGTACAAAGGCGCACAGCTTAATATTACCGAAAATTGTTTGGATAGACATCTTGCTACCAAAGGCGATAAAATTGCGTTTTATTTTGAACCTAATAATCCAACTGAGCTAGGCACGAGTATTACTTACAACGAACTACATGCTGAAGTATGTAAGCTAGCCAACGTACTTACCAGTTACGGCATTACCAAAGGTGATAGGGTATGTATTTATTTACCCATGATACCTCAAACAGTTGTAAGTCTACTAGCTTGTGCACGCATAGGTGCTATACACAGCGTGGTGTTTGGCGGTTTTAGTGCAAGTGCATTAGAAAGCCGCATACTCGACAGCCAATGCAAGCTAGTAATAACTGCCGACGGTGCGTACCGTGGTGCAAAAGATATTGCACTTAAAAACATAGTGGACGAAGCATTAATAAACTGCCCTAGCGTAAACACCGTACTAGTGTGCAACTGCACCAATACCGCACATAGTATGCAACAAGGGCGCGATGTATACTGGACTAATGCCATGCACAATGCCTCTCCCCTATTCCCTGCTGTGGCCATGGATAGCGAGGACGCCTTGTTTATCCTCTACACATCAGGCAGTACAGGCACCCCTAAGGGTGTACAACACAGCACGGCGGGCTACATGGTGTATGCACAATATTCGTTTGAAAATGTGTTCCAGTACAATAGCAACGATCCTACTAATATATTTTGGTGTACAGCCGATGTTGGCTGGATTACAGGCCACACCTACATTACCTACGGCCCGTTGCTAGCAGGTGCTACTAGCGTATTGTTTGAGGGCGTACCCACTTACCCTGATGCTGGGCGGTTTTGGCAAGTAATTGATAAGTACAAGGTAACCCATTTTTACACCGCTCCTACTGCCATACGAGCATTGGAAGCCTGCGGCCTTGATACCGTAACTCCTTACTCGTTAGCGTCGCTCAAGGTATTGGGAAGCGTAGGCGAGCCAATTAATGTGGAAGCATGGCAATGGTACAATACTAACATAGGCAAAGGCAATTGCCCAATTGTTGATACTTGGTTTCAAACCGAAACTGGCGGTATTTTAATATCACCAATAGCAGGTATAACGCCTACCAAACCTGGGTTTGCTACATTGCCATTACCCGGCGTGCAACTATTGTTAGTGGATGAAAAAGGTACCGAGTTAATGGGTAATAATGTAGAGGGTAACTTATGCATTAAATTTCCGTGGCCGAGTATGATACGTACCACCTACGGCGACCATAACCGTTGCCGTGAGGCATATTTTACCACTTATCCTAATTTGTATTTTACAGGCGATGGTTGCCGTAGAGACGAAGATGGCTACTACCGCATAACAGGCCGTGTAGACGATGTAATGAACATTAGCGGGCATCGTATAGGCACCGCTGAAGTGGAGAGTGCAATAAATATGCACCCCCACGTGGTAGAAAGCGCCGTAGTGGGCTATCCGCACGACATTAAGGGGCAAGGAATATACGCCTACGTAATAACTAATGGCATAATTGATAATGATGATGTGCTACGCAAAGAAATTATTGCCAAAGTAAATAAAATTATAGGCCCAATTGCAAAGCCCGATAAAATACAAATAGTGAGTGGCTTACCTAAAACCCGTAGCGGAAAAATTATGCGCCGTATACTGCGCAAAATTGCTGAGGGAGATACCACTAATCTTGGCGATACATCTACCTTACTTGACCCTGCGGTAGTGGAGGAAATTAAAAACAGACGTATGTAATGCGTAGAGTAGTTACTATATTCCTACTTTATATGCTTACGTATAGCCTAGCAACTAATAGGCAAGTATTAAATGGAAGTTATATATTTAGTTTAACGGAATTTGAGGATAATGATTATATAGAATATCAATTTAATAAAGGCACCAAAAAATTTAAATATTATAAATCGCATACAGGTGGAGTCCATGGTTCTGAAAAAAGCGAACAAGCCTACGGTACTTACCTACAAACTGATAGTACACTAACGCTTAATTACTTGGAGGATAGTGCAGGTTATTGTTTTGGTGCAAATGTACTCTATTTGAGTAGTGCAAAAGAACCTAGTAATATGGTAGTTAGTTGTTACCCGTGGAAGGATTACAATGATTATTCCTCAAATTACAAATCAACTACTGAAGTATATACCATTAAAATAAAAAACGCACAACGAAAAACAGTAGCTCAAAAAACAATAAACTTTACTGCTACTGATAGCCTTGTAGTGACTCGCAAAAACTTACCGCTCACTATTGAATTATCAACTAAAAACGGTGCAACACAAAAATTTATAGTAATTAAGAATAGGTGCCGAAAAGTTAAAGTTGATCTAAAGTATTATCAATGTAGTATGCCCTGTATAGCTTACCAAAGCTGGCGTTGTAGTTTTATTGCTCCAAGCACACAAACGTTACCGTTTACTATGCACGACAGTGCTATTGTAATTAACGGTATTAAATTACTACATTCGACTAATTCAAATTTCAAACGCAAATAAATAATTTATATCACTAATGAACATACGCTTATTTTTAATTTCTTTAATTTCTTTAACGCTAAGCTATGTTAAACCTGCGTATGCGCAAAATAACAAAACGGCTGATAGTTTATACAGTATATTACTTAAAGCCAAAAGCGATACCGCTGTTTGTGAGGTTTATGAAGAGCTAGGTAGGTACTACTATAACTCAAAAGACAACCGAATAAATACTGCACTTCTTTATTTTAACAAAGGACTAATACTAGCTACAAAAATTAATAATGCGAAAAAAATCGGCTATTTTAATAGACGTTTGGCTAAGTGCTACATGTTTTTAAATAATCAAACTAAGGCATTAGCGTATAGTTTGCAGGCATTAACTTATTTTACTACCGACCTAAAAAAACAAGACATACTATGCGAATTACAAGAACAAATTGCACGTATTTATTATAACAAAAAAAGTTACACGCTCTCTCGTAAACATTACATACCACTACGAAACATAGCTCTACTAATTAAGGACGATAGTTATTTGAATGTAGCAAATAACCAGCTTGCATTAATTAATATTGAGTTTAATCAAATAGATTCTGCCATTTATTATCAAATGCAAAATTTTATTCGTGATAAAAAATCAAATGATGAATATCAACTTTTTTACGGCTATTGTAACTTATCAAAATGCTATTTATTAAAAAAGCAATTTGATAAATGTGAACAATTATGCAACGAAGGCTTAGCTTTAACTCGCAAGCTAAATGATACTACTTTGGTAGATTTAGAGCTATATACCTACCTTGGAGGTATGTACAATCAGCAAGAAAATTTTATGGAGGCTAAAACAATTTTGCAAAAAGTAGTAACTAAAAACATAAACTATGCAGAGCATGCGGAGTGTATTGATGCGTTTAAAGAACTTGCCACTAGCTATAGTAACTTACGCCAATACGATAGTGCGTACTATTACATCACTAAATATTATTCAATTGCTAAATCGGTATATAATCAAGAAGAAAACAGACGTGTAAACGAACTAAACGAGGATTATGAAATAGGTACACGCGAAAGTCAGATAGCACTACTCAATAAAGACAATGAATTAAACGAAGCACAAATAAAAAAACAACAAATTGTGTTTTATGCTATAGCTGCGGTATTAGCAATGGTAATGCTTTTAGCATTTTTCATCTATCGAAATTTAAAAACAAAACAAAAAGCAAACATACTCTTGCAACAAAAAAATGAAGAGATAAACCAAGCACATGCATTACTCGAGCATAAAAACGAACTAATACACGATAGTATTGTGTATGCCCAACATATACAAGAATTATTAATGCCTGGCGACGCCGATTTAAAAGAGTTTAGTAGCGAATATTTTATACTCTATCAACCCAAAGATTTTGTAAGTGGCGATATTTATTGGATAAACAAAATTGATAACCACAACATAATAGTATCAGCCGTTGATTGCACAGGCCATGGCGTGCCTGGCGCAATGATGAGCATACTGGCCTATGATTTATTAGAATATGCTGTAAACGAACAGGAAATAACTGAACCTGCAGCAATATTAAATTGTATTAAAAACCGTATTAAAGAAAAATTAAAACTAGCTATTGAAAAAGATTTTTCGGAGGGAATGGATTTATCCCTGTGTAAATTAAATACACTTACCAATACACTTACCTACTCAGGTGCACGCAATACCATACTAATAGTGCGTAACAGCGAGATAATAGAGTTAAATGTAGACAGGCAATCAATGAATGTTAACACTCGTAACGAGTTTACACAACAAACATTTAATGTACAACCTAACGATATGGTGTACCTGTATAGCGATGGTTACGCTGACCAAAAAGGTGGCCCTGATAATAAAAAATTATATTTCTCTGCCTTTAAAAAACTATTAATACAAACAGCACATCTTAACTGTGCAACACAACATCAACATTTATCAACCTTTATTAACGAATGGATGTATAACCAAACCTTGCAAATTGACGATATGATGATTATTGGTTTTAGAATACATTAAACAGGCTAACTAGCTATAGAATTTTGGTTTAATGTACTCACGTTAAAATTTAATATTTTTCATAATAGATCAAGTACCGTTATCCCATTTTTGCACTTCGTGTACTCATATTTACTATAATCGTTATTACAAATAACGATAGTATTATTACTTAAATTCACCAAACATAACGCCACGCTTAATATTAAAACGATATTAAAATGTTACGGCATTGGGCATGTTTAGTTTGAATTTAACAGTTGAGTTCTATATTAACAACTCAATTTATTTTATTATAACCACCTGTCTTTAACCCATTGCGTTTCTTGTGGTGAGGTTAAAAAAGTCCATGCTAATAAGCGACTTATTTTATTGCCTTGCCCCATGTCAATAGTTTTTACTTCGAGCGCTTGTACTTGTTTAAGGGTATTGTAAGCGTGTTGCAAATTACTTTATTTTGATATTAAGGTAGTAAACCATAAGCACGAATGTTTAAATTGGCTACTTTCTAATATCATGTTGCGCACAAATTGTTGCTCGCCACCATTGCACCA
>JAYWFU010000107.1:0-5444 GCA_043778625.1 Bacteroidia bacterium | reverse complement strand
ATAAATTATCTGAGGAAATTGTAAAAAGTATTTGCTCATACTCATATGTTTTTGAAGCAATTAATTGGACTACTTAAAATTTCAAATTGGTATAACACCCTCAATATCAATAAATAAGCGATGCCGCTGCGTGCCTGTTTTTAGCTTGTGAATAATATACTGTATAATTTTAATACGGCAAACTTTTGATGCAAAACCTCTTTTATTTGCAGGAATAAAAGGTAAGATGTGTTGTGCTATTTCAGCTTTTGTTATATTTGACAACTTGTGATTCATTAAGTGTAGCTTGTTGGTACAACTACAATATACACTTAATGAATCGCTTGTAAAAGTTTAAACGAGTTCATTAACTAATTAGTGGTATGATTAAAAGTATGACGGGCTTTGGCCGTAGCGAATGCAGTATTGGGGTACAAAAATATAGTGTAGAAATACGCTCGGTAAATAGTAAACAATTGGATGCCAACTACCGTATAACGGGCGCTGCACGTGGGTTCGAAACCGAAATTAAAACCCTAGTGAGCGATGCCTTACAACGAGGTAAGGTTGATGTAGCCATATTTAGAGATGGTGCAAATACTGATAGCGGCGTTAATCAAAGTATCAACCAAACCCTTGCACAACACTACTACAAAGAGTTATTAGCGTTAGATAAACTACTAAAAACTAACAGTAATAATTTGTTGCAAGAGGTACTTAAAATGCCCAATGTAATAGGCAAACCCGAAACTAAAGAGCTTACTAAGCCCGAATATAAAAAACTCGAAAAAGCCATACAGCAAGCCATTGGCGAGTTTAATAAATTTAGACTACAAGAGGGAGCATCGCTCGATAAGGATTTTAAATTACGCTTAGGTAGTATTGATAAGCAATTGCAACTCATTAATAAAAATGATAAAACCCGTACCGATGATATTAAAAGTAGGATACGCACTAAATTGCAAGAAGCCCTAGAAACCAATAAGATAGATAAAAACAGACTGGAGCAAGAGATGATTTTTTATATTGAAAAATTAGATATTACCGAGGAAAAAGTTCGTCTCAAAAATCATCTTACCTATTTTGCAACCACTATGAAAGAAGAGGCAAGTGGGCGCAAGCTAGGTTTTATAGCGCAAGAAATAGGGCGCGAAATAAACACCATAGGCTCCAAAGCCAATAATGCTAACATACAACAGCAAGTGGTGATAATGAAAGATGAGCTCGAAAAAATTAAAGAACAAATTAACAACGTACTTTAATACTTAATTATATGGAAACCGCAATTCAAGGCAAAGCCATTATATTTTCGGCACCAAGTGGTGCTGGCAAAACAACCATTGTTCATCATTTATTAGACGAATGCAATCTTAACCTTTCGTTTTCAGTATCGGCCACAAGCCGTGCTATTAGGACAGGAGAAACCGAGGGCAAAGATTATTATTATTTTTCGGTAGAAGATTTTAAACAAAAAATAGCAAACAACCACTTTTTTGAATGGCAAGAAGTGTATGCTGATAATTTTTATGGCACACTAAAAACCGAAATTGAACGTATATGGGAGCAAGGTCAGCATGTTATATTTGATGTAGATGTAGTAGGAGGCATTAATCTTAAAAAAATATTTGGTACCGCTGCACTAGCCGTATTTGTTAGCCCACCAAGCAAAGCCATGTTGGAACAACGCTTGCGTTTGCGCAGTACCGAAACCGAAGAGAGTATTGCACGCCGCATGGGCAAGGCGGATTGGGAACTTGCGCAAGCCCCCCATTTTGATGTTAATTTACTCAACGATAGTATTGATACCGCACTTGCGCAAGCACACACATTAGTAGCTAATTTTTTACAACCCTAATTAAATGAACGTACCTAAGCGAGTAGGTTTGTATTTTGGTTCGTTTAACCCTGTGCATGTGGGGCATTTAATTATTGCCAACCACGTAGCGCAACACCACGCCCTCGATGAGGTGTGGCTAGTAGTTACGCCACAAAATCCACTTAAAAACAAAGCCTCGCTCTTGCCCGATTATCAACGCTTACAACTTATTAAGTTAGCCATAGGCGATAATCCTAAACTAAAAGCCAGTGATATAGAATTTAAACTTCCACAACCTAACTATACCATAACCACGCTTGCACACCTCACTCAAAAATTCCCCACAATTAATTTTTCAATTATTTTAGGGCAAGATAATTTGCAATCGTTTAACAAATGGTTTCAGTACGAACATATTTTAGCCAACTACCAACTTATTATTTATCCTCGCCCTAACGTTGCGCCAAGCGTTTTTGACACACATCCTAACGTACATTGGGTAACTAACGCACCGCACATGGCAGTATCTGCTACGGCTATTCGCGCCGCACTCAAGGCTAAGCAAAGTGTAGCTTACCTTGTGCCACAAGCCGCATTAAACTATATTAACGAAATGCACTTTTATGAAAAATAGTATTTTATTAATTTTTGTTTTTATTGCATCAAGCCTATCCACTAATGCGCAATGCACAGTGGGCAAAATAGGTTTTGGCGCAGGCGAAAAAATTTCTTACGATGTACATTATCACTGGGGGTTAGTGTGGGCTAATGCAGGTAGTGCTACTTTTTCGGTCGAAAATGCAGTGTTTGCAGGCAAAAACGCTTATCATTTCATAGGCGAAGGGAGTTCGCGAAAAAATTGGGATTGGTTTTTTAAAGTACGTGATAGATTTGACTCTTGGGTGGATGCCGAACAGTTAAAACCACTACGCTACATACGCAACACGCAGGAGGGCGGCAACCGCACGCATAACGATAGTTATTTTTTTTACGGAACCAAAAAAATACATCTCCACAATTATTCCAACAGTAAGCAACCCGCTAATGATACCCTAGCGCTAATACCATGCCTCTACGATGTAATGACTACTATTTATTACGCCCGAACGCTCAATTTCACTAACGCTAAAGTAGGCACAACTATAGCCTATAACATGTATTTAGATGGTAAGATATACAAAGATTTGTACATTAAATACTTAGGTAAAGAAAAAATAACCACAGCCTTAGGAGAAATAATGTGTGTAAAATTTTCGCCTAAACTAATTGAAGGCACAGTGTTCAAAAGCGGTGATGGTATGGTAGTGTGGGTAACCGATGATGATGCGCACACACCTGTACAAATTAAAGCGCCAATAGTAGTTGGGGAAGTATTAATTAAAATAACAAACCTCAAACAAGGTGATGTAGTTAAGTAATTAACCACATATTGCTCCAAAGCTACCACCTAATAAGTTGGTATAAAACATAACATTAATTTAACATAATTTTGATACACTTAAAAAAGTATACTTTTATGTATTATTTAGTAAAACAAAATTTGCATAGTTTAATACTATAAAGCTATATTTGTAATTGAATTTTAAAAAATTAACAATTAATTAATAACTAAAAACAAGAAATCATGAAAAAAGGTTTACTACTTACCCTAGCTGTAGGTTCTGTGTTAAACGTACATGCACAAAATGCACGTATGGTTAACACAAAAGCTAAAGGAGTTAAGGCGCCAACGGCTAAAGTTGGTAACGATGTTGCAAAAGCATCAAATTATACACCATCTAAAGGTATTGTTAATAGCCCGTTAATGGCATCGGCAGCTATTTCAATAGGTACTGCGCCAAATGCTTACAGTACACTAGTTGGTACACGTTCGCACCTGTGGGCTGATCCTCAAATTAATGCAGTAGTATTATCGCATCGTGCGCCAGTAGCGGGTACAGTAACCAACAGCGGTTTTGTTGGTTTAGATGCATCAACTGATGGTGGTACAACTTGGGGTGTTGATTTAGGTCCAGTTTATTTTGCTAAAGGTGTAGCTACTGCCGATTCAGCAGTAGCGCGTTATCCACAAGGTGCTATCATTAACACTACTGGTGTTTTGGCTAACGCTAAATTTGCTTATTTTGGCCCAGCACGCGATAATTCAAATCCTGCAGGAGCGGGAGATTGGGGTGGAGTTATTTATGGTACATCTAATTTAGATGGAACTGCTCCAAATCAAAAAATGGTAAAAGCGGGTACACCAGGTCAAAATGGATACACTCAAATTCCTGATGATTTTTTTGCAACGCGTCAAGGCGTATTGTGGGGAATAGCCACTAACGAACCAAACATAGGTGGTGGTTATCGTTATAACGATACACTCTTGGTGTACAAAGGAACTGTAACAGGTGGTATTCCATCGTTCCAACTAAAAAAAGTTGCTCTACCTATAATGAAAGATGGAACTCGTGGTGTTATTAACTCGGCACACATTGCATTTGACGCAACAGGTCAAAAAGGTTGGATATCAGTGTTAGGATGCTTGACTGATAGCGCAAATTTTGTAAAATCAGATTCGGCTACTTATCCAATTTTATTGAAAACGCTAGACGGTGGTGATACTTGGTCAGCTCCAATACCTGTAATAGGCGCAACATTTTCTGAGGTTAAAGATTCATTACCTCAACTAGATGCTAGTATTGGTGAGGTAGGAGTATACGGAACTTCATTTGATATGGATTTAGTAGTAGATGCTTATGGTAATCCACATGTACAAACAGGAGTAGGTATTACGGTAAAAGAAGACAATAACGGTCCAAAAGCAGGTTATTCAGCTTGGTCTTATGCTAGTGGTAACTGTGGTCAGTTTGCATTTTATTCAACTGATGGCGGTGTTACATTTAAGGCTAAATTTTTAACTAAGCCAGTAACTTTTCGTGGTTGCTTTGGCCCTAATTGCGTAGGTACAACGGCTGGCTCAACCGATATTACTGAAGATAATCGTCCTCAGGTATCAGTAAGCTGGGACGGTAAAACCGTAATTCACACTTGGTTTGATACTGACACACTAGTTTCGGGTTCTAACATCAATACAGCACCCAATGTACACAGCAGAGGTTTATTTATAAACAACTCGGCTGAAGTTTGGGGACTAGAAAAAAACTTAACTCCAGTTGGCCAAGCAGGTACTAACGAGGTAATACAAGGTTGTGTATCTTATTATTTAATGCCAGGTGTATCAGGTGGTTACGATGTGCCAGTTTCGTATACGCAAATGCAAGGTGGCGACCCAGTGCAAGCCGTACAGTTTCAATACTTAAAAGGTTTAGAGTATAAAGTGAGTACATTAGGGGTACAAAAAATTAGCGGTATAACTTCAACGACCATAACCCCTAACCCTACTAATGGTTTAGCAGTAGTATCATATAACCTAGCTAACGCAGGTATTGTAACTGCAGAGGTTTACAATATGTTAGGCGAGAAATTAGCGGTAATAGTTAACGAAAACCAAACTACAGGTAAACACAGCCTTAACATTAATTTATCAAACTACAACAACGGTTTATATGTTGTGCGTATGAATGTTGGTGGTGTTAATTCAACTATTAAAGTAGTTAAAAACTAATTCCAATTAATAAATTAACCCTTTTGCAAAGGCTGCTAAATT
>JAYWFU010000106.1:0-1882 GCA_043778625.1 Bacteroidia bacterium | reverse complement strand
ATTATCATTTAATGATGAAAATCCAAAGCTCGTATTTCTGCTACCTCCTATGTTTGACACTAGTGAGTTTTGTCCTAAAGCGACATTGTTAGCCCCTGTAGTATTACTTGCTAGCGAGTTATGACCAATAGCAATATTGTGTGCCCCACTCAAATTAGGCGCCACAAGCGAAGAGCCCAAGGCTATATTAAAACTACCTGTATTATTAGCACCAAACAAAGCTCCTCTGCCCAAACCTAAGTTAAAAGAGCCAGAAGCATCGTTTCCTACCAAGGTCCCTACAAATGTATTGCTTGCTCCCGTAGATGGATCACCTGCTTGATATCCATAGTAGGTGTTAAACAGAGTATTATCAATACGTCCTGCTCTTTGGTTGTTTACTTTTACATTAATAGGTACATTATCAGTAGTACCTATAAAATTCACTCCATCTACAGTACCACTATTTCCTTTTAATAACCAAGCATTGTTAGTAACGCTGTCTTTAATGCCTTGTGGCGTGGGTATAACCACATTTGCGCCCGCTACGCCATTAACAGTAGTGTTAAACGCACCTGTAGTGGTGCTGTAGGCATTAGCTACCGTATTAACCGCTGGTGCGGTGGCAGTTATGCCATTAACGGTGCTGGTTATGGTATTAACGGCACTTGCTAAAGTATTAGTAGTAGCGGGTGCTATGGTGCTTTGTGCTACCCATGTAGGGGCTACGCCAGCACCTTGGCTTATTAGCACATCGCCTGTTATGCCACTTAATCCTGCTGGTTTAATATCAGTACCAAACTCCACACTACCCGTAGTTTTTATGTTGCCTATTACATCTAGTTTTTCAGCAGGTAGGGTTTGCCCTATACCCACGTTACCTGTGCCGCTCATTACGCTTATGCGTGTGGCGTTATTAGTTATAATAGTAAGGTTGCGTGCATTAAGTGTACCTAATTGGTCGGTAGCATTGGCGTTATTGCCTTTTAATAGCCACGCTTGGGCGGTTACGCTATCGGTAATGTTTTGTGCGGTGGGTATAACTACGCTTGCGCCTGTTACTCCGTTTACGGTAGTGTTAAGGTTGCCTGTGGTAGTGTTGTAGGTATTACTTACGGTTGTACCGCCTGCTATGCTTACCCATTGTGCGCCGTCCCAGTAATAGTAGCCAGGCATTACGTTGTTAGGTGCAACGCCTGCTGTGTTAAGGTTATATACCAGTAAACTTACAGCTGGTGCGGTTACAGGTGCCGCTACGTTAGTAGCTGTTAATGCCACACGTGGTAGTAGCAAACCTTTAGAGCCTGATACAATGTCCAACATTGCGCTAGGGTCGGGCGTGGCGCTGGTATTGCTTATACCTACGTTTTGCGCAACGGAAGTTGAAACGGAGCAAGCCATTATTAGTAGGGTTGTTAGACAATAGACGCTAGTTAGATTAGCGTTTAGTAGCGTGCTGGCAAGGCGTATAAGCCACCCCGCCCTAAAGGGCACCCCTTCCATTTCGACAGGCTCAATGATCGTGGAGGGGAATGCTGGGAGGGATTGTGTTGGCGTGAGTGTGTTATTGTAATTGCCAGGTGTGTTGGCTGTTGCGTTCATTTTATTTAGATGTTAGATAGTAGATGTTAGACAATAGATGTTAGATAATAGATTTTAGATATTAGAGTTTGGTATGTTTAATTTAGTTAGGGGCAAGGCACTTTTTGTGTTATTAAACTACCTGTGGTGCTTATGGTAATTTTCCAACACACATTACTACTATCTATTAGCATTACGCCTTGTGTTGGTGCGGTTTTGTAGCCTATCTCTCCACCGCCATTAATAATAATTACTGGAGTTAGGGTACCCGTACCTCCAATAATTGCCGCACTAGGGTCAGCCCAAGTAGGGGCTACGCCTG
>JAYWFU010000105.1:0-16336 GCA_043778625.1 Bacteroidia bacterium | reverse complement strand
TGTGCCAAGGATGAGATAAACCTAAGGCGATTGAAAATAATTCGTTACTATTCATAATTACAAAGATAGATTACCCACACCAAACGTCATAGACCCATAAATTCATTTAATCTATATGAATAAGTAACGCTTTGAGCTGTGTTGGCCAATAAATAAACTAATAGAAACGAAATGTAATTTAGTATAGTACACACAACTATTTATTGCTAACAATACCCCATTACCTTATACATTGCGTAACCCAGCCATTCGTGCAGGAGCATATTCCATAGCAATAGGTTATCCACGCTTGGTACAAGTAGCGTAGCAGGGTTTATGCGTTTGTTACCTGCATATTGGTCGGTAGCGTAAAGTGTTACGGGCAAATTTTGTTTGTTACATATTGCTAAACTTCTGCGCAAATGAAACGCCGACGATATTAGCACTACGTTTTTAAAATGCTTGCGCTCAATTATCTTTTTACTTTCCACAATGTTTTCGTACGTATTACGCGACGTGGCATCAATTAATATTGCACTATCGGGTATGCAGGCATAACGCACTAAATATTGTTTAGCAAGGGTACTTTCGCTAGGTTCGTTTACTAATCTACCATTGCCACCACTAAGTAATATGTAATTTATTTTGTGATTATGGTATAGCATTATGGCTTCGCTTAGGCGGTCGTAGGCATCGCTAAAACTTAGGGTATTAAGCTCACTATTATAGTATTTCATGTAGCCACCAAGTACAATAGCGCAATCGTAATTAGTATTCATTTTTGAATACGTTATGCCCTTTAGTTCCCAGCGCAACATTACGCTGTTAGTGATGAATGGGTTGGTAAAAAACACGAGTAGTAGTAATGTTGCTAACCTAAATTTATGAGCAATAGCAAGCTTATTAGCCCATGCGGTAAACGATAGTGCAAACAGCAATAGTATCCATGTAAATGGGCTTACGCAAAAATCGAGTACCTTGGATAGTATAAAAAACATGGCGGATTATTGCTTATCGAAATTTAACAAATCCAAATTAATAATAGAAATGTTTTGGTAATAATAATTAAGTACCGTAGTGTAATCAATACCTTGCTTGGTCATGTTCATTGCACCCTCTTGGCACAGGCCCACACCATGTCCGTAGCCATGCCCTCGCACGTACACATTTACACCATCGTTGCTTACATCAAACAAGGTTGATTTTAATTTAAAATCAGTACGCATGTTTTTTAATAATATGGCGGGTGCGTTACTGTAATATACCTTGCGTGTTTCTTGCGTGTAAGTACCTAACAAGGCCAGTTTATCAGCATCGGTTACATTATGTTTTTTAATAAAATAAGCATTCCATTCAGTGAGCGGAATTTTTTTTTCCCAGTTAGCTTGCTTGCTTGTTTTGCAATAGTCATCAGTTTTGCTACGTAAATATTCTTTTTTCATACTCCACACCTCCTCACTATTTACGGTTTGTCCGCCACAATTACTGTGGAATGCCGCTAGTACTAATTGTTGTTTTTCGTCTACCATTATCAATCCTTCAGTAAACAAGGTAGCTTCGCGAATTAGTGGCGTAACTTTGGCCGTGCCATTGGTAACTTGGCAATGCACTTGGTCGCATAGTTGAAAATTTTCTTGCTCGTGCCTACGCAAATGGCTTAGTGCGTAGGTACGGCAAATTATAGATTGCGCTTTGTAGTACTCTAACGTGGCGTGGGTACCAACTTCAGCCGTTACAACGTTGCTCACATAGGTATCAAGGTTAGTTTCGTTTACTAATTTTAATTCGCCATTTACTACATGTACTTGTAGGTTATCATCATACTGTTTTATAGCTGCATCAGGGCTTACTAATTTTACTTTAAATACGTTAATAGCCTCCATGCCAATAATATCAACACATTTGGCACGTGTTTGTTGTTGGTCGCCAGTGCGCACGTCTATGGAGTCGTTTACACAATTTAACTGTATTACAAATTCAGTGGTTACTTGGTATATTTTTGCACCATCGCATATTACGGTGTAGCTTCCTTGCAGGGGCGCTATTAGCACTGTTTTAATGAGCGAACCGTTAAACACACTTACCTTTACGTTACTTAATCCTATACCTACATACTTACTAGCACTACCTAATTGAGCACTGCTAACAAATAAAAAAAGTAAAAGAATTATTTTTTTCATGCTAATTTTTATTTGCTAAATAATTAACAACGTGTTGTGCCGCATTGTTTGATGCACCTACGTTACCTAATAATTGTACCAACTCGGCATAGTTAGTTTTCATAGTAGCGTAATAGTTTTTATCAGTAAGTAATGTATTTAATTCAGCATAAATTTCGTTGGCATTCATGTGGTGTTGTATGAGTTCTTTTACTACTAGCTTATCTGCAATTAAGTTTACTAACGAAATGTATTTAACCTTAATTAATTGCCTTGCAATGTAGTACGATACCACATTAGCCTTGTAACAGACTACCTGCGGAGTGCCTATTAATGCGGTTTCTAGCGTGGCCGTGCCCGATGTTACCATAGCTACTTCGGCCGCTTGTAGTATGTCGTAAGTTTGATTATAAATAATTTTAATATCATTACTAGCTATGCCAAATTCGGTCAAGCAACTTGTGTAAAATTCGGCGGATAACGATGGAGCACCCGCTATTATTAATTGATGTGTACTAATACGCTTGCCTGCAATTAGCATTTGTTGTAACATGTTTTTAACCTCTTGCTCTCTACTGCCGGCCAATAGGGCTATTATGGGCTGTTGCGTTAAATTGTTGCGTTGCAAAAAATCCATTTTGTTAAACTCTTGTTGGTATTTATTAAGCTCGTCTAACAACGGATGCCCTACATAAGTTACCTCAAAATTAAAACGTTGGTAAAATGGTTTTTCAAATGGGAGTATCACTAACATTTTATGTACCACTTGTTTTATAAGGTTCACACGGCTTTGTTTCCATGCCCACACCTGTGGCGATATGTAATAAATGTTAGTATAGTTTTTTGCTTTAGCCCATTTGGCTATGCGTAAGTTAAAGCCAGGGTAATCAATATAAATAATACAGTCAGGAGCAAAGACTTCAATGTCTCGTTTGCAAAACGAAATATTGGTAAGTATAGTGGGTAAGTTTTTAATTACCTCCACAAAGCCCATAAACGCTAACGTTTTATAATGCTTTACTACCGTAGCACCTGCGGCTTGCATTTTATCGCCCCCCCAACAACGAATTTGTGCAGTAGTATCTTTAGCACGCAATTCGGTTATTAAGTTTGCTCCGTGCATATCGCCACTTGCCTCGCCACTAATGATGTAGTATTTCATTACGCTAAATAAATTTTAACGTCATATTTATAACAGCATACAATATCATAGCACCAAGTAGGCCGTAGCCCACACGATTTTTAGGTATTTCTAACACTCCGTACAATGCAAAACAAATAGGTATTACGCACAAGCTCATTAGTTGTGTGTAGTAGCTACCATTATACACTACCTGTGCGCAATGCACAAACGTAATTTGTGGAAACGCCATTAACCAATAGCCAGTAAAAGTAAGCCACGGTATTAATAATCCTGCTACAAAACCTACCCAAAATTTATCGGGCAGGTTGGTGTTAAGCCACTTCAATTGATTTGTGTTTTTGAATTAGTGTATGTGCCGTAAGGTCGTGCATTACAGGCACTACTGATATGTAATTGTTTTTTAAGGCATGTTCATCGGTGTCTTCGCCAAGGTCTTCGTTGTGCAAATAACCAGTAAGCCAATAGTACGCATTGCCCGATGGGTCATGGCGTTGGTCAAATTTTTCTACCCATTGTGCTTTGGCTTGTCGGCATATTTTTATTCCTTTTATTTGATTGGCAGGCACATTGGGTATGTTTACATTTAAACAAATTCCAGCATCTAATCCTGTAGTAAGCACATGGTTAATTATTTTGCAAATAAATGGTTCGTATTGGTCAAAATCGGCATCGTATTTTTCGGTACATAGGCTAAAGCCAATACTTGCAATACCCTCAATAGCGCCTTCTACGGCTGCACTCATAGTACCTGAGTATATTACACTAATGCTGGAGTTACTACCATGATTAATACCTGATAGTATTAAATTAGGCTTACTGGGTAATAAATGCGCTACGGCAAGTTTTACACAATCAACAGGGGTGCCGCTACAAGCGTATTCAGTAATGCCGAGGTCGCTTTTAGTAGGTACGGCACGCAACGTATTGTTAAGTGTAATAGCATGCCCCATGCCCGATTGTGGCTTGTCGGGCGCTACCACAGTTACGGCGCCAAACTGCATTGCTATGCGCTTGAGTGTGTTTATACCTTTGGCGGTAATGCCGTCGTCGTTGGTTACTAGTAGTGTGCGTGTATTCATAATACTTACAAAAATAAGTATTATTAATTATATGTAATTAGCAATTTATGGTTATTATTAATAAATTAATGTTCATTAACGAGCCTATGGTTTTCGAGTTACATCGTTTATAATAGTAGTATAAACAAAAATCGTTTACCGTACCTATTTTTAGGTTGTATAAATCTTATTTATATCTTTAGACTAATTACATTTTTAGTAAGTACAAAATTTATGCACTAGATTTTACATTTTAATTAATTTAGAAAAACACCCAAAATGAGCAACTATATTTTATCCATAGATCAAGGCACCACAAGCAGTAGAGCTATACTGTTTAACAAAGCGGGCGAAGTGGTGCAGGTAGCACAAAAAGAATTTACACAGCACTTTCCGTATCCTGGTTGGGTAGAGCACGATGCTATGGAAATATGGCAAACGGTACAAGACGTAGTTGCCGAAGTTTTGCATAACTATCCGCCGCAAACCATTGCCGCTATTGGTATTACCAACCAACGCGAAACTACCGTGGTGTGGAACAAGCATACGGGCGAGCCTGTGTACAATGCTATTGTGTGGCAATCGAGGCAATCGATGGAGGTGTGTAACGACCTTAAAACAAAGGGATTCAGCCAATTAGTAACCGATAAAACAGGCTTGTTAATTGATGCTTATTTTTCGGGCACTAAAGTTACTTGGATACTTAACAACGTACAGGGCGCACGAACACTAGCCAATAACGGCGATTTGTTATTTGGCACTATTGATACTTGGTTACTTTGGAAACTTACTAACCACACTGTGCACGCTACTGATTACAGCAACGCCTCTCGTACGTTGCTTTATAATATTTACGACCTCTGTTGGGACGATGAACTGTTAAATATAATGGCCGTTCCAAAATCAATGTTACCCACCGTTTGCCCATCATCAACCGTTTACGGGCATACCGAAATTGATTTGTTTAAAGGCATTAAAATACCTATTGCAGGGATTGCCGGCGACCAGCAAGCCGCTTTATTTGGGCAGGCGTGCTTTAACAAAGGTATGGCCAAAAACACCTATGGTACAGGTTGCTTTATGCTAATAAATACAGGAGAACAAGCTGTAAAATCAACCAAAGGATTACTTACCACCATAGCGTGGGGCATAAACGGGAAGGTAGAGTATGCTCTTGAGGGCAGTGTGTTTGTGGCAGGTTCGGCAGTGCAATGGTTGCGCGATGAATTACAATTTTTTACCGATGCCAAACAAAGCGAAACTCTTGGGAATAGTGTAGAGAGTTCCGACGGAGTGTACGTAGTGCCTGCCTTTGTGGGCTTAGGCACGCCTTACTGGGATAGTGAGGTACGCGGTAGTATATTTGGGATTACACGTGGCACTACACAGGCACACATTACACGTGCTACGCTGGAAGCCATGGCTTACCAAGTAAAAGATGTAATTATGGTAATGGAGCAAGAGTCAGGTATTGCACTACAAAGTTTGCGTGTTGATGGTGGAGCGGTAAGCAATAATTTATTAATGCAGTTCCAGAGCGATATATTACAAACACAAGTGCAACGCCCTGTAGTGGCCGAAACCACTGCCTTAGGCGCAGCTTACTTAGCTGGGTTAGCAGTAGGGTTTTGGGCATCAAAGGACGAAATAGCCAAACAATGGTTAGTGCAACACACCTTTGAACCTGTGTTAGCACCCGCCAAAGCTAATGTACTGTACAGCGGCTGGAAAACCGCTATTAACGCAGCCATAGCGTTTAAACCCACTACTTAAATAGTAAATAACCATGAATTTATTTTCAGCAAAAAATAGAGCGACTATTATTCAAAATTTAACTACTACACAATTTGACGTGTTAGTAATTGGTGGAGGTATAACTGGCGCAGGCATTGCGTTAGATGCCGTTACACGTGGCTTAACAGTGGCCGTGGTAGATATGCAAGATTTTGCCGCAGGCACATCAAGCCGCTCTACAAAATTAATACACGGCGGCTTACGTTATTTAAAACAATTAGAGTTTGGTTTAGTGGCTGAGGTAGGTAAAGAGCGTGCCATATTGCACCGCAACGCACCCCACTTAGCTACGCCACAATTAATGTTGTTACCCATAGTTAAGGGTGGCTCGCTAGGTATGCTATCAGCCCGATTGGGTATGTTTGTGTACGAAAAATTAGCAGGTGTAAAAAAAGATGAGTGGCACAAAGTACTCTCGCTACAGGAAACGACAACTGCCGAACCACTGCTACGTACTGATAATTTATTAGGCGGAATTAGTTTTTACGAATACCGAACTGACGATGCTCGGCTAACCATTGAAGTACTTAAAGAGGCGGTTAATAAAGGCGCACAAGCCATTAACTATGCCCGAGTTATAAACTTTACGTATGATAATAAAACGGTAAATGGGGCAATAGTTAACGATGTTTTTACTAATCAAACTATTGAAATAAAAGCAAAATATATAGTAAATGCTTCGGGTCCGTGGGTAGATGGCGTAGATAGTTTAGATTCTCCACAAGCCAAAACAAAACTCCATATTACCAAAGGGGTGCATATAGTGGTTGACGCTAAACGCTTGCCAATACAGCAAGCGCTGTATTTTGATACGCACGACAAACGTATGATATTTATTATTCCGCGCGAAGGCAAAACATACATTGGTACTACCGATACTTTTTATTCCGAAGATATTGTGCACCCACAAATAACGGCAGACGAAGAGCAGTATTTACTTGCTTGCGTTAATCATATTTTCCCTAGTTTAAAGTTAGTAGTTACTGATATTGAATCTTCGTGGTCAGGCCTGCGCCCCTTGATACAAAAGGAAGGCAAGGGGCCGTCGGAAATATCTCGTAAGGACGAAATGTTTGAATCCGCTTCAGGCATCATTACCATAGCGGGCGGCAAACTTACTGGCTACCGCAAAATGGCGCAGCGTGTGTTGGATAATATTGCTAAAAAAATAAAACAAACATCTGCCGTAACACTTGCTGAATGCACCACACAGCACATTGCGTTAGCTAACACTAACGTAAACATTGCGTTTAGCCAATTTGTAACCAGCGCAATAGCACAAGGCATAACAATAGGGCTTACTACCAACGAGGCACAACAGCTGGCAAACAGGTTTGGCGGTAATGTTAGCAAGGTGTTTGATACTGTAACACAATTAACTAATTTACCCACAACTAATTTACCCATTGTGTTGCAAGCGCAATTAATGTATTGTATTGAATACGAAATGTGCGCTACCCCAGCTGATTTTTTTGTACGCCGTACAGGAGCTTTGTATTTTGATAAAAGTACGGTAAACACTAATGGTACAGCGGTAATTAATTATATGCAAAGCGTATTTAATTGGAGCACTATACAAACCCAACAACATACTAATTACTTGCAACAAGAGATGGAGCGCATAGCAGCTAAATTGTAATTTAAACCACCAATGAAAAAACTAATAACACTATTTACCGTATTAATAAACACACAACAAACCTTTGCACAACCCATGAATACTACTAACGAAGCCCTAATAACACAATTTTACACCGCCTTTGCACAACGTAACGCTGAGGTTATGGCAAGTTGCTACACTAATGATGTTGTGTTTACAGACCCCGCCTTTGGAGTATTAACAGGCGATAGCGCCAAAAGTATGTGGCGAATGTTGTGTGCAAGCGAAAAAGCACAACTACAAGTTACCTTTGATTGCGTTACGGCTAACGACAGCACAGGTAGTGCTAACTGGACAGCGAATTACCTGTTTAGTAAAACTGGGCGAAAAGTTACCAACCACGTATCAGCACGGTTCGAGTTTAAAAACGGAAAAATTAGTAAACATACCGATTCGTTTAATTTTTGGAAATGGTCGCGCCAAGCACTAGGTTTTGCGGGCTATGTGCTAGGCTGGACTAACTTTTTAAAAACCAAAGTAAGCCAAGGTGCTAACGCAAGTTTGGCAGATTTTACTAAGAATACCAAGCAGTAAAACAGGCAAACAAAAACCAATTGCTATTAATTGGTTAAAAAATCGTATTTTCAACCGAAATTAAAAAATTAAAAAACCAATGATTAAACGTGTTTACACCGCAACTACAATTGCTTTAGTGGCAATAGCAACTGTAACAGGCTGTATTAAAGCTACCCATAATTTAGATGGCATAGAAAGCGCATGGACTCCCGAAGTGGGCGTACCTCTTGTAAATTCCGACATTAGTATTGAAGACGTTATTTTAGCCAAAGACAAAAACGGAACAATTAGCGTAGATGCCAATAAGTTTTGTACCTTAATTTATCAAGGAAACTTATTTTCTAAATCGGCAGAAGATGTGTTTTTGCCCGATTATTCCTTAGACTCCGTTCAATCCATACTTGATTTATCTACTACCACTGCAATTAACACCTTGCCCGTAGGTAGCACTTATACCTATAGTACTACTCAAATACTAAATTTAGATATTAAAGACAAAGATAACTCTCAGCCTCAAACTATTAAGTTGGATAAAATTTGGTACAAAAAAGGATTAATATACATACTTGTTAAGTGTACCACACCACAAAGTATTGTAGTTGATATCGAAATGCCTAACACAACCGCAGGTGGCAATACGCTCAAAGGCTCTATTAACTTGCCCTACACGGGAGGTAATGCTACACGTTACGGTGCTACAACGCTTAACCTTAATCAGTACGAGACTGACCTAACCCTTGGTAACACTACCACTAATAAGTTTCCAATAAAATATACATTTAAAGTAACCAAAACTAGTAGTGTATCAATCGTAGGCGAGTATATTAGACTAAGCCCTGATGTTTCGAGCCAAGAGTTTCAGCGGATTATAGGCGATGTTGGGCAGCGTTCACTATCGCCGTTTAACGACACGGTTGATGTAAGTATATTTAACAACTCGGTAAACGGAGTGTTTTACATTAAAAACCCAAGTGTTGATTTGAATATTAAAAACTCATTCGGTGTACCTATTGATGTGCATTTTGATACACTGGCGGGTTATTTTAAAAACGAAAACCCTCAATTAAACTTTGTACAATTGCCAGCTGCTTATAGCCCGCTATCCATACAAGCACCTAACTACAGCGCATTATCGTTAAGTGCCGTAGAGGCTATTACGCCCACCGCCACGCTTAGTTCAGCTAACACTAACGGAACAATACAAGCTATATTAGACAAAAAACCTAAAAAATTTGTGTACAAAGTGCGCTCAGTAACTAACCCGGGAGGAACTCCCGCAGCTAAAAACATAATTTTTAACAATAGTAAATTTTCCGTTGATTTTAAATTAAACTTACCATTGGAGGGCTATTGCAACAACTTTTTGTTTTCGGACACCGCAAAATTTGAGGTGGGTAACCTGCCTGATAATGTATCGCAAATAACCCTACGTAATTACATACGCAATGGTTTCCCTGTGGGAGCATTGGTACAAGTGTATTTTTTAGATGATAATAATAGTGTTAAAGATTCGTTAATGACTACTGGTAGCACTGTGTTTTTAGACCCTGCCGCAGTAGGAGCCGACGGACGTGTAACCACCCCAACATCACTAACCCGCGATTATGTAATTGAAGCCGCTCGTGTAAAAAAACTAAGTACAGTAACCAAAGTAGTGGTACGCGCTACTACCAACACCACCAATGCACCCACTACTAACGTAAAAATATATAGCGACTACCGCATTGCACTAAAATTGGGCGTTATAGCCAAACTAAACTACGTTATTAAATAAAGTTTTAATTAGTTTGAAATCTGTATTGTGTTTATTCACTGTTGTTGTGTTTTGTACTAAAGTAATTTTAGCACAAAATACAACAACTTTTAAATTAAAGGTAACTCAACTTAGTCTGTATTGTGGAGGTGAACAAGGTCCTGATGCTAGATATAGCCCGCTACCAAACAAAAAATTAGTAATTAAAAAGGGTAACATAAATAACTTGCTAAATAAAATTATGGCTAGTGTTATTACTAACGGTAACGGAGAGGCTACTGTAAAATTAAAACCAGGTAAGTATTATATTGTAGATGAATTTAGGCTAACACCATTAGTAATACCTCCTAATGATGATTGTAATACGTATGATAGCACGTGCATGAAAGCCTTGTGGTTACAGCCAAACTTAGTGGTTAATATTAAGCCCTCAGCAAAAACAATAGTCTGTAATTTAAACTTTGTTAATTACTGCGACCACAATATTCCTTGTACACAATCACGTTGCAAGCCTGAATAACCAATGCACACAACTATTAACTACTGCACATTTATGAATAGCCAAATAGGCTATACCGACAACGGTTCGGGTAGGTGTATAGTGTTGTTACATGGCTTTATGGAAAGCTCTCAAATTTGGGATAACTACGTACAAGAATTAAGCAAACTATACCGTGTTATTTGTATTGATTTGCCAGGGCATGGCTGTTCCGATTGTCTTGGCTACGTGCACACCATGGAGTTGCTTGCCGATGCCGTTAATGCGGTACTGCAACACCTTAGGCTTAATCGTTTGTTTGTAGTAGGGCATAGTATGGGTGGCTATGTAGCATTGGCTTTTGCCGAAAAGTATCCGCAAAAAACACGAGGTATTTGCTTGTTTCATAGTACGGCATCGGCCGATAGCGAGGAACGCAAAATTAACCGTAATAAGGCGTTAGCATTGGTAAAACAAAATCACAAAAAATTTATACGCAGTATTATTCCGCTTTGGTTTGCCAAAGATAACCGTAATAAATATGCGCCCGAAATTGAAGCCCTGCTCGAAACAGCATTAACAATGCCCAAGCAAGGATTGGCAGCAGCCCTCGAAGGAATGAAAATAAGAGTGGATAGAGAAATGGTGTTAAAATTTTCGTCGTTTAGAGTGTTTTATATCATTGGCAAAAAAGATGAAACAATACCTTACGAACAAGTAAAAACACAAACCACGCTACCTAACGATTGCGAATACCTAATACTCGAAAACGCAGGGCACATGGGCTTTATAGAAGAACAAGCCACGTGTTTAAAACATTTAAAATCATACGCTCGCAAAGCATTTAAATAGGTTTGCAATAGCACAAAGTACAGTTCGTTTGGCGCAAGCCGTAACAGTATTATAATAAAATTACAGACAGCTTATTCATTATTTTTGTAAAATATGAAAGATTTATATCAGTATAGATTATCAAAAGAGCATAAGAACAAAATCGCTCAAAATTTGATTGGCATTTTGGAACAAGATGAAAAATAAATTAAGCTGATAATTTACTAAGTGTTATTAGAAATCGCATGTTAAAAAAACGGTTCAAAAAACGTATTTCTACAATTTAAGTACGCTCCCGCTAGCGCAAGCATTAAATAATCACCGTGCAGTTGAGACTAGTGCCTGCATGTTGCAGGTATTCATTAAAAAATAAAAACTAATTGTAATGAGTAATGATACTAAAGAAGAAAATAAGGTTAGGTACAATGGTAGCGGACACGAGCAGAATGCTCGCGCCAGCGGGGTCCTCTGCCGATTGTTTTCAAATCCGCTCCGTTTCGCAAGAACGATTAATTAAAAAAATAGGTAGCATAGACACACTTACCTTATACGAAATTAAAGAAGCTATAAAAAAAGTAGTAGAATAAAACTAAGCTAGCAAACACAAAACAACAAAAGCCCTGCAACGCAGGGCTTTATACTTTTTATAACGCTTATGAATACCAGCAACATGCTGGCACTAGCCTCAACTGCACGCTTACCTAACGCTCGCACTAGCGGGGTTAGTGAAGAATAGGATGAAATCTACACTTTTTTAGGCCATTTAATTTTGAATAACAAATAGTTTTATCAATTATTATACCCATAGAATCTACTTTAAATTTTAACGTTAGGTTTAATTTAGAGTTTGATTTACCTGTGTATGAGTACGTGTACATCAAATTAGCATAATTTGAAAGAAAAGTTAATGTATCATTTGTTTCATTAACTACAGGAAGGATATTTATACTTTTCTGAACAACTGACTGCAAGGATTTTAGCTTATAATCAAGATTAACCTCTAACACTTGTTTTTCCTTTGTTTGTTCTACAATATGGCATTCAATTTCAAAGAAAACACTGTGTATATTCTTATTTGTAGAGTTTGAAAAATAACTATCGCACTTACAACCACCTACAAAAATTGCAGTAATAAAAAGCAGTATGCTCTTTCTTGATTTCATCCGACTACTTTTGTTCTATAGTTTGTAACGCTTCGTCAGTTTTTTTTGCAGCTTTATCAGACTCATCACCTAAGCCAAATGCTGTTCCACATTCGTAGGCATCTGGATGCTCGCTTTCATTCCCCATCTTTTTGGCTTCATCTTTATGTTCGTCAACCCATCTACCTCCTTTATGAATTTCAGCATCTTGTATCGTGTGTAAAGCTACTCCCAAGACCTTTTTCTCTTCTTTACTCAATTTATTTATATCCTTTCCCTTTAACGAATTCACCACATCATAAGCTCCTATAATTGTTACTTCTGTTCCGTTTTTTTCTTTATAAGTCCCTCCATATAATGCTCTATTAACTGCTTCCTCTGGTGTAATATCTTCCCAGTATGTTCTCATTCCGTGTATAGATACAGCAATGATTAAATTATCTGATTGGGAATATGATTTGTCATAAGGACCATATTTATCTTCATTTTTACTTAATCTGCTTGGATTGAAAAGATAATTTACAGCTAACGCCTGATTAATGAGCATAAATCCTGTTGTCGGATGGTCAGCATATGTTGAAGAATAATGCGCTATCTCACTTGCAACTTTTTCGTCAACCTTTATTTTAATTAAAGCATTATATGTCATGTGATAATGAGTCCATACTGGAAACTTTCCACTTTCATCTTTAAACATAATTGGATTATTAAAGAATGTAGCGTATGGAGAAATATTTGGCATATGCTTAAATTTCGGGTCGAGTCCTGGTCTTCGTCCAAGTCTTGAATCATATCCATAATCTCCAAAGTTTAGATGATTACCGCTACCTTTTATTTCATTATCTTTTTCGTGTCCATTAAATCCGTACCTACTTCCGCTTGCACCACTTTTGGTTAATGTACGCCCGTTTAACGGCGCGCCAAAGAGAAGGTATGGGCTGACAAAAATAAACAACGCCAGTTAATAATTATGCAATTTTAGAGTAGTGTTAGTGTGTTGCATCTTAGTAGTTACATTTTTACGTAATACAGCACAAATAATAAATTTAAGTGTTATTCTAATTAATGATGCGCTTCTGTTGCTGTAGCTTGGTGTGGTGCTGTTTCAGCGCCCTTAATCATACTGTGATTTAATACATTATTATCCATAGTGGCTTTGATATCTTTGCTATACATTCCCTCATTTAACGCAATGAATGAAAGATAAATTATAAAAATTACGTAAGGCGCAATAACCAAGTAACGTAGTTGTTTTACTTCTTCTCCCAAGTGCATAAAAGATAAAACAATAAAAGCGGCTTTAAGTAATGTACCGCCAATAAAAATAAATTTTAGTGCTAAATCGCTAAACGACGATGGATAAAAACCAATTATTAGCTCAACAATTGTAATAGCAGATAGTATGAAAAATACGGTCCATAATTTTTTGCGTTTAGCAACACCTTCTTCTTCAGAGTGGTGCGCCATAGTTTCGTAGCTTGGGAAATTGTCGTTAAATCCTTCCATGATTATTAATATAAGATGTTAAGTATGATTGAATTAGTTGATTGAAAAATTAAACTTGGATAATTACAGTAGGTAGAAAAAAGTAAATACAAATACCCACACTAAATCTACAAAGTGCCAGTATAAACCTACTTTCTCCACCATTTCATAATGTCCTCGTTTTTGGTAAGTACCTTTAACAACGTTTACATAAATAATAAAATTAATTACAACACCCGAAAACACGTGCGTGCCGTGGAAACCTGTAATAAAAAAGAAGAAGTCAGCAAATACAGGTAACCCATATTCGTTGTACTGGAGGTTAGCACCTTGTATTGTTTTTTCAATCCATTGTCCATCTTCAAATATAGTACGTACAGCACCCTCGTGCGAACCCACAATAAAATTGTACCATTCCCAAGCTTGCGAACCCACAAACATTGCTCCTCCAATAATGGTAAGCAACATCCATTTTTCTACGGCTTTTTTATCCATACGATGCCCAGCTTCAACAGCAAGTACCATCGTAACTGAACTCATAATTAATATAAATGTCATTAAACCTACGTAGGCTAATGGTACAGAAGCATGCGTGCCTGGGAAGTGGGTAAATACCTTACTTGGATCAGGCCATACCTCAGGATATTTGTGGCGCATAAAGCCATAGGCTACTAGTAATCCTCCAAACGAAAGGGCATCGGAAACCAAGAAAAACCACATCATCATTTTGCCATAGCTTACGCCAAGTGGTGATTTGCCTCCGTCCCATGCGGTAGTGCTGTCTAGTGTTGCGCTGTGCGAACTCATTATTAAAATTGGTATTAGTTAATTAAAAAAAAATATAGGGTATTGTTTTTATTTGTGTGCAATTTTAACGAAAAAATATTAAAAACAAAAACAAAAGCACCCATAATACGCCTAAAAAATGCCAATAAATGCTTGCAACATATATTCCATGATTATTAGTAGCCGAATATTTGTTACGAATAGCTTTAACTACCACTAATAACAGCATTAACAAACCACCTAATAAGTGGGCTAAATGCGCTGCCGTAAGTATGTACAAAAAACTGCTCGCAGGATTATTACTCGCCAAATACAAACCTCGCTCTACTAAGTAACCATAAGCTTGAAACTGCATAACTACGAATAAAATACCTAATGCTAATGTGCCAAGCATCGTTAATTTAAATGATTGAAGCTCGCCAGCTTTAAGTTTGTTATAACTATATACAAATAATGCACTTGCCAATAATATGGTAGCGGTGGAATAATAAAATAAATAAGGCAAATCAATAACCACCCACGAACCTGCTTCGCCACGGCGTACTACATAAGCACTTGTTAAGCCCGCAAAAAACATAATCATACTTATAATACCCAGCCACATTAATGCTTCGCGGCTCTTTTGTTGAGTGTTTACTATTTGTTCAGGCGTTAATGCTTTTAAATCAACGGCTAATGCTTCAATTTTTTTCTCAAGACCTTTCATGTTATTTTTCTTTAATTATTACGTTGTAAATATAATGTATTACGTGATTACAAATTAGAGTGGTTGTAAAATATATCTATTAAATTAGAGTGTGTATTTTTAAACTTTATACTCGCTTATTGTTAAATTATGCTTTCTTAAGTAATTGAATAGCATTGTTAGGGTTAACGTTATTAAACACATAACTACCTGCTACCAAGGCTTGTGCTCCGCTAGCTACTAGTTGCGCAGCATTTTCGTTGGTTACGCCACCATCAATTTCAATAATAGCGTGTGCGTTGCGGGCAATAATTAAATTACGCAACTCGTGTACTTTGCGGTAGGTTTCGGGTATAAATTTTTGTCCGCCAAAGCCAGGATTTACGCTCATAATAAGCACTACGTCAATACTATTAATTATACTTTCTAACACATTTACGGGGGTGTGCGGGTTAAGCGCTACGCCAGCCTTTGCGCCCGTGGCTTTAATTAATTGTAGGGTGCGGTGCAAGTGCGGGCAAGCCTCGTAGTGCACTGTTATTATTTCGGCTCCTTTGGCTCTAAATTCGGCAATGTATTGGTCAGGGTTCACTATCATTAAATGCACATCTAATGGCTTGGTACAGTGTTTTTTTAACGCCTCCATTATTGGGAATCCAAATGAAATATTGGGCACAAACACGCCGTCCATTACATCGATATGAAACCAATCGGCAGTTGAAGTATTAATAAATTGGCAAGCATCTTTAATGTTGGCAAAATCGGCAGCTAATAAACTAGGGGCAACAATTGTAGTCATAAGTAATAATGTGGTTGAGGTGTAATTATTATGCGAGCAAATGTACGCTATTTTGATAATTGATAAT
>JAYWFU010000104.1:0-68995 GCA_043778625.1 Bacteroidia bacterium | reverse complement strand
TATGTGCCAAGGATGAGATAAACCTAAGGCGATTGAAAATAATTCGTTACTATTCATAATTACAAAGATAGATTACCCACACCAAACGTCATAGACCCCTTAAAACGGGCATTTTGCCATTCGTTTTTTATAGTATAAGAACCAGCGCCACACATACTGACTGCGCTAATAACGCAGGGCAAGGATTCAAAAACAAATTGTTTTAAGCGTATAAAATATCCAAATTTTTTAGCGTTTATTAAAATGTATTACTAATTACTGCTTTACAATAACAACGCCAATACTATTTTTTTATTGTACGTGTAATGCAATTAATTCAAATTAAGCTGTCCTTAGTTTGAATTAAACCCTATCGAACGCTTACAAATTTTAATTTGCAAGGATTAAGCTCTGCTTAATTCGAATTCAATTAACCGTAGCTTGAATTCAATAGCCCTTAGTTTGAATTAAAATCTATCGAACGCTTGCAAATTAAAATTTGTAAGGATTAAGCTCTGCTTAATTCGAATTCGATTAACGGTAACTTGAATTCAACTGCCCTTAGTTTGAATTAAACCCTATCGAACGCTTGCAAATTAAAATTTGTAAGGATTAAGCCCTGCTTAATTCGAATTCAATTAACGGTAACTTGAATTAAACCTGAACGGCTCGCTATAACATTGTTATAGCGAGCCGTTCAGAGTTAGAGAAATTAAGTACTATAAAAACTACACTAACATAGTTACTGGGTTTTCAATCATAGTTTTTAATGTTTGTAAGAATTGTGCACCAGTTGCACCGTCCACCGTACGGTGGTCGCAGGCAAGGGTTACTTTCATTACATTACCAGGTACTACTTGGTTGTTTTTAACTACAGGTACTTGGCGTATAGCACCCACTGATAGTATGCACGATTCGGGCGTGTTTATTATTGATGTAAATTCATCAATGCCTAACATCCCTAGGTTACTTACGGTAAATGTATTTCCTTCCCAATCGGCAGGTTGTAATTTTTTGTCCTTAGCGCGCTTACCTAAATCCTTAGTTTCGGCAGCTATTATTGCCAACGATTTATTATCAGCAAAACGAATTACAGGTACTAACAATCCATCTTCCACAGCTACCGCCATACCAATGTGTATGTGGTTGTTGTGGCGTATAAAATCGGTACGCCAGCTAGTGTTTACCTTAGGATGCTTGCGTAATGCAGCTGCACAGGCTTTTATAACTATATCGTTAAATGATATTTTAACATCACTTAGTTCGTTCATTGCGGTACGTGCGCTCATAGCGTTGTCCATGTCCATTTCCACCGTTAGGTAAAAATGTGGTGCGCCTTGCTTACTTTCGGTTAAGCGGCGTGCAATTGTTTTACGCATTTGCGATAGTGGAGCATCAGTAAACGACTCAACACCCACTGTACCCATGTTTTGCGCTGTAGCGGCTGCAGGGGTATAGTTTTCTAAGTCACGTTTCACAATACGACCATCGTCGCCACTACCTACCACATTGTTAATGTTTATGCCTTTATCTGCTGCAATAGCCTTAGCCAATGGCGATGCTTTTACACGGCCATCAGTAGTGTTACTAGTAGTTACTTGCGCCACAGGTGCCGTTACCACAGGCGTTACAGCTACTGCTGGAGTAGCTATTACAGGTGTTGTATCAGCCACTGGTGCTGCTACAGGCGCTGTTTCGCTCGCTAATAATGCTGTAATATCTTCGCCTTTAGCACCTAATATTGCTAATATTGAATTAACGGGTGCGCTTTGTGCTTCGGCTAAGCCAATGTGTAATAGTACACCGTCCTGAAACGATTCAAATTCCATAGTGGCTTTGTCGGTTTCAATATCAGCTAATAATTCGCCTGATTTCACTGTGTCGCCCACTTTTTTGTGCCATTTAGCTACTACTCCATCTGTCATGGTATCGCTTAATTTGGGCATTCTTACTACTTCTGCCATTGTGTTTTTAAGTATATTAAAATGATGATAAAATGTGTTGTTTAATTACTCACAAATATAATTGAATTAGCCATTGTATGCAAATTAAGTTTAAGTACTAATAACTTAACTTTATTCCTATTTTTGCGCTATATCAACGTCTAATTTTGTGAGTACAATTTTAATAATTATGCAAAAACTAGCTACTATAATTTCGTATGTGTTTCACCCCTTGCTCATGGCTTTTTATAGCATAGCTGCATTGTTTGGTTTGGGTACATACATTACGGGAGCATTACCTGTGCAATCGCAAGCTATTATTTTAGCATTCGTTTTTTTTATTACCTGCGCTGTGCCTGGAGCTATTATTGGTTTTATGATCCAATTTAATGTAATTAGTAACATGGATATTACCAATTATAACGAACGCCGCATACCTTATTTAGTAACGGCTACCGCCTACTCGTTTAATTATTATTTACTACACAAGTTTCATCTGCCATCACTACTATATTATGTGTTATTAGGCGCCACGGTTACCTTGTTATGCGCCATGGTTATTAATTTATTTTGGAAAATAAGTGCCCATAGTATTGGTATTGGTGGTTTTACAGGCTTACTAGTAGGACTAAGTTTGCGTATGGGGTTGTATATACCTTTGTATTTAAGCATAGCATTTTTATTGTGTGGTACTATTGCAAGCGCACGCTTAGTACTACGTGTACACACGCCTGCACAAGTATATGCTGGGCTTGCACTAGGTTTTGTGGTGCAATTTATTATTACTCAATTATAATTTTTCAACCAAAAAAACACTATGATTTATTTAAAAAACTATATTAATGGGCAGTTAGTTGAACCCAGCACCCAAACCTATATTGATGGCTACAATCCCGCCACAGGCAAGGTATATAGCCAAATACCCAATAGCAATGCTAATGATGTGGAACTAGCCGTAACGGCAGCGCACCAAGCATTTGAAGGCTGGAGTAGCACACCTAAAGAACAACGCAGCAAAATATTACTAAAACTGGCGGCGTTAATTGAACTTAATTTGCCAAGGCTTGCATTAGCCGAAAGTACTGATAACGGCAAACCCTTAAAGTTAGCATCAACGGTAGATATACCAAGGGCCGCAGCTAATTTTAATTTTTATGCTACGGGTATTTTGCATTACGCAGCACATAGCCATAGTATGGAGGAAGGTTATATTAACTATACCTTGCGCCAGCCTATTGGTGTTGTTGGGTGTATTAGTCCGTGGAATTTACCGTTGTATTTATTTACTTGGAAAATAGCGCCTGCCTTAGCATCAGGCAATTGTGTGGTAGCCAAGCCGTCGGAAATAACCCCTATGACGGCTTATTTATTAAGCGAATTAGCCATTGAAGCAGGGTTGCCACCAGGCGTATTAAATATTGTACACGGGCTTGGGCATACGGTAGGCGATGCCATTGTGGGCCACGAAGCCGTGCACGCAATATCGTTTACGGGCGGTACAGCCACCGGTAAACACATTGCCGCTAAAGCAGCACCTATGTTTAAAAAATTATCATTGGAATTAGGAGGCAAAAATCCCAACATCATATTTGACGATTGCGATATGGCACAAGCCGTTAAAACTAGCGTACACTCCTCATTTGCCAACCAAGGACAAATATGCCTTTGCGGTAGCCGAATTTACGTGCAAAAAAACAGTTATCAAAAATTTAAAGAACTGTTTGTAGCTGAGGTTAACAAACTAAAAGTAGGCATACCCACCGAAGCCGTAAACCTCGGCGCTGTAGTAAGCGAGGGGCATTTACATAAAATACTATCATATATTGAACTAGCTAAAACCGAAGGCGGAACGGTACTTACAGGCGGCAATAGGGTGTTGTTAGCTGGCGAATATGCCAACGGCTATTACCTTGAACCTACTGTAATAGAGGGGCTTACGCATACTTGCCGTGTTAATCAAGAAGAAATATTTGGCCCAGTAGTTACCCTTGAGCCGTTTGATGATGAGGCTGATGCACTACACAAAGCCAATAGCACCAAATATGGTTTGGCAGCTACCGTATGGACACAAAACATAACCACCGCACACCGCATAGCCAGTAACTTACACGCAGGTATTGTATGGATTAATTGCTGGATGGTACGCGACTTACGCACCCCATTTGGGGGTGTAAAACAAAGTGGGGTAGGGCGTGAGGGAGGTTTTGAGGCATTTGACTTTTTTACCGAACCTAAAAACGTATGCGTTAAGTATTAGCAACTATTAGCACACCAAACATTAATTTTTACTGCCTTGGTTCGTGTCTTCATGAAACAAAACAGTATTCAATTGTTTCGTGGGGACACGAAACAAGGCCAGCGGACAAAGTAATTTTTAACTACTAAAAACGATGTTTTAATACCTTAATTTTAGCGCAATAAACCCCAAATTTTATACACTTTGCAATATCAATAATTACATTACTTTTGTGAGTAAAATAATATAATTAAAGATTATGGCTCAACATGAACTTATAATGCCCAAAATGGGCGAAAGCGTTGCAGAAGCTACCATTATTAAATGGAGTAAAAACGAAGGAGATACTATTAACACTGACGAAACAGTGTTAGAAATAGCCACTGATAAAGTGGATACCGAAGTACCCTCACCGTTTGCAGGCAAGCTTATTAAAAAATTATTTAACGAGGGAGATGTTGTACAAGTGGGTAAAGTTATTGCCATAATTGGCGATGGTGATGTCCCAACTACTACTGCCACGCCAGTTGCAACTACTACAACCGTTGCGGCAACAACGCCTGAGCTAGCTGTTGTTACCCCTACTACTGAACAAAACAATTACGCCGACAGCAATAAATTTTATTCGCCATTGGTTAAAAACATAGCTAAAGCCGAAGGACTATCATTACAAGAACTCGAAACTATTAAAGGCTCTGGGGCTAACGGACGTGTAACCAAAAATGACGTGTTAGGCTACATACCACAACGTGGCGCACAACCTGCCACAGTAGCCAATAATAACGCTGCACCAGCAATTACTACAGCCACAATAGCTGAAGTTAAAGCTGCGCCAACAAAATCAAATGTGTGGATAGGTGCTAACGACGAAATTATTGAAATGGATCGTATGCGCAAGCTAATTGCCGACCACATGATAATGAGCAAACAAACATCGCCACACGTAACTTCGTTTGTTGAATGTGATGTTACCAACATGGTAAACTGGAGAGAGAAAAACAAAAAAGAATTTGAGAAACGCGAGAAAGAAAAAATAACATTTACTCCATTATTTGTAGAGGCGGTAGCTCGCGCCATTAAAGACTATCCTATGATAAATATATCAGTAGATGGCAACCGAATTATTAAGCATAACGACATTAACATAGGTATGGCAGCGGCATTACCAACAGGTAACTTAATTGTACCAGTTATAAAAAATGCCGACCAAAAAAACTTACTAGGTTTAACCAAAGCCGTTAACGATTTTGCAGCACGTGCACGTGCCAATAAATTACAGCCCGATGAAATACAGGGCGGAACATTTACTATAAGCAACGTAGGTAACTTTGGCAACGTAATGGGTACGCCGATTATTAATCAGCCACAGGTAGCTATATTAGCCACGGGTGCAATACGCAAAAAACCAGCAGTAATGGAAACCGAGTTTGGCGATGTGATAGCAGTACGTCAAATAATGTTTCTTTCATTATCCTATGATCATCGTGTGGTTGATGGTTCGTTAGGTGGAAGTTTCTTACGTAAAATTGCCGATTATTTGGAGCAGTTTGATGTAAATCGTCCTTTTTAAATAAAAACAATAAAATACTACATTATACTTAACAAATACCAACAATGACTACTAAAAAAACAGCAGTACGCCTATTACTACTATCTTGCATAACTATACTAAGCTTTGCAAGTTCGTATGGGCAACTTTCGAGCAACGAATTTAAAAAGAAATTTAGCGAGGCTGATTACGATATGGTGTATGATAATTATGATGCCGCACTTAAAAAATGGTTAGAATTATATGCTGCTGATAATAGTAATGCTAACGTAAATTATAAGTTAGGGTATTGTTATTTAAAATCATCAGGCGAGCGTTTAAAATCTATCCCTTTGTTAGAGGTAGCGAGTAAAAATATGTCAGAGAATTATGAAGAATTTGATGCTTCAGAGAAAAAAGCGCCTACCTCAGTATTAAAATACTTAGCCATGGCTTACCACCTAGATGGTCGTGTGGACGAGGCAATACAAACCTATACTAACTATCGTGCGAGTGTTAAGGTAAACAAAAAAGAAGAATATAAGGAAATTGACCGCCAAATTGAAATGTGTAACAATGCTAAGGAGCTAATGCAGTTTCCTGTTAATATTGTGGTGCAAAATTTAGGCGAAAAAATAAATTCATCAGCCAGCGATTTTTCACCAACAATTTCGGCGGATGAATCAACATTAACATTTACTTCACGCCGAGAAAACCCTGAGCACCCTGCACAGGAAGATGACGGTCGTTTTTATGAAGATATTTACGTGTCGCATCAGTCGGAAGATGGCGTGTGGTCGCAAGCTGAACCTATTGGTAGTAACGTAAATACAGCCAACCATGATGCTGTAGTAAACCTATCAGCCGACGGACAACAATTATTTATTTATCGTGGGCAAAGTGCTAAAGATGGCGATGTATACACCTCTGAACTTAATGGCGATGTGTGGAGTGTACCGCAAAAATTAGGGTCAAACATTAATTCAAAATATTGGGAAACACATTGCGCGCTTACGGCTAATGGGCAAACTTTATATTTTGTAAGCGACAGACCCGGCGGATTAGGCGGACGTGATATATACCGTTGTACTAAATTACCTAACGGCGAATGGAGCTTGGCAACAAACGTAGGGCCAACAATTAATACTGAGTACGACGAAGATGGTATATTCCTTCACCCTGACGGAACACACGTATATTTTGCTTCAAAAGGACACAAAAGTATGGGAGGGTTTGATATATTTTTAACTGAAATACAAGAGGACGGAACGTTTACTGCCCCATCAAACATTGGTTACCCTATTAACTCTACTGACGACGACGTGTTTTTTGTAGTATCAGCTGATGGTCGTAGAGCCTACTACTCAAGCGCTAAGGAAGTAGCCACTAACTCTACTGATAAGATGTTTGGCGAAAAAGATATTTATGTGCTAAACCTAGTAGATAGAGATCTAGCTAACGTTACCATACTAAAAGGTGTTATTAAACCAGGCGAAGACAACGATATTTTAGGTAAAACAGTTATCGATTTAGCGGATGCTAACAGTGGCGACCCTATTGAAGTAGAAACTCGTGTAAATACCAAAACAGGTAAGTTTTTGATAATAATGCCTCCAGGTAAAGATTACCGCATAACTTACAACTTGGGTAAATATGGTACGTATTCGGATACGGTTATGGTGCCTAAAAAATCATCATACCGCGAAATTGATCAAGAAATTGATTTAACACAACCTGACCCTATGCACCCTAAGAGCAAAAATGCAACTAAAGATTTGTTAGCAATAGACGATGTGTATAGCACATCGCCCGAAACTGCAATTGAGTTAAACCCAACAAGCAACGACGAAATTAAGAAAGGTAAATTACAAAGTGTTGAATTTGTAACCGCCCCTGCTAATGGCAAGGTGGAACTAAACCCTAAAACTAATGTAGTAAAATACACTCCTAACAAGGGTTTTACAGGTAAAGATTCGTTTAAGTATAACTTTAAAAATAGCGATAAATTAACGTCTAACGATGCTACAGTCATTATATTTGTAAACAGTATTTTAGCTATTGATGATAAAATTAAAACGCCTATCAATAAAGCAATTGACATTAATATACTAGCTAATGATAAGGTTAAAGCGAGCACTATTGATGTAGCTACAGTAACTGTTGTGAAAGCACCAGCTAATGGCGATGTTGAAGTTGATGTTAAAACTGGTAGCATTAAATATTCGCCAAATTTAGATTACTCAGGCGAAGATGAATTTATATACACCGTAAAAGATGCTAAAGGATTAGTATCTAACGAAGCCAAAGTATATATTACGATAGGTACAGGCAAAAAAGTAATTAACTTGCCTGTGGCAAGCACCGAAACACCAACTACAGGTGTGGGTAATTGTGCTGATAAAACCGCCAACTACGAAATATACTTTAAGTACAACAAAAATAATATAGCACAAAAGGACAAAGAATTTAACGATTTTGTTGATGCCTTATTACCTTGTATTAAATTAGATAAATCTATTACGTTAAATATACTTTCGTCAGCATCAAATGTGCCTACCAAAACATTTAAAACAAACGACTTGCTGGCACTAAAACGTGCTAACGAAGCCAAAGTAGCTGTTATTAAAGCATTAATAGCACGTGGTGTAAAAGCTAAAGCAATTAAGTTTAACAAAATAGAAAACATAGTGGGTGGCCCCGAGTATAACCACGATTTTATTGAAAACAAAGATAAGTTTGAGAAACATCAGTTTACACGTATTACTTGTAACTAAATCCTGCAATAAAAAATTAAGCCTCTAAAAAAGTGCTGATAACTTATTAAGTTATTAGCACTTTTTTTGTGTAAGGTACTTGGGTAGGTTCAATAAAATTGAATAGTTTTATATTCTTAAAATCTAATTAAAAACACTATCGAATGAAAAAAATTAGCATAGCTATAATTACACTTTGTATAAGTTTAGGAGCTTACGCAAACAACACTTACAACTACTCGTTAAATTTGCGTAATGTAGTTAATGATAAAATAACGGTAACACTTAATTGCCCAAGTATCGACACCGAAACCATACTATTTAACTTCCCGGCTACTGTGCCTGGCACTTATGCTACCCTTAATTATGGCACGTACATACAACACGTACAAGCTTTTGATAGCCAAGGGAATAAGTTAAAAATAAAAAAACAAAACATAAATTCGTACCTAATAACTAATGCTAAAGCAGTAAGTAAAATTACGTACGACGTAAACGATAGTTGGGATTCGGGCATTAAAAAAAATAAAATATTTGAGCCCGCAGGTACTAACATCGATGCTAACAAAAACTACGTACTAAACAATGCTGGGTTCTTTGGTTTTTTTGAGGGAATGGAAAAAAATTCGTGTATCATTAACCTATCAACTCCAATTAATATGATAGGCATAACCTCGTTAGAGGGCACTACCACCGCCGCTGGCGAAATTATGTATAAAGCCCGCGACTATCATCAGTTAATGGATTGCCCCATAATAGTGTGCACACCCGATACTGCACAATTTTTGGTGGGTAAAACAGTAATAACCATTGGTGTGATAAACGAAACTGGGGCAAAAGGTGGCGCACAAAAAATATTAACCGAAGTAAAAGAATCGATAATAGCGGCCGAAAAATTTTTGGGCGAATTGCCTGTTAAAAATTATAATTTTTTGGTGTACGTAAAAGATTTTAGCGAGTACAAAGAAGTGCTAGAGGGCAAAGGTGGTTTGTTTAAAAAACTTAAAGCCATGAAAAACCTCAAAGGACAAGGCTTTGGAGCCTTAGAACATCCTACATCATCGTTATATTTTATGCCTGATTTTGGACACGAAGAGTATATTAAACAAATGAAAGATGTGTGCATACACGAGTTCTTACACATAGTAACGCCGCTGAACTTACATAGCCAGTATATAGGTAATTTTAATTACAGTAACCCCGTAATGAGCAAGCATTTGTGGTTGTACGAAGGCATTACCGAATATTTTGCAGGCATCATACAAATGAAAGGAGAACTAACTACTCCCGAAAAGTACTTTACACGCATGAAAGCCAAAATGCTAGAAGGTGACGAGTTCCCTACCACAATGACATTTACACAAATGAGCGAAAACGTATTGGTAGAACCCTACAAAAAACAATACGACCAAGTATATCAGCGTGGTGCTGTGCTGGGTATGTTGCTTGATATTGAAATTATAAACTTAACCCAAGGCAAAAAAACATTGCGTGATGTAGTACTTACGTTAAGCAAAAAATATGGACCTAATCAATCGTTTGACGAAGCTACATTTATTGATGAATTTGTGGCGCAGGTACACCCTAATTTAAAACAATTTTTTAACAACTATATTAACGGTTCGCAGGCGTTACCTTACGAGGCATCATTTGCTAGCATTGGTGTAGAGTATAAACCCGAAATTAAAATAGCGGGTGCCAAACACCCAGTACTAGGCAACGATGTAAAGTATAAATACATGGCACAGCAAGGCGGCCTATACCTAGTAAAAAGTGTAGGTGCTAATGATTTTGTTGGGTTAAAAAAAGGCGATATTATAGTGGAGGCCTTAGCTGATAAAGTGTTAGCAAAGCAAGACGTAAAACTTGGCGATGAAGTGGCGCTAGACATTATTCGTGATAATAAACGTACCACCATAAAGTACAAAACACAACTGGGCGAAAACAGCATAAAAAATTACTTAAAAATTAAAGACACTAAAAACGTAAGAGAGCAAAGCTATTATAACCGATTTACCAAAAACTAATAATTTATAACTGAACTAATATGATACTAAACATTAATTGGTGGAAATGGCTGGGCATACTACTGGTGTGCTACTCCATAATAGCAGGAATGTTAGGCGCAGTGCCTGCGCAGCCCATACTACACGAAACTATACGTAACCTATATTTTCATGTAACTATGTGGTTTGCCATGATGGGCTTGCTAATGGCATCAGTATATTATAGCATTAAACAATTGGGTAGTAATACCAGCCTACACCACGACTTACGCGCCACTCACACTGCACACGTAGCTATGCTATTAGGCACGTGTGGCATACTTACAGGCTCGTTGTGGGCACGCTACACATGGGGTGCTTGGTGGACTGACGACGCCAAACTTAACGGAGTAGCGGCTTCCATGCTGTTTTACCTAGCTTATTTTGTATTGCGTAATAGTATTGACGATTATCAAAAACGGGCACGTATAGCAGCCGTGTATAACATATTTTGTTTTGTAATGTTGGTGGTGTTTATTTGGGTACGCCCACGTTTAACAGACAGCTTACACCCTGGCAATGGTGGCAACCCTGGCTTTGGCAAGTACGACCTCGATAACAATATGCGCCTAGTGTTTTACCCTGCTATTATTGGTTGGATATTAATAGCGGCATGGCTAGTACAACTACGTGTGCGTACGGCTAATTTAATAGCGAGTAAAGACGCGTAACCCACACAACTAACACAGTATTTACCATTAACTAACGTATAAACATCAGCATGAAAAAAGTACTTATTTTACTCCTTACCACCCTCACCAGTCTATACGTAACCGCACAGCAAGCGGCACAATGCCCTGACCAACAACAACCTGAAATGGCCAACGTAATGCGTAGCAACGGCAAAATATACGTTGTAGTAACCTGCCTAGTTATCGTATTTACTTGTATTGTAGCCTATATAGTAAGTATGGACAAACGCCTAACTAAACTAGAAAAAGAGGTATAATTACTATTAAATATTGATTCGTATAGTACTATTACACATTAGTTAGTGAGAGCACGAATTATATACGCCTTGGTTCGTGTCCTCACGAAACAAGAACATACCTTATAACATCACTAATCTAATTCAAACTAATAGTAGCACTAATACTTACACAACGAATTTTAACTAAATCCCAGCGAATTCTAAATAGATTTGGTCGTATATTTATTTATGCTTTACTTAGCAATAACAAATTAAAAACGTAATTAATAAATATCAATTAAGCGTAAATTAATGCCAGTTTAAGTAAATATCGTACACATTAATACAACAAAACACACACCACACTAAATAATTTAATAACTCACTCAATAAACAACAAAATAATCATGAAAACACTATTACTCACCATCGCAAATCAAGTCACTCAAACTAACACACTCACACCATGCTGTTCCCCTCCTTTTTTAGGAGGGGTGCCCGCAGGGCGGGGTGGTATCACCCGCCACATAAGCCTAGTAGCTAACAGCATAAAATCTAGCCTGTACTGTCTAACATCTAAATACTATTATCTAACCCTACTAATTGTTGCGTGTTCATTTGTAACCACCCAAGCCCAAAACAACGTAGGCATAGGTACCACCACCCCCAATAGCAAAGCTATATTGGAACTAAAAGCAACTGACAAAGGTTTTATGGCACCACGCATGAACACCCCCGCAATGTTAGCCATAGCCACCACTACCACCGAAGCTGCCTTATTAATATATAACACCGACAGCGCGTGCTACCATTTTTATAACGGCACGGCGTGGAAAAATCTATGCGACAAGAGTATTGATACCGCCTTGCTTAACAAAGCCATTAAAAAATATTTGAATAGCAACAGCACCACCATAATTAATATACTCAAGGGTGATACTGCCCTATTTAATTATACCAACATTAATAACGCCGTAATTAATATATTAACCGTAGACACCAGCATAACCAATATAGCAATAATTAACAACGCTAACATTAATATATTAAAAGTAGATAGTAGCACCACCAACTATGCCTACATTAAAAACGGGCAAATTGATACCCTAAAAAGCAACACAATAACCACCAATAGCATTACTGCTAATACATTTAACGGAGGAGTTAGCAACATGGATAGCCTGTACATTGGCGGGCAAAACATACTACAAACTATTACCGATAGTATAGCCGCACAAGCGTGGTTGCTCAAGGGTAATAATGCCAGTGCCACTAACAAACTAGGTACACTTAATGCGCGCGACTTGCACATAGTGGCCAACAGTGCCGAAAAAATAACCATACTAAGTGGTACTGGTTACGTAGGTATTAACCAAGCATTGCCCAGCCAACCGTTGGATGTAACGGGTAACCTACGCTTTACAGGTGCACTAATGCCTAACACCCTTGCTGGCACTACTGGGCAAGTGCTTACTAGCGCAGGCGCAGGTGTAGCCCCAACTTGGACAACACCACCCAACGTAACCAACACTACCATAACTGATAGTATTAAAGCCCAAGCATGGCTACTCAAGGGCAATGCAGGCACAGTAGCAGGCACTAATTTTATTGGTACAACCGATGCGCAAGATTTTGTACTTAAAACCAACGGAGTTGAAAACATGCGTATTTTTACTACTGGTGCTGTTGCCATAGGTACTCCGTTTACACCAACAGGTACATTAGAAGTAGTTGACCAAGGCTATAACAGAGGTATATACCACACTAATTACATGAGTACAACCCCTGCCTATGGCGGTGTGCTTGGCATGCAAGGTGCACGAGGCACATTAAGCACACCAACGCCTCTTCAGTTAGGCGACGGCTTGGGCTATCTTTCATTTGCAAGTTATTTGGGTACAGCGTTTAATACTTCTAATTCGTTAACAGGTATCACAAGTGAAACTTCCGAAAACCATAGCGCAACACAGGCAGGTTCTAATTTAAAATTTTTAACTACCAACAATGGAGTTATTTTGGCTACTGAAAAAATGCGCATTGAAAGCAATGGCAACGTAGGTATAGGTACAACTACCCCTATACGGAAATTAGATATAAATGGCGATGGTATAAACCTATTCAATACAACAAACACAGTTATTGATATGAGTGTTACCGCTGGCGATTTATTTAGAATACAAACTGATGTAAATGGTTTAGCAATATATGATATTACACCCAACTTATCTCGCCTAACAATATTAAATAATGGTAATGTAGGCATTGGGCAAAATGCTCCCAACAATAAGTTAGAAATTACCCACGGCACAACAGGCAACAGTGGTTTGCGCCTAACCAACTTACCTAATGCAAGCGTACTAAGTACCGATGCCAATGGCGATGTAATACCAGCTTCTACCGCCAGCACCCCAACTAACGGTTTGTTTTGGGGGCTTACAGGCAATAGTGGTACTAACTCGGCTATCAACTTTATGGGCACAACTGACAACCAAGATGTAGTGTTTAAGCGTAATGGCTTACAGAGCGGATTAATTAACAACGCATTACAAAACACTGCTTTTGGCGTAAGTGCATTAAACCCAGCCACCACAGGTACACAAAACACCGCTTACGGTTACGCTTCGCTTGCACAAAATACCACAGGCACTACTAACACAGCAGTGGGTACGGGTACTTTGCAGCTTAATACCACTGGTGCAGGCAACGTAGCCATCGGAGCTTTAGCATTAACTAATAGCTTAGCCAGCGCAAACACTGCTGTAGGGGCAGCTGCATTAAAGCAAAACACTACAGGCACGCTAAACGTAGCATTGGGCGACCAAGCCTTAGCTAACAACACTACAGGTAACGAAAACGTGGGGCTAGGCCACACTAACCTACGCCGTAATACTGTAGGCAGCTACAACACTGCATTGGGTTTATCAGCCTTGTATAACAATACCACTGGTAACTACAATACAAGCATAGGTTACAACTCAGGTGCTTTTGTAAGCACTACGGGCAACAACACCTTTTTGGGTGCGCTTGCCGATGCCACTGATAGCATATTTACCAACGCTACCGCCATAGGCTACAATGCCAAAGTAGGTGCAAGTAATAGCTTAATATTAGGCGGTACTGCCGCTAATAAAGTTAATGTAGGTATTGGTACAACTGCGCCTAGTGCTAAACTACACGTATCTACCGACGCTACAAATGATGCTACCCTTATGGTGGGCGGAACGTTTGAGCCTAGCAAGATATTTTTACACTCGTTAGGAGATTTAGCGGCAGGCACAGGGGCTTATGCCCTTTATAATTACAGAGGCTTTTTAGGGTTTAATACCTATTACAACTCCACTTTAAATAAGTTTGTAAGCGATCATGATGGTGGGTCATCTAACGCAGGTAGTGCCATATATCAGCATTCGAGTGGGTCGTTGGGCATAGCTAATTTCCCCATAACAGGTGGAGCAGTAAGCCAACAAAATAATACTAACGACTTAATTAACAATACAACCATGGTGCTAACAGCTGCTCACACGGTAGGTATAGGTACATTAACCCCCCCTAATAAACTAAGCGTGCTAGTAAACTCCGACGACCGAATAAACATAACACAAACTGCCGAAAATAACTTTGGCTTAACATTAGCTAAAAACGTAACAGCAGGCTTAAACAACAATACTTGGCAAATGTACAGTAACGCTGGCACTAAAGATTTACATTTTTGGAACTCTACCTTACCGTTTCCAAATGTAGCTTTGACATTGCAAGCCCCATCGGGTAACATAGGTATTGGTACTACTGCGCCAAGCGCTAAGTTATATATTAAGGATGCGGCACCAGCAGGTAGTGTTGATTTTGTATTAGAAAATACAGGGGGAGGTGGACAACAGTGGGTATTGGAATCTGTAGGTACCTATGGAGGATTTAGTGCTAACGGTAGTTTCGCTATTGGTAATAGAACTAACTCATCGCACGCAATAGTAATACAACCTACTGGCAACGTAGGTATTGGTACAGCTTCACCCACACAAAAGCTCCACTTGGTAGATGGTTCTGTACTTACAGAAAATAGTAATGGGCTAAGCTCAGCCATTATATCTACTGATGGACAATTGGAGATATTCCGTAATCAGTTATCTACACCTTTTACTAAAGCTTATATTGATTTTAAAGATAATGCAGCTGATGATTTAGATTTTAGAATATCTCAATACAACCCGCTAGGTAATGTAGTAAATCAAGTATTAGTTATGGAATCAACTCTTGCACTTAATAGTTTGGCTATTCGCTATGATAATGGTAACATAGGTATGGGTACTAATGCTCCTACCCAAAAACTCCACGTAATAGGCAACATACTAGCCAGTGGTACTATTACCCCAAGTGATGCTCGTTATAAGCAAAACGTTACTACCTTGCAAGGTGCACTAACCAATGTGCTAAAGCTACGTGGCGTAACCTACGATATGAAAGCCGAGTACAAAGACAAAGGCTTTGGCCAAGGCACACAAGTAGGCGTAATAGCCCAAGAGGTAGAGGCAGTGTACCCACAACTAATTAACACTAGTGCCGATGGCTACAAAGGTGTAGATTATAGCAAATTTACTCCAATACTTATTGAAGCAATAAAAGAGCTAAAAGCTGAGCGCGATACTGATAAAAAAGCTATTGAAGAACTACGCAAAGAAATAGAAGCCTTAAAACGTAAGTAAAAATAACGACTTGTGCTAAAACATAACAAACAAAGGCTACCTGACAGGTAGCCTTTGTTGTATAAAATAACTACATTTGTTGTACTTACAAAAACCTACCATCTATATATCTAACGTCTAAAATTTAGTGTCTAATATCTAAAACCCAATCTATCCCCATGACCGACCAAGAACTTAAAGACCTAGTGGCAAGCATACTCCTAATGCAAGCCGAAAATCAAAAAGCCCAAGCCCAAACACAAAGAGGCTTTGCCGAAACCAAAGCATTGTTTGCCAAAGGCGACGAGCGTTTTGCTAAAACGGAAGCTTTACTATCTAACATAGGGCACAATAATGGCGATTATGCGGAGGATTATTTTTATAATTCGCTTAGCGAAACTATGGTATTTGCAGGAATTAAGTACGACACAATTAGCAAAAACATACACATTAAACGCCACCGATTAGAAGACGAATTTGACTTAGTAATGTACAACGGCAACAGCATAGCCTTAATAGAATGCAAGTACAAAGCGCATGAAAAGGACTTGAAGAAATTAGTAGAAAAAAAGGTAAGTAATTTTAGAGAGCTCAACACCGACTACGCTAACTACACTATATACTGTGGCTTAGCGAGCTTTAGTTTTTACTCTGAATTAGAACAGCAAGCATTAGACCTAGGTGTAGCAGTACTTAAGCAAAAAGGCGACCTAATGGAAGTAAACGCAAGTACAATACGTGCGTATTAGTTAAGCTCCATCTTAATGAATAAATTTCTTAGTGCATTGTGCTAAAACATAACAAACAAAGGCTACCTGATAGGTAGCCTTTGTTGTATAAAATATAATTATATTTGTGTTAAAATTAAAAATATACTACACATGGAACGTATAGATAGAATAGAGCAATCATTAGCAGAACTTATAGCCCAAAACGCTTTGCGTTTTGCCCAAACTGAAGCACAAGTAGAGCGCACAAGCAGGGAATTATCAAATGTAGGGCATAACAACGGTGACTTTGCCGAATATTATTTTTATAACGCTCTTGAAACGTCTAAATTGTTTGCGGGCATTAGTTACGATTATGTGGACCGTAACGTAAAACAACGTACCAAACGCCTACAGGACGAATTTGATGTGGTAATGTACAACGGTAATAGCATAGCACTTATCGAATGTAAATACAAAGCGCACAAAAACGACCTTATAAAGCTGGTGGAAAGTAAAGTACCAAATTTTAGAGCACTTAATCCTGATTATGCTGACTATACCATATACTGTGGCTTAGCTAGTTTTAGTTTTTATGCCGAATTGGAGCAAGAAGCCCTAGACCTAGGTATAGCTGTGCTCAAGCAAAAAGGCGACTTAATGGAAGTAAACGCAAGTACCATTCGTGCGTATTAATACCAATACTACAAAACGTAGATGATAGCAAATTTACTCCCATATTAATTGAAGCAATAAAAGAACTTAATGCACAACATTAAACCGAAAAATTAAAAAACGAACAACAACAATTGCTAATTGAACAATTACTTAAACGTATTGAAGTGTTAGAAAAAAAAATAATTGTTAAAAGACACCTATTTTAAATAAACAAAACTCGTGTAAGACGCTTATTCAGTAAGTAAACAGTATTAACCATTCATTGTAAATTATTAATTAACTTAAATTATGAACAGTAAACCAATAACTACCGCACTATTAATGCTTACTGCACAGCTAGGCCTTGCGCAAATAACCATAAAACGTACTGATATGCCCAAGGCACAAGACACGGTGTATATGGGCATTACCACTAACCTAAACGGTGTTGACGCTACGCTTACAGGAGCTGATTTTATGTGGGATTTTTCGCAGTTAAATTCAACCACTACGCGCTTAGATACTTTTGTAAGTGTAACCTCGGCACCCATAGCCTATCAATTATATTTTAATAATCAAATAACCAAAAATAGTTCGGATGTAGCCATTAAAATTGATGATATTCCGTTGCCCGCGCTATCGCCCATACAAATAACTAAGGTATATGGTTTTTACAAAAACCCTAATAAGCCCGTAATACCTATCATCAATCCTAACCCTGAGCGCTTGTATGCGCAAACAGGTTTTGGCGCAATGGTTAATGGGTTACCACTTTCAGTAGCACTCGACCCACAATACGATATGGACGTGTGGTTTAAATTCCCATTAAATTATGGTAATGTAGATAGCTGTTACAGTACCTGGAAAATTGATGTACCCAATGTAGCTTTTGTAGAAGAGAAACGACACCGCTACAACCAAGTAGATGGCTGGGGCATGGTAACTACTCCGCTAGGTACGTTTAACTGCTTGCGTGTAAAATCGTATAGCGTGCTAAACGATTCGTTAAAACTAAAATCGGGCATTGCTGGGGCATTGCCAGGTATTATATTTACACAATACATTACAGAATACAAGTGGATAGTAGCAGGCAAAAAAGAACCTGTACTAAAAGTTACCTATAACTCCACCAACCCCACAACACTTGGGTTGCTTACTACGGTGGAATATCAAAAACTTAATCCAACAAATGCCTTGCCTAGTTTAACTAAAATTGATGGGGTAACCATGTATTATAGCAACACTTCACATCAATTAATTATAAACAAAACAACTACCGTTGCTACCACATTAGTAGTGATAGACGGGGCAGGCAAAACGGTTATTAACGAATTAATTAATAACACTAATCAAACTATTAACCTTAGTCATTTACCCAAAGGATTATATATTGCACAGTTGCAACAAGGCTTGGCAACACAAGTACTAAAATGTGTAACAGAATAATATTTAGTATTTTAATACACTAAATTTCTTTAGAATACTTATTTTATTTTGCAATAAAATAAGTTCAATTAAATTATTAAATTTCAATAATGAAATATGTATTCCTTGCATTATTAATATTGTGTAGTGCAACATTAGTTAATGGTCAAAGCTATAATTATTATTACGGCAATATACATGCACACACGTCTTATTCCGATGGTAATAAGGATAGTGCTACATCACTTATGACTACTCCTTATCAAGCATTTGTGTATGCTAAAGCATCACAGCATATTGATTTTTATGGTGTTTCGGAGCATAACCATTACACCTCGGTACAAATGACACCTGCTAACTACCATAAAGGTTGGAATGATGCACAAGCGGCCACAACTAACGGAGCTTTTGTGGCGTTATACGGTATGGAGTTTGGCGTTATATCTAACGGAGGGCACGTGCTAATATATGGTTACGATTCTTTAATAAGTTGGATTCCTAACAACTACGATGTGTTTGTGGCGCAAAACGATTACATTAATTTATGGAAAACAATAACTAAAAAACCAGGTGCTTTTGCTTACTTGGCACACCCACAAGCAAGCGATTATAGTAATTTTTTTACTACCTATACCTCCCTTGCTGATAGTTGTGTAATAGGTGGGGCATTGCGTAGTGGCCCAGCTTTTTCAACCAACACTACTTATACTGATAATAGTACATCAACCTACGCCATACGCTATCATGCTGCTTTGGCGCAAGGCTATCATTTGGGTGCAGGCCTCGACCACGACACCCACAACTCAGTGTTTGGGCGGTCGCAGGCAGGGAGGTTAGTAATTATGGCTACCGAGCTTACACAGCCTGCATTACTGGAGGCAATGCGTAAAATGCGTTTTTATGCTTCTGACGATTGGAATACAAAAGTTGACTACACTATTAATAATCAAGTTATGGGTAGCATAATTGAGCAAGCTACTAACCCTACATTAAGCGCTACTATTACTGATGCTGATGCGGGCGATAATGTGTCCAAAATAGAAGTGTACAGTGGTGTACCGGGTAGTGGTATTACTCCAACTATTGTTAAAACAGTAACTACGGCTATACTTAACTACACGCCTGTGGTAGCTAATAACAGTACTAATTATTACTACTTACGCATAACACAAACTGATGGCAATGTAATTTGGACATCGCCAATATGGTATACTAAAAACACGGGGGTAACCAATATCCCTCCCATAGCAAGTTATACTGACACTACTACAAATAAATGCGAAACTCAACCTATTACATTCAACGATAGTTCTAGTAACAGCCCAAGTACTTGGAGTTGGATTGCTAATGGTGCAGCGCCTGATTTTAGTACTGTTGCCAACCCTGTATTTACTTACAATACCCCAGGCACTTATACAATAACACTTACGGCAAGTAATGCTACGGGTAGTAGTGTACCTACTAGTAGCACTATTACCATTAATAATTGTGTAACCGCTACGGGTAAATTAACCGCTAAAGACATTGCCTTGTACCCTAACCCTGCAACTAATAATTGCACGTTAAATTTATCAGCATTGGCGGGCGCTACAACACTAACACTTTATAGCCCTACGGGCACAGTTATAAACGAATGTACTACGTGGGCTACAACTTATGATATTACTACTAGCGAATTAAGTAACGGATTGTATTGTATTAAAATTACTACTCAAGACGGAACTATAATTATTAAAAAAATGGTAGTGCAAAAATAGTAATTAGCAAAAAAGCAATACTCCTATTAAAATTAACTATATTTAATTAATGTACACCTACTTATCATTATTACGAGGCATAAACGTAAGTGGACAAAAAAGCATTAAAATGCTTGATTTAAAAGCGTTGTACGAAACTCTACAATTTACAAACGTTACCACCTATATTCAAAGTGGAAATGTTGTGTTTAAAAGCACTGAAACCAATACACAAAAAATTGCTGAATTAATTTCCAACGCTATAAAGACGCAGTACCACTTTGACGTGCCTGTAACTGTTATTACGGCTACTAATTTATACGATATTGCTCACAATAATACGTATGTAATTAACAACAACCACTCTATTGAAACACTGCACGTAACATTGCTTAACACTTCACCCACTATTGATAAATTAACACTATTAAGTGCAGGTAATTATGGCGCAGATGCTTATATTATTAATAACACTACCGTGTATTTACACTGCCCTAGTGGTTATGGTACTACTAAGTTGAGTAATAATTATTTAGAAGCCAAACTAAAAACTAGCGCCACTACCCGTAACTGGAAAACGATATTGAAATTACTGGAAATAGTTAATGCTACGCCGTAATTTTGTAACTACTTATAGTGTATTAAGTACAAATTTAGCGTTACCATTGTTGGTATAAACTAATTCATGCGCAGCTAAATTATAGATATTACTTTTAGCTTTAATACGGCTGTGCGTATTAGTAGTAATAATAAAAGTAAGTGCTGGGCTTTGGCTATGAAAGGTAAAACCAAGTTTCAAAAAAACATTATTTGCGCTATTAGTAAACGTGGCGTCAGCATAAGTCATAATATCGCCAGGAGAATAATCCGTAATAAATTGCGCTATTAATCTACTTAATCCTCCCACTACATTTACATCAATTATTGATGCGTAAGCTACCAACTCGTACCCTAACTTATTATTAGGCAAGCGACGCATGGCACGCCCATGGCTAAATGCGGCTACTGCCACAAGTTGATTTTGATGTACCAATGCGTAATACACCGCAGTACTAACCCCGCCTAGTAAATGATTTTTATTTAAAAAATTAATAGCATCTACGCTATTAATTTTAACGATTTTACAGTGGCGTGCATACATTATTTCATTATTACCTAATAATGATTGTATACGGCTTAACAACACTGCTTTATGGGTATGCCATTGGTCTTCGTAGATACATAGTGTATTAGTTAATTCCGTAGTGGTTGTATTATATGGGTTGCGTAACTGTTGGTACGAAAACAGCATCAGCGTTAGCTTATGGCTAACGCTGATGCTGGTATAATGTTCAGTAATTGTGTGAGTAATTTTTAACGCTAACAGTGTTAATTCGTTAATTACTTCAGTGGTAAATTTGCAATTAGTTAACGGCATAAATTGCGTTACTTAATTACTTTAAGCATTGTTCTTCGGTTCAATTGATGTTCAAAGTCATCACTAGCGTTTTTAACCACTAATTGAGTTTCGCCATGCCCTATTGCTTCCAATCTATTGGCTGGTATGCCATGTGCCACTAAGTAATTAACTACACTTTGCGCTCTTTTTTGGCTTAATGTCATGTTATATCCATCATCGCCTTGTGCATCGGTATGTGCATTTAAACTTACACGTACATTAGGTGTTTCTTTCAATATGGTAACTAATCGGTCTAACGATGCTTTTGAACTATCAGTTAAATCGGCACTGTTAAGTGCGTAGTAAATATTGTTTATTGCAATTTCTTCTTTGCTCAAGCGTAACAACGAAAAATCCAAATCATAATTTGATTTTTTATTATATGTTTTACTACGCTTATCGTTTTCGGTTTCAAATATTTTTTTGTCGTTAAAATAGCCATCGCCACTTGCGGTAATGGTGTACATCATGTCTTTTTTTAATCCTTTAAAAGTATAAGTACCATCGCTCTCGGGCATAGTTTCCATTACAGTACCATCGGCTGCTGTTAGTGTTAGTTTAGTTTTAGTGAGTGGTTTGCCTGTTTTTTGATCCACTACTTTACCACTTGCAGCTATTTCAACAGGGGTTAAGAAGAACGAATAAATATCATCATCTCCCAAACCATCAATTCTATTACTACAAAATAATCCTTGGCGGTCGGGTTTGGTACTAAATACAATTCCAAAATCATCAGCACTTGAGTTAAACGGCGGATACATATTTACAGGTTTTTGGAATTCTTTGCCTACAATTTTTGCTTTATATAAGTCTAATCCGCCATAACCTATGTAGCCATCGCTCGAAAAATATAATGCGGAGTCACCTGCTATAAAAGGAAACATTTCGTTACCCGATGTGTTTATGTTATTACCTAAGTTAATAGGGTCGCTCCATACGTTGTTACCTAGGCTATTTATTTTCCAAATATCAGCACCACCTTTACCTCCTGGCATATCGCTAGCAAAGTATAAGGTTTTACCATCGCGGCTTATACTAGGGTGTTTAATACTATAATCAGGATTATTTACACTTAATATTTGAGGGGTTGACCACACGTTATCCTTGGTAATTAAGGTGGCTAGAAACACATTACAGTTTTCTTTTTTGCCGTTAGTACCGTTACATTGTGTAAAATATCCTACTTTATGTGTTGGGTCGTAGGTCATTGTACCATCATTGAAATCAGTGTTTACTGGACCTTTTAATTTTTTAGCGTTTTTCCAATTGTACTCTCCACTTGGTGCTGCTTCGTAAAAATCGCTAAACCCTTGTCCTGTGTAATTATCAAAGCGCTCAGTGGTACCGTTGGCACGTGTGCTTGCAAAAATCATTTTGTCGTTAGCCATTATTTCGCACCCATATTCGCTTGCAGGAGTATTAATTTCGCCTTGATTTAAAATTGAAAAACTGGACACATAATTTTGATTAACTAATGCAAAATCGCACGACTTTAAACGTAAGTTAGCTTTTTCGTGTGTTGGATTTGTTTTTAAAAATTTTTTAAATGCTTCGCGCGCTCCAAAGTAGTTACCACTCAATATCATCATTTCGCCATAATTAGCTAATAATAAGGGTTCGTCGTAGCCTTCTTCCATTGCTATTTCATACCATTTTTCAGCATCTCTAAATTTATTTTCGTTACGGTAGCATTCAGCTATTTGGTAGTGTACACGTTTTTTTTCGGAACTATTAGGTTCTTTTTTCAAAAATTTTTGGTACCCATCTAACGCTGTGTTATACTCTTTATAGCTAAAAAAAGCAGTGTCAGCTTTAGTTAGTATCTTTGATTGAGCATTTGCAACTACGCTAACTGTGAGTAAAAATAGGAATAGGAATAGATTTTTTTTGTTCATGATGCTATTAATTATTGTGTTGAAATTGATTTTTTATAAAAATAGTTATTTAACAACAACTACCAAGTATTAAGGGCTAAATTATTTACCTATTGTTGCGGGCTTATTATTTACTGCAATAAGTATTAATGCTACGTGTGCCATTGTAAAAGTAAAATAACTAATGGTGCAATTTATTAAAAACGATTTTGCCTGCGCTTTGTGCAATAGTACGTACAGTATCATAAATCCTAGTGTAGCAAATAGTTTTAAGCCCATGCTGCCCATAAAATAAGGTATAAATTGGCGTGGACTTTGGGAATTTAAGTACAATAATACACCATGTATAAGTGTGCACATACCTACAAAAAACACCAACATTAATGCCTGTGCAGGATTATATACACTAGGGTGATTGGTTTTGAAATACGAGTTGTTAAGAATAATAAAACCTGTTACAAGCAACAGTTCAATAACTATGAATACACTTAAATTTTTGAAGACTACGTTTTTCATTTCTTAGTATCTGTTATAAACTCATGTAACGCAGCGTACAATGCTATAAACACTGATAGTATTGAAAACGAAATAGTACACCATGGTTTGCAATTAAAATAAGCATCGCACCACTTGCCAGCAACTACAAATGCTACTATTACTGCCATCATTTTAAATGCTATGCCTGAATATTTGGCTAGTTCATTAGTAGTGCTAGGCTGTTTTTTCGGCATTGTAAGGCTTAGCGTTGTTTTTAATTTCTTTAACTACTGCGCCCATAGTACATTTACCTGTAAAGTTAGCGCCAGGTTCAATAGATAGTTTATTGGTGTCAATATCGCCTTTTAGCGTGCTACTAGCTTTAAGTGTTAGTAGTTCATTTACTTTAATATTACCTGCTATAGTACCAAATAAATCAGCATTAAGGCACACAATATCGCCTTCAATTTTACCTGATACACCTATAATTATTTTGCCTGTTGAGGTAATATTTCCTATTAATGCACCATCAATACGAATATCGCCCGCACAGTTAATATTACCAGTAATGGTAGTGCCCGCACCCACTAAATTTATTTTAGGGGCTTCGGTAGTTTCTGTTTTACTATTAAATAATGCCATTGTATAATATAGTATAAATTAATTAATGAGTTGTTATTTTTTATATTTGATAAACGTACATATTTAAAGTTTAAAATGCAAAATGTAGGTATTGTTTTTTTTGAGCCAAATGGTTGTTGTAGTTGTACACTATTTTAAAAAAGGCATAAATTGAAACAAAGATTTTAAACATAATATATGTTGGAAGTATTTTAAAATAGCTAGTTTGGAAAAAAAGTTTAAAAAGGAAGTAGATAATATACTACTTTTAACAGAAATAATTGTTCATTGAAAACCACACATAATTTAAAAAAAATAGCAGGTGAGCTTATCGCTACGTAGTAATACATAGAGGAAAGTCCGGACTACAACAAAGCAGCTTACCAGGTAATAACTGGGGTGCGTTGCAAAACGTATACAGATAGTGTCGCAGAAAATAAACCGCCCACAAGCAGCAATGCCTTGGGTAAGGGTGAAAACGAGAGGTAAGAGCTCCCGAGCTAGTGTAGTAATACATTAGTTGATAAACCTTAAGCGTAGCAAGATCAAATATACTTTGAGAAAACGTAGCTTTTCGTTGGTACTAAGGCTTTAGGGCAATAAGTGCATCAAAGAGGGTAGATTGCTAGAGCAAGTAAGTGATTACTTGCCGAGATAAATGATAAGCGCCGTGCAACGAAAGTTGCACGGCACAGAATCCGGCTTATACACCTGCTTGTTTTTTTTAATTACCCTCAGCTTCTCTAAAGCTAAAATACATAGCGCTTCCTAAAAACAGTACTACACAGCCAATAATAAGCATTGTTTGCATGTTATCGTCTCCGCCTTTTTCGGCCATTTTTTTAATTTGTTCAAATAAGGTAGAGGTGGTTGCATTAACTTTTATAGAATCTTTAACCGCCACTACTTGTGCATAAGCACCACCACTAGTTAATAACACCGTTAATGTAAGTAGTACATTACTTGTTTTTTGAGCTATTGTTTTCATGATTTCTAGGGTTTTATAATTTAACTACAATAAATATAGCTATAAATTATGGTTTATTAGCTATTAAATTAACGAACGTGAAATTATAGCACATAACTGGTTATTAATTTAATTATGTGGTTAATGCTATATAACTATCTTTATCAAAATATAAAAACACTTACGCATTACATTGGCAAAGCATATACTTAGTAAATCTACCTACATTAAGGGTTTACAATGCACTAAAGCATTATTTTTAAACAAACATCACCCCGAATGGCGCGATAAAATATCAATGGAGCAACGTGCTTTATTTAACCGTGGGCATAAGGTGGGCGAACTTGCCCAACAATTATTCCCCAAAGGGAAAGAAATTGTGGTAAAAAAATACGATTATGCCGCTGCCGAACAGCAAACCCAATTAGCCATAGCCGCTGGTATTACTACCTTGTACGAAGCCACCTTTAAATACAATGGTACACTGGTAATGATTGATATTTTAAACTACGACAATGGCAAATGGTACGCTTACGAAGTTAAAAGTTCTCTCAAAATAACCCCAACTTATATTAACGACGCAGCCTTGCAGTTTTATATAATAAAAAATTGTTTGCCCGAATTGCATGATATTTTTTTAGTAACTATGAACCCTGCGTATGTTATGGATAAAAAAGTAGACTTGCATAGCTTGTTTAAAAAACAAAGTGTGAAAATGGAAGCCCTTGAAAAATGGGATACCATTGCCCAAAACATTACCACACTTACTGCCGTAGTTAATAGTACTGCAATACCTACGGTAGATATTGGTACGCACTGCTATGCCCCGTATACCTGCGATTTTAAAGGAACTTGCTGGAAACATTTACCCACCGATAGTATATTTGAAATAAGCGAGATGTCGTTGGCCAACAAGGTAGAATACTATAATCGTGGTAAATTGCACATGCGCGACTTGGCTAACGAACCAACATTAACCCCCAACCAAAAAATACAAATAGAAGCTACTACCGAAAACAAACTACATGTAAATACTACTGAAATTAAACGTTTTATAAGTACGTTTAATTACCCATTAGCATTTATTGATTTTGAAGTAACAATGCCTGCAGTGCCATTATTTACAGGGCATAAAGCGTATCAGCAATTGCCATTTTTGTATAGTATGCACCATAAGCAATCTAACAAAGCTGAGTTATTGCACACTGCTTACATAGCCCCCACAGGAGCTGACCCTACGTTGGCTTTTGTACAGCATTTAATACTACATACCACCCCGTTTAATACTTTGGTAGTGTACGATACTGGGCTAGAGCACAATGTACTTAATTGGTGTAAAACGGCGTTTCCGCAATATGCTACTCAAATTATGGACATTAAAAATAAAATGGTTGATATGAAAACGATATTTGACAACCGTTGGTACTACCACAAAAAAATGCAAGGGTCGTTAAAACTCAAAAACTTAGCCGAAGTATTGCTGATGCCTAACCCTTATACGTTATGTAATATACAAACAGGAGCAGAGGCATTAAGCATGTACGAAGACTTGCAAACCGAAAACGATATGTTTAAAATTGTAGAAATGCAAGAAACTTTGGTAAGCTATTGTACCGCTGATTCGCTTGCTGTGGCTATGTTATACGATAAGCTAATAAGTTTGTAGTACCTAAAAATAATACAACAGTACAGACTAAAAAAAACGATAATAAAGAGGTAAATAAATTATTTTTTTTTTATTTGGATATAAATAAATTTAAAATATATTTGTACCACAATTAATAATAACGGTTGCGTGGCTTAATGGATATAGCATCTCACTACGGATGAGAAGGTTCGGGGTTCGAATCCCTGCGCGACCACAAAAACAGAATAGTCAAATATTATTTGACTATTCTGTTTTTATTTTTTATGTTGTTAGTACTATATTTACTAAATGTTTTTATGCTAATATTTATACTTATCATAAGTATTAAAACACCAAGAGATATTATTTAGGTAGCGGTATAATTTAGGCTAAGCTAGCAGTTGAAGTTATTTATGAAAAGAGTAAGGTTAATGAATAATTATAACAAGAAAATTAAGGTTAGGTACAATGGTAGCGGACACGAGCAAAATGCTCGCGCCAGCGGGGGGCCAACAACATTTTTATGATTTGAATGGAATTAAATATGCTACAAAATATTCTTATAACGCAGGTTTTAATATTAGTACCCCAAATACTCCTACAAGCCAGGTAAAAGTATTTATAAATCATATTGATAATTCAAAAAGCTCAATTTTTCCTTTTTATCAAAAATAGTACAATGAATAAATTAAAATTAAAATTAAAATTAATTGATAATTTGATTCAAATAGACGCAATTGATTTTTCAAACATTGCTTATCTAGAATGTGTTATTGATGAAAAAAATTTAATTAATGAACATTTCCCAGAGACTTTTTTATATTTTGATGAATTAAAAAAAAGTACAGAATGTTCTGGTTTTTTTTTGATATTTACAGGTGTGAGTGGAATAGCAGATGAGGCAGGATGGCGAAAAGTAAATATTTGTCACGGTAAATCAATTATAAGTTGGGGTTTTAATTTTGATGATGTTTTTTATAGTTTTAATTTTGAAAAAAACAATTATATTAGTGAAATTATGATTGTAGAAAATCTGATTAAAAAATTAAATGATAAATACGTGTTGGAACCGCAATATGTTTTTTTTCCAGAATAATTTCCCCGCTAGCTCTAGCGTTAGGTAGGCGTGCAGTTGAGGCTAGTGCCAGCATGTTGCTCGTATTCATTAAAAAATAAAAACTAATTGTAATGATTAATGATAGTAAACAAGAAAATTAAGGTTAGGTACAATGGTAGCGGACACGAGCAAAATGCTCGCGCCAGCGGGGGGTCAAATTGGTAAAAATACGTATGGATAAAAAAACAATTCTTTTGCTATTGTTAACATTATTATTTTCCGCATGTGAAGACATAGACAAATCTACCTTAAGAGGTAATGATTATAGGTTGTTTCAAGGAACTCAAGTATGGGATTTAGCTAAAGCAGTAGAGAATGAAGACACGGGTAAAATTAAAAAAATAATTATTGAAGATAAGGTAGATGTAAATTGTCAAGAGGTAATATTTGGGCAAACATTATTAATGTTAGCGGTACAAAACAAACAGTACAATGAATGTAAAGTGTTGTTAGAATTAGGAGCAGATCCAAACAAACATAGTAATTATGACGGTAGATCTGCTATTATTTATTCTGCAGGTATTACAGATTTTAAAAATGAAAACGCATCTTTTTTACAATTAATGCTGGCTTATAAAGGTAATCCAAACGATGAAGAAACGGGGGAAAGAAGAGTTGGTAATTCAACAAGGCAAACCCCTTTATTATTGGCGATTAGTGATGTCTCCGAAACACAATCTCCTATAAAAAAAGTAAAAATGCTTGTGGAAGTTGGAGCTAATATAAATTATAAAAATGAGTTTAATGCTTTTCCTCTTGCCGAAGCTTTGCTTTTTAAGCATTACGACGTTGTTTTGTATCTTCTTCAAAAAGGAGCTGATTATTCGTTAATGATTTTTGACAGAGCTAACTTTTATGAAGGAGGAGAAAAGATATATATAGTTGGACTTTTAAGGGAGGATTTACAACCTTTACATTCTAAAAAGTATTTAGAAAAGATGGCGGTTGTAGATTTTTTAAAAAATAAAGGTGTTGATTATCGAGATGCTCCGGTACCAGAATTTGTACTTAAAAAAATAAAAGAGGATTATCCAAATAATTGGAAAAAGTATCTTGAAAAATATTAGCCATGCTACCCCCGCTAGCTCTAGCGTTAGGTAAGCGTGTAGTATAAGCTAGTGCGAGCATGTTGCTGGTATTCATTAAAAAATAAAAACTAATTGTAATAATTAATGATAGTAAATAAGAAAATAAAGTTTGGTACAATGGTAGCGGACACGAGCAACATGCTCGCGCCAGCAGGGGCATATTGACTTAGAAGAGGGAGTGAAAAACAAAAAAAATCCTGATGGAAAACTATCAAATAAGCGAAATGCAAAAAAGAGATAATAATAATGGCAAAATTTAAATTAAACGTAGGAGATATATTTACTATTCCTTTATCGAATAATCAAGTAGGGTTTGGTCAGATAGTGAACTTTCCCATTACAAAAGATTGTTTTATTATGGTTGTTTTTGATTATAGACAGGATTTAAAACATGTTGTTGATTTAGCTAACATCTCTTCATCTCCCATTTTATTTTTAGGTTATTCACTAGATGCAAAATTATATCATAATAGTTGGTCTGTCATAGGAAATCTTATTGAAAATATAAGTCAAATAGTTTTACCTTACCATAAATTAGGCATATCTCCCAATGATATGAGTATAACAGATTATAAAGGGAAAATATTACGAGAGGCTACTGCTAACGAATTTGCACGGCTAAGTTATCAAACCATAATTTCTCCTATAAGATACGAAAATGCTTTAAAAGCATTTTACAAATTTAAAGAATGGAATATGGCTGATTACGACAATCTTTTGTATAAACACACTTTAAATTCGAATGAAATTTTTAATTCCCCCTGCTAGTCCTAGTTGTGCTGTGAATGAATAACTATAGTGCTTATTTAATGATAAACTCATCAGTTAATTTAACATTTTATCTGTTAAATAAAGCAACTAATCGTAAGGGCAATTAATTTATTGTTACGTGTGCCACAAAAAATTAATTTTACGCTTGGATATTATATGTATCAATAATTTAGCTTTGAAATCTAACAGCAAACATTTACTCTTTACTTTTGACTATGAACTGTATCTTGGGCACGACAGTGGTTCAGTAGCTAAATGCCTTATAGAACCTACCAATGCGCTATTTACAGTTTTAGAAAACTATGGTTGCAAGGGCATTTTGTTTGTTGATACCACCTATTTATTACGATTACAAACAATTAATAACGCTAACGCCCAGTACGATTACGAGAGTATTTGTGCACAATTACAATTTTTGCATCGCAATGGCTGGGAAATACATATACACTTACATCCACACTGGAATAAGGCTACTTACAGCGAAAACACTAACACTTGGCAATTAACTAACTATACTAATTACCGCTTGCACACACTTAATATAAATACAGTTAACACCCTTGTGCAACAAAGTCAAGCCTTATTAAGTACAATATTAGCTGCGCCTATAGCTCAATTTGATTGCTACCGAGCCGGAGGTTGGAGCATACAACCATTTGAATTTTTAGTTGAAACATTTAAGCGTAACAACATCAAATACGACTTTAGTTGCTTGAATAAGCACGTTAATTTAAACGAAGATTTTTACTACGACTATAGTACAGTAGTGGAGCAACACATCTACAGGTTTGAAGATGATATTACTGCAATAAATAAAAATGGAGCTTTTGTTGAACTGAGTATAAGTGCTTGGCAACGCCCTAATAGTAAGTGGTTTAATTTTAAAAGTAAGTTAGTTAATAAACTATTATGGAAACTAGGCTATACCACTTGGGGTGATGGGCAGGCAGCCAAAACACCCCATAATAACACTAAACTAGTTACTAATAATTACGAAATGGTAAGTGTGGAACTCCTCACCATGTTTAATTTAAAATGTTATTGTAAGTTTATTAAAAATAATAATTATATGCAATTTATATCGCATTCCAAAATGGTAAATAAGCATAATTTAACTATACTTAATTTGTTTTTAAAACACGTAAGTAGCAATTACACAATAAATACTAATTTTAGAAAAATTTCTGAAATTAATGATTAAAGTATACATACTCATAGGCACTCGCCCCAACTTTATTAAAGTAACACAATTTAAAACCGAAGTAGCTAAGTACCCCAACTTAAAAGTACAACTAATACATACAGGCCAGCACGCAGGCGCAGCAATGGCTGATGTTTTTTTTGACCAATTTAATCTCCAGCCTGATTATTTATTAAACATACCTCAAGCTTCGCCATTACAGCAAATGGCAGCTATACTCTCTTCGCTCGAAACATTAATTAATACCATAGGCAAGCCCAATTATTTAATGGTGGTGGGCGATGTAAACTCTACCCTTGCGGGCGCTTTGGTAGCTAATAAAATGGAAATACCACTCATGCATCTCGAAAGCGGCCTACGTAGTTTTGATAACACAATGCCCGAAGAGCACAACCGCATTGTAACCGATGCTCTTGCTACGTGTTTTTTTACTACGGAGGAAATAGCTACCACCAACTTATTAAACGATAAAAAAGATCCTGAAAGTTTACATTTTGTAGGTAATACAATGATTGATACTTTGGTAGCTTTTAAATCCCAAATTGATGCCGCTACCATACTTACTGATAAAAACATAATGCCTAATACCTATTGTTTGATGACGATGCATCGCCCGTCAAACGTAGATACTGCACAAGGTTTAGCAGTAATAGTTGATTTAATACAACACATTGCCACTACGCATCAAGTAGTGTTTCCTATACATCCGCGCACGCACAATAACTTACAAAAATTTGGTTTATTGCAGGAGCTAACAGCTATTAAGAATCTATTGTTTACTGACCCGTTGGATTATTTTGCGTTTCAAAAATTAATTAAACACAGTGCATTTGTAGTAACTGATAGTGGCGGAGTGCAGGAGGAAACCACCTTTAACAAAGTACCATGCCTTACCCTACGTGATAATACGGAGCGCCCTGTTACATGCATCTTAGGCACTAACACTTTGTGCAATGCCAGCAACGTAAAGTTATACATTAATCAAATAACGGCAGGCACTTACAAAACGGGCACAGTACCACCCCTTTGGGATGGCAAGGCTACACAACGTATTGTAGAAGTGTGGAGTAAACTATAACTACAAAAATTAAGTGGTACTGTATGTAACCTTTAACGATGCGCCTAGCGGAATTTACAATTCGCAGGTAATAGACGTAGTAAATTGTTGGAATACCCAATTGGCTACTCCCACAAAGCTTGTGGCGTTTGTATCGGTGCGTAATTACTTTAGTACTAAACACACTATATATCAACTATTGCCCGAAGCTGTAGTTGCACCTATGTTTCCAACGGTTAAGTTATGGAAACTTAATATGCTCACATTGTTATTAATAACACTTTATTACAACCCCAAAACTATTGTGGCGCGTAGTGTTTACGCTACTAACATAGCATTGCTAGTACAGTTGTTACTCAAGAAAATAAAAGTAGTGTACGATGGCCGTGGCGCTATAGCTGCCGAAGTAGCGGAGTACAGCGTAGGCAACGGTAGCATTAATTTGCAAGATATTACAAGGCTAGAGCAAACCGCTATAACAAAAGCGAATTACCGCCTATCAGTTAGTAATGCGCTGGTTAATTGTTGGCAAACTACTTATGGTTACAACGCTACTACTCATGTAGTAATACCTTGCACGGTTGATACTTTGTTTTTGAAAACTGAAATTACACCACTCACCACCAATACTATACAGCTAGTGTATGCAGGGTCGTTGGCGGGTTGGCAATCGGTAAATTTGGTACAGCAACTGCTCATTAACATACTAGTTAATAATCCAACGGCAAGCATCATTTTTTTGAGCGATGCACATTCCGTAATTATACAATTGCAACAACAATTTGGCACTCGGGTTACACAACAAAAAGTAGCACACAACCAAGTACCACTATTATTACAACAAGCTGATTATGGCCTATTGTTTCGTGAGAAAAGCACTACTAACACAGTAGCTTCGCCCGTTAAGTTTGGTGAATACTTGACGTGCGGGTTGCAAGTAATAATTTCCAATAACATTGGCGATTGTTCGGCGCAAGTGCTTACTAATAATTTAGGAGTAGTAGTGGATGAGATTATTACACCAATAGTTTTAACAAAGCCAACACAGGCACAGCGCACTGCTAATAGGCAATTTGCACTAAAGTACTACAGTAAAAATAGTGCTGTTGTTATTGCTAATTACAAAACCTTACTAGCCTAATGCAACCGTTACACATCGCTTTTTTTACGGATGGTATATACCCCTACGTAATGGGCGGAATGCAAAAACATTCGTACAATTTAATTAAACACTTAGCACAAAATAAGGTAAGAGTTACGCTGTATCATGTGTTGAATGATGAGCAACAACAATCATTAAATTATAACCATTATTTTACTACCGAAGAGTTAGCCTTTATTACATTTAATTGTTTTCAATTCCCTACAGGAAAAAAGTTTATAGGGCATTACTTGTACTATTCGTACCAATATTCTAAATTATTAACGGAGTATTTTATTCAACACAAAACTACCGAAAGCCTAGTGTTTGCTAAGGGATTTAGTGCATGGTATTTATTAGCCCATAAAAAACGCTTGGGCGTAATATTACCCGTTGTAGTTAAGTTTCATGGGCTAGAAATGTGGCAACGGGCAGCATCATTTACTGAAAAACTAAAACAGTACTTACTCCGTCCTGCAGTAAAGTACAACCTACGCAAAGCCACTGCAGTAGTATCTTACGGAGGTAATATTACTACTATTATACAACAGCGAGGGGTTAAATTAGCTAACATTACTAACATACCCACAGGTATTGATTTGGATTGGATAAGCCCACCTCGCACCCAAGTAAATGGGGTGCGTAAAATAATATTTGTTGGCCGCTACGAACGCCGCAAGGGTATTGAGGAACTACACCAAGCAATACAACAATTACAGCAAAACGAACTATTAAATTGCGAGTTTCATTTCGTAGGGCCAATACCCACTTCGCTACATTTAAAATTTAGCAATTGTATATATCACGGTAGCATTAGCCAAGCCTCGCAGTTACAACAACTTTTGTGCACTACCGACGTATTAATTTGTCCTAGTTACGCCGAGGGTATGCCCAATGTTATACTCGAAGCCATGGCAAGTGGCAATGCCATAATAGCCACTAATGTAGGCGCTGTAAATGCTATGGTGAGTACCACCAACGGTTGGTTAATGCCTAATTGTAATGTAGCTACTATAAGTCAAACACTGTTACAAGCACTCATTACTAGTGGAGAAACATTGCTTCAAAAACAAAATAATAGCATACTTATAACGCAGCAACAATTTAACTGGGCAACGCTTGTAAAACAGTACATTGCTAAGTTTAATACATTAACTGCGCACTAAAAATTAGTGCGGCAAGCTAAGTTTGTGCTAAAAAAGTTAATAAGTGGTCAGTTTTTTTTATTAAAATATTTTTTTAGGTGTATCTATTTTGTATATTTGAAACAAATTATTAGTAAACATTATTCAAATTAATACGTTAACATTAAATTTACAATTATGAACAAAATTTTACTTTTTGCTTTATCTACACTTTCAATAGCGGCACAAGGGCAAAGCCCACAAGCAGTAGCAACTAATGATACTATTGCTTATTTGCAATTCCCTGGTTTTAAGCAACCTACCAAACCTACAGCATACGCTATGTATACAGGTGCCGATACAATGATTAAAATTACGGCTACCTACAAAGCCGCTAAAATTGCCTCAGGAGCTACTGGAGATACTATTATTACTATTGTAAAAGACAGCGTTAAAATACCTAACGTTAAAAAGATACACTATTTTTATCAAAGCTATAACAATGCGCAAACGCAATATGCGGTAAGTTTAGGTTTAGCTAATTCGTTTAATACACTTGTTAATACAAACGACAATAATAATACAGTGTTAGCCGCATCATCTAATTATCCTCCAGGTGTAACAAGTCAAACAGCAGATAACTGGATGTTAGTAGGGCCTATAACGGTGCCTGCAAGTGCTATGACCTGTAAGTTTTTGTTTGGATTTACCAATAATGTACGCCGTGATGGTTTTGAAATACGCATGGTTGAAGCAAGCAAGTTAGATGCTAAAAATAATTACTCATTCCCTACTAAATATAATAATTATAATGGTTTGCAGCTCAATACATTAAATGATAGTGCTTATGTTGTGGCTAATAATTTTAATGGATTTAAACAATCTACTTTAATGTCATCGGTTATATTAAAAGCCTACGCTGACAGTACTGACGAATTAGCCGAGCCAGTAGTTACACCTGCAACGCCTTATACATTTACGTTTGATAAAGCTAAAATGTATTCTCGTTCAATTAATTTAACCGCATACCGTGGTACTGATGTTTATGTGGCAATACACCACAATGCTACACAGCAAGATATTGTTTTCTTTGATGATATTTTATTTCGTGAAGCAAACAATCCAACATCCATAGTTACTAACAATGTTAATGCAGTAGTAGTTTACCCTAACCCAGCCAATGACTTACTTACTATTACAGGAGCTAATAATGCTGGTATAACCATTACTAACACATTAGGGCAAGTGGTTAAAACTATTAATACTTACACTAACACTATTAATATAGCTGACCTTGCTAAAGGTATGTATGTTGTAACTATTGTAAAAGACAATGAAATTATAACTAAAAAAGTAATTAAAAACTAGAGTAAATAAACAATTAATAACAAATCACAAACAGAAATGAAAAAAATTTACTTAACAGTAGGCGTAGCCTTAGTTAGTTTGATGGTAAATGCACAAACAACTTTTAAAATTGCAAATCCATTAAAAACAAGAACTGTAATTAGTGCCGAAAGATTAATTGGAGGTACTAATTCAACTCAAGCAGCATCAGCTACTATAGTTTGTAATACGCAGTATACTGCAGGTACTACAATGAATTTAAATTTTACGTATACTACTTTAAATACAGATTTAGAATATGTAGATTCATTAGCAATAACTTTTCCAGCAGGAATTACTCCAAATAGCGTAACTCCTTCAGATAGTTTTCCTAATACACAAGATGCAGGAGGCGGAAAAGAAAAATTTAATGGTGTAGCTGGTCAGGTTATCTCTTGGGGTAAAACGGGTACAGATCAATATGGGGGTATTTTTTCTTCAACAGGAATTGGCTTTACAGTTAATGTAACTATTGCACCAAGTATTACAGGTAATAAATCTACTACATTCTTTGCACAAGGAGATGGATTTACAGCTCATGCTAATGTAAATGGCTCTTTTGTAATTTATCCAGTAGGAGCTATACTTAAAAATTTAGATGTGAAATTTGTACAACCGTTACATTTAACAGCACTAAGCGTGTGTAATTATGGTCAAGATACTTTATTTGCATTGGTTAAAAATTTAGGTAATGTAGCTGATAGTACAAGCCAACTTACATTTAGTGTAAATGGAACTGTTGTTTCATCAACATCAGTAGGTTTACTAGGTCCAATTGCGCCAGGTGATTCTTCTTTTGTATTCTGTTTAGTACCATTTAATTTTTCAGCGCAAAACGTTTATAGCATCCTTGCTTATGTATCTGACACTAGCGATATTGATATGAGTAACGATACTGCTAAATTAGCATTTACTAATTCAATACCTGTAGCATTAACATCAACAGTGTATACTAATGGTATAGAGTCAGCTTATGACTACGCAAGTTTAACGCGTGCAGTAGTAGCATCTAGTCCTTTAAATGTTGGTTTTGGTCCATCTACATTAACTTTTCATGCAGGTGCTCAAGCACTATTTTATACAATAGGTAATACTGGAGCAGGATTCCCAGTGGGTACTTACCAAGCTGTGGCAATAACCCCATGCGTTGATGTAACAGCAGGCGAAACTTACCGTGTATCTTACTGGAAACGTAGTAACTCAGTAGGGCAGTCAGCTATATTAACTGGTACAACTAACACAGCTGCAGCAATGACTACCGTTTTAAAAGCATACTCAGCAATTACTCCTGCAAGCACTTGGATTAAAGATTCGGTTGATTATGTAGCTACAGCTACTGAAACTCGTTATTTTGCTATTGGAGGTAAAGGTACTAACTCTGCTACGGTAGGAGTTAATGTACGTGTTGATGATATCAAAATAATGAAATTGGGCTTAGTAGATGTTAAGGAAAATACAAGAGCTACTTTTGTTATTTATCCTAACCCTAATAATGGCTTATTTACAGTTAATACAGTTAACACAGCGGCTTCAATTGAAGTATATAACTTAGTAGGCGAAAAAATATATACTACTACTAATGTAATTAAAGGAATTAATACAGTAGATTTGTCTATATTTGTTAGAGGTTCATATTTAGTAAAAGTTGCCACTGCTAACGAAATTATCACTAAAAAAATTACAATACAATAATTTTCAATTAACTTATATTATTAAAGCCCTATCATCATGTTAGGGCTTTTCTATAAAAATTAAAGTAATTTTAAAAATAGCCAAATAACAATTAATCAACAATCAATTAAAACCAAAAACAAAAAAATGAAAAAAATTTACACAATGGCAGCAAGCTTACTAGCACTTGCAACAGTAGCAAACGCACAAAATGCACGTACTACTTCAACAACAGTTAACTTAGCAAAAGAAGCTTCGTTAATATCAAACAATTTATTGGCAGCACGCACAGCAGCAGTTGGTGATACTGTATTTTTCTATAATATTGAAAAATCACCAAAGATATCGCCTACGGCAGTTCAACCTGGTTTTGGCTTAGTTGTAGGTACTGTTAACAAAGCGGCTATGAATGCAGGATCAATTAAAAGTACGCCTGGTTTTGGCTTTTTTCAAGTAGTACGAGCTCCTGGCGATACTAATGTATTTGCTCTAGCTAGTTCTTACTACGCAAGTCCAGCAGCAGCTAACAACTATTTAGGTTTTGGAGCATTAAAAATGCCCGTTAATGGTGCTACATTCAGCTGGAAACATACTTATTTTGATAAAGATTTCCGTGATGGTTATGTAGTATATGCTAGCAATGTTAAACCTGATTCTGCTAACAATTATGCCGCATCAACTCGCGTTACATTAAAAACTATTATGGATAATGATACTACTGCAGCTAACTCAACGAAAGGTGATACCACTTCTAATTTTAAAAAATGGTACAAAAAATCAGTGGTTATTCCAGCTACATTTAACAATGCAATAACTTATTTATTTGTAAATCATAACGCTAATGATATGAATGGTTTAGCTTTAGATGAGTTTTTAGTAGTCGAAAATGGTACAGTTGGAGTTAAAAGTGTAACTACAACTACAACTACAAGTACTTTATACCCTAATCCCGCCACTAGCTTTATTACTTTAGGTAATGTTGAAGCTGGAGCAGTAGTTAACGTCTACAATACTCTAGGCGCAGTAGTATTAACTGAGCAAGTAAGTGCTACAAATCATACCATTAACATAGCTAACTTAGCTAATGGTAATTACATAGTACGCGTAGGAAACACTACACCAGTACGTTTTACGGTAGCTAAGTAATTAGTAGTATAATTTAATTCCTAAACAAAAAAAGCCCTAACATAATTGTTAGGGCTTTTTTTATTAAAAAAAAACTGTTTTAAAAATTGACAAAATACATCTCCGTAAAAATAATATTAGCTATTTTTGTTTTTGAATTATAATAATCTATAACGCAATGTTATTAATATACACTCCATACAGTACTAACCGATTGCGGTATACATTAAATTTTATTTTTAACGATTTTTTAGGCATTCAATATACTACTACCACCAACATCAACGACTATAACGAATCCTCCTCGGTAATAGCCAAACTCAATTATTCGCGTACACCATCAACCGTTACTAACGAAATAATAGTGTTCCCTAACGGATTACTCAAAGAAACTGGAATTAATGAGCAGTCTATTAAGGTATTTCAGCACCTGCAAACACCTGTATTTTTTAGCACTTCAGTTAATGCGGCGTTACCTTATGATATATTTTCGGCAGTATTTTATATGATAAGTAGGTATGAGGAGTATTTACCTACCATTAGAGATAATCACGATAGATTTCACCCACAAAACACATTAGCTTATCAACATAATTTTTTGCAATTAGCTGTGGTAGATAGATGGATACTCCAATTACAAAGTGTATTAACCACAGCATTTCCCACGTTAGTAATCAAAAAACGAAGCTATCAATACATTTCTACCATTGATATTGACAATGCCTACGCTTACTTACACAAGGGCCTAATACGTAGCGCACTTTCGCTTGTACGTAATATTGTACGGCTTGATTTAAAGCAACTTACTGAGCGTTTTAAAGTGTTTGCCAAACTTACCAACGATCCTTACAATACTTACAATTACATTCATACGCAACATCAAAAATATAGTACCAAAGTTATTTTCTTTTTTTTGGTGGGGCAATACAGCAAGTACGATACCAATTTATCCATTAAAAACAAATCGTTTCAATCGCTCATTAAATCCATTGCCGATGTGTCGCAAATAGGCTTACACCCCTCGTATGCAAGCAATACAGCCGAACGCTATCTGTTACGCGAAAAACAATCGCTCGAAAAAGTAACTCATCGCGATTTAACCATGAGCCGCCAACATTTTTTAAAACTACAATTTCCCGAAACCTACCGCAAACTATTGCAGGTGGATATTCAAAATGATTATTCAATGGGTTTTGCCCAGCAAACGGGGTTTAGAGCGGGTACTTGTACACCATTTTTGTTTTATGATTTAGATTTGGAGTCCGAAACAAAACTATGTATTCATCCGTTTCAGGTTATGGACGCAACACTGCATTTGTATCAAAAACTACCAATTGTCGAAGCTCAAAAAGTGATAACCCAACTCATACAAGAAACTAAAGCCGTTAATGGTACGTTTATAAGCCTTTGGCACAACGAAACATTAAGCGAAAATGCTATTTGGAAAAATTGGCGACAAGTATTTGAACATACATTGCAGCAAGCACAACAATAATATATAATTTACTATGACAGTAACAGAATTTTTAACTGAAGCATTACTTGAAGATGTAGGCACAGGCGACCATTCATCACTCGCTTGCGTGCCTAATGACACCACCAATAAAGCCAAACTTTTAGTAAAAGATAATGGCATACTAGCCGGAGTTGATATAGCATTACAAGTATTTAAGTTGGTGGACGATAAATTGCAACTAGAAATATTGTTAAACGATGGGGCTATTGTAAAATATGGCGATGTAGCTTTTTATGTGCAAGGTAGCGCGCAAAGCATACTCAAAGCCGAACGCTTAGTGCTTAATATAATGCAACGCATGAGTGGCATAGCTACTCGCACTAACTATTTTGTACAATTAATAAAAGATACAAATTGTAAATTACTTGATACCCGCAAAACTACCCCCAACATGCGTATGCTCGAAAAACAAGCGGTGCTAATAGGAGGGGGGCATAACCACCGTTTTGGGTTGTATGATATGATAATGCTTAAAGACAACCATGTTGATTATGCTGGCGGAATAGCCCAAGCCATAGTAAAAACTAATAAATACCTACTGGATAATAACTTACAGTTACCAATAGAAATAGAAACTCGCAACATAGCCGAAGTACAACAAGTGCTAGCCACAGGCAACGTGCAACGCATAATGTTAGACAACTTTAGTGTGGAGGATGTTAGCCAAGCATTATTACTAATAAATAATAGGTTTGTTACAGAAGTAAGTGGAGGCATAACCGAAGCAACTATTAATGCCTACGCACGCACAGGGGTTAATTACATATCAGTAGGTGGGATCACCCATAGCGTAAAAAGTTTAGACTTATCACTAAAAGCAGTAACCGTTTAGATAAAAACAACAAGAGCATTACTTGGTAATAAACATAAATCGGTACTGCAAAAAAAAACATTAATTTATCTCTAGCGAACTTATAACACAATTGTAGCATATTTTAATTAAATTAAAAAATAATGCATCAACCTCTACAAGGTTATAAAGTTACTCAACGAATAAAAATGAAACCATAAACAATAACGCTAACCAAAGCGGAGAGTAAAACTGTCGCCGAAATAATTCAAAAGTTATTAACAATAGACTTTAAAAAGCTAATAAATTTGTAGCAGAGTATTGTTATTCCAATAAGAATATTACTTTTGCATGATTATACAGAATAGAGATAACAACAAACAATCTAAAATTAAGAAATGCCTACAATTTCGCAACTAGTAAGAACGGGTAGAACCGACAAAACTTACAGAAAAAAGGCCGCTGCATTAAATGCATGCCCGCAACGCAGAGGTGTATGTGTACGTGTGTACACTACAACTCCAAAAAAACCTAATTCTGCAATGCGTAAAGTAGCTCGTGTACGTTTAACAAACAGTACAGTAGTGTCTGCTTACATACCAGGAGAAGGGCATAATTTACAAGAACACTCAATTGTACTTGTTCGTGGAGGTCGTGTTAAAGACTTACCAGGTGTTAAGTATCACGTAGTACGTGGTGCTTTGGATACTTCGGGAGTTGATGGACGTAATCAACGTCGTTCTAAATACGGAACTAAAAAACCTAAAGCGGGTGCTGCTGCAGCTCCAGCTAAGAAAAAGAAATAATCGTAACACTACAATTAATAAAAGTATATAATTATGAGAAAAGCAAAAGCGAAAAAACGCCTTGTATTGCCTGATCCAAAGTTTAATGATGTAATGGTTGCAAAGTTTGTAAACAACTTAATGTACGGAGGTAAAAAATCTACCGCTTACAAAGTGTTTTATGATGCAGTTGATATAGCAGCTAAAAAAACGGAGTTGAATGGTTTAGATGTGTTTAAAAAAGCAATCGAAAACGTATCTCCTTCAGTTGAAGTAAAAAGCCGCCGTGTAGGTGGAGCTAACTTTCAAATCCCAATAGAGGTTCGCCCTGATCGTAAGTTAGCATTAGGTATGAAGTGGTTAATAACTTTTTCACGCCGTCGTAACGATAAATCAATGTCAGCTAAATTGGCTAACGAAATTGTAGCTGCTTCAAAAGAAGAGGGAGCAGCTTACAAAAAGAAAGAAGATACACATCGTATGGCAGAGGCTAACAAAGCATTCTCTCATTTCCGTTTCTAATTTAATATAAAAAAAAGATAAACAATGTCAGATTTATTATATACTAGAAACATAGGTATTGCAGCGCATATCGATGCGGGTAAAACTACAACTACTGAGCGTATTTTATACTACACAGGAGTTAACCATAAAATAGGAGAGGTACATGATGGTGCAGCTACTATGGATTGGATGGTTCAAGAGCAAGAGCGTGGAATAACAATTACTTCTGCAGCTACAACTTGTTTTTGGGATTATCGCAATAACAAATATAAAATTAATATTATTGATACACCAGGTCACGTAGATTTTACTGTTGAGGTAAATCGTTCATTACGTGTATTAGATGGCTTAGTGTTCTTATTTTCTGCCGTTGATGGTGTTGAGCCTCAATCAGAAACTAACTGGCGCTTAGCTGATAATTACGGTGTATCTCGTATAGGTTTCGTCAATAAAATGGATCGTTCTGGAGCTGATTTTTTATCAGTTGTTAAAGATGTACGCGAAGTTTTAGGAGGTAATGCTATACCGTTACAATTACCAATCGGTGCCGAAGAAACATTTAAAGGAGTAGTTGATTTAATCAACTTCCGTGGAATGGTTTGGAACGAAACTGATAAAGGTATGACTTACGAAGTAGTGCCAATTCCCGCTGATATGTTGGAAGAAGCTACTGAGTGGAGAGAAAAAATGTTAGAGGCAGTTTCCGAATTTGATGATCAAATTATGGAGAAGTTCTTTGATAATCCTGATTCAATTACTGAAGCTGAAGTTTTAGCTGCATTGCGTAAAGCTTGTATTGCTAACAAAATTGTGCCAATGGTATGTGGTTCATCTTTTAAAAATAAAGGTGTACAAACAATGTTGGATTTAGTAATGGAATTAATGCCTAGCCCACTTGATAAAGAAAGTATAATAGGTACTCACCCTGATACTGAAGCTGAAATTATACGCAAGCCAGATGTCAAAGAGCCATTTACTGCATTAGCATTTAAAATAGCAACTGATCCATTTGTAGGTCGTTTATGCTTCTTCCGTGTTTACTCAGGACGTTTAGATGCTGGTTCTTATATATTAAATTCACGCACAGGAAACAAAGAGCGTATTTCACGTATATTCCAAATGCATGCTAACAAACAAAATTCAATTGAATTTATTGAAGCAGGTGATATTGGAGCAGCGGTTGGATTTAAAGACATCAAAACTGGTGATACTTTATGCCATGAAGGTAATCCAATAGTATTGGAAGCAATGAACTTTCCTGAACCAGTTATTGGAGTAGCTATTGAGCCTAAAACTCAAGCTGACTTAGATAGATTAGGAATGGCTTTAGGTAAATTAGCTGAGGAAGATCCTACATTCCGTGTTAAAACGGATGAAGATTCAGGACAAACAATCATTAGTGGTATGGGTGAACTTCACTTAGAGATCATTGTTGACCGTTTACGTCGTGAGTTTAAGGTAGAAATCAATCAAGGTGCACCTCAAGTATCTTACAAAGAAAGTATTAACGGTACATTAAACCACCGTGAAGTATACAAAAAACAATCAGGTGGTCGCGGTAAGTTTGCTGATATTCAGTTTACCGTATCACCAGTTGACAAAGATTGGGACATTGAAAAAAGTCCATTACAATTTGTTAACGAAGTAAAGGGTGGTAATATTCCTCGAGAATTTATTCCTTCAGTAGAAAAAGGATTTAAAGCTGCCATGGTTAATGGTGTATTAGCTGGCTATCCTATGGACTCTTTAAAAATTGTCCTTATTGATGGATCTTATCATGCTGTCGATTCAGATTCACTATCATTCGAAATAGCTGCAAAAACAGCATTCCGCGAAGCTTTGCCGAAAGCCAATCCGGTGTTGTTAGAGCCAATAATGAAAATTGAAGTAGTAACCCCAGATCAAAATATGGGTGATGTTGTAGGCGATTTAAATAAACGCCGTGGTCAATTGGATGGTATGGATTCTAAAGGTAATAACCAAGTGGTTAAAGCTAAGGTTCCATTATCTGAAATGTTTGGTTATGTAACAACATTACGTACAATTACCTCTGGTAGAGCTACATCTTCAATGGAATTCTCACACTATGCTGAGGCTCCCCGTAACGTCGCTGATGATGTAATCGCAAAATCAAAAGGAAAAACTGAGAAAGTTTAATTAAATCATTCTGTGAAATGAGTCAAAAAATTAGAATTAAATTAAAATCGTACGACTACAATCTAGTCGACAAATCGGCAGAGAAAATTGTTAAAACTGTAAAAGCTACTGGAGCAGTTGTTAGTGGACCAATTCCACTTCCTACAAACAAAAAGATTTTCACTGTATTACGTTCACCACACGTAAACAAGAAAGCACGTGAACAATTCCAATTGTGTTCATACAAGCGCTTACTTGACATTTATAGCTCTACTACTAAAACAGTAGATGCTTTAATGAAATTAGAGTTACCAAGCGGTGTAGAAGTAGAAATTAAGGTTTAGTAGTTAACAATTAAAATCTCATATAGAAATTATGGCAGGTTTAATAGGTAAAAAAATAGGCATGACTAGTGCTTACGATGCAAAAGGAAAATTAATTCCTTGCACTGTATTGGAAGTAGGTCCTTGCTTTGTTACACAAATAAAAACTATCGAAAAAGATGGTTATTCAGCCTTACAATTAGGCTATCAAGAAAAAAAAGATAAGCATACTACTGGCGCTCTACAAGGGCACTTTAAAAAAGCTGGAACTAAAAATATGCGTAAAGTTCAAGAATTCAAAAAATTTGAACTTCAATCAATATCTCTAGGTCAAGAAATTAATGTTTCTATATTTGAAGAAGGAGATTATATCGATGTTACAGGTACGTCTAAAGGTAAGGGTTTCCAAGGTGTTGTAAAACGTCACGGATTCTCAGGAGTAGGAGGGAGCACACACGGTCAGCATGACCGTCAACGTGCACCAGGTTCATTAGGAGCGTCATCTTGGCCTTCACGTGTATTTAAAGGTATGCGTATGGCTGGTCAAACAGGTAATGCAACAGTAAAAGCAACCAACTTAGAAGTGGTTAAAATTATTACTGACAAAAACCTTTTGATTATCAAAGGAAGTATCCCAGGATTTAATGGTTCTTTTATTAAAGTTGAAAAATAATAGAGAGATGGAATTAAAAGTACATAACACAAAAGGAAAAGAAACTGCAAAGTCAGTTACATTACCTGAATCAGTATTTGGTGTTGAACCAGTTGATCACGCAATCTATTTAGATGTAAAATTATATCTAGCTAATCAACGTCAAGGTACACATAAATCTAAAGAACGCGCTGAAATATCAGCAACTACCAAAAAGTTAAAACGTCAAAAAGGAACAGGAGGAGCACGTGCGGGTTCAAAAAAATCACCTCTATTTGTAGGCGGTGGTAGAGCTTTCGGTCCTCGTCCTCGTAACTATACTTTCAAATTAAACAAGAAAGTAAAAGATCTTGCTCGTAAGTCTGCTTTAAGTTATAAAGCAAAAGAAAATAACATTACTTTAGTTGAGTCATTTACTTTTGATAAGCCAAAAACAAAAGAATTTATATCGATCATAGATAATTTGAATCTTTCTGCACAAAAAACATTATTTATATTTGATGATATAAATAAAAATGTATATTTGTCGTCTCGCAACATACAAAGAGTGCAAGTTATGGCTGTAAGTCAATTAAATACTTATGACATTTTAAATGCTAAAAAACTTGTATTAGTTGAAGGAGCTATTGCTAACATCGAAAAAATGCTGAACTAAAATGGAAGGAATTATTTTAAAACCAATTGTAACTGAAAAGTTTACTAAACTAGCTACTACATTGAACCAATATGGTTTTATTGTATCTCAAAAAGCTAACAAAGTAGAAATTAAAAAAACGATTGAGAAAACTTACGGTGTAACTGTTGATTCAGTTAATACTCAAAACTATGGTGGTAAGTTTAAATCAAGATATACTCGTTCAGGAATAGCTAGTGGTATAGCTAAAAGATGCAGAAAAGCAATAGTAACCTTAAAGAAAGGTGAAACAATAGATTTTTACAGTAATATTTAATAGAAATGGGACTAAAAAAATTAAGACCCTTAACGCCTAGTTTACGTTTCAAAGTAGCAAATACTTTTGATGAAGTAACAGCTGCTAGACCTGAAAAATCATTATTAGACAAACAGTCTAAATCAGGAGGACGTAACAATACAGGTAAAATGACTATGCGCTACATCGGTGGTGGTCATAAACAAAGATATCGTATTATTGATTTCAAACGTGAAAATCAAGGAGTAAAAGGTACAGTTAAAACAATAGAGTACGATCCTAATCGTTCTGCTCGTATTGCATTAGTATTCTTCGTAAATGGAGATAAACGTTATATACTTGCTCCACACGGTTTAAAGGTAGGACAAACTATTGAAGCTGGTGCAAATGTTGCACCAGAAGTTGGCAATACACTTCCTTTATCAATAATACCTCTAGGATCTACAATACATAACGTAGAATTAAAACCTGGACAAGGTGGTAAAATAGTTAGAAGCGCTGGTTCATCTGCAACTCTTGCTGCTCGTGACGGAAAATATGCAATTATCAAATTACCTTCAAGTGAAACTCGTATGATTTTATCAACTTGTGTAGCTACTATAGGTTCAGTTTCAAATCCTGACCATAGTCTTGAAGTAAGTGGTAAAGCAGGTCGCTCACGTTGGAAAGGTGTACGTCCACGTACTCGTCCTGTAGTGATGAATCCTGTTGATCACCCTATGGGCGGTGGTGAAGGTCGTGCTTCAGGAGGACATCCACGTTCTCGTAATGGAATACCTTCTAAAGGTTACAAAACTAGAGCACCTAAAAAATATTCTAATGATTATATTGTTCAACGTAGAAAAAAATAGATAACAGATGGCTCGTTCGTTAAAAAAAGGACCATTCATTGATGTTAAACTTGAAATGAAAGTTGACAAAATGAATGAAGGATCAAAAAAAACGGTAATTAAAACTTGGGCACGTCGCTCAACAATTTCGCCGGACTTTGTAGGGCACACGTTTGCTGTGCATAATGGTAATAAATTTATACCTGTATATGTTACGGAAAATATGGTAGGTCATAAGTTAGGAGAGTTTTCTCCAACACGTACATTCCGTGGACATGCAGGAAATAAAAATAAAAAATAATATAGGACAATAAAATGAGTGTTAGAAAACATAATGCAGCTGAAGCTCGTAAAGAAGCTAGAAAGAGTCAATATATTGCTAAGTTAAATAATTGCCCTACATCACCCCGTAAAATGCGCTTAGTTGCTGACATGGTACGTGGTAAAGGGGTAAGTGAAGCTTTAGCATTATTAAAATTCTCAAGTAAAGAGGCTAGTGTTCGTTTAGAGAAACTAGTAAAATCTGCGGTTGCCAATTATCTTCAAAAAAATGAAGGAGCACGTCTTGAGGACGCAAATCTTTTCATAAGTACTATCTTTGTAGATAGCGCTTCAATGTTGAAACGTTTAAGAACTGCACCTCAAGGTAGAGGTTACAGAGTAAGAAAACGTTCAAATCATGTAACAGTAATTTTAGGACAAAAATAATTAAGAAATGGGACAAAAAGTTAATCCAATAGGGTTCCGTCTAGGAATTATACGTGGTTGGGATTCAAATTGGTTTGGTGGTAAAAACTACGCAGACAAAATCGCTGAAGATTTTAAAATCAGAGGATATCTTAATGCACGTTTATCAAAAGGTAGTATTTCTAAAATAGTTATTGAACGTACATTAAAGTTAATCACTGTTACTGTGCATACTTCTCGTCCTGGTATTATTATAGGAAAAGGAGGTAAAGAAGTGGACAAATTAAAAGAGGAGTTAAAAAAGATAACCGCTAAGGATGTTCAAATAAATATATTTGAAATTAAACGCCCTGAATTAGATGCTAAAATAGTTGCTGATTCAATTGCCCGTCAAATTGAAGGTAGGATTTCTTACCGTAGAGCAATTAAAATGTCTATCTCATCAGCAATGCGCATGGGAGCTGAAGGTATTAAAGTTGTAATTTCAGGTCGCTTAGGTGGTGCAGAAATGGCACGTGCTGAACAACTAAAAGATGGTAGAACCCCATTACATACCTTACGTGCTGATATTGATTATGCAGCTGCTGAAGCGCATACTTCATTCGGACGTATAGGTTTAAAAGTTTGGATTTGCAAAGGTGAAGTTTATGGAAAACGTGATTTGTCACCTAACTTAGGCGCATATTCATTTAAGCAAAATGAAGGTGCTTCATCAGCTCCAAAACGTGAAGGACAAGGTACTCCAGGAAAATTCAATAAGTCGAAAAGAAAAACTCAGTAATAGCTAAAAGATGTTACAACCTAAAAAAACAAAATTCCGTAAGCAACATAAAATGAAGCAAAAAGGTGTTGCCAATCGTGGTGCACAACTAGCTTTTGGTTCTTTCGGAATTAAAGCCTTAGAAGGCACATGGCTTACTAGCCGTCAACTTGAAGCTGCTCGTGTAGCAGTTACTCGTTTTATGAAACGTGAAGGTCAAATTTGGCTACGTTTATTTCCTGATAAACCAATTACAAGTAAGCCTGCAGAGGTACGTATGGGTAAAGGTAAAGGTGCTCCCGAATATTGGGTAGCAGTTTGTAAGCCAGGAGCAATTATATTTGAAGCAGATGGTGTTCCTATTGAAGTAGCTAAAGAGGCTCTTCGTTTAGCCGCCCAAAAACTTCCAATTGCAACTCAGTTTTTAGTTAGAAGAGATTATTCATCTGAAGCATAACAGTGATATGAAAACGAAAGATATAAAAGCGCTATCAGAACAAGAGTTAACAAAAACCCTTGTTGAAATGAAGTCAGGATTAAATTCAATGAAGTTTAATCATTCACTTTCACCACTTGAAAATCCAATGGTGATAAGAAAAAGCAGAAAAACTGTTGCAAAAATTTTAACAGAGATTAACGCTCGTAAAAATAAGTAAGATATGGAATTAGAACGCAATCTTAGAAAAGAAAGAATAGGTATAGTCGCTAGCAATAAAATGGAGAAATCTATAATTGTTGCTGTAGAACGTAAAGTAAAGCATCCAAAATATGGTAAATTTATTAAACGTACAACTACTTTTTGTGCACATGATGATAAAAACGAGTGTAACATTGGTGATTTAGTTAAAATTATGGAAACTCGCCCAATGAGCAAAACAAAAAGATGGAGATTAGTAGAAATAATAGAGAAAGTAAAATAAAGTCATGATACAACAAGAATCTCGTTTAATAGTAGCTGATAATAGCGGCGCAAAGGAAGTACTTTGTATCCGTGTGTTAGGAGGTACTAAAAAACAATACGCCAGTATTGGTGACAAAATTATTGTTACCGTAAAACATGCAATACCGTCAGGTAATGTTAAAAAAGGTACAGTTTCAAAAGCTGTGGTAGTGCGCACCAAAAAAGAAATTAAAAGAGCCGATGGTTCATTTATTCGTTTTGATGATAATGCAGTTGTATTGTTAAATGCATCTGAAGAATTACGCGGTACTCGTATTTTTGGGCCAGTAGCTAGAGAGTTGCGTGAAAAGCAATTCATGAAAATTGTTTCATTAGCACCAGAAGTTCTATAAAAAATGAAATTACATATTAAAAAAGGCGATACAGTTAAAGTAATCGCAGGAGATGAAAAAGGTAAAGTTGCTAAAGTAACTTCAATTGATCCTAAAGCTAATAAAGCTATACTAGAGGGTGTAAACATGGTTAGTCGTGCGTTGAAGCCGTCAACTCAAAACCCTCAGGGAGGTCTTATTAAAAAAGAAGCACCAATTCATATATCTAATTTAATGTTATTAGATAGTAAAGGTGTTGCCAGTAAAATAGGACGGAAATTAGTTGATGGTAAAATAGTTCGTTTTACTAAAAAGTCTAACGAAATAATCAAATAATTAATAAAATGACATACGTTCCTCGTTTAAAGCATAAATACAAGCAAGAGATTGCTAGTAATTTGCAAAAAAAATTCGACTTTAAAAGTTCGATGCAAGTTCCTAAAATTGAAAAAATTATTGTTAGTCAAGGTTTGGGTATAGCAGTTGCTGATAAAAAATTAATAGATATTTCTGTAAATGAAATTTCAACTATTACTGGTCAAAAAGCAATTTCAACTAAAGCTAAAAAAGACATTTCTAATTTTAAATTACGTAAAGGCGTACCAGTAGGAGTAAAGGTTACTCTTCGTGGCGACAACATGTACGAATTTTTAGATAGATTAATTTCAGTTTCATTACCTCGTATTCGTGATTTTAAAGGAATTAATGATAAAGGTTTTGATGGAAGAGGTAATTATACCCTAGGTATTACTGAACAAATCATTTTTCCTGAAATTAATATTGACAAGATAAATAAAATTTTAGGTATGGATATTACATTTGTAACATCAACCAAAAACGATGCAGAAGCATTTGCATTATTAAAAGAATTTGGATTACCTTTCAGAAATCAAAATAAATAATATATTTGCATAAAATGGCAAAAGAATCAATGAAAGCACGCGAAGTAAAGCGTGCAAAATTAGTAGTAAAGTATGCAGCTAAGCGTAAAGCTTTGAAAGAAAGTGGAGACTTAGCCGCATTAAGTTTGTTACCTAAAAACTCGTCACCTGTGCGTATGCGCAATAGATGTAGTTTATCTGGACGTCCAAGAGGATATATGCGAATGTTTGGATTGTCTAGAAATTTCTTCAGAGAGTTAGCGCTTGATGGAAAAATTCCAGGGGTAACAAAATCATCTTGGTAATTAAAGTACAATTAATTATATTAAATATATAATTAATGCAATGTTTTAGCATTAACATAATTTAAAAAAATGAACACAGATCCAATATCAGATTATTTAACACGTATTCGTAACGCCCAGATGGCTGCGCATCGTGTAGTTGAAATTCCAGCTTCAAACATCAAAAAAAGAATTACAGAAATTCTTTTTGATCAAGGCTACATCACAAATTTTAAATTTGAGGATGATGCTAAGCAAGGTAATATTAAAATTGCATTAAAATATAATGCAACTTCCAAGTTACCAGCTATAAAATCATTAATTCGTGTGAGTTCACCAGGTTTACGTAAATATGTAGGTAATGATAATTTACCAAAAATATTTAATGGTTTAGGTGTAGCTATATTATCTACCTCTAAAGGTGTAATGACCAATAAAGATGCAAAGCGTCTAAATGTTGGTGGCGAAGTTATTTGTTACATATTTTAATCCGCACGAAATGTCACGTATAGGTAAACTCCCAATAAATATTCCAGCAGGTGTTGATATTAAAGTTTCTAATGATAACGAAATTACTGTTAAAGGTAAATTAGGTGAATTATCAAGAACTATTAACTCAATTATTACAATAAATATCGACGGTGCTATTTTAACAGTCAATCGTCCAAATGATACTAAAGAAGCTAAGGCTTTGCATGGTTTATATCGTTCATTAATTTTTAACATGGTTAAAGGTGTTTCTGAGGGATATCAAGTTGTTCAAGAATTAGTAGGTGTTGGTTACAGAGCTGCAGCTGTTGGTCAAAATTTAGAATTAACTTTAGGTTTTTCACACAACGTTTTAGTTGAAATGCCAAAAGAAATTTTATTTGAAACGAAAACAGAACGTGGTCAGAATCCTAAAATTACTTTAAAGTCAGCTGACAAAGAATTATTAGGGCTAGTAGCTGCGAAAATTCGTTCATTACGTAAGCCTGAACCATACAAAGGAAAAGGTATTAAATTTGAAGGTGAAATTCTAAGAAGAAAAGCTGGTAAATCAGCAGGTAAATAATAATTAAAAGTAGTTAATTACAATATGGCTAGTTTAAAAGAAACTCGTAGAGTTAAAATAAAAATGCGCTCTAAGCAAATTGTTGCAGGTACTGCAGCAACACCTCGCTTAACCGTTTTTAGAAGCAATAAAAATATATACGCTCAACTAATTGATGATTCTATAGGAAAGACTTTGATTAGTGCTAAATATACTGATGATTCAAAAGTAAATAAAGTAGACCAAGCAAAAACTGTTGGTAAACTTATTGCTGAAAAAGCATTAGGATTAGGAGTAAAAAAAGTTAAATTTGATCGTAATGGTTATTTATATCATGGTCGAGTTAAATCTTTAGCTGAAGCAGCTAGAGAAAATGGTTTAGAATTTTAATCGTAATTTATATGTCAACAGAAACTATAAAAAAAGTAAAATCAGCTGATATCGAATTAAAAGATCGTTTAGTTGGAATCCAACGCGTAACTAAGGTTACTAAAGGTGGACGCACATTTAGTTTTTCAGCTATTGTAGTAGTAGGAAATGAAAACGGTGTGGTAGGTTACGGTTTAGGAAAGTCCAAAGAAGTAGCTGATGCTATTGCTAAAGGTATTGAGGATGCTAAAAAAAATTTGGTAAAAGTTCCAATTTATAAAGGAACAATACCTCATGAGCAGTTATCTAAATACGGAGGAGCACAAGTGTTTATTAAACCAGCTGCCCATGGTACTGGAGTAATTGCGGGTGGAGCGATGCGTGCAGTATTAGAAAGTGTAGGTATCACTGACGTACTTGCTAAATCTAAGGGATCATCAAATCCTCACAACGTGGTTAAAGCTACTATCGAAGCATTATCACAGTTAAGAGATCCTTTCACAATTGCAACTTTACGTGGTGTAAGCATGCAAAAAGTATTTAACGGTTAATAATTTACAATATGAGCACTATACGTATTCAGCAATATAAAAGCGGTATCGATAGACCTAAACGTCAAAAAGATACATTAATAGCTTTAGGATTTAAAAAGAATAATCAAATTATTGAGCATACACCAACACCTCAAATTTTGGGTATGATTAATAAAGTTAAACATCTAGTTAAAGTAATCTAAAATGAATTTAAATACATTAAAACCCGCTTTAGGAGCTACAAAAAACAACTATAGAAGGGGGCGCGGACAAGGTTCTGGCGGAGGTGGAACGGCTACTAGAGGTCACAAAGGTGCTCAATCACGTTCAGGATATTCAAGTAAAAGAAGTTTTGAGGGTGGACAAACTCCATTACAACGTCGCTTACCTAAGTTTGGCTTCAAAAACATCAACCGTATTGAGTATAAGGTTGTTAATTTAGATACTTTACAACACTTAGCAGAAACTAAAAATATTACAGAAATTACTAAAGAGGTATTATTAAATGCTGGTTTAGCTTCTAAGAATGATTTAGTTAAAGTTTTGGGGCGTGGAGAGCTAACTGCTAAAGTAAACGTAACATTAAACAAATTTTCAACAGTAGCGCAAGAAGCAATAACGAAAGTTGGAGGTTCATTTACTACACTATAATTTTTGATGAAAAAATTTATTCAAACATTAAAAAATATTTGGTCTATTGAGGAGCTTAAGCAAAAGATTGTATATACAATTCTTTTGCTTATTGCTTATAGAATAGGATCATTTGTTGTTTTACCAGGTATTGATGCTCAAATTTTGAGTGAAAAACAAGCAGATGCAACAGGAATTACAGCTTTAATTAACGTTTTTGCTGGAGGTGCATTTTCTCGTGCCTCAATTTTTGCATTAGGTATTATGCCTTATATTTCGGCTTCAATTGTAATTCAAATTTTAACAATTGCAGTACCCACATTAGCTCGTTTGCAAAAAGACGGTGAAAGCGGGCGAAAAAAATTGAATCAATACACTCGTTTTTTAACGATTGTTGTAACTTTATTTCAAGCACCTGGCTATATTCTTTCCCAAATACCTGAAGCAGCTAAGTTAGAACCCAATTCTCAATTGTGGTGGGTTAGTACTATAATCATACTTGTTGCTGGTACTATGTTTGTACTTTGGTTAGGAGAGCGGATTACTGATAGAGGTATTGGTAATGGTGTTTCTTTAATCATTGCTGTAGGTATTATTGCACGTTTTCCTGAAGCTATTTTGTCAGAATTTGATACTAAGATTAGTGCAAATACAGGAGGTGGTTTAGTATTATTTTTAGTAGAGATGGTAGCGTTATTTTTGGTAGTTGTACTTAATATAATGTTAGTACAAGGTGTACGTAAGATACAAGTACAATTTGCTAAACGTGTTGTTGGAACAAATGATGTTAATGGAGCTCGTCAGTATATACCATTAAAGGTAAATGCTTCAGGAGTTATGCCAATAATATTTGCACAAGCAATTATGTTCTTACCTGCTGCAATTTCAGGCGTTACGGATTCTAAAACATTAAATTCAATTGCGACAGCACTGATGGATTATACAGGTTTTTGGCATAATTTAATATTTGCAACTCTTATTATTGCGTTCACTTATTTTTATACGGCTATAATGATTAATCCTAAAAACATGGCTGATGATATGAAACGTAATAATGGTTTTATTCCAGGTGTTAAGCCAGGTGACGACACAGCTACTTTTATTGATCAGATAATGTCGTTTATTACTTTGCCAGGGGCATTATTCTTAGCGTTAATCGCTATATTACCTGCATTTGCTTCTTTAGCAGGTGTAAGTGGTAAATTTGCAGCATTTTATGGAGGTACATCACTATTGATTTTAGTTGGGGTTGTGTTAGATACTTTACAACAAATCGAAAGTTATCTGTTAGTTCGTCATTATGATGGTTTAATGAAAGAGGGAAGAGTGCAAGGTAGAACTGCTGACAAAGAAGCTATTTCAATATAGGTTCGTTGAATGGTTTATTTAAAAACTGACGAGGAAATAGAATTACTACGACACAGTTCGTTATTAGTTTCAAAAACGCTAGCTGAAGTTGCTAAACACATTAAAGAAGGAGTATTTTATTCAGCGCTAGATAAAATAGCAGAGCAGTTTATTTTAGATAATAATGCTGTACCTGCTTTTAAAGGATATAGAGGATTTCCTGGTTCATTGTGTATTTCTCCAAATAACCAGGTAGTTCATGGTTTGCCTAGCGAAACACCAGTTCAAAATGGCGATATTCTGTCAATAGATTGTGGTATTTTGAGTAATAATTTTTACGGAGATTCGGCATTTACCTTTGCAGTGGGTGATATTTCGGAAAATAGTAAAAAACTATTGGAAGTTACCAAAACTTCGTTATATTTGGCAATTGAAAAATCAGTAGTTGGTAATAGAGTAGGCGATATATCAAATGCAGTTCAATCCTATTGTGAAAGTTTTGGTTTTGGAGTGGTAAGGGAGTTAGTTGGTCATGGTGTTGGAAAGGCATTACATGAAGAGCCTGAAGTCCCAAATTTTGGAAAGAAAGGAAGTGGAGTATTATTAAAAAAAGGAATGGTTATAGCAATAGAACCAATGATAAATGAGGGAGGACAACACGTTAAGTTTTATAATGATGGTTGGACGGTAAAAACTAAAGACTTAAAAATGTCAGCACACTTTGAGCATACTGTTGCAATAGGAGAGGAGAAGGCAGATGTACTATCTGATTTTAAGATAATAGAGGCTGAAATAATAAAAAATAGTAATTTAAACAATAGTTATATAATTAATTAATACATGGCAAAACAAGCTTCGATTGAACAAGACGGAACCATTATAGAGGCATTATCTAACGCAATGTTTCGTCTTGAATTAGAAAACGGACATGTTATTACAGCTCATATCTCAGGAAAAATGAGAATGAATTATATTAAAATATTACCAGGCGATAAAGTTAAAGTAGAAATGTCGCCATACGATTTAACAAAAGGAAGAATTTCATACCGTTACAAATAAAAAAATGAAAGTTAGAACATCAATCAAAAAAAGAACCGCTGATTGTAAAATCGTAAAGCGTAAAGGAAGAATTTATGTGATTAATAAAAAGAATCCTAAATTCAAACAAAGACAAAAATAATTTAAGTTAAAAAACAATGGCAAGGATTGCAGGAATTGATTTACCTAAGAATAAAAGAGGTGAAATTGGACTTACTTACATCTTCGGAATAGGATTAAGTACATCTAAGAAAATTTTAACTGAAGCTGGTATCAGTATTGATAAAAAGGTTTCAGAGTGGAATGACACTGAATTAGGTCAAATCCGTAGTATCATAGGAGATAACTACAAAACTGAAGGTGTTTTGCGTTCGGAAGTTCAACTAAACATTAAGCGATTAATGGATATTGGTTGCTACAGAGGAATTAGACATCGTGTAGGTTTACCAGTACGTGGGCAAACAACTAAAAATAATGCTCGTACTAGAAAAGGTAAGAAAAAGACAGTTGCTAACAAGAAAAAAGTAACTAAGTAATAACTAAGTTTTAAAAATTAGATGGCAAAACAATCTAAAGGTACTGCTAAGGCAGTTAAGAAACGTGTAGTAAAAGTTGAGAGTACAGGGCTTGCGCATGTATCATCAACTTTTAATAACATTATAGTATCATTTACCAATATGACAGGCGATGTAATATCGTGGAGCTCAGCTGGTAAATCAGGATTCAGAGGTTCCAAAAAGAATACTCCTTATGCGGCACAAATTTCTGCTGCTGACTGTTCAAAAGTTGCTTTTGATAATGGTGTAAGAAGAGTTAAGGTTTACGTAAAAGGCCCTGGTGCTGGACGTGAATCGGCTATTAGAACTATCGCAGGTGCAGGTATTGAAGTTACTGAAATAGTTGATATTACGCCTATGCCACACAATGGCTGTCGTCCACCAAAAAGAAGAAGAGTATAGTATTAACTAAATTAAAGTAATTTTAAAAGAAATGGCAAGATATATTGGTCCAAAGTCAAAAATTGCACGTAAGTTTCGTGAGCCAATTTTTGGTCCTGATAAATACGTTGAAAAGAAAAACTATCCTCCAGGGATACACGGTTTAGCTAAAAAACGTATGAAGCAATCTGAATACGCAATTCAGTTGCAAGAAAAACAAAAAGCAAAATATACTTATGGTATATTAGAAAAACAATTTAAAATAACTTTTGATAAAGCTACTCGTGCACATGGTGTTACTGGTGAGGTTTTATTACAGTTAATTGAATCTCGCTTAGACAACGTAGTGTATCGTTTAGGAATTACGCCTACTCGTGATGCTGCAAAGCAAGTAGTTAGCCACAAGCATATTTTGGTTAATGGTAATGTTGTAAATATTTCATCGTATCAAGTGCAAACGGGTGATGTTATTGAGGTGCGTGAGCGTTCAAAATCGTTAGAGATTTTTGAATCGGTACGCAACCAAAAATTATCAAAATGGTCGTGGTTAGAGTGGGATAATAGTGGCATGAAAGGTAAATTTGTTCAAGTTCCTGAAAGGGCTTCAATACCTGAAAACATTAAAGAACAACTTATTGTAGAGTTGTACTCACGCTAATTTTTAATTTACTTAATCTACTATAAATAATGAGTATTGTACCATTTCAAAAGCCCGATAAGGTGATTATGATAAATTCAAATGATACCGATGGTAAGTTTGAATTTAGACCACTAGAGCCAGGCTACGGCATTACTGTTGGTAATGCACTACGTAGAATATTATTAAATTCGTTAGAAGGTTTTGCTATAACTTCAGTTAAAATTGAAGGTGTAGACCACGAATTTTCGACAATAAAAGGAGTAGTTGAAGACGTTACTGAAATTATTTTAAATTTAAAACAAGTTCGCTTCAAGCGCCAAATTGATGGCACTGAAAACGAAAGAGTAATTGTGAATGTTTCAGGAAAAGAATTTTTAACTGCAGGCGATATTGGTAAATATGCAACCGCTTTTCAGGTGTTAAACCCTGATTTAGTGATAGCTACAATGGATCCATCTGTTAAAATGAAGTTAGAACTAACTATTGAAAAGGGAAGAGGTTATGTACCTGCTGAAGAGCAAAAATTACCTGCAGGAACTGTTGTTGGAGCTATTGCTATTGACTCTATTTATACTCCAATTAAAAATGTAAAATATACGATTGAAAACTTTCGTGTTGAGCAAAAAACGGATTATGAAAAATTAGTTATGGACATAACTACTGATGGTTCAGTGCATCCTAAGGAAGCCTTAAAAGAATCAGCTAAGATATTGATTCATCACTTTATGTTGTTTTCGGACGAAAAAATATCGCTGGATACTGAAGATAAAGCTCCTAAAGAAGAATTTGACGAGCATACGTTACACATGCGTCAATTGTTAAAAACTAAACTGTCGGACATGGATTTATCAGTTCGTGCTTTAAATTGCTTAAAAGCGGCTGATGTTGATACTTTGGGTCAGTTAGTATCATTTAACAAAAATGACTTACTCAAATTTAGAAATTTTGGTAAGAAATCATTAACTGAATTAGAAGACCTTGTACATTCAAAAAGCTTACACTTTGGAATGAACATTGGTAAATATCAGTTAGAAAAAGAATAATAATCATTCGTTATTAAAAAAATATTATGAGACACGGATCAAAAGTAAATCATTTAGGAAGAACATCGGCACATCGCAAAGCGTTGTTGGCTAATTTAGCTTCTTCACTGGTTATACACAAAAGAATATTTACTACTGTAGCTAAGGCTAAAGAATTAAGAAAATACGTTGAACCTTTATTAACAAAATCAAAAACTGATACTACGCATAATCGTCGTACTGTTTTTGCTTATGTTAAAAATAAAGACATTGTTTCAACTATGTTTAGAGATATTGCACCTAAAATTGCAACTCGTCCAGGAGGTTATACTCGTATAATTAAAACGGGTAATCGTATGGGAGATAATGCTGATATGTGCATGATTGAACTAGTTGATTTCAACGAAATTTACTCAAACGGAAAATTAGCTGCTGAACCCGCTAAAGCTAAAACAACGCGTCGTAGCCCTAAACCTGCTGATGCTAAAGTTGCTGATGCAAATATGGCTAGTACAGCACCAGTTGCTGAAGGCGATTTTAATGCTAAAGCCGCAAGCGAAGCTTTTGGTAAAAAAGTTAAATTAGATGATTTGAAAATAGTAGAAGGAATTGGCCCTAAAATTGAAGAACTGTACGTAGCTGCAGGTATTTCAACTTGGAAACAATTAGCTGAAACTTCAGTAGAAAAATCAAAGGAAGTATTATTAACAGGAGGCGATCGTTACAAAATGCACGATCCAGCAACTTGGGCACAGCAAGCCTTATTAGCTGCTGAAGGCAAATGGGCTGAATTGAAAGATTTACAAGAAAAACTAGACGGAGGTAAAGAGTAATTTACTTAAATTACATATTTATATACGTCACAAAATAAAAGCGATACTATTAATTTAGTATCGCTTTTTTGTTGAGTGTAACCGCTATTAACAAAACACAAGTGTTAGAAACACTATTGGAGCGAGTTTTTATACTATTTTGAACTAGTTAATACTTTTAAAAAGCCATAATAGCAAATACAAATACTACATAGTCCAATGTGATATTCACGCCACGAATTCCCCTCCTTTGTTACTCAAGTTTTATTTTATTATTTTGTTTCGTGAGGGCTTCGCCGTTGGAGGGGTGCTCTTAACGCTATTTAACTATTGGACTATTTTATAAATGTAATTAGCATAAACTCCGAAAGCCTAAACCCCAATAACGACCTAGGAAAAGACGGTAGAACGGTAGGAACCAATAAACTAATACCCAAAGATGCCATGGGCTATAGCCTAAACTACTACAACGGCGATTATAAAAGCGTAGCGCCTACCACCTTTAATGCCAACAAAACAGGTAGTGCAATAGCCGCCGCACAAAGCTTGTTCAATGGTAATATTAGTGCTATGGTTACCACCATTACCAACCCTACCACAGGTGCCGTACTACCCAACGCATTTACCTACCAATACGACCAGCTAAATAGACTAATGCAAGCGCAGGCCTATGATAATTTGGATATAGCAGCTAATGCTTGGCAACCAACAACTGCAGGTTCAACCAAATATTTTAATACATTTACCTACGATGCCAATGGTAACATACTTACACAGGTACGCAACGATGGTAGCGGAGCTACATTTGATAATTTAACTTATAACTACAACAACGCCACCACTACTAATGGCAAAACCCAAAATAGATTATACCATGTAAATGATTTTGTGCTGGCTAGTACTCCACTTGACGACATAGAGGACCAAGGCAATTTTAACCCAAGCAATGTTAATGGTAGTAACAACTACAGCTACGACCCTATTGGTAACCTTACCAAAGATACCCAAGAAAAAATAGATAAAATTGAATGGACAGTGTACGGAAAAATTAAGTACATTAGTCGTGCAATGAATAGCACTAAAAACGACCTGAAGTTTGACTACGATGCCAGCGGAAACCGCATAGCTAAGCACGTGTACACCAGTGCCACAACTAATGCAGTGCCACAGCTACTAAGTAGCGACTACTATACCCGCGATGCGCAGGGCAATACCATGGCCGTGTACCACTACGATATGCTTGCAGGTACATTTAACCTTACCGAGCGCAACCTATACGGTAGCGCACGCCTAGGGGCTGATTACACTACCGTAAAATTAATAAGCCCCACCCCAACACTTAATTATTACACCACGCTAGGCAACAAGCATTTTGAGTTAAGTAATCATTTGAATAATGTGCTTACCACCGTCTCCGACCGCAAAATACCAATTATTACAAATAATGCAATAACAGGCTACAAAGCCGATATATTAAGTGCTACAGATTATAGCGGATTCGGAGCACCCCTGACCGAACGTACACTGTACAAAAGCGGTAAAAACACACTACAACAACCGCTAAACCCTAACGAGGCAGAAAGAATCGGTTTTGGAGGGCAAGAAAAAATTAACGACGTAAGTGGAGTTGGTAATACAATAGATATGGGTGATAGATGGTTAGATTTAAGATTAGGAAGAACACCAAAACGTGATGCTAAAGCAAGTAAATACCCTGACATAAGTCCGTATTCTTATGCCGCAAATAACCCAGTTAATGTAATAGATCCTGATGGTAAAGACATTATTTTTGTAAATGGTTATAGGTTGGGAGGGTACAGAAGTTCAAGCGATCGTGAACAAGATTTTCAAGATAAATTGCGAGACTCTTATTGGAATTCAAAAAATAAAGGTTTTACAAAAGAAATTGAAAGATATTTTAACGATGATAAGAGTCATTTTGTTTCAGGCGATCATGCCCACGGCTCAACCGCAAAATCTAGAATATCAGAAGGTTATCAAACGGGTATGGAAATGGTTAATTCAGGAGAGATAAAAGTCAGTACAAATAATAATATCATGACGGTGGTAATGCATAGTCAAGGGAATGCAGAAGGCGTTGGTATTGCAGGTGGTATCATAGATGCTGCTGCACGTAAGGGGGTTAAGGTTTCCGTAAATTTAGTTTTTCTTTCCGTTCATCAACCTAACGATATTGAAATGACAGATGAACTGAAAAAAAGAGGAATACAGTTTACTTACGCCAATGATAATATGGGACTTGTTCAGCCAATGGCTAAACAAAATGGGTATGAATTAAAAGATGTTGAAGACGCTAATTCTAAAAATATTAATTGGAAAAAGGAAGGGAAAGCAGCACATGCTGCAACAGTAGATGATAAAGCAGCATTTAATGCAATTAAAACTGTTGATCAAAAATTACATATATATAAAGGCAAACCAAAAAACAAATAAGACTATGATTAATTTAAAAAATTACATTAATCTTCATTTTTTAGATTTTTTAATAGTATTGTTGAACATTTTTTATTTTTTACCTAAGACAATAGAGTGGTTAAACTGGGATAGTGGTATAACTATGGGTTATGTTGGAATAGAATTAATTTTTAATTATTTGATACATATATTTTTTATTTATAGTTGTAATTCTCTATTGATTGTTTTTGAAAAAAAATACAAACTCTTCTTTTTTATTTTAATTTATTTAGTTTCATTTATTTCATTCTATTTTTCATTCAGAATTATTGGTTTTTTTGTTTTTATTCCTATTTTAATATATATCAGAATTTTTAATAACCTAATAAAAAATATTAATGGAGATAAAGTTTTGAAAAAACACAGTATTCTTTCTTTTATAGTATCATTAATTTGGTTGTTTCTAGATAAAGAATTTTTGACTTAGCCCCCCGCTAGCTCTAGCGTTAGGTAACCGAGCAGTTGTAGCTAGTGCCCCCGCTAGTGCGAGCGTTAGGTAACCGTGTAGTTTAGGCTAGTGCGAGCATGTTGCTCGTATTCATTAAAAAATAAAAACTAATTGTAATGATTAATGATAGTAAACAAGAAAATAAGGTTTGGTACAGTGGTAGTGGACACGAGCTGCAAGCTCGCGCCAGCGGGGGATGCTTTAATAAAGGAATAGAGAATAAAAATGGATTTGTAGGTACACCAACATTACGGAAGCCAGGAGGGAAATGAGAAAAATAGCAATCGTAGTTATATCTTTATTTTTTAGTAGTTGTCAGGAATCAGTGCATTCAAATAAATTTAAGTGGTGTTCGAGTATAAACGGACGTAACCATTTTGTTCATTGTTATATAAGAGAAAACCCTTTTGTATTAGACTCTTTGCCTGCAAATTATATCCCATTATATTCAGGAATTAATTTAGAAAAACACAAATGGATACTTATTCCCGTTAGAGTTGTTGATGTTAAAGTAACCAATGCTCTCATTAACGATGAACTTTTTAAGACTCTTTCAGCCGTCTATGATAATTTAGTTGTGTATTCAAAAACTAGGTATATTATAGTTCCGTATTATAATGAAAAATATAATAAAGAATTGTTGTCTGCTTATAAAAAAAAACAATTAGTTTATTTTACAGAAGGTTCTGTAACTGATAGTGATGGAGATAAATTTACAGATATAATATACTCGTCAAAATTTTTCTTAGAAGACATAAAGTATAGTAATTTATTAGTTAGGTATCCAAAAAGAACAGACTTGGACTAGTAGTAAAAAACTTAAAATAGTTCTAATAATTCTTTAGGCTAGTGCCAGCATGTTGCTGGTATTCATAAACGGTATAAAAAGTATAAAGCCCTGCGTTGCAGGGCTTTTTGTTTGTTTTGTGTAGGTTATATTTTGTGAGGGTTCAAAAAATGTAACCCCCCGCTGGCGCAAGCGTCAGGTAACTGTGTAGTTGAGGCTAGTGCCAGTTGTGCTGTGAATGAATAACTACTATTTTTTTATAGTAGTTATTCAATGTTGTATAGGAGTTGATGGCGAAAGTTTGCTACAATTTGAGGCAAATTTATTATTAAAGAAATAGTAGTGCTGCGTGGAGTTAACCCCGATAAGGCAAAACACCTATTGAATTCAGCTTAATTAAGGTTTCGAATACTTGTAGCTACAAGCTTGCACTAGCCTAAACTGCTCGGCTATCTGACGCTTGTACTGGCAAAGCAGGTTCATAATTGGTAAAGATATTGCTAGTAATTTATTATTAATACAGCTACTGTCGCGTTGCGTAAGCGCAATTTACACTAAGTAACTAGCTACTACTAAAAATAAAAAATTATTGAAGTACATAATTATTAATTATACCGTAAAAATTAAGAAAGCTACAGTACAAATTATCCAAAAAATAAATTGATTTATGTACAATAAAAATCAGGTACAAATACCTATTAAACGTTCAAAATGCGAAAAAAATAGATTAACATTGCAGAAAATTAAATAAATGAGAACGAAACTACTTTTAGTTATATTTTGTGTAGGTGTTTTAAGTTGTAACAAAACAACCGAAAAGCCGCTTGATATTGAACATTGCCACAACAAAACTAAGGACGATACTGAAGATGGTACCGATTGCGGCGGAGCCTGCAAACCTTGTGTTCCTGTAACACCCACTTGCAATTTTAGTAATGTTGTAGTTAATATTACACGTGTAAGCCCACAACAGACCTATGTAGGGACTAATCATACAAACAGAACTGGGAAGTTAAATAATAATAACGAATATGTAATGTCGGGTACTACCGAAGTGGGTAATTATACCATTACATTATCTGACGCTGTACCTAATTTGTATGGTGCGTACTCAATTGTGCAAGGTGCGTTAAATAATAGCTATCCTTATTTTGCTCGTGTATCCATTAATGGTAGTTATACTAGTACTTCGCCGAATTTAAACTCAGGTCAATTATATATGGTAAAAACTGGCGATACCTATTACGCTATTATTTGTAATGGTAAAATCGAATCAACTTATAACTATGACATTAGTGGAAAATTTGCTTCTAAATAAAATTGAGAACCCTAATGAAAAAAAACATATTTGCATTACTCTCCATAATTGTAATGGTGGGCTGCACCAAAACCGAAGAAACATTATACATTACCCATTGCCACAATAGTTTTAGAGATAGCACCGAAGATGCCATGGATTGTGGTGGAGTATGTAAACCCTGCAAACTAATAAATCCAACATGTACCGTAACCGGTAACAAACTAAGTATTGGTGCAATTAACTACACTACTACAATAAACGGGATAGGGCGTTACGATAGCAATAATAATTTGTACACAATAGATGGTAATTATGAAGGAGGTTCATACACGATAACAGTAAGTGGAAAAACGCCTAGTTTATACACAGAACTGTCGATAGTTGCTCCAACTTTTTCGCTAACGGAAGAGCAAACTACGATAATGTTAAAAGATGCATCATTGGGTAATATGGACTTGCAAACAAAAGGGAAATTATACATAACAAAATTAAATGGAGTGTATTATGCTACTATTTGTGACGCAAGAGGATATTCATTTGTTACAGGAAGCAACTATTCAATTATTGGTAAACTACCATTCAATTAAAAAAATTAACAACTAAATCAACACAATAACTAACCAAACACAACAACATGAAACAGGTATTAATTACACTACTAGTAGCGGCAATTGCTACTACTGCATTTGCACAAGACATTATTTATTTTGACAAAAAAGGAAAACTAAGCAACGCCACCGAGGGCTATTATAAGCGCCAAAAAGAAGCGGACGATAATTACAAATCAACCTTTATAAACGGCGATGGTATTGCCTTTGAAGGTAAAATTAGTGTAGCAAGTACTACTGACGAAAACCAAAATAAATATGTAGGCAAGTGCAAATGGTATTACAAAAATGGTAAACTAAAAACCGAGAAAAACTACAACGAGCAAGGGATAGAGGAAGGTACATCAAACTATTATTACGAGTCAGGTAAGTTGTGGAAAGAAATAGAATACCTTAAAGGAGTTATAAAAGATAACCGCTACACCGAGTATGGTGAGGACGGAAAAAAAAGCAAAATATTTGAAGAAACATTTGCAAACAACAGTAACGACTGGGATTTGTATGCGTCGGATAAAAGTAGTGCAAAGTTAAATAATGGCATGTTTGAACTTACTTCATTAACCAAAGAGGGTACTTCGCGCTACATTAATTTAGCTAATAGTGGCGAGGATATGGCACTTGAAGCCACATTTAATTTTAGCAAACTTAACGACGGGCAAAAAGCAGGTTTTGTGTTCGGCTTTAAAGATTGGAACAATTACAACTACTATTTAATATCAAAAGACGGCATATATGTAGGTACCGTATATGAGGGGATTTCGGCCACCAAAGTAGATGGAATGTACGTTTCGTCGTTTGAAAAAGAAAAAGATAATAGTTTGAAAATAATAACTTTTGACGACAAAATAATATTTTCAGTAAACGGAGAAGTAAGCTACTCGTGCGAAACTATGGTAATGTCGGGCACTAAATCAGGTTTTGCTATATCAGGCAAAGGGGCTATTACGGTAGATAACTTAATATATAAAGAAATTAATTATAAAAACGGTGCAGTGCCAACTTCCAAAAGCGATGCCGATATTAAGGCCACTGGTTCAGGGATATTAATTGCCGAAAGTGGCTACATTATTACCAACCACCATGTTATTGAAGATGCTAAGAAAATACAAGTAGAAATGAACGTGAACGGTGTAGCCAAAACATTTACTGCTACACTTATACAACAAGACAAAGAAAACGACTTGGCGATAATAAAAATTAACGACGACGAATTTAAACCCTTGCCTAAATTAAAATATTCGTTTAAAGAAAGTGGCGCTATTGAAGTAGGAGCAAGTGTGTTTACTATTGGTTTCCCGCTGGCACTATCGGGCATGGGCAAAGAGGTTAAATTTACTGATGGTAAAACAAGTGCTAAAACAGGCTATAACGGAGCGTTAAACTCGTTTCAAACTTCTATACCCGTGCAACCGGGTAATAGCGGTGGCCCAGTGTTTACTGATAACGGCGAGATGTTAGGTGTAATAAACTCTACCATTAAATCGGCCGATAATGTATCGTATGCTATAAAACTTAACTACATTAAAAATTTGGTGGAAACAATATCGGAAATTAGTACCCTGCCTAACGACAAAAGCTTATTAACGTTAAGTACTGAGGAAAAAATAAAAATATTAACCAACTATGTTACCTTAATAAAAGTAAAATAATATGCAACAATTAATTAAAAGTACTGTAAGGCTACTACTAGCACTAGTAACCTTGGTAGGTTATGCACAAGCACAAACTGAAAAACCTACGCCTAACGAGCTCGACGAGCAATACACTCCCAAAGGAAAAAATATACTATCAGCCAATGATACCAAAGCATCAAAAACTGGAAAAAAAGGAAGTGCCGAGTATCCTAAAAACATCATTAACATTAATGTTAGCTTGCTATCTCGCAACATTGCAGCCCTAAGTTACGAACGCTTGTTAGGCGAAAGCTTTGCGTTATGCGGAGGTGTGGGGTTTAACTATGGGGTAGATAATATATTTAAAACAGCATCGTCCTATACTCTAAATGCTATTGACGATTACTCTACCGAGGAAAACGAACTATCTATACCAATAGTGTATAGTAATGGTAAAAGCAAAGCTACGCCTTATTTTTACTTAGCTACAAAGTTTATAAATGAAAATTCTAATAACGATAATTATCATTATTTTGAATTTATGTACGCACACTACACTAACAAAATAGAGTATAATACACCTTTTGTAGGCGATATAAACGGCTATAACTATGTAGTAGTGGGCGATAAAACAGTGGCTAATTACTCCATTAATAATTTAGCGTTGAAATTTGGCACTCAATTATTAACTAATTCTAAACTAATTACGTCGCACGAGTTTTTTATTGCGGGAGGAATTAATGTATTAGGTTTTAGCAAAATTTTTGAAACAAGAGCCGAAAACTCTTCAGCTGTTTACCAAATTACCTACACTCCAAGCACTAACAAATACACTAAACTATTACCTTATTTTACCTTGGGCTATAACCTAGGCATAGGCTGGGGCAAATAATTTACAGTTAATTTAACGCAATGAAACATAAACACATCATAGCATGCTGTATGGCACTGCTGTACACAATTAGCAAAGCACAAGCGCAAACTATAGCCCCAACACCTAACGAGCTAGATGAGCAATACACCCCTAAAGGAAAAAGTATATTATCAAGCGATGATAGCAAAGCGGGAAAAAAATCAAGCGGAATTAACTATAACTATCCTAAAAATATATGTAAGGTTAATGTAGGTATGTTTGTACGTAGTATAGCGGCATTACATTACGAACGTAATTTTGGTGAGCATTTTTCGTTATGCGGAGGTATAGGAATTAGCTACGGTAAAGATTTAGTATTTAAAGCCTTGATTACCGAATCGCTTGATCAATTAAGTAATTCGCAAACCATAAATAGTGAGATAACTCCAAGTACAGTATATGACGAAGCTTCATCAGTTAATACTAGCTTGTATTATTCCGTAGGGCCCAAACTTATATTTGATAACAGTAGCAATGATAGTTATAGATTTCTAGAATTAAATTACAGTACGTATGCCAATAATTTTAAATATATACCCAGTACTCAAAGTAATGGTGGACGAACGGTTATTGACGCTACAAAGAATGTACAATACACCTTTAATAATGTATATATTAAATATGGCACACAGTTTTTTAGCGAAACTAAACCACAAAAAAGCCATGAATTTTATGTTGGATTAGGAGTAACTTTTTTAAAATATAATAGAATTACCGAATTGGAATCTACTGACCCAACTAACAAAAATAATTTACTCTTAGAGCCTGTTTAAATTTCTGTTAAAACTAATAGTATGGGTCAATTAAATCGCTTTAGTAACGGATTTATTTGTGGTTCACCAAAACTACAATAAATA
>JAYWFU010000103.1:0-1919 GCA_043778625.1 Bacteroidia bacterium | reverse complement strand
CCTTTGTTACCGGCAGGTGTAATTACTCCTAATTCGGTATTGTTTTCGGCTAGTATTAAAAAAGAAGGCTTTTCGTTTTGAAGAAAAATTGCACTGCTTCTGTAATAATCGTATTTGCTAGTATTTATTTTGCCAGTTATTGCAAATGGAGTAGCCGTAGGAAAATCAATACGTGCCGATAATTGTGCGGCATTGTACAGTTTGCCAAAATGAAAATTACCACTTACCTGTGTTCCTACGCGTTTTAAGTGTTGGTAATTAAGGGCTACATAACCTGTGCTAATAGGGTGTGTAGAAAGATTTCCGCCAAGTTCCACATTAAACGGATACTGTTTTGATAACCGCAAAGTTACCCAATACTTGTTGGTGTTTTTATTCAAATAAGCAATTGGATAAATATGTTTTATTTTTTCGTCGGCAATTAAACGGTAATAATGTTTGGTAAAGTTTTCAAATGATAATGAAGTATCCTTGTGCATACGCAGCGTTTTTTTTATGTAGTTAGCAGTGTGTACATCAGTATTTTCTATTTCAATATTATCAATTAACATAGGCAATTGTTTGGCTTTAAATACTGCACGTAACGAGTCGCGCTGGGTTAGTGTTACCCTGCGTTGTATCATTGCTTTAATGCTATCCATTTGTTGCATAGCACTTACGTAACCGTAGTTTATTATTTCTTCCGCTCTGCCAAATTCAAACAAGCCAGCGTCTGATAGTTTCATATCTATCATTATTCCTTTGTTGTAATCTACCCTATAATCGGTATTGTGCATAAGCATACTTTTAAGTTGCGAAAACACGTTGTCTTCATCAGGCGTTTTGGCATTGCCAGATACCGTACTGCCTATCATTACATCGGGCGCAAAATCTTTGTGCATTATGTTTGATGGAAAATTATTGTACATACCTCCATCAAACAATAAGTGCCCGTTGTAATTTACTGGCTTTAAATAAAACGGAAACGACATAGAGGCACGCACCGCTTGGCCCAAATTACCCTCTCTAAACACAATTTCTTGCTTGCTTTCTACATCGGCTGCCACACATCTAAACGGAATATAAAGGCTATCAAAGTCGTAATTGGCTGCGCTCGACACCGTGGTATATAAGCGCATTATTTCTAAATCCATCATATAGGGCGATACCACATTGGTAGGAAAAAACTTTTCGGCTGCCAGTAACGGATTCCAATTTAAATCAACCCAAGAGGGGGTACGTTCATTTTGTTTAAAATAAAATTTGTCTTTTGGGGCTATTGTCCCTTCCGACATTCGCAAAAATTTTTCGTTCTTAAAATTTGCTATTGCCTCATCTATGGTGTGCCCCGATGCGTAATAACTCCCCACAATAGCTCCCATTGATGTACCTGTAATGTAATCGATAGGAATATTGTTTTCTTCTAACGCTTTTATAACTCCTACATGCACTAGCCCTTGCGCCCCGCCACCGCTAAGTACTAAGCCTACACGTTGTGCATGCACACTCGAAAAAAATAAAACCGTAATTAATAAACTATTTATAGCTATACAACGCATACTGAAAATTAAGGAAGTTGAGCTATTTTAAAATTGCTTGAGTTGAATGTTTAAATTAGGTGTTAAGTTGCCATAATCTTGCCCATTTTCAAGCATTAAATCATCTTCGGGTACGTAATACCAAGTGGTAGTAATTTTGTGTTTGGTTACATATTTTTCAAATACTACCAATATATCGTAAATGTATTTTATTGATGCCGAGTTAAGGTATTCAAATTTTAAATCGAGTTTTAGTTCAGTTTGTGCAGGCTGAGTTTCGAGGTAGTTAGTTATCCAATCAATTACAGGGTCGTAAAATTTCTTTACGTTTTCGGGGCGAGATTCGCCTTCAAACAATAGTGTGGAGGTGCTTGCGTTAAACTCAACTAAGGGGGTAAGTTG
>JAYWFU010000102.1:0-5632 GCA_043778625.1 Bacteroidia bacterium | reverse complement strand
AAAATTACATTGATGATAAAGCTACGTTAGAGCAATTAAAAAAAGCTTGGCGTTTTTATCCTAAAACATTTGTGCAAGATACTACCTGTAAAACTCACTACTCAGTAAAGGTGTGTAAAAATAAACTTACCCTAAAAGACTACTCGGTAAATTGTGGACAGCTAGTGTTTTTTAATTCGTTTAAAGATGAAAGCGCATTGTTTGAAAAAAAACTAGGCGAAGAAGCATTTACCTTTAACGACAGTACTTTGCTGGCATTTAATGGTAAATTAAAAAAAGCATTTAGGCGCGAATACAAATACAACTCAATAGAAGAGGCACGCCTAAAATTAGCTAAATTAGTACTAGACACTAACCTATTAACTATTGAAGAGCCGTTGTGGAAAAAGTTTGAAGGCTCGGTAGTAATTGCATACACTCCAGCCAAAAAACAAAAAAAACAATTTGAAAACAAAGCTATTAATGCCTCGTTAACAGAGTTGGCCAATGAACTACAAAAGGCTTACCCCAACGAATTATTTTTTTTAGAATATCAATGGGGAAGCGAAAACACATTAGTTGTAGAAATAGTATGCAACCAAACCTTGGGCGAAAAATTTACGCTATACCCTATTGAGTGTTGCAAATGGGAAACTTTTAGCCCAGTACTTGTAAGCTACTGGAAACAATAATTTAGGAGGTAAGTATTACCTACAAGTACTAAACGTAGTGAACATTTGCGGAAGAGGTGTTTTTTAATCCGAAAATGTCCGCTATACCAATTTAACTCACAATTTGTTCGAGTATAGCTACATCAGTAAAGTTGCGTGGTAAGGTAACGTGTGTTGCTCCTGCGCTTAGCAATGCTGTGGCGGTACTTTCGCCTATAGCAATGTAATGCTTAGTGGCATCTATTACATTATTAACTACAAACGAGGTAACATTACTTGGGCTTGTAAACACGTACACTTCGTGCGGAGCAATAATGATAGGCGCTGCAATGGTTTCGTACACTACACAATCCATTACTTGGTTAGCATTAGTTGCCTTTTGTTGTATGGTTTTATTACCTGCTTTAGCCTGCGGAAAAAGTACTGTATCAGTTACATTTATTTGGCTAAAAAATGCTGTGCCTATTTGCGCTACATCGTTACCCTGCCCTATAAAATTAATATGTTGAGTATAATTAAATAACTCTTGTGCTGTGGCTTCACCTAGTGTTGCTAACTTAATGTTAGGCGCTATTGTTTTAACTTGTTGCATATAATGCGTTACAGCATTTTTACTGCTAAAAAATATCCAGCTCGTACTAGGTATATTAGGTGCAGTAATAGTTTGTGTGGTTATTAATGCTTGCGTAGTAAGGTTGTAATTATTGCTAAGTAGTGCATTACATAGCACATCGTTTTGTTTTTGATTACGGCTAATAAATACTGTTTTTGATTTGTTATTATTTAAACGCAATAAATTTAAAATATGTTGGGTATTAATTGTAGCACCGTTATACTGGTAATGCAACGCCGCACCGTTAGGGTTATACCCATGGGCTACGTAGGTTTGATACTCGTTATTAGTGTGAGTACAATACACACCTAAAGGTAGCTGGCAGCCACCATCTAACTGATTAAGTACAAAACGTTCTAACCCAATAGTTTTGTGAGTAGCCTCGTGGTGTAGGGGTTGTAAGGCATCAAATAAATCGAGGTCGTCCTTACGTATTTGCAATGCTAGTGCGCCTTGCGCAGGTGCAGGTACAAACTGTGTTGGGTTAAGTTTAATATATTTTAAATCGCTTAAATCTAATTTTAAACGCTCTACGCCAGCCGCCGCAAGCAGTATAGCATCGTATTGCCCTTGGCGTAATTTATCAATACGGGTAGGTACGTTGCCACGTAGGTCTTTTAATTCTACGTCGTTGCGTAGTGTGCGTACTTGTGTTTTGCGCCGTGCCGATGAGGTGCCTATTACTGCCTTAGGTTTTACGTGCAATGGCGCATTGTGTACATAACTTTCGTTACGTACTAACAATAGTTCGCTAGGGTCGTGGCGCTCGGTAACAGCCGCTATCATTAGCCCTTCGGGGTGTGTGGTGGGTAAATCTTTGTGGGAGTGTACTGCTAAATCAATTTCTTTGCTAAGCAATGCTTCCTCCAGTTCTTTGGTAAAAAAACCTTTTCCCTCTAGTTTTTCAAAGCTGGTATTCCACTGTTGGCTGCGGTCGCCTGCGGTTGATATTATTTTTAGTTCAACGGTATTACCTAACTTTTGCAATTCGTCTTTTATAAAATGTGCTTGCCACAATGCTAATTGCGAGCCTCGTGTGCCTATGATTATTTTCATACTAAAAATAAAATGGGGTATAGTTAATTAATTTCTTCGAGCAATATTTCCTTAGCCATAATCATGGGTACGCTCACATATTTTTTTTCCATAAAATCAATAATACGGCTTAATACCTCGCGCGATTGTTCGTCTAGCTGTTCCAAATCTTTAGCAAATACTGAGTTTACTGCATTGTCACGTATTTCTTTAACCTTGCGTGGCACTTGGCTCATGGCCACTTCCACCTTACGTGTTTTGTACACTTGTTCAAATATGCGTAGGTTATCGTGCACTATTTTTTTGCAACTCGATAATTCTTTTTCACGTTTTGCAATATTTTCTTGCGCTACTTGTTGTAGGCTTTTTACCTCAATTAAATTTACTTTGTACGAGGTAATTATTTCTGTATCAAAATCGTTGGGTACAGCCAAATCTACTACTGTTTTACGAGCGGTACTATTGCCTAATAAATTGGCATACAATGGTTTGGTAATAATAGTTTCGGTAGCGCCAGTGCAGGTAATTAGTACATCAAAACCTTTGTTAAAGCTGGCTAACTCAGTAAGTGAGTAAGCTGTGCCCTTAACTTCGTTGGCTAATTTTTGTGCGTTGGCTAATGTTCTATTAAAAATATGAAAATCTTTTACGCCAAATTTTTTCATAAAACGTACCATATTGCTATTAGTAACACCTGCACCTACCACTAGCACGCGAGAATTAGCATCAACCCCAATTTCTTTTAATTGATGAAACGCCAACGACACCACCGACACTGGGTTGCGGGCAATATTAGTTTCTGTATACACTTGCTTAGCACAGTTAATAGTTTGCTTTATTATAATACGGATTAAATCGCCACACAAACCATTGCTAACACTGCGTTCGTAGGCTTCGCGTACTTGAGTTATTATTTCGCGCTCGCCAATAACTAACGAATCAATGCTTGATGCAACTTTAAATATATGTTTTACGGCCACTTCGTTTTCGTACTGTATTGCACTGTACGAAAGGTGTGTAAGCAATGTGCTATTAATTTGCGGAGCAAGTATCATCAATAACTCGCTAGGCGATACGTGCGGCGTATTAGGTTTGTGTACCAATAAAAATTCAACTCTATTGCAAGTAGACAAAAACATAAGCTCCTCTAACTGAAAATGTTGCTTGAGTTGGTGCAATTGTTGTGCATACACATCATCGGCAAGGTGTAACTTACCAATATCAGCTATGTCTAGCTGCTTATGTGTAAATGCTATTACTTTGAAACGTTCCAAGGCTGTTTATTTTTGTAGTTTAAAGGTGGCAATAATGTAAGTGCGAAGTGTCATTGGTTTGTCATTAAGTAGCATATAAAACTAAGTTAAAGGTTGTCATTTTTTTGTATTCTTGTGTAGTACATTCAATTACTAAATTAATAGTAGAACTATCTACTAAACAATGCTCGTTTATTTAAATTTTTTAATACCAAAAAATGTTTACACTGCTTCGTTTTTTAATTTCTTTTTTATTTACCACCGTAATAGAGTTTTGTAATGAAGAGGCAGAACACGAAACCAATCAGGATAAAAAAACTCCAGCTTCTGAACAAGTTTATTATGGCCCAAAATCAATTGATAACACAATAAGTGAAAAATTAAAAAAAGTGGGAATTGAAAAAGCAATAACTGAAGGTCCTAGCGATACTAGCGATGACAAACCCGATTTTATGATGGTAACGTTATATTTTAACGGAAGTGTAAATAGAGAAATAAATTTTAAATGTTTTGGCGAAAATCATCACCTTATTTCAGAAACAAATATACTTGTTAAGGTAAAAAATAAGGGCGAAAAACATTACTCATTGCCGTTAGCCAACGATATTGATGGTTGGAAAATAAATACAATTGAAATTAATTAATATAATGACACACACTCGTTTACTTATTTACCTAGGGCATCCAGCGCATTACTACATATTTCAACAGGTAATAAAACATTGCATAAGCAACCAAACACCGTTGCAAATTGTAATTAAAAAGAAAGATGTGCTAGAGGAATTACTCCGCAACGAAAGCGTGCCTTACATTAATATTATGCCACATGAACGTAGCCAATCGGCGTGGGGAATAATTAAAGGCATTGCCTTTAGAGCCAAAGAAATGCTAAGCATAGCCCGTAGTTTTAAACCCACTGTTATGGCAGGTACATCGGCCGAAATACCTTGGGTGGGTAAGTTATTGGGTATAAAATCGTATGTGTTTAACGAAGACGATTACGATGTAGTAAAAAACTTTTGCCGTGTGGCTTACCCAATGGCTACTGGGGTTGTAGCGCCTAATGTGTGTGCGGTGGGTAAGTACAATTACAAAAAAATAAGTTATAATTCGTACCACGAGTTAGCTTACTTGCACCCACAAGTATTTACGGCTAATAGCACTATTGCTAAGCAGTATGTTGATATTACTCAACCTTATTTTATACTACGATTTAGTGGCTTGGGGGCTTTTCACGATGTGGGAAAAACAGGTATAACCGATGCCAAAGCTTTAAAACTAGTGCAATTATTATTGCCGTACGGTAAAGTGTACATAACCTCCGAACGCCTTACTAGCGAAGCTTTAACACCTTATCAATTAAACATACAACCTATACACATGCACCACATAATGTACTATGCCACTATGTACATTGGCGATAGCCAAACCATGACTGCTGAGGCGGCCGTGTTGGGTGTGCCTGCATACAGGTATAATGATTTTGTGGGCAAACTAAGCTACTTAACCGAATTAGAAAACGTGTACCAACTCGCCAAAGGCTTTACTACCAATAGATGGGACGATATGCTTACGGATATTAAAACTGATTTAAACAACGTGCAACTAAAGCAAATACACACCCAACGGTTACAAAAATTATTGAGTGAAAAAATAAATGCAGCTGATTTTATTCAACAATTATTGCTTACCTAAATTAGCACTACAAATAAAATATTTTTTAACCGTTTTATTTAGCACCGCTATGTTCAACTGATCGCTGGCTTCGGCTACATCTCTTATGCTACCGTCTTTGTAGCTAATGTTTATGCGTACTTTATCACTACGATATATTTCGTTTTCTACCACATTGCTAAATACAAAATAGTTAATTTCGTTTCCATTTAGCGTAGGGTATTTAGCTAAAACTGCATCTTTTTTTTGCTGTAAATACTCCTCACTAAACGGTTCGTTACGCAATTCTATTTTAAATAAGGTGCGGTTAACAATGCACTTACTAAGGTAGCTTAACACAAAATCAGGGTGATTACACCATGTTTTGATAGAAGTCATTACATCATAATCATCAATTTGTGCAAACA
>JAYWFU010000101.1:0-5649 GCA_043778625.1 Bacteroidia bacterium | reverse complement strand
GGATAGGCTTTGATACTTTTGTTCCATTGTTTTTTAATTTATTCTACAAATCTACTCGCTTTTTATTCATTAACAATAAGCCTAGGTCAGTTAAAAATTTTGTGGACAATGACTTCTTTCATTGGGTACACAACGATAAGTATTTTAATAAACTTAAAGCCACGTTTAGAACCTTAGCGCAGGAGCTTTCGTTGTTTGATTTTAACAACGTGGACGAAGACGTACTAAAAGGAGTATATCAAGAGTTAATAGACCTTGACACACGCTTAGCCCTTGGCGAATACTACACCCCCGATTGGTTGTGCGAACGTGTAGTAAACGAATTTAATTTTAAACCCACTGATAAAATACTTGACCCTAGTTGTGGTAGCGGGTCGTTTTTAAGAGCCAGCATTCATCAACTCAAAAAGCTACACCCTAATTTGTCGCCCGAGCAAATTAATGCCTGCGTGTATGGTATTGATATACACCCGCTAAGTGTACAAATAGCTAAAACCACTGTGTTAATAAGCCTTGGCAAAGGTGTAGGTAAGTATCAACAACCTATTTATATTAATGTAATATTGGCTAACACCTTGCTTGCGCCTGAGGGAGTTAATAACTTATTTGGCGGAGAATTTAGAATGGATATTGACAGAGAAAAACTTCTACTAAGCACACAAATTTTAGGCGCTGATAACGACATATTATTTAACACCGCCATAGATGTGTGCGAGGAGCTGGCCACAGTAACCATGCACAAAGCCCCTATTAACGAGCTAACGCTAAGTAACGCTATTGCACAGCAGTTGGGCAACACAGGGTTTAACGATAATATATCAGCCAGTTTTTATAAAATATATGGCGGATTAAAAATAGCTAAGGAAAAAGGTAGAGATAGTATTTGGAGTTTTATTATTAAAAACTTGTACAAGCCTTATTTTTTAGCCAAACAATTTAATTATGTAATAGGCAATCCTCCATGGTTTACTTACAGTAGCGTAAAAAATAAAGAGTATCAACTGGTACTAAAAACATTGGCCGAAAAATATGAGGTAAAACCTACTGAAGATGGTACACTACCTCACCTAGAAATTGCGGCTATATTTTTGGCGTATTGTAGTGCTTATTTTTTAAAAGAAGAAGGGCAACTGGCGTTTGTGCTACCTCGCAGTTTTTGTAACGGCAAGCAACACGACAACACCCGCAGCAGCAAAGCATTAGGCTTTGCGCTTACCAGTATTTGGGACCTTAACAACGTAAGCCCATTATTTAATATACCAAGCGCAGTATTGTTTGCTACACACGTGCCGTTAGGGTTGCCCAAGTCGTTCCCTACGAAAGGCTTGCAGGGATTAAGTTTTGAAGGTAAAGTGCCATCGCATAATTGCAACTACACGTTAGCTCAACAAAAATTAACTGAAACTGAAGTAACGTGGTTTTATGCCAAGCAAGGTAAGTCATCAGCTTTTAGTACTACTAAGTTAAAAACGGTTACTAAACTTAATCCGTACAAAAAACAATTTAAACAAGGGGCTATTATAGTGCCTCGTACGTTTTATTTTGTTGAAACAAAACAAGTAAACGAGGTTATATTAAGTAACCCCGTGCAAACTATTAATACATCGCCGTTGGTAGTGCCAGATGCAAAAATGCCTTGGAAAGAAATAAAAATGCAGGGGCAAATAGAATCTAAATTTTTGTTTCGTACGGCATTATCCAAGAGTATATTGCCGTTTGCATTACATAACCCCGACCTAGTTACACTACCTATTTTAGTACATAACACACCACACAACGATGGTACACCACGTAAGCATATTGAATTATTAGCTCCCGAAAAATTATTAACCGAGGGCTACTTAAAAGCCTACAAATGGTTTACTAACATTGAGAACATTTGGCAAATACACCGCACCGAATTAAATGTTAAGTACACCGCCACTAATTATATTAATTATCAAAACAAGCTTAGTACCCAAAACCTTAATGCTCCGTACTTAGTGCTGTACAACGCATCGGCCAAAGATGCCAACGCAACCATTGTGCAACGCAGTGCTATTGATTTAGAATTTATTGTGGAGAGTGTTGCATATGTACTTTACACCCACGACATCAACGAAGCCTACTACTTAACGGCTATTTTAAATGCTACTTTGCCCAATAAAATGATGAAAGATTTTCAAGCAAGAGGATTATTTGGACCAAGGCACGTACACAAAAAAATATTAGACATATACTACCCTAAATTTAATACCGCTAATGCCACCCACCTAAAACTAGCTGAGTTAAGTGCGTTAGCGCATAGCAAAGCATTAGCCTACATAACTAATAATGCGCCCACACAGCCACTAAGTGCGCTACACCTAGGTAAGCTACGTACCGAAATTAAAAAACAGGTAGCCACCGAAATTACTGCCATTGACAAATTAGTAAAAACGATAATAAATTAAACGCATGGAACACTGGGAAAAAGTATTTAGAATAATACAACACAATCCAATACTATTTTTAGAACGGTATTACAACGTGGTAGAGGAACAGAAAGTAGAGCTAACAACAGAACAAAAACAAAAGTTTTATGATAAGTACAAGGGTATTCCTTACTTTGAAGATTTTGAAAAAGTAGCTCTTTATCAAGAGAAGAAAGATAAACGTAAAGCTGAGGGTAAAGCCGATTGGGAACTGTAACTTAACAATACATTACATTACTAGTGTGTTTTGAATTAAAGTATAACATGCTTGCTGGTAAATTAACACTACATTTACCACATTATAATAACAACAATACCCACCTAGTATATGGCTGATATATATTCCCAGATAAAATCTCCAGTGCAAGCTGAAATGGAGATTTTTGAAACCAAGTTTAGAGAGGTAATGAAAAGCAAAGCACCTTTGTTAGACACCATTACAAGGTATATAGTAAAGCGTAAGGGTAAACAAATACGCCCATTATTTGTATTGCTAACTGCCAAATTATTTAACGATATTAACGATAGTACTTACCGTGCGGCATCGTTAATTGAGCTAATGCACACTGCCACATTAGTACACGACGATGTGGTGGATGACTCCAAACTACGCCGTGGTTTTTTTAGCATAAATGCACTTTGGAAAAATAAAATTGCTGTGCTTGTGGGCGATTATTTATTAGCAAGAGGCTTACTACTAAGTGTGGAACACAAAGAGTTTGAATTGCTTGAAATAGTAAGCGAAGCCACACGCGAAATGGCAGAGGGAGAATTATTACAAATAGAAAAAGCCCGTAAGCTCAACATCGACGAGAACATTTATTTTGAGGTAATACGCAAAAAAACCGCCTCCTTAATTGCAGCATGTTGTGCCGCAGGCGTTGCTAGTACCAAAGTACACACGGTACAGGATATGGAGCTAATCAAAAAATTTGGTAATCTTGTCGGAATTGCGTTTCAAATAAAAGATGACTTATTTGACTATGGCACTGATGATGTGGGTAAACCATTGGGCAACGATGTGAAAGAAAAAAAAATGACGCTACCGCTAATACACGCATTAAATAAGGCTTCGTGGCTCGAAAAGCAACGCATAATACATATTGTAAAAAGTAATAATAACGAAAACGACAAAGTAAAACAAGTACTATCATTTGTTCAAAAATATAAAGGGGTGGAGTATGCCGAGCAAAAAATGATAACCATTAAAAACGAAGCATTACATTTGTTACAACAATTTACCAATAACGAGGCACGTACTGCGCTCGAACTATTAGTAAATTACACCGTTGAACGAAAAAAATAACACAAACCCCTAACAACAAAAAACAACATGTTTGAAAACCTAGTAAATTTAGTAAAAGAACACGCAGGCGATGCAATTGTAAATAACCCAGCAATACCTAACGAACATAACGATGCCGCTATTTCGGATACTGCAACAGGTATTATGGACGCATTAAAATCGCAAATAGCATCGGGCAACGGAGCTAATGTAGCGGGCTTACTAAGTAGTAGTGGCAACATAAGTAGCAACCCAATGGTAACTAACATTGTACAAAGCGTAGCAGGAGGCTTAATGAGCAAATTTGGGTTAGATGCCACGGCAGCTAACAGTATTGTAGCATCAATGGTACCTAATGTGTTAAACTCATTAACCAAAAAAACTAACGACCCTAACGATAAAAGTTTCGACCTACAAGGCATACTTAGTGCAGTAGGAGGCGGAAACCTTGATATTGCTAGTATTATTGGGCAAGTAGCCGGTGGCGGAAACGCAACTGGAGGTATTGCAGGAATGCTTAAAGGTTTATTTGGTAAATAACTCAACTCTATTTTTAACCTACAACGCCCTGCAAACATAAGTTTGCAGGGCGTTGTAGGTTAAAATAATAAACGTAATTAAGTTAATGATAAGTTTCAAACACCTTACTACTAAGCGCTAAGGAGTTAGCAAATGCAGGTGCATCAATGCTAGATGTAAATGAATTTTTGGCTAAATAATTAAGCACAACTTCAGTAGCCACGTTACCAGTAAGTTCATCGGTAGCCATGGGGCAACCTCCGTAGCCTTTAATAGCAGTATCAATACGTGTACAACCTGCGGCTAATACTGCTTCAATTTTTTGTTCAATAGTAGCCAACGTACTGTGCAAATGCGCACCAATACTCACTTTAGGGAGTTGTGGCATTACAGTACTTAATAATTGAGTTATGTTGTGTGGTGTACTACAGCCCACGGTATCAGCTAGGGCTATGTGTTGCACGCCCATGTTAGCAAGGGTTTCGGCGTGTTGTGTTACAATATCTTGATGCCACACATCGCCATAGGGGTTGCCAAATGCCATACTCAAGTACACTAACAACTGCTTGTTATGCTTGCTACATAAGGCTTGTAGCGCATCAATAGTATGTAAACTTTGGTTAATAGTAGTATTGGTATTACGTAACTGAAACGTTTCGGATACCGAGAACGGAAAGCCCAAGTATGTTATTTCTTCATGCACACAAGCGTCATGTACGCCACGTTCGTTAGCAATAATAGCTAATAATTTAGTACGTTGGTTTAGGTTTAATTTACTTAATACCAATGCCGTGTCGTGCAGTTGTGGTATGGCTTTGGGCGATACAAAGCTTCCAAAATCTAACACATCAAAATTACATTGTAGTAACTGATTAATGTATTCTATTTTGAGTTCAGTAGGTATAAACGCTTTAATGCCTTGCATTGCATCGCGTGGGCATTCGGTAATGTGTATAGGCTTATTCATCGTGCTATAATTTATTATATACTGCAAATTTAACTTAAAACGGTACTTATATATTATTTTTTATGTCGCTAAATAAAGCAATTGCGTGGTTAATAACTCTTGTGGTAATAGGTAGTTAGGTATGTAAACTATTTTTATTTTTAACCTAATTATACAGTTAGTTAAATAACGCATTAGTCTTTATATCCAAAATGATAATAAAACAACGTACGCTACAACACCCCGTTACAATAAACGGAATAGGATTACACACTGGCAAATTAGCCACTATAACCATACATCCAGCCCCCGACAATCATTGGTTTAAATTTAAACGCATTGATGTCGAAAACCAACCCATAATACCCGTAGATGCTGACTTTGTAACCGATACGGCACGTGGCACAACAATAAGCAACGAGGGAGCATCGGTAAGCACTATCGAA
>JAYWFU010000100.1:0-16892 GCA_043778625.1 Bacteroidia bacterium | reverse complement strand
AACATGGCAACTCGTTATTCGTACAACGCCAAAGGAAATTCGATAACAATGAAATTTGATTATTAACGTAACTTAAAACCTTAACTCGTTTAACGGTATTTTTTTAACTCCTAAATAGCAATGGCGCCACGTGGTAAAGTAGCTGTAATAAATTAATAAATAATTATTGGTAAATACAGTACTACTCCTGTAAATATAATTACACTCCTTGAGCGTGCCGTTTTTACAAGGATTTATATTAGTTGGGCTTACTACCCAATCTTTTAAGTTGGTGCTACGTGCAAATAGTAGTTCGTAATCAGGAATTTGTTTTTCATCAAACCAATTAAAACCTTTTCTAAATCCACACAGTGTCATGTAATAATAGCCATCGGTGTGTTTTATTACTTCAATATGCCACGGAGCTATTGCGGTGTCCATGCCTGCAATGGTAACAGTAGTGCGCTTATTTTTATTCCATTTGTATAGGCTTTTACTATTAATATACTCAATAGTGTTTTTGGCGGTTTCTCCTTTATTATTTACATAAAACATTACGTAATTTTTCTTCAAACCCTTACTAACGCTAGGCGATACAATAAATGGATCAATGGTAGTAAGATTTTTGTATTTAATTAAATCACGTTTTTGCCAGTGTATTAAATCGGTACTGGATAGTTGCACTACGTTTTGCGAATCGGGGTTAAATGTGGCTAAGTAATGTATGAGCCATTGTTGTTTTTGGGTGTCAAATATAATATCGGGGTCGTCGTTATGTTTGCGTGTAGGCGCGGGCACAATAGGGTTAGTGAGCGAATCCATAGGTTCAAAATTTATTCCGTTGTAAGAGTAATACAAACATGGATTTTCAAATTTATCTTGATAAAAAGGATAGGGCGTATGCACCATTAAAAATATATCTCGCCCTTGCTTATCCTTGGTAAGTACTACGTCAGGGTGTACTGATTGATTTTTGTGCCCAGCGTCTAATTGCGTATCGTAAGTTATTAATTGTAACAAGGTATCAGCAGGCATTGCGTTTACAATGCTATCGAGCCTAGTTATTTGTGCGCTAGTAGTTAGTGTTAGCGCTAGTAATACTAATGTACAAACAATGTTATTAATATACCACATCGTATTCAGTACGCATTAATATACCTTTGTGTTTAACTGCACTATGTAACGCTTTGTAGTAAGGGTAAGCTTCGCCAAGCATTGTACGAGTTTGTGCATCAGCAGTTTCGCCACTTAATTTTTGCATTATTTTTTCAAACGGATTGGTTTGTTTAGGCAAATTATACAGTTTGTAATTTTTCATTTTGGCTAATTGTGCAGCGGTTGTTATGGCTTTATCAATGCCTCCAAGTTCGTCCACAAGTCCTATGCGTTGTGCGTCTTTAGCAGTCCACACACGGCCTTGCCCAATGCTATCTACTTGTGCTTTAGTCATGTGCCTGCCTTGTGCAACACGGTTAATAAAATCGTCATAAATAGTTTCTACTTCTTGCTGTATTATTGCACGCTCCGTTTGGGTAAGTGCACGGGTAGTAGTGCCAATATCGGCAAAACGCCCTGTTTTAACGGTATCAACGGTTATTCCTAATTTGTTGTTCAGTAATCCTTTTCCGTTCCACAATACACCAAACACGCCTATTGAACCCGTAATAGTAGTGGGTTCAGCAATAATTTTGTTAGCACAGCAAGTAATATAATATCCGCCCGATGCTGCCACGCCACCCATACTTACCACTACTGGCTTTACTTTTTTGGTAAGGAGTACTTCACGCCAAATAATGTCGCTTGCCATACTACTTCCGCCTGGTGAGTTTACACGTAGTACTACTGCTTTTACTTTGTCGTCTAACCTAGCTTCGCGCATGGCTTGTGCTATACGGTCGGAGCCTATTGTTTCGTCGTCGCCTTTACCACTTTCAATATCGCCATTGGCATATACTATGGCTATGCGTTCAGTAGCACTGCTATTGTTGGTGTTGAGGGTTGATGCGTAACTTACATTTTCGTTGGCTTGTATGTATTCGGCTAACGAGGTAGTTTTAATATCGCTGGTTTTTTCTACGTCTAGTTTATTTTTAATACGCTCTAGTACCTCGTCTTTGTAAAGTAATCTATCTACTAACTTATGCTGTTGTGCTGTTTTAGCATTAGTTACTTTGGCATTATCTACCATGGCTTGCAGTTCAGTTTCCGACACCTTGCGCGAAATACTTATCCCTTGCTTTAAATGACTCCACAACGTACCTATATATGTTTTTATTTGTAAGCGGTTAGCATCGCTCAACTTATCGTTAATTAATGGTTCTACGGCACTTTTAAATTTGCCGTGGCGAATAATTTCGGGTTCAATTTCCAACTTAGCTAATGCGCCTTTAAAAAACATAACTTGGCTTGCCATACCCTTAAACTCCACCATTCCTACTGGGTTAAGCCACACCGAATCGGCTACGGAACAAAGGTAATAGCCCGTTTGGGTGTACATTTCGCTGTATGACCAAATAAACTTTCCTGATTTTTTAAATTCAATTAATGCAGTTCTAATTTCCTCTACATTGGCTAGGTTGGTTGCCACGCCTGATGTTTCAATATAAATACCTTTTATTTTATCATCGCTAGCAGCGGTACGTATGGCTTTTAATATGTCTAATAATCCGTAGCTATCATCATCTCCTAAGCCCTTTAAATTAAAACCTGCTAATGGGTTTTTGTTTTCACGCTCTGTAATTTTAGTGTCAAAGTTTAGTTTTAAAATACTGTTGTCGTTAATAGTAACTACATCACTCTCGCTATTGCTAACGCTTGCTACTTTGTAGCTTATGTAGCCTATTACTACTACAAATAATAATATTCCGGCAAAGAAAATTCCGAAGCAAGAACTTAGTACGTTTTTTAAAAATTGTTTCATTATATAATTGTTTGTTTTTAGTGTTAATTTTGATGTTGTAAAGTTGATTAAAAAACTAATTGCACGTACCATTTATTACAAACATTTTGAATAAAAATTTACCCTTAGTTTTTTTATCGCTAGGCAGCAACCAAGGGGATATGCACATTGCCCTGCACAATGCCATAACCGCTATTAATGCACTTACAGATACTTGCGTAACACTTACCTCACCTATGTACAAAACCGAGCCGTGGGGAGTTACTGAGCAACCTCACTTTTTAAACATGGTGTGTGGCATTACAACATTGCTTACGCCACAACAACTGTTACAACAACTACAACGCATTGAGCAACAACACGGGCGAGTACGCACCGCTACTAATAGATGGCAACAACGCACCTTGGATATTGATATTTTATTATTTGACAGCACAGTAATAAACTCCGAAACCCTTGTTATACCTCACCCACACATGCACTTGCGTAAGTTTGTGTTAGTGCCACTTAACGATATTGCACCTTTGGCTGTACACCCATTGCTTACTACTACAATAGCTCAATTATTAGTTGATTGCAAGGATAGTTCGTGGGTGGTACTAAATCAGTAACCAGAATAATGAACAAATTATTTTAGATACCCAGCACGTCATTCATGGTAAATACGCCTTGCTTGCCCACTAACCATTCGGCGGCTATTACAGCACCTTGTGCAAAACCTTGGCGAGTATGTGCATCGTGGCTTATGGTTATGTTATCAATAGTGTTTTGGTAAGTAATGCTATGAAACCCCACCACATCGGGCTTGCGAAGGGCCTCAATAATTAATTGATTACTTGTTTTTTTATCTTCTAACAAAGCCCATTCGTTGTATTTTGAATTATTAGCTAAAATATCATTAGCTAACGAAATACCCGTACCGCTAGGGGAATCTGACTTTTGGAGGTGGTGTACCTCTTGCATTGTTATTTCATAATCAGTGTAAGGTTGCATTAGTTGCGCCAGTTTTTTGTTAATAGCAAAAAACACATTTACTCCAATGCTAAAATTACTTGCGTGTAATAATGCTTGTTGTTGCGCAAGGCATTGCTCGGTAACGCTTGCTAAATGTGTGTTCCAGCCAGTTGTACCTACGACCACTGGTATATTGTTGGCAAAACATTTATTAATATTATTAAGTACCGATGCTGGCGTACTAAAATCAATAGCTACATCAGCCGTTGTAAAAGCTGTGGTGTTAATATCATTAGTGTTGGTAGTGCCAATTGCGCAAGCTATGGTGTGCCCACGTTGTAGGGCAATGGTTTCAATCATCTTGCCCATTTTACCGTATCCTATAAGTGCTATTTTCATTATTAATCTATAATAGAAATGTTAATTTATTTATTTTTTTCTAACTGCCTAATAATACCCTTGAGCATAGTGGGTACAATTGGTTTGTGAAACGGTCGTACGGGCATAAAATAAATTTTTCCGAACCAATTGTTAAATGTAACAGTAGTGGTTATTGTAATGTTTTTGCTACGAGTAGCGTTTTGTAAAGGTGTAACTAATAACGACACTCTAAAATTCAAATGCTTGTCGTTTTCGCCCATTATTACCTCAGTGGCACTTTTGCTATATACTTTAAACAAACCTAGTTGTTGCCCCACTTCACAATTAAAATTAGCTAGTTGCTCCGCTCTATTGGTTGGGTTTTTGGAGGTTTTTAACCCAAACACACGCACTAATTTATTACGAATTAAAAATAATTTATCAACCCACGTAGGCGCCGACGAAAAAAAAGCTTTGGCAACATCGGTAGCAGTTAGCGAGTTTTGTAAATAAATAACAGTACCCTCAAAGCTATCCGCATAATTATGGTGTTGATTGTACAATAGCGATGCCTTGGGTAACTCTGTTGGCTTTATCATTATTATTTTTTCTTACTATGAATATTAAAATTTAATGTAACTCCTGCATTAACACCTAATGTTGGCGTGCCGTTGTGTGCAAAATTATAGTACGGTTGTACGTTAGGTTTAATCTGCATCGATAAATTATTGCTTACGTCAAAATGTGCCAAATGCGCATCTACCAAGGCATCTACCACCGTGGCTAAATAGAATACAACTCCTACTAATGCAAACAAATCTCTACGGCTATGTGCTTGCTCTTGCTCAGCATTAAGGCGCTGCGCGGTGTAAGTAATTGTGTCTTTAAATGTTTCGTTGCCCCTAATGCTATCTACTGCTGTTAAATAACCTTTTTTATACGTATTAAATTTAATAGAGTAGTCAATTGTTAAATACGTTAATGCCCCTAATGCCCCGTATACAATGGGAAGTTTCCAATACTTTTTATTATAAATTTGTCCTGCGCCAGGCAATATCGCTGCTAAACGCGCGGCGGTGCGTGGGCATGGATATTGGCATTTGCAAGTGTCTTTTTTAACCGAAGCACTATCTTTTACTAGTGGTTGAGGTGTTATACCAAAAGCAGTTATGCTCAACATCATTAACGATATTGAGCATAGTATTACGGTTAATTTACGATTGATATGTTGCACTATTAATTAGTCCTCGGTAGGTAAGTTTAGTAGTTTAATAATACGCTCCAAATCTACATCTGACGCAAAGGGTATAACTATGCTACCTTGTCCCTTGGCATTACGTTTAAAATCAACGGTGGTTTTAAAATGTGTACCTAAGTCGTTATTTAATTTCTGAAAATTATAAGGCAATACTTTTACCACTGCTTTTTTCTTTGATTTTGCGGGTGTTTTTTTGTCCACACCACGTACCCAATCTTCTACCTGACGTACCGATAAATCATTCTTAATAATATCATGAAATATCTGCATCTGCGTAGCCGAGTCCTCTACACTTACCAACGTACGGGCGTGCGCCATTGATATTTGACGATTGATAATGCCTCGTTGTATTTCCGGTTGTAACTTTAACAAACGTAAATAATTGGTAATGGTGGAACGTTTTTTGCCCACTCGCTCACTCATTTCTTCCTGTGTTAAGTTGCATTCGTCAATTAAACGTTGGTAGCTTAATGCCACCTCAATAGCGTCAAGGTTTTCGCGCTGTATGTTTTCTACCAATGCCATTTCCAACGATTGTTGGTCGTTAGCAATGCGTATGTAGGCTGGTATTTCGGTTAAGCCCGCCAATTGCGAAGCTCTAAATCGGCGTTCTCCTGATATTAATTCAAATTTGTCGTAACCCATTTTGCGCACGGTTACAGGCTGAATTATGCCCAATTCTTTAATGGATTGCGCAAGTTCCTCTAATGCCTCTTGTTCAAACTTATTACGAGGTTGAAATCTATTGGCTACAATTTGTTCAATTTTTAGGTTGCCAATACTGCCTGCGTTAGCGCTTTGTGGCAAATCGCCTTTGTAGCGCTGTGTTATATCGGTTTCATTGCTTTCTAATAGTGCGCTTAACCCGCGACCCATTGCACTTTTTTTCATAGCCATGTTTATGTGTAATTGTATGTGATACTGATTTATACAGAATTTTAATTATTCAAATATCTTAAAAATAAACGAATTTCAATTGATTACTTTTGCGAAACGGATTGTAATTGCTCCACAATAGCTGTGGTAGCAATATATGCGCTCGACCACGCAAACTGAAAATTAAACCCTCCTGTTATTCCGTCTACATTAAGTACCTCGCCTGCAAAGTACAGCGCAGGGTGTTGTTTGCTGTTAAATGTTTGGGTATTTACGGCATCAATAGTAACACCACCTGCGGTTACAAATTCCTCTTTGTAGGTAGTTTTTCCGTTAGCTTTTAAGGTGTAATTACAGAGTGTTGTACTTAGCTTTCGGGCTTGCGCATGGCTTAGGTTGGCATAATCTAATTGTTCGGGTAGTGCACAATCAGTGCACAAAAACTGCCATAAACGCTTAGGCAATTGCTCGTTGTTAAAAGTAGGAATGGTGGTGTAAATTATTTTTTTGGGCGTACTGTTTTTTTGCTCCATTAATAATTCAAACACCTCTTCTTCGGTATAAAAATCTAACCAATTAACTTGTACTGTATAGTTGTAATTAAGTGTATTAAGTGCCACGGCATCAAACGCCGAAAGTTTTATAACCGCTGGGCCGCTTAGCCCCCAGTGGGTTATAAGTAACGAGCCTGTGTAAGTAGTTTTAGTTTCGAGTATTTTAATGCTTGCTTTGTTAACCGCCACACCCATTAATTGGGTTATAGGGTGCTTAGGGATATTAAATGTAAACAATGATGGAACGGGCGGAGTTACTGCGTAACCAAGTGTGCGTAGCCAATTGTAATTTTCGTTTTTGGCATAACCACCTGTGGCTAACATTATTTTTTTGCACTTAACAATTGTTTCAACTTCATTAGTTGCCACGCTTAATGTTGCGCCACTATTGGTTAGCGTTATGTGGTGTAATTGTGTACTGGTGCGTATTTCTACATTGGCACGGGTTATAATTTTTAGTAGGCAATCAATAATAGTTTGCGAGTCGTTGGTGGTCGGAAACATTCGTCCGTCTTGTTCGGCATGCAGTTCCACGCCTTGCTGTGCAAACCAATCAATGGTATCGTAGGTGCTAAACCTGCTAAACACGCTCATTAGTGCTTTATTGCCTCGTGGGTAATTTTTTACTAATGATTTATTTTCGTATTCGGCGTGGGTTACATTGCATCGTCCTCCGCCCGAAATTTTAACTTTAGCTAATAGTTTGTTTGATTTTTCGATGATAAGTACCTTTGTCTTAGGGCGTTGTAACACAATGTTAGCAGCGGTAAATATACCCGATGCTCCACCTCCTACTATAATTACGTCGTACATTATTGTTTTTATTTGGCGTAAATATAGGTTAAATTGCGGCTAGGTTTATTTTTGTGCTAACGGTTTGCAGCTACCCGAAGGGCGGGACTTTTACCACAAAACTTAATTTGAAAAACTAAACTTCCATTAATCACTAAACTATCTTTGGAGCACTAAAACCCGCCTTTTGGGTAGGTGCTGTTAGTGGATGGGCTACTTTTTAAGATTATTTTTCATCTCGATTAAATAGTTGCTTGCAGTCGTTGCCTTTGATTCTGAAACAATATAATTGTTGTAACGAGCACTCATACAAGCGTCATGTAACCACCTATAATAAGATGAACATGAAGGTAAATTAGTTTTTACAAGCTCTATAGTTGCTGAATGTTTGGATAATTTTTTATTCTTTTTTTTCAAGACCTTTCCGAAATATACATTGAAGTCAGTATATTTCTGTCCATTGTCAATTAATGGAAATAATTCATGCTGAACAAAGTGTAATGCAGAATAAAAAGCAGTCGTAACAACCCAGTCATTGAATTTTTTACTTGTTAGAAGAAATTTACAGGCTTCTTCGTTGTGAATAGCATGTTGTTTCTTCATTTAGTCATTTTATGCTTTAGATTAAACCCGTCTGAACGAACATAATTCTCATCAATTCCGTCTTCCGTGTCGCAGATTGATACTTGTATGTGATACAGGTCTTCATTTTCCTTATTTTCTAATTCAGAAATGAAATCGTAAATACTAAAAATCTTTTTGTCTATGAATTCAGATTGTGGTAGAACAATTAGAATAGCAAAATCGTCAAATGAGTTTATTTTAAGGTAAGCTGAAATAGGATTAAATTTCTTTTTTCTAATAAAGTCTAAAATAGCAGTGGTGTTTTTGCCAGACTTGTTAATGTTAGAAACAAGTTTTTCTAAAATAAGTCGCTGGGCTTGTTCTAAGCCAGATTTCTGCCCCTTGAGATATGCGTCTATTACATGGTCGCTAGAAAATAACTTTTCTTTTGGAGAGGTAAATTCCCAATTTGCAGGAGCTAATATTTCTTCAATTGCATTCATGTTTTTTTATTATTTATCGTTGTACAAAGGTATATGTTTTTATTGTCATATACAATTACCGTTAACGATTTCTTTGTCATTAGAAATAGTGTCAAAAAGATTGAGTTTTTAAATTTCGCACTGTCTCAAAGCCTTTACGCTAACGCCAGCGTGCTTTGCGAAAAGTTTTGCTTTTCGCAAAACGCATAGGTGTAGGAAGTTCCGAAGGGCTTACTACATTTCTTAAAGCGCGTTGGAGATGCACAAAAGCCACTCAAGGCGCCGAAGGCAAGCGATAGCCGGGATTTTGTGCATCTCTGTTTATGCATCTCTGGTAAGATACGCAATATTACTTATTTTAATTCACCAATCCTAAATACTAACTATACCGTATCTGAAAAGCAATAACTACTTAAAATGCGTACAGCGCATTTTAAGTAGTTAATTGAAATATTCTAATGTAAACTATTTATTATATACACCTCTTAAGTCGTAATAAATACCCCCTACTTATCCAACCACAATTTCCTATACGCTTTGTTAGCATCATAATCGTTGGCTTGTTTTTCAATATTAAAATATCGGTTACCTCTAGGGTCGTTGCCAACGCCTGCTAAATACGCCCAATTGCCCCAATTACTACACACATCATAATCTATTAACTGTTGCTCAAAGTAAGCTGCGCCATAGCGCCAATCGAGCTTTAAATCGTTTATTAAATAGCTGGCTACATTTTGCCTGCCACGGTTACTCATAAACCCAGTGAGTTTTAGTTCAAGCATATTAGCATCTATAAAATCAACGCCTGTTTGCCCATTTATCCACTGTTGCAAACTGTTGTGGTTATAAGGTTTTAATACTGTTTCGCCTGTTTTAATACCTGCTTGTAAAAAAAAACGATTGCGGTATTTCTTCATCATAAATCTAAAATAATCACGCCACATTAATTCAAATACCAACCAATAGGTCGATTTATTTTCGCCGTACTGCGCCTCGTATTTTTTTAGTTCGTAATAAATTTCGCGTGGCGATAAACAACCTAATGCTAACCACGCCGAAAATTTACTCGAATAATTTGCGCCTATTAATTCGTTACGGGTTTCTTTGTAGGTAGATATAGCTTTAGTTTCGGTAAAATAATGGTGCAAGCGTTTGTAGCCTTCGGTTTCTCCGCCTTTAAAATCAATGGCTTGGCGGGTATCTTTACTTAGTTCAACCAAACCTAACTGTTGCACAGTGGGCAAGTACAGGGGTTTTATTGTGGGAGATATTATGTGTCTAGGAGTATTAAATATAGGCCGAATTGTGGCATCTTTTTCGGCTTTTTTTCTAAAATTGGTAAACACATCAGGAATATCTTTAATTGAAAAAGGTAAGTCGGCAGCATGGTACAAGGTGCTTGTGCTATAGGTTTCGAGCGTACAATTTATTTTCCATAATTTTTCTTCTAGTTCGGCCTCTGTGTTTTTTTCTTCGTAGGCTACTTCTTTTTTTGCAAACACTTTTCGCACACCATATTGCTCTGCTACTTTTATTATTTCTTCGGCTGCATTGCCTCTCAAAATAAGTAAACCAGAACCTAACTTACGCAGTTGCGTATCCAAGTCTTGTAACGACTCTAACAAAAATTGAGTTCTGAAACTGCCTATTTTTGTAAATCCAAACTCGTTGGTTTTGTACTGCTCGTTTTCAAAACAATACACAGGTATTATCTCGTCGCTTTGTGCAATGGCTTGTACAAGGGTTTCGTTATCGTGTAGACGTAAATCGGTTTTAAACCATACAATTGATTTTTTCATATTACAGGGTATCAATATTTTTTAAATAATATTCAGCTTGCGTTAGCAAATCTGTTTTGTCGGCTGAAGCCATGCGTCGCCACACGTTGTACATCATACCAATACGTGGGTTTTTGGCTAATTTATCTTCGTTTCGATCATAAAAATTCCAATACAAACTATTAAACGGACAGGCTTTATCGCCCGTTTTTACCGTGTTTTTGTAGTAACATGTACCACAATAATTACTCATTTTGTTAATGTAACTGGCTGAGCTTACATACGGCTTACTTCCAATAATTCCACCATCGGCAAACTGGCTCATGCCTCTTGTGTTGGTAACCTCCACCCAATCCAATGCGTCAATATAAATACCTAAGTACCATTTATCTACCTCGGTGGGGTGCACGCCTGCTAGTAACGCAAAGTTGCCAGTTATCATCAAACGCTGTATGTGGTGGGCATAAGCATAGTTTAACGATTGCTTAATGGTATGGCTCATGCAATTCATTTTTGTTTCGCCTGTCCAGTACCATTGTGGTAGTTTTGAGGTGTTGTTAAAAAAATTCATCTGTGCAAACTCAGGCATTTTTAACCAATAAATACCACGCATGTATTCTCTCCAGCCTAGTATTTGCCTTACAAAACCCTCTAACTGATTTATTTCAATAGCGTTGGGTCGTGCCTCAAATTTAGCAATAGCAGCATTAATTACTTCCTGCGGCGATAGCATCTTTGTGTTCATACAAAATGATAAACGCGAGTGGTAAAGCGACCATTCTTTGGGAGTCATAGCATCCTCGTAAGTACCAAAAAGAGGCAAGCATTCCTGCACAAAAAACGTTAATAATTGTAATGATTGTGCACGGTTAATGGGCCATATAAAATGCTTGGCATCTATTGTGCCTATTGTTTGTATGTTAGATTGTTGCACGAGTGTAGCAATATCCGTTACATCGTTATCAAACACCAACGGAGGGGTACATTTGTGGTTGGGTGGTAACTTTTTTCGGTTGTCTTTGTCGTAATTCCATTGGTCTCCCAAGGGTTTATCGCCTACCATTAACACATTATGTTTTTTGCGCATGGCACGATAAAAGCTTTCCATTAAATACATTTTTTTACCTTGAAAAAATGCACCTAACTCGGCACGAGTACTCAAAAAATGTTCGGTATCCACCACACTATTTGCTATTGTTAGCGTACTGCAAAAATCGGTAAGTAGTTTATCTACACGGTATTCGTCGGGTAGTTGGTATTCAAAACGAATAAAATTATGTTGCTCAATAAGTGCGGTTATATTTTTATCAAACGATTGTAAATTGTTACTATCATCGAGATTAATATAAATAACGTTATGTTTTTTTTGCGTTAGCTCGTTGGCAAACTCCCGCATGGCAGCAAAAAAACCAACTACTTTTTGTATGTGGTGCGTGGCATAATCAGTTTCGGTTCTAACCTCCATTAGCACGTAGGTAACTAATGGGTCGGTAGTAGCAAACCAACTGTGTTGGCTATTAAGTTGGTCGCCTAATAATAGGCGTAGTGTTTTGTTAGTGGTCATGTGGTGTGGTGTTTTTGTTTGCTCTGCATTTATCGCTACAGTACTTTACTTCGTCCCAGTTTTTCTCCCATTTTTTGCGCCAAGCAAATGGTTTATTACAAGTAACACAAATCTTTGATGGTAGGTGTTGTTTTTTTACGCCTTTCATTACTTTATATTCGTTTACGTTTCCATTGTACGGCAATAGCAGAGCCTTCTGCTATAAATACTGAGGTAGGTGTTACGTTATTTAAAAATGCAAAATCAACCCCGTAGTTGGCTTCAAAATCGCACTGTATTATTGCGCTTGTTACGGTGTTTATTGCCCAACGTGGGTGGCTAATTTTGTACTCCTGCGTAGTAGTTTCGTTTACTTTGGTATAGCCGTAGTAATGTTCAAATATAAATTCCTCCATACTATTGGCTACCATTGGCAATGGCGTATTGTGGGCATCAACGCTTATCGAGTTCCACTGCTTATTTACCAACCATTGATACGTAATTTGTTTAGTAGCATTGTTTATTTGCCAGTTATGTTTGGTTTTAACGGCGGTATAATGTTCCTTGTACAGTTTGTTTGCTAACCACGCTACAGCTTTGTAAGGTACGGTTTCGTTAATAAATACTACGCCACGTTTGGTAATGTTACCTTCTTTTCGAGATACATAAAAACGCAGATTTACTTCCTCAAACGTACCTAATGCAGGTATAGGGAGTTTAAAAATTCGGGAGTTGTTAAACATAAAACCCACTAGGCTTACATAGGCAATGTTGTTGTAGGTATCTATCTCCACTCCCTTTGGTAAGTAAGGTTTAAGCGCACTTACGGGCACTGCATAGTTAGCCATAATAATATTTTTCCACTCGGCTTCTAAAAAATTTGTCATTGTAATTTTACATTAATTTAACCACCACAAGCTGGCGTTTAATACTGTTGCAAACGTAACCCATAGTAAGTAAGGTACTTGCAGGTAAGCGGTAGTTGCATTGAGTTTTTTAAACGTTAGAATCATGGTTAAAATAGCTATCCACATCACAAGTATTTCAACTAAGGCAACTCCTAATAATTGAAATTTAAAAAAGATAAAACTCCAGCAAAAATTTAAAAACAACTGTACCAAAAATATACGAATAGCCTTGGTGCGCAACTCCGACACGGGCGACTGCACTACTCTAAAAAACGAAATACCCATGAGTAGGTAAAGGCACGTCCACACTGGGCCGAACAAATAATTGGGTGGGTTAAAAAACGGCTTGTGTAAGGTTACAAACCAAGTGGTGATACTACTTGCAGTAGCAAATCCGCTTACTGCGCCTACTAGCAATGGTAATAGTATACAACCAATTAGTGTTAAATAATGTTTCATTGTTTTTTAGTAGTTTTTGATTTTTTGGTTAAGTGGGAATTTGGATTACTTACATGTTTTTTTAATATACGTTGCCCCTCAGTTTTTACTTCATCGGTTTTGCGGTACTGCCACACAATATCGCTGGCAGCTTTGCGGGTAGCTTCAATATCCACAATAGGTGCGGGGTAGTCTATGCCTATTTCACACTTATATAATTGTTGCTCCATTTGTGATAGTTTCCAAGGCTCGTGTATAATGTGGGGCGGAATATTTGCCAGTTCGGGTAACCATTGTTTGATGAATACTCCCTCGGTGTCGTGCTCCTCAGAGTTTTTTATGGGGTTGTAAATACGTATGGTATTAATACCCGTAACACCGCTCTGCATTTGTAATTGCGGATAGTGTATGCCAGGTTCGTAGTCTAAAAACTGTTGTGCTAAAAAATGTAGTTCGCGCCAATCTTGCCATAGATTAAATACAAAAAACGAAACTACCATGGCTCGCATTCTAAAATTAATATACCCCGTAGCTACTAAACATCGCATACAAGCATCTACCAAAGGCACACCCGTTTTGCCGTGTTGCCAAGCGGTAATATAAGCTTGGTTGCGAGGTTTAGTAAGCTGGTCGTAAGCACTATTTACATTTTCAAATTCCATGCGACATTCATCTTCAAATTTTTGCATAAAATGACAATGCCATAACAACCTAGATTTGAAATTAGTAAGTGCCCTTTTGTTAACGGCCGTTGCGTAATGTTGCTGTGCATAAATATAAACCATACGCATACTTACATTGCCATAAGCCAAGTACGGCGATATACGACTACACCCCGTGCGGCTTAGCGCTGGTTTAGAAATATGTTTGCTATAATTAACATAGCGTTCCTTAACAAAGCTCTGTAAGTACCGCCAAGCGTACGTTTCTCCACCACGCTGAAACGCCTTGTTCACCGTTGTTATCTCCGCAGGTAATTCGTCTCCTTTAATTTTGTTGTATAAATTAGTATCTAAATTTAAAATATTCCAATTGGTTTCGTCTACTATTTTGGGAGGTTGTAACATGGTTTCGTGCCAACGTTTTTCCCAATTTTTTCGTGTTTTCAATTTACGAATAACGCCATGTAATTGCGACTCTTTCCACGCAATATTGTGTTGCTTACACAATGCTTGCATGGCAATATCTCTATCGTAACTTATTTTGTTACCAATTTCTTGGTGAGAATAAATGTGAGCTATGTCGTAACGCTCCACAAGTGCTTCAAACACAGGTATTACCTCACTATTAACTACAAATAGCTGTGCATTTAGCGCACTCAACTTTTGTTGCATGTCCTGCAACGATTGGTATACAAACCGCCAGTGGCGCACATCGCTATCAGCGTAATTAATTAACGACGGTTCAAAACAGTACAGTAATAATAAGGGTAGCGGCTGTTGTTGTGCTAAATACAATGGTTCGTGATCTGTAAATCGCAAATCACGCTTGAACCACATAATATTTATTTTTTGTTTTAACAATGTACCTACATTAATTCAGTGAGCGGAGCGTTAGGTTTAGCGTAGGCTAATCGTGCAATTTTTGTGGTACTATGGTAACTATCTAACCCAACACAGGTTATTGTGCCTGCTTTTTCAACATCAATATAACCATCATTAGCAAGGCAGTTTTCGGGTACTGAAACTGCTTTAATTTGTGCAATTATTAGCACAGTACCATTTTCTATTATTTCTATTTTGCGGATGAGTTCGGCCGCAATTTGCACCGTACTTTCCTTTACAAACGGAGCTTTACAATCTTGCTTATATTCGGGGGTTAAACCCGTTGCTTCAAACTCGCTGGTATCATTGCCATAGCGAGCCGAGGTTTGATGCGCTTGCTTATAAAAACTTTCCGATACGTGATTTACCGTAAATTCGTTAGTACTTATAATATTGGTGAGCGTGTGCCTATCCACAGAGTCAGGGCGCACAATAAAACCAAACATTGGCGGGTTAGCCCCTAAGTGAAACAGGGAGTTAAAAACCGCTAGATTGGTTTGCCCATTTGCGTTGGCAGTACCTATTAATGCTAGACTTTTGAATCCACCTAAGGAGTTGATGAACGTGGCACGATAGCGTTGGTCAAAATTTAAAATATCGGTTAACGAAAATTCTTTTTGCATAACTACCTACACCCTTAAGTTACCCATACCCCCATCTACTGCTAGTATTTGCCCAGTAATCCAGGCAGATTGTTGGGTTAATAAAAATGAAATGGATTGTGCCAACTCTTGGGCAGTACCTACTTTTTTTAGCGGGTTACGTTTTTCTGACGCTTCCATTTTTTCGGGAGTGTTTACAAACTTATCAGCTAAAGGCGTGTGCGTAAGCGATGGTGCAATAGCATTAACCCTAATAGCAGGTGCTAACTCGGCGGCTAATGCCTTGGTTAAGCCTTCAATAGCACCCTTGGCCATAGCAATAGATGTGTGAAACGGCATACCGCTTTGCACTGCAACGGTACTCATTAATACTATAGATGCTGCACTGCTTTTTTTAAGATTAGGTAAATAAGCCTGTATGCAATTTACAGCACCTAAGGCGTTTATTTCATAATCGGTTTTAAACTCTTGTGTTGTTAACCTATGAAACGGCTTTAAATTAATAGTGCCGGGGTAATATACCAAACCGTCTATTACGCCCTCTATTGCTGGAAAATTTTTGGGATCGTAATTTTCTAGTTTAAAAAACGAGTCGTAGTTGTATGCACTTTCTTTGGTAGAAAGGCCAATAACTTTATGCCCTTGTTGTTGTAATAATTCGGCAGTTTTAATGGCCATAAGGCTTGATGCGCCTGCAAATAAATAAGTATTCATGGTTATAGTGTAATGTTTAATTAAGTTATCGTTTTGAAATTTTGTTGTTAGATATATTGCGCTGTAAGTTGCACTTAAAACGGTTAATACCGTCAATTCTTGTTCTAGCATGCTTTGTGCCACAAGCACTGGCACGCTTACGCCAAAGCGTGTACGAGCTAAATTTTAGCTTACTTTTCATCAAGGCCTTTACTTCGCTTTCGCCCAAACCAAATTGTACTTTAATGGCATCAAAGGTGGTACGGTCTTCCCACGCCATTTCAATAATGCGATCAATTTCTATGTCGGTGAATACACGTTTGGGTGTTTTAGTTTTCTCAACTTCCATATAGGCCATTGGCGATGGTAAATCGCTGTAATAGCAGTAGGTATGGTCTTCTGGGGTCATTTAATTAGATGTTAACTAGTTATTTAACTTATGTGCTTATTACGTTAATTAATTTTTGGGCTTAATTAACTTAGTGTTTGATTGTTGTTGTTAAAATAAATATAGAACAAAAATACACTAAAATAAAATACATTGAGTAATTTTAGATTAAAAAATAAATTCGGGTCTATGACGTTTGGTGTGGGTAATCAAATTTTAGTTTAGCGGTAAGAAAATAAATCATATTAATAAAGTTCTCTGTTTTTCTATATCCCCTCGC
>JAYWFU010000099.1:0-1966 GCA_043778625.1 Bacteroidia bacterium | reverse complement strand
AGCGTAGCAATGTTTAGGAACGCATATTTTTTATTGCCTTTATTATACGCCACTAACTGTGCCTCTAACAATTTAAGAAACAGTATGCGATTAATCCAAGTTATGCTTAGCTCAATAGCCACGTTAAACAATTGTTCGGGCGTGGTAGTGCCGTACTGCGTTAGGTTAGGTACGCGGTTGAGCTTATCCAAACTATCCAGTTGCATAACGGCATCTTCCATTATACTGCCACTATTGCGGTTAGTTTCGTTAAGGCGTTGTATCAATTTTTTGCCACCTACTTTATTTTCGGTTAAGCCAACAATGTGTAACAGCTCGTTGTAAAAATTTTTATCTAACGTGTTACTATCATTTACAAACGATTGCTTAAGCAAATGCTCAGGCGAAAATAATTTAAACAAGGCCACCAGTTGTTTATCATCGTCTTTGTTGGTACTGGTAATGTAGTGGTGGTACGTACTTAAATTCACGTAGGTGTACTGCAACTTATCAATAACAGTACTAATAGCGGGTTCGGCTATTTGCTTGTAAAAATCGGCAGTAGTTTTTAATGATAAATTACCCAATTCAAAATCAGTAAACTGTTGTACTAATTGGGTGTTGTGTGCAAATAAGGTATCAAACAATTGCGCATCAAATATAAACCACTCGTTACAGTTAGTAACCACCAAATGCTTTACTGCAAGGTTATTGTGAGTTATACGTTCGCGCAAAAAATACAGTACCAATTCCTGCAAGGCTTTGTTATTGAGCTTTGCAGAGGTAATCATTTCGGATTTGTTGGTAGGGCTTTTGGCTTCAATAATAACGCCTACTGGTGTTTTGGTAGTAGCTCCTATGTGTATTACCAAATCGTTGCGCCCCTTGGTGTTTATAGCGTGGCTAGGGTCGTAGTAAGTTTTCTTTAAAAAATCAATAATTAAATTTTTATGATGTTCCTCGCTTTCGCCCTTGGTAACGCCGTCAAACATGGTTATGAGGTTATCCTTAAACCGCTGCACATCAACACGTGCAGGCTTCACTTTAAGAAAAGCCTTATTAACGCTTTGGCGTGGTGTAAGTGGTAAGGTAGGGCTAGTAATCATATTTTAAATTAATTGCTTTTGATAATTTTAAATTGCTTTTTTATGCCTTGTTGTGTTACCACCAATACATACATTCCGTTGCTTACACTAGCTAAGTTTACAGTAGTAGTTGTAATTGCTGTGTTGCTTGCCGCTAACATATTGTGTTGTACAAGTAACTTACCATATACATCGTAGAGTTCTATTAATGTTGCGTTTGAAGCTACATAATTTACGTTAACCACATCGTGCGCTGGATTAGGGTACACAGCAATATAACTATCATTAAACGAGGGCTTTATTGCAGTAGGAGGACATGCTAATGTGCCTGTAATTTTGCGCCCTGCCGTAGTAACTGAAGCCACAGTTATTGAGTCCATAAATCGTTGTCCTTCGGCACAATCGCTCTTGAGTTGGCTGGCCAAAAACGGTTCTAAATATCCCATATAACGGCCAAAATAAATACTGTTACACGATGGTGTGTTACAGGTAGCTTGTCCAAACGAACAAGTAGCACTAGTACCATTGCCCACATCGCAGTGGGTTAAGTCTTTTATAATTACATGAAATTTTTTACTCGCTGCTGTAGCGTTGTAATGACTGTTTTGAACTGTGGTATCAGCCACTGCATCTTTTTGTCCCGAAATAATTAGCGTAGGCACTGTAACCATGGCTGCAGCTGTAACAGAAGATGGATTGGTAGTAGCCGCCGCAAAATTAAACACACAAGTTACCGCAGTATTGCCAACACCTGCTATAAACGAACTACCTGCGCCCATACTATGCCCGCCAATAGCCGATTTTTGCAACACTTTGCTGTTAAACGTAGTTACGCTTGCTGGCGTTGACGCTGTGTTTAATGCTAAACCCTGCTCCGCTAAAAATTTTAAATCAGCCCCAAA
>JAYWFU010000098.1:0-17103 GCA_043778625.1 Bacteroidia bacterium | reverse complement strand
GATAGGCTTTGATACTTTTGTTCCATTGTTTTTTAATTTATTCTACAAATCTACTCGCTTTTTATTCATTAACAATAAGCCTAGGTCAGTAAATTTATAATAAAACTTTCACTATCATTAATTTAACTTAACACTATGCTTAACAAACTAATTGAAACAATAGCCTTGGTAGAACAGTCTTCAGTAGCCGATGTAGTGCTATACGGATTGTATTTTGAAAAAACTACAGTAACTAAAAACACTATTATAGACGAGCAGGATAAAGTGCCTAACTATCTCTACTTTGTTAACTCAGGTTTTATACGCTTGTTTTATTACGATGCCAATGGCGAGGAACAAACCAACTATTTATGTGCAACTGCTAGTTTTATAGCTTCGTTTTCATCGTTAATTAATAAAACCCCAGCTACCGAAAATGTAGAGTGTATTACGGATTGTGAATTACTAAGAATTAGCGTAGCAAACACAAAATTACTCATTGAAAAAAGCGAAAACTTTAAACGCTTTAGTTTGGTAATGTTTGAAAAAGCATTGTCCTCATCGGCGGTTAGGGCTAATAATTTGGCAACACTAAGTGGGGAACAGCGCTATGCTAAAATGATAACTGAGCAACCCCATTTTGTACAAAATATTCCGTTGCAGTATATTGCTTCGTATTTAGGCATACAGCCACAAAGCCTAAGTCGCATTAGAAAAAACAATTAAGTAACAAATGTGAAGTGTAATTGCGTAGCTACTACCGATTATTGTAGTGTAATAACTAACCATTTAACTACTTAAAAACAATGAACGCAATTACACAAATTTTAAGCAACATACCCAAGGGCTTTATGAGTGGGCTAACACTCAACTTACTAATTATTGTACCTGTGTATTACTTGTTTTGGAAAAAGTATAAAGCAAAACTACAACACTTGCGCATTCAAGTAAAAGAAAGGGTAAACAACGAACAAATTAAACGCGAATTAAAAAACGCGGTATTTACATTATTAATAGGTGCTACGTTTAGTAGTGTAGTTATTTATTTAAGTACACAGGGCTACACCCGCATATATACTAACGTTAATGATTATAGTGTGGGGTATAGCATACTTAGTTTTTTTATACTATTAATTATTGATGATACTTGGTTTTATTGGACGCACAGGCTATTACATCACCCCAAACTATTTAACCACATACACTTTGAGCATCACAAAAGCGTAGATGTAAATCCGTTTACGAGCTTATCTTTTCACGTGGGCGAAGCATTGCTGCTCACCCTTTGGATTGTACCCGTGTCTTTTGTATTGCCAATACACTCACCAGTGCTGGGCATACTGCAATTGTGGGGGTTTTTAGATAATTTAAAATCTCACCTAGGATACGAAATTTTTCCAAGTTGGTGGAACAAATCTATTGGTCGCTTACTTACCTCTAGCACCTATCATAACATGCACCACAGTAAGTTTAAGGGTAATTATGGTGTGCATTTTAGGTTGTGGGATAGGTTACTAAACACTGAGTTTAACGATTATGAAACGAAGTTTGATAAAATTCAAACTCGAAAAGCACGCACTGCTAACTAATATATTTTTCTTTTACTACATTACAATGGTGTATAGCATGCCCCACAACAAACCAACCTAGCCCTCTGGCGGTTAGTGGGTTATTGTTAGCCACACCTTTAAAATCAAGCATTGCAGGAGTTACATTACTATATAGTGCAAGTGTAGCTACGCGTACTATTTTAAACTCTTCAATTAATTCGGCAAGAGTTTTTGAAGGGGTATTGTCATTAATAGCATAATTGTTTTCGTCAAAACCAGCTAAGTTAGTGGCATCATTACGCATAAATCGTAATGCACGATATTGAAACACTCGCTCGCAATCAATGATGTGATTAAGCACTTGCTTTATTGTCCATTTATTAGGCGCATAGGCGTAGCATGCTTTATCCTCGGCAATGGTAGTAAACAAACTTACGGTAGTGTTACAATTGTTTACCAGTGCGGTTTGTAGGTCGTTTGCAGTTACTAAGTTTAAGTAATAGGTATAATAAGCGGGTACATCTGCAGGGGTAGGTTTTACAATCATAATTAATAATTACATAATTTATTTAGTGTTAAAATTAACCATAAATACCAAACTATATGGCGTAGCTAATCAAATTTTAAACTAAATAAATTATGTTAAAACTCGTTTAAATTTAGCTACATAATAATTAATAATAGTACATCATCTAGCAACGTAATTAAACGTATTAATATTGGTTAAAAATCGCACGAAACACTTTACAAAAAAAACGTTTCCTGTAAAATAATTACTATTTTTAACATCTCAAAAAAACATCAAAAGCCAATTATTATATGAAGTCAATACTAACAACACTAACACTATGTGTAACACTATTAAACGTTTCACTAGCACAAAAGTTTACTATAAGCGGTACTATTAAAGATGCTAAAAATGGCGAAGTGCTTATAGGTGCACCAGTTTCGGTTAAAGAGCTAACAGGGGTAGGCGTTGCCGCTAATATATACGGGTTTTACTCCCTTACTTTACCCCAAGGTAATTACACAATTAATATAAATTATGTGGGCTACGCAACACAAAGTTTCCCAATTAGTTTAAATGCGGATACTAAATTAAATGTGGAGTTAAACGAAAAAAACACTGATTTAAAAGAAGTAGTAATACAAGCCGAAGCTGGTGACAACAACATTAAGAGTGTTGAAATGAGTGTGCAAAAATTGGATATAAAACAAATAAATAAAATTCCAGCATTGCTTGGCGAGGTAGATATTATACGTGCCATACAACTATTGCCAGGTGTAAGCACAGTAGGCGAAGGTGCAAGTGGTTTTAATGTGCGAGGTGGTGGTATTGATCAAAATTTAATACTCTTGGACGAAGCCCCTGTGTTTCAATCATCGCACTTGTTTGGATTCTTTTCGGTCTTTAATCCGGATGCTGTTAAAGATGTTAAGTTAGTAAAAGGTGGTATACCAGCCCAGTACGGCGGACGATTATCGTCGTTGTTAGATGTACGTATGAAAGACGGTAACAACAAGGAGTGGAGCGGTTCGGGCGGTATTGGTACTATATTTTCGCGCTTTGCCATTGAAGGACCAATTGTAAAAAACAAAGGTTCGTTTTTAGTAGCAGGACGCCGTAGTTATTTTGACAAATTGTTTTTTCCGTTTTCAAAAAACGATGCTATAAAAAATGCAATTGCCTATTTTTATGATTTTACGGTTAAGGCAAGTTATATGATTACCGAAAAAGACCGTGTGTACGTGTCGGGTTACTTGGGTAAGGATAAGTTTAAGTTTGGAGGTAAAAATGGTTTTGGTTTTGATTGGGGCAACACCACTGCCACCGTGCGTTACAACCACGTATTTAACCCAAAATTGTTTAGCAACGTATCGTTAATATACAGCAATTATAATTATAGCTTAGGCGTAGGTACTGATACCAGTGGCTTTAGCTGGAAATCAAACATTATTAATTACGCCATTAAACCCGAATTTACCTATTATTTGAATAGTAAAAACACCATAACGTTTGGTTTAAATAGTACATTTTATACGTTTGACCCCGGGTTATTTACGTTTCAAAGTGCAAGTACCGAACCTAAAAGAACCTTTGGCGACGAAAAAAAATATACTATTGAAAACTCCGCCTACATTGGCAACGAACAAATAGTTACAGGGCGTTTATCAGCACAGTATGGCATACGTTTTAGCAACTGGATAAACATAGGGCCGGGTACAGTGTATCACTACAAAGATACCGTGGGTAACTTTACCCGCGACACGCTTGCTAATGGTGGTAGCACTAAGTATAGTAAAGGACAAATACAACACGTGTATAATAATTTAGAGCCTCGTTTGAGTCTTAAATACGAACTAACGGAAACTAGCTCAGTAAAAGCAAGCTACAACCGTATGAACCAATATTTGCATTTAATTAGTAATACCACAGCATCAACTCCGTTAGATGTATGGACGCCAGCCACCGTAAACACTAAGCCACAACAAGCTGACCAATACACACTAGGTTATTTTAAAAATCTTAAAAAAAACAAATACGAAACCTCAGTAGAGGTGTATTACAAAGATATGCGTAACCAAGTAGATTATGTTGATGGCGCTAACCTACTATTAAACAAGCTATTGGAGGGCGATTTAGTAAGCGGTAAAGGTAGGGCCTATGGGGTTGAATTGTTTTTTAAAAAAACACAGGGTAAATTTAATGGTTGGATAAGTTATACCTTAGCTCGTACAGAACGTAAGGTATCTACCATTAACAATGGCAATTGGTATGCTAACCGTTACGACAAGCCGCACAACTTAAGCATTGTGTGTAACTACGATTTTAACCCTAAGTATACCCTATCGGCTAACTTTGTGTATAGCTCGGGTACGCCTGCTACGTTTCCTACTACACGCGCTACGGTACAAGGGTTGGTTATACCTAACAATACGTACAACTACCGCAACAATGTACGTATACCTGCTTATCATAGATTAGACTTATCGTTTCAAATAACTAATGATAAAAAGAAAGCCAAATGGTATACCTTACCAGGTATACTAGCTAAGGTATGTAAAAAACCAACCTACGAAAGTAACTGGGTATTTAGCGTATACAACGTGTATGCACGCCACAATGCGTTTAGTATTTATTTTCAGCGCAACGCTGATAATTTAGCGCAAACTGATGCCATACGTTATAGCGTTATAGCCCGAGCAATACCCGCTATTACCTATAATTTTAAATTTTAATTCCCTTTATTATTTATATCAAATTACTATTATGAAAAAAATAATCATAGCATTTGTAAGCTCATTATTACTAATAAGTTGCGAAGAAAAAATAAATGTAACCCTGCAAGAGGGGGAGCAACAATTGGTGGTAGACGCTTTTTTGAACGACGATACTACCACGCAAACCATTAAACTAAGGTTTACACAACCTTATTTTGAAACCTCGGCAGCACCTGCTGTTACTGGGGCTACGGTAACTATAGAAACTATGATACCTGCGTTTCCACCATTTACCACCAAGGACACTACGCGTATAATAACCTTTACCGATGCTAACAATACGGGCGACTATTCGTGGACACCCACTTCAGGCAATATATTTACAAGCAAATTAACGCTACCATTTTTACTTCACAAATTAATTATTGTACACAAAGGTGAGCGTTACGAAGCATACAGTTTTAGTGACGAAGTATTAAAAATAGATTCGTTATGGCAAAAAGAAAACAAAGTGGTAATAAACCCTACTACTAAAGATACTATTGAAAAAGCTGGTTTTAAATTAGATATGAAAGCGCGCGATATTGCAGGACGAGCCAATTATACGTGGTTCAAAACTTTTCTTAACGGAGGACGTATTGGAGAAACAAAACAAATTGCGTTAGCGTATGATGCCGCTTTTGGTCCAGGTAGTGATGGTGTATTTATAATACCACCGATTGTAAGAGATATAAGTCCTATAAATTTTCAAAAGGGCGATGTAGTAACTATTGAGGCTAATGCCATTGATCAGTTTGGATACATATTTTTTAATTTAGCGCAAAACCAAATAAACAATAGTGGCCTATTTGCAAGCCCACCTACTAACGTGCCTAGTAATGTTATAAACGTAACTCATAAGGATAGTAAAGAGCCACGCTACAAGGCGTTAGGATGTTTTTCGGTAGCCACGATTAGTCGCAAAACTATTACAATTAAGTAATAATGAATAAGTTAATTCTCGTATATAGTATAATTATTTGTGCATCAACCTGTACTGCTCAATCACAACTGGCTAATACTCGCTATGCTATTGAAACTACATTTAACGATACGCTTATTGTGGTATACGAACAAAACAACGGCGTATTAAAGTTAAATGTAGTAAATAACGATTTAACTTTTAGCACACTACTCAATCAGTTAACTACTAATAACAAGCGTATAGATAGTTTGCTTGTAACAGAAACAAACATCAGCTTTGATTTTACTGCTAATTTGGAGCAAGGTATTTGGGGGTTGATAAAAGATGAAAATGACGATACTTATCATAATTTGCAAGGAACTATAACAATAAACAACGTGGCTTACACTACACAGGCACAAATTAGAGTAAACAATTTTGGCGAAAAATCTAATGTTTCCAAAGCCCTTCTGGATTTTAAACTACAGATTAATCCTCAAAAAATAATAATACCGGTACTTTCAACCTATTTTAATCACGATATATTATTTCAAGTAAACGATGGAAGCATTAATAAATATTAAATACCACGTATTAAAATAGTTAATTAAGCTATTATTAATATCCAATCAAGGTAATTTAAACTAAACTTTTATTTTATTTGCTCATTACTAATAGTACTTTGTAGTTTTTCAAAGCTGTGTTGTAATGCAGGCTTAGGAGCAAATACTAACTTAGCGCTAGGTTTTAATTTAATGTTATTAATTCTATCTTCTGTTTGTGGGTGTGTGCTAAAGTACTTCATTACCTCTGGCATATCACTAGCTTCTTGTTGTAGTAATGTTAGCAAGTCAATCATACCTTTGGGGCTAATTTTATTCGTAACCATTAATTGTAAACCTTGCTCGTCAGCTTGAGTTTCAAGTTCGCGCGAATAATTAAGTTGCTTAAATTCATTGGCTTGTTGCAATATACCTGCGCTTATGCCACTAACATCGCCCAATAGCACGCCAATAAATAAACTTGAGGAAAGTGTACGGCAAATGTTTTTAAGTGAATGTTGATAATTTACGTGCGATATTTCGTGCCCTAGTAATGCGGCAAATTCTTGGTGCGTTTTCATTTTATTAATAATACCAGTGTATACCACAATATTGCCACCAGGTAGTGCAAAGGCATTAATTTCGGACGATTGAATAACGGTAATGTGTATAGGATATTGGCTACCCGTGTTTAATTGTTTTACAAATGCGTTGGCGCATAATGTAGCCGAATCATTTACCATTTCGCTTTCGGTAAACGATGCTGCTAACGAGTTACCTAATTGTATTTCGGCTTTAATAGGGATAAGAGTTGCTGCTTTTTCGGCTGCCCATGGTAACACTACAAAAAAACCAACTACGCACAAGCCTACAAATAATGCTACTATGGCAATAACCTTGGGTACTATGTAGGTGGTAAACACAGGCGTTATGGCGTTAGTAAAGCCATAATTTGATAGTTGCTGGTAGCAAGCAGTAACATCATCGCCTTGCGCCTCAATAACTTTGTGTGGGTACTCACCTATTTTAATGGTAAGATGATTAACGTTTAAATGTACGTTGGCAATACTTAATTTATCAAAAACTAATCTAGCATTGTTGTGTTCAGTTAATAAAATAATAAGTGCGTCTTCCTCAATGTGTAACGAGCATGGGTGAGCCAATGCTGATAATCCATCAAAGTAAACGCACTTATTTTGCATTTGTGTAGGTTGTATTTTAAACTTAAATTGATATGTCTAACATATCAGTCATGTCGTCACCTGTAGCGTCCTTGTATTCTTCTTCGGTTTGAATTAAGTTGGTGGTATCTATTTCGCTATCAAACTCAATATTACTGAATATGATACGCATCGAACGGTTGAGCGCTATGCCTACACCAATGCCTAACGTAAAAATAATGATTAAGTAATTGGTTATAATTAATACAAATATATCGCCGCCCGATAGGGTAGAACGTATATTTATCTCCTTGTTACCTTGTATTATTTTGGTATTGTTTACTTCATAAGCTACTAACTCCTTCATATACCAAAAGCTATAAATACCTAGGGTGATAATAATTAGAAATATTCCTTTTAAACGTATAAAAAATAATTTATCGCCTGTACCCGTAAATTTAAACTCAATATTACCAAAACGTGTGTGCCCTATGATGTAGTTGCGCAACGAGGCGTGCATCCAGGCGCTGTATATTCCAAAGGTTACAATGGTTAAACCTATTTCTTTTAAAAATAATTGGGTAAATTCTTTTAAATCGCCTCTGTAACCAAAGTGTATGCCTCTCCACGACGAGCGTGATAAACGGTATTTATTACTACCGTGTATTGCAATAGGCATAACTAAAACTATAGCTATTACAAAAAATAAATAACCACCAATCATAAGTGGCATATTTTGTGAAAGCATACACGCAAAAAACATTCCATAAACGACTACTATAAACGCAACGGCTTTAATAAAGCCCTTAAACATTTCTTTACCCGTACCATGAAACTCAAAGCGAGATTCCATGTATTCGCTTTCGCCGTATATGTATTTTAAACTAGCAGCTTTAGCCCAAGGGTAATAAATACCAAGAGTAATAATGGTTAAAATTTGATTAATAATTATTAATCCAATAGCTTTAGCGTTATCGCCGTTAAACTTTAGTAGCTTGTTAAATTCGTTGTTTTCCATAATGGTAATTTGCAATTAAAATAGTTAGTTAGTCTTTCAAAGATAATAGTATTAATTTAATAGGTTGTTTTTATTATTTAAAGTGTGCTTTATAGCCACTTGCTTTTTAGTTAAGGCGTTCTTTCCAACTTAATAACGGCTGTTCAATAAATTGGTAAGATAGTGCTGCAATGCAAATAGTTATCCCGAACACGGCGCCATACAATACAGCATTAAAGGAAGAGTGGTGTTCAGTTTGGAAAAATGATAGTTTGAATAATAGTTCTAAAACAATCCAATGATACATGTAAATACCATAAGATATTTTGCCTAAATAATTAATAGGTTTAAAATCAATATTTACTATGTTAGTATTGGTAGATATATTTACTATTGATATTGAAAATAGAATGGCGTATAACTCATCAGTAAAGTAGTTAATGTGGTAGCCACTAAACCAAAGTACAAATGGTAATATAACAAAACCATAAGCAATACCTGTGGTGTAGTTTAGTAGCTGAATTAATAGATGCTTTTTGTTGTACAAAACGGCAACTATGCCTCCAACAATCATACAGTTAAATTTTGTACCATAAAATATGGCACTAATATTAGTTACAGTGTGTATGGGTACGTTTAACTTTAGTAATAGTGGAGTTAAAACATGAGGTAATAATGTTAGGATAATAAATAAAACAACGAGTATAATTAGTAGTTTATTAACATGTTTTACTACTAATGGCCATCCAATATAAAATTGTTCCTCAACACCTATTGACCACACTGGCGGGCTTGCCACCCACCCTATGCCTATTGCATGGGCGATGTTAGGAAAAATAGTTACGCAAAGTAAAGTAGTACGCAAAGATGGCGAGTAGCTAAGCAATAGGTACGACAATAGCAATATTAGGTAATACAAAGGCCAAACTCTAAATATGCGCCTTAAATAAAATTGTTTAACGTTAATAAAGCCTTTATTTTGTTTTTCGTGTAATAATAATGTAGTGATTAAAAAACCACTTAACGCAAAAAATAAAATAACACTGATGTGTTGCCCTGTGTATTTAAAAAAAGATAAGTGTAGTAAATTATTGAAATTGTGTTTTTGTTTAAAAATTTCAATATGACCAACAACCACAACAAACGCAGCAAAGGCTCTATATGAATTTAATCCTTTTAAATAAAACGATTTCAAATCTATAATTTATGATAATGCAAAACCACCCTCTTTTAATTTTTCGGCATTATCAGCTACTTGTAGTGCATCTATTACTTCTATAATATCACCGTCCATGTAGGTAGGTAGGTTGTATATAGTGTAGCCTATGCGGTGGTCGGTTACACGGCTTTGTGGGTAATTGTAAGTTCTAATTTTAGCACTACGGTCGCCGCTGCTTACCATTGTTTTGCGTCGTTTACCTTCTTCTTCCATACGCTTGCTGTACTCAATTTCGTAGATGCGTGCACGTAGTACGGTTAAAGCCTTGGCGTGGTTTTTTATCTGCGAACGTTCGTCTTGGCACTGCACCACAATACCTGATGGAATGTGTGTTAAACGTACTGCCGAGTAAGTTGTATTTACTGACTGCCCTCCCGCGCCGCTCGAACAAAAAGTATCTTTGCGTATATCACTTTCTCTCACGTCTACATCAAATTCATCGGCCTCAGGCATTACAATAACTGTAGCGGCTGAGGTGTGTACACGCCCCATGGTTTCAGTTTGTGGTACGCGTTGTACACGATGCACACCACTTTCGTATTTCATTATTCCGTAAGCTTTTTCGCCTATCACGTTAAATACCACTTCCTTGTAGCCGCCTGCAGTACCGTCGTTGTGGTCTACTACTTCTAGTTTAAAACCATGACGGTCGCAAAACTTGCTGTACATTCTAAACAAATCGCCTGCAAATATTGATGCCTCGTCGCCTCCTGTGCCTGCACGTAGCTCCACTATGGCGTTACGGTCGTCTTCAGGGTCTTGCGGTATCATCATTATACGAATATCGTCTTCCATTTTTAATTGAAGCGTACGGCTCTCCTCCAGTTCGTCCTTAGCCATATCACGCATATCCGCGTCTTTTTCAAACTCTAATATTTCTTTGGCGGCATCAATATTCATTAACACCTGTTTGTAGGTGTGTAATGCTTCCATTATGGGTTGTAGGTCTTTGTATTCTTTGTTAAATACCTTAAATTTTTTCATGTCGGATATTACCGACGGATCACTTAGTTTTTGTTCAACCTCTTCGAATCGGCGTTTAATAGCTTCTAATTTTTCTAACATAATTTTCTATTTTTTTACAAATATAACCAAACCAATAGTATTAATCAATTTTATAGGGGGTGAACACATTATTTAAGTTTTTACAACTAATTAAAAATAGAATAGGAGAGCCATTAAACCATTACTAATTATGTTATAATTAACTAAACAACAACAATCAATAACCTTTTGTCGTGCTGTTATAAAACCATAAGCCATTGTGGCTTTGCACAATTATAAAACCTGTAAACTTGGCGTGTATTGGGCGTTGGTGGTGTATTTGATGCTATAAAACAACTTAAATAATTACATAACATGAACTTAAAAAACTATACCATAAAAGCACAAGAGGTTGTACAACAAGCAGTACAACTTGCCTTGCAAAACGAACAACAAATTATTGAAAACGCACACCTGCTTAAAGCCTTACTTACGACTGACGAAAACCTAACTCCCTACGTAATGAAAAAACTTGGTGTAAACAGCAACATGCTTACTGCGTCATTAGATAAAATTATACAATCGTTCCCAAAGGTGCAAGGCGGAGAGCCACATTTATCAACCAATGCCAACCAAACGTTAGCCTACGCAACTAATTATATGACGGAGCTTAACGATGAATTTATAAGCACCGAACATATATTGCTAGCTCTTGTAAAACATGGTGCCGACAGTACATCGCAACTTATGCGAGATACGGGTTTTGTAACTGCCGAATTAAAAAAAGCAATTATTGAACTGCGTGCAGGCAGTAAAGTTAATTCGGCAACAGCCGATGAAACTTACAATGCACTTAATAAGTATGGCATTAATTTAATAGAGCAAGCCCGCAAAGGCAAGCTAGACCCCGTAATTGGGCGCGACGAAGAAATACGTAGCGTATTGCAAATACTTTCGCGCCGTACCAAAAACAATCCAATATTAGTGGGCGAGCCAGGTGTGGGTAAAACCGCTATAGCTGAGGGTTTAGCGCATAGAATTGTAAGTGGCGATGTACCCGAAAATTTAAAATCGAAACAATTGTTTGCTTTAGATATGGGGGCATTAATTGCAGGGGCAAAGTTTAAGGGCGAGTTTGAAGAGCGCTTGAAATCGGTAGTGAAAGAAATTACCAATAGCAACGGCGAAATAATAGTGTTTATTGACGAGATACATACCCTTGTGGGCGCAGGAGGTGGCGAGGGTGCAATGGATGCAGCTAATATTTTAAAACCAGCACTGGCACGAGGAGAGCTTAGAGCCATAGGTGCTACCACGCTTAACGAGTATCAAAAATACTTTGAAAAAGATAAGGCACTCGAACGTAGGTTTCAAAAAGTAATGGTGGACGAACCCAATATTGAAGACGCTATTTCTATTTTACGGGGATTAAAAGAGCGTTACGAAAATCATCACAAAGTACGGATAAAAGACGAGGCTATTATTGCAAGTGTAGAGCTATCATCGCGCTATATAACCGATCGTTTTTTGCCCGACAAGGCAATTGACCTCATGGACGAATCGGCTAGTAAATTACGAATGGAAATGAATAGTATGCCAGTAGCGTTAGACGAATTGGAGCGTAAAATACGTATGCTCGAAATTGAACGAGAAGCAATACGCCGAGAAAACGACACGAACAAATTAAATCAATTAGCGGAAGATATTGCCAACATTACCCAAGAGCGAGATAGTATAAAAGCAAAGTGGTTAAACGAAAAACAAATTGTAGAACAAATTCAAATTAACAAACAGAAAATAGAGACTTTAAAAAATGAAGCGGATATAGCCGAGCGGGCAGGCGATTACGCTAAAGTAGCCGAAATACGTTATAGTAAAATTGGTGCGTGCGAAACCGAAATTCTAAAATATTCTGATGATTTTGAAGCCTTAAAAGCAAGTGGTAGCATGCTTATTAAGGAAGAGGTGGACGCTGACGACATAGCAGCTGCAGTAAGCCGTTGGACGGGAATACCCCTAAACCGTATGATGCAAAGCGAACGCGAAAAACTATTGAATTTAGAACTAGAATTACACAAACGTGTAGTAGGGCAGGACGAAGCCATTGGAGCTGTTAGCGATGCTATACGCCGTAGTCGTGCAGGCATGGGCGACCCTAAACGCCCAATAGGTTCGTTTATATTTTTGGGTACAACAGGAGTAGGTAAAACCGAATTAGCCAAAGCCCTTGCGGAGTATTTGTTTAATATTGATGCCGCCTTAGTACGTATTGATATGAGCGAGTATCAAGAGCGACATAGCGTAAGCCGCCTAGTAGGTGCGCCTCCGGGCTATGTAGGCTATGAGGAAGGTGGACAATTAACTGAAGCGGTGCGTCGCAAAAATTATAGTGTAGTGTTGTTAGACGAAATTGAAAAAGCACACCCCGACGTGTTTAATATTTTGTTACAAGTGTTAGACAACGGACGATTAACAGACAACAAAGGGCGTGTGGTAAATTTTAAAAACACCATTATAATAATGACTTCTAATATTGGCGCACACCTAATACAAGAGCAATTTGAAAACTTAACTGACGACAATAAAGACCAAGTGTATGCCACGGCTAAAGTTAAGGTATACGAATTACTGCGCCAAACCATACGCCCAGAGTTTTTGAATAGAATTGACGACATAGTAATGTTTGAACCCTTGGGACGTGAGTACGTAAAAAGTATTGTACAATTACAATTGAACGAAATGCAAAAAATGTTGCTTAAAAACGATATTACTATTTTGTTTACTGACGAAGCGGTAGATTGGATAGCTCAATTAGGCTACGACCCACAATACGGTGCACGCCCCGTAAAACGTGTATTACAAAAACAAGTAGCTAACGAGTTAGCCAAACTATTATTAAGCGCACAGCTCAACAAAAACGAAAGTATTGTACTGGATTGTTTTGATAATAAATTAGTGTTTAGAAAAGAAGTGTAATACAAACACTTACATTGGCAATAATTAGCTGCTGTCTCCCAAAGCCACGCATAGCGTGGCTTTGGGATTTAATACGTTTTTTACAAGCCAATAACTAGTTTATTACTAAATTTGTACAATACCAAATAAGCCAATACTACATGATATTAATAGACGGAAAAAAAGTAGCGCAAGACATTAGAAACGAAGTGCAAAAAGAAGTAGCCAATATGATGGCCGAAGGGCGCGAACGACCGCACCTAGCAGCAATATTAGTGGGTAGCGACCCTGCCTCAGAAACTTACGTGGCAAGTAAAGAAAAAGCCTGTGAGGAAGTTGGATTTTCGTCGTCGGTGTTTAGGTTTACTTCGTTTATTACCGAGCGTGAATTATTAGATAAAATTATCGAAATTAATAATAATCCCAAAATACACGGCTTAATAGTGCAGTTGCCTTTGCCTAAGCATATTAACGAGCGAGAGGTAATTGAAACCATTAATCCACGCAAAGATGTTGATGGCTTTCATAGTGTTAACGTAGGCCGTTTAACACAGCGTTTGCCTACTTATGTCCCCGCTACTCCGTTGGGTGTAATAACACTTATCGAAAAATACAATATACCTACATCGGGCAAACATTGTGTGGTGCTAGGGCGTAGTAATATTGTGGGTTCGCCTGTAAGTATTTTAATGGCCCGCAACGATTATCCGGGCAATGCCACTGTAACTTTGTGCCATAGCAAAACCGAAAATTTAAAAGAAATATGCAAGCAGGCTGATATACTTATTGTAGCCATAGGCAAGCCCGAATTTGTAACTGCCGAATACATTAAACAAGGTGCAACTGTAATAGATGTGGGCATACACCGTGTAGCCAGCACCGAAACCAAAAGTGGTTTTAAACTAAAAGGCGATGTTAAGTTTGACGAAGTAGCTCCACTATGTAGCTACATAACCCCTGTACCTGGTGGTGTGGGCGCTATGACTATTGCATCGTTATTAATGAATACGTTGTGGGCAAGCAAAAACGCTCCTGAATATTAGGGCTATAATTGTTTTGAGATGGCTTGGGTATAAAAGTTAAACAGTGTAATTGCTTCAACTACTAACCATTAATTTTCGTTGGTTTTGTTCTTGCGTAGTTCCTTGAGTTTTCACTAAGGCGCGCATATAAATTATTTGATGTAACCGTTTCTTCGATGAAAACTAAGGGAACTAGCCGTTGTATAATAAATTTATGTTTGCTAGCTGTTACGGTAAACCATAGAAAATGTTGGCTACTATATCCAAAAATAATATTTTGATTACGCTTTGTTTTTGACGTGTATGTGTTCGTTTCTCTCGGTTTATTAGGGTTAGTCAAACTCAAGGCTAACGGTTTGGCGCTTTGTGTTGTGGCGGATTAAATGCACTAACCTGTCTAAACGCACGATGTTTATTAATTGCACTACTGTTCATATTCGCACCTCGCCCGCCATAATGCAAAGGTGCTGTTAGCGGTTCATGCTACTTTTCAGTTTTTAATTCAAAGTCAAAATACATGCAGGTTGATTTAATTCCAACAACTTTTCCGTCATAAGTCGATTTTCTGTTGCTACATATTCCATAGTCCCAGAAATAAAAGCGTCCACTTGTCAACAAGTAATAAGCGCAATTATTGCAATTATTATCGAAGGATTTTACTGGAACAATTTTCTCCCATCTCTTATCTGTTTTCTCCGAATGTAAACTCTGTAATTCTTCCTTGTCACTGAAACCGATTTCGTCTTTTGCTAGAATCCATTGTCCTATAGGACTTAAAATTAAACATGACTCGTTAATAGTATTGTATAATTCCAACGGATGAAAATCAAGTCCTTGATTGAAAGTTTCTATTTTAAATTTGTCTTGAAATACTAAGCTAAAATCGGTCGCATTATTGTTTTTAATTTCTACTATTTTTTTTCCAATTAATGGCTTCAAATAATTGTCATTGTGTTCTTCGTCCTCATAAGATCCTGTTAGAATTATTTCGTTTTCACTAAGTCGCCAAGCTGCCGATACAGTTTCAAACTGCCATTCAGGTTCTTTTAGGTCATTGGTTAAAAGTGTTAACGTGTCGGTATATTTACTACACTTTATTTTTAGATGTCCAGCATAACCTCGGTATGCTTCTACACAATAAAGTCCTACTAAATTGTCTAAAGGGTTTTCCATTTTTTCTGTCCTACAGTATAATTACTAACGTTTTTTGGGCTTTGCGAAGGTGGGGAAGTCGAAACACGAAACTATCTGCCAGCACTGAACTTGATACGAGGCACAAAGCTTCATTTAAGCACTGAACCCACTTTTTTGCCAAACGAATGTTATGCACCGTATTTTTTCTTTCTATAATACATTAATGTCTCTAATACTATTACCCCTAATAAGCAAAGAAGCCCGACTCCAAGAGTGATGTCTTTTATTAAAGCAGGCTTGTCAAAAAAAGATTCAATTAAAACCGCTCCAGCAACACCGTACCATAAAATATTTTTAAGGCGGTTTAAACTCTTATCGTTGATTGCGTTTGTCCATTTAGGATAAATTGAATTGTCAGGATACAGTTTTACCAATAACTCAAAGTCGGGCTTCGCTAATTCGTATTTGTCAAGGTAATAATTGCAAAGTCCACGATTGAATATTAGTGTTTCGTAAAACTTAATATTAAGTATAGTGTCGGGAGTATATTTCGTGTTTTTTTTAAACAGGTCAAGAGCTTTTTCTATAACAGGAACAGCTTTTTTGTAACTATGTATTTCTGCAAGTGCAATTCCGTAGTCAGCGATTAACTGCGAATAAATGTCGTAAGTATCTGCTGTTGAATTAAAGTCTAAACTATCAATTATCTGTTGATGTTGTTCAAAATTTTCAACGAGGTCTTTATGGGACTTTGTCTTGTCTTTGCTGTAAATGTCGTCTGCTATTTGTTTAATGTCGGTCATTTTAAATATTGTGCATAATGTTTTGGGCTTTGCGAAGGTGGGGAAATCTAAGCACAAATGTTGATTAGAATTCCAATGTTTAAATTTAGTATAAACGCCCCACTTTCTCAAAATCTTTGTTGAGGGCTCATTTTTTTACTCCGCTGGCAGTAGCTTATAGCTCTTCACTACTCTTAATTTCTCGTGACATATTATTTTGGTTACCTAATATTAGGAGTAGCTGCAGTTCGCCTTCTGTTTTAATCGTTGATTCTGTTTTTTATGTCCATTCTTTCGTGCAAAATTCTCACGACTTCTGTTTTTGTATTTTCAGTTTTCTTATAAAATACCAAGTGGTATTTAACTTTTGAAAATTTATAATTTTCTATAATATTTCCGAAATCTTTTGCTGTCTCAATTTTTTTTGAAACATATTCTATCTCGTCAACAATTAAGTTGTAATATCTGTCAGCTTGTTCAACTGACCAGTTTTCAGCAGTATAAATCCAAATATTGGGGTCTATGACGTTTGGTGTGGGTAATCAAATTTTAGTTTAGCGGTAAGAAAATAAATCATATTAATAAAGTTCTCTGTTTTTCTATATCCCCTCGCT
>JAYWFU010000097.1:0-17525 GCA_043778625.1 Bacteroidia bacterium | reverse complement strand
TTAAGTAGTTGGGTATTAGTTTTAAAATCATCAATAGTATAATTATTATATAAAAACTGATGAAACGGAGGCGATGCAAATAAATCAGCTACGCCTTGCTGGGCAAGCTCCTTTGCACGTTTTAATATATTTACGAGTATGTTTTCGGCACTTAGCACCGTTTTGTGCAAATACACTTGCCAGTACATCAAACGGCGCGAAACAATAAAATTTTCTACTGAATATATGCCCTTCGATTCTATTACTAATTCGTCGTTAACAACGTTCAACATTTTTATAATACGGTCGCTGCTAATTGTTCCTTCGCTTACTCCCGTAAAAAAACTGTCTCTACTCAAGTAATCCAGTCTATCCATATCCAATTGGCTCGACACCAATTGATGCAAAAAATGTTTGTGATATTTATTGGTAAATATTTCAATAGCCATGGTGAGCCTACCGCCAAATTGTTGGTTAAGCTCGTGCATAAATAGTAACGACAACTCTTCGTGGTGCATACCTTTGGCAATGCTATGTTCCAAAGCATGCGAGAAAGGTCCGTGCCCAATATCGTGCAATAATATAGCTATGGTTACGGCTTCATTTTCGGCAGCAGTTATTTCAATGCCTTTGTAACTAAGGGTTTCTAAGGCTTGTGTAAGCAAGTGCATTGCGCCTAGCGCATGATGAAACCTTGTGTGCAATGCCCCAGGGTACACCAAGTGCGTTAAGCCCAATTGCTTAATGCTACGCAAACGCTGAAAGTACGGGTGTTCAATCAAATCAAACGCTAGCTCGTTAGGTATGCTTATAAACCCGTACACAGGGTCGTTAAATATTTTTCGTTTATTAATCACGTTATGTTAGAGTATTAATTATTACAACGAAAGTAGTTAATCAATTTGCAACCAACAACGTATCACTTGTAGAAATTATGTTGCTAAAATTTACAATATATTTGTAATGCAAGCAGTACTTTATATTTATAATTCACTACCAATTATCTACCCTATGCTTTTGTTTCGATTTATATTATGTATGCTACTACTTGGTACGCTGAAAACTAGCGCACAGTTAGCTCCCCAAGATTCAAGCACTAAAAAATGGGAGTTTGATTTTTTGTTAGATAAACGTAAATCTATTTTTTGGCGCAATAATTTACTAGGCACTAATGCTACCACAAGCGTTACAGGCATTAATTTTGGGTTTACTTACCGCCACAAAATACGCTTAGGTATAGGTGCTTTTTATGCTAAAAGTAACGGTACATCAACCCTACTTATTAGTAAGGCTTACTACGTTAGTCAAATACAAAGTTTAGCCCCCAAGGCTATACCCATTAGTGTTAATGGGCAAAACGGATATTTGGTTAACGGAGTGCTAACCATGTACTACGTAACTCCAAGTATCGAATATTTATTCTACACCTCTAAATGGCTTACACTGGGCATTCCGCTCGAAATAGGTATGGGCTATAGTAATGTAAATCTAACTGATTTTTTTACCAACGTAACCATACCCATTGTAAACAGTAGTGGTAAAACATTTAAGATAAATAATTATTTTTTTCCAGCACTAGGCGGCATTAATGCTATGCTTAACTTATCGCCTGATGTAGCATTTACAGCATCGTTAGGCTATCGAAAAATATTAACACAAATAGGTATTAATCAAAATTTTGACGGCCTTTATTACCAACTTGGATTTAGATTATTACCCAAACACATTAAGCAAAAATTAGTTGCGGATTACAAAAAATATCGTGTCCGTAATTAATTATAGGCAAGCACTCAAAAAAAATTATAGTAACTCCGTAAGCTCCATCCAACGCAATGTTTTAGCTTCGAGCTGTTGTGTTGTTGTTTCAAATTCTTTGCTTTTTTTCAATACTATTTCGGAGCTTAAATCGCCTTGGGCAATTTCGTGTTCAAGTTGTTTTTTGTGTAGTTCCAAGGCTTCTAAGTCAAGCTCTAATTGGTCAAGCTCTTGTTTGTCCTTAAACGAAATTTTGCTTTTAACACCTGCCGTTGTAGTTTGGGCGGTATTATTTTTTCTGTTTTTATTTTCTTCTTTTTCTAATTCCTCTTGTATCTCAAGGTATTCGCGGTATTGGGTGTAATTACCTGGGAACAACTCCACTTCGCCATCGCCTTTAAATACCAGTAGTTGATCTACCAATCTATCCATAAAATAACGGTCGTGGGTTACTACTATGCAGCAGCCTTGATAGTCCACCAAAAAATTTTCGAGGGTGGATAGCGTAGCAATATCAAGGTCGTTAGTAGGTTCGTCAAGTATTAAAAAGTTAGGGTTTTTCATTAACACCGATAGCATATACAAGCGACGTTGCTCGCCCCCACTTAACTTACTTACAAAGTTGTGTTGCAACTCTGGCGGAAACAAAAATTTGTTCATTAACGATGCTGCCGTAAGCGAGCTACCATCAGGTTGTGTAATATACTCAGCCACATCGCGTACTACTTCAATGGCACGTTTGTCCTCTTTAAGTTGCAGTCCTTTTTGTTCGTAGTAGCCGTACACTATGGTTTCGCCATGCACAATTTTGCCAGCATCATGTTTTTCCATATCCATAAGCATATTCAAAAACGTTGATTTACCAGCACCGTTAGCACCAATAATACCCAATTTTTCGCCACGAGTAAAAGTATGTGTAAAGTTGTTAATGATTTTTTTATCGCCAAATGCTTTTTGTAAATCAGTAATTTCCATAATCTTGCTACCCATACGGCTCATGTGCGATAGTATGGTAAGCTCCTGTTGTTTTTTACGGCTTAATGCCACAGCTTTAATATCGTCAAAAGCATCTAAACGGCTCTTACTCTTAGTGGTACGGGCTTTAGGCATACGACGCACCCATTCCAATTCTCTAAAATAAGTATTGCGTGCTTTATCAATTTCGGCACTTTGCATGGCTTCACGCTCCGCTTTTTTCTCTACAAAATAACTGTAATTGCCTTTGTGGGTATATAGTTTTTGGTCGCCTAATTCCAATATTACATTACATACACGATCCAAAAAATAACGGTCGTGCGTAACCAGTAATAGTGAGCAATTAAGAGTCATTAAATAATTTTCGAGCCACTCAATCATATCAATATCCAAGTGATTGGTAGGTTCATCTAATATTAATAAATTAGGTTTTTGTGCCAATGCCAATGCTAACGATAAGCGTTTAATTTGCCCACCCGAAAGGGTTTTAATAGGCATATCAATATTGGTTAAATTTAATTTAGTAAGTGTGCCTTGTACTTGTTCTTCGTACGTCCAAGCATCAAGAGTATCCATAATGTGTTGTGCGTTTTCGTAGCGACGTTCGCTGGCTTCGTCGCCTACGGTGCTATACAGGTCAAGTGCTATGGCGTATTCGTTAATAGCTTTAACCACAGGCGTTATGGGGTTAAATACTACGTCTTTAATAGTTTCAAAGGCAGTGTAATCAGGTTGTTGCGACACGTATGCCACCGAACTTTCTTTATTAAAAGTTACATTACCACCCTCACCTACATCTTTACCCATAATAATATTAAGTAGCGATGTTTTGCCTGAACCGTTAGCGGCTATTAATGCTACTTTTTCGTTGGTGGCAATGCCAAACGATATGTTTTTAAATAATACTTTAAGTCCGTATGATTTGCTTAGATTTTCTACTGATAATAAATTCATTTATAATGTGCTTATTGATATATTGTGCAATGATACCAATAATTTGCGCCATTTTGGGTGTTTTTAACTAAGTAGTATTACGAATTTTTATTAGTGTAAAAACGCTTGGCTATTAGCTGCTCCAAGGTTACTCGTTTGCCTTGATACATGGCAGTAATCCACGCATCGGTAATGCCACGTTGTATCATTTCTTGCCTAAATACTTCGGCCTCAGCTATGGTACTATATTCTTTTAGCGTAAAGCGTGTAATACCATCATCGCTGTTAAGCACATCGGCATTGCCATACACTTGTTGCACGTTAGTGTATTTAAAATTTTGCGGGTAACGATACGCACCTATTTGCACTTTGTAAATAATTTTTTCGTTTTTTAACTGTCCTATATCCGTTAAAAAACTGGCGTATACCTTTTTATCATTTAATGATTTACCTTCGTACTTGGCTATTTTGGTTCGTAAATTTGTATCGTCTTCATCAATTGTAGTAAACGTTGATTTATCCGTTTGTAGTTTGGCTAAACTATCATTTTTAGCTTTTAATGCTAGTTCTAGCGTGTTGTTAGTCTCTTCTTCTTGTTGCATTTCGCGTATAGCACGTGCCGCTGGCGATTCGTTAATGTTAGTGGATGTTTTTAACATTTTGAGTTCAATAACACGTTTTTCCATTAAATATTCAATAGTGCTTGAGCTATCTACTTTAGCACTTTTAGGGTCAGTCATATCCACGTCTTTTAGCACATCTACGTACTGCGATAAAAATTTGGTGTCTACGTATTCAGTGTAAGGTTCGTAGCCCTCATAGGAGTAAGTAACTTTATATTTAACCCCTGGCATTAAAGTAAATAAATAATTACCTGTGGTGGCGTTAGAGTTAATATCTCCATATTTAATGTTGTCGGATATGTTTTCTAATTTAATAGTAGCTGCTACTGTTTTACCATTGGCTACTACCGTACCTTTAATTACGGCTAGTATAGGGCGTTTACCCACTTGCCCCATATCAATACTGTAAATATCTTGCTGCCCCAAACCGCCAGCACGCCCACTAGAATAATATCCTGAAGTACCACTGGCATCAATTACAAAATAAATATCATCGCCCGCAGTGTTAATAGGCATGCCTATGTTTTCGGGTGTAGTAAAGTTGTTATCAATCCAGTTGGTACGATAAATATCATAGCCTCCAATACTATTGTGTCCCTCGCTACTAAAGTAAAGCGTAACACCATCAGGGTGAATAAATGGTGCGTCATCGTTAAGGGCTGTATTAACGCCCTTACCTAAGTTTTGTGCTACGCCCCAAGTACCATTAGCATTACGTGCGCTGCGGTAAATATCTCTACCGCCAAAGCCTCCTGGGCGTTCACTCGCAAAATACAATGTTTGCATATCGGCCGTAATAGATGCGCTACCTTCCCAAGCCTTGGTATTAATGTTTGCATCTAACGGTATGGGTTTTTCCCAACCTTCGCCGTTGCGTTTACTGGTGTAAATATCGCCTCCGTTTTTGGCTGTACTTTTAAACAAGAGAAGCAAATTACCATTAAATGAAATGCCTATGCAGGCATCATGCCCTAGTGAGTTTATATCATCGCCCAATGGTTCGGGGTTGTCAAACTGTGCGCCTACTTTATTACTCTGAAAAATATCTTCGTAATAATTACCGCTTGCATCAGGTTTAAAACTTTCGTTTTGTAAGCCTCCTTTGCTGCGTGGCCCACGGTAGGTAAATAACATAATACTTTCGTCGGTAGTAATTACTGGTACATACTCTGATGCATCGGAGTTAATGGTACTCCCCAAGTTTTTAATAGTAGTAACAACGGGCGTGCTTGCCATAGCCTTAGCATTGTTACACTGTTGTATTAATAGTTTTACTTCAGTTTGTGTAGTAGCATCAGCGGTATTGTTTAAATATTTAGTGTAAAATTTTATGGCGTCGTCTTCGCGCCCATTCATGTGGTAAGCACGTGCCATAAAATAATTAATATGTTCCATAGTGCTATCGCGCTTATAGGCTCGCTCCATGTATTGTATGGCTTTGGATACATCAAAACCTTCGTATAGCATACATACAGCAGTACGGTAAGCAAATAAGGGTTGTAACAAGTTTTTGTCAGACAACTCCGCAAAAACTTCTTTAGCTTTTAAATAATTAGCCTGTTCAAAAAAATCTTCGCCTTGAGCAAATTTAGCCTCAGCACTTTTGTCTATTTTATATTTAACCATAAATACTTTAGGACGAGCCTGTGCATTGGCTTGCAATGTAACAACTGCCAATAGTAATGCGCTAAGTATGGTGGTAACTAATTGTTTTATCATAATTAAAACAAAAATGAACTATTACCGCGTGTTTAATAACTAATGGGAGTATTAGTTGTAAACATTAACTCGTTAATAGCACCGCTTTTGTTGTTACATTATTCTTTACTAATTGAATTCAACAATACATAGAAAACCAATTTGTGATTTATAACTTAGCTTATAAGCCGGTCTTTCCAACGTAGCGGCGTAAATTTAGTGTATAGTACTACTGCCCACACATACCAAGGGTAAACTACTGCTGCCCAAATAAAACTAAGCGTAAGTTTAGTTATAGTTGAAGTTGTGGTTTGTTCAAACTTATGTACTAATGCACTATCAATTATTAATTTGGTAAGCACTGTTATTACTAGCAACATAACCAAATAATAAATAGTTAATAGATTAAATGTCAATATACAGCACATCATTAATATACTCATTTGGACTAATGGTTGTACTATGTTTTGTAAGCCAATACAGTACATTACATACTTTAATTTAGTGTTAGTATAGCTGGCGTGCTTGCTAAACCAACGTGCACGCTGCTGTAAATAGTGCATTAAAAATGTAGTGGTGGGGTGTTGTACCTGTGCGTGTGTAGTATTAACATAACTTACTGCATAACCTGCGTTAATAAATTTTTGTAACAACAGTACGTCATCGCCTGAAGCGTTGGTAGTACTATTACTTTGCACTTGCAGTGTCGTGTATGCTTGCTTACTAAATGCCATATTAGCGCCGTTGCATAATAAATGATTATTAGATAATGCCGCTCCACGTGTTAATGCTTGTAGGGCAAGATTTTCGTTATAATCAATACGTTGAATTAAGTTAGTAGTATTACTATTAAATGTTACTAATCCATATTGAAAATAGTGATTGTTTGAAGTATAATGCTGTACGTGTGCTGCAATAAAATTGGGGGTGAGCTGCACATCGGCATCAATACAAATTACAAAATCGTTAGTGCAGTGCCCAACCGCCAAGGCTTGCGCTTGTTTTTTGTAATTGCTAGTAATATTGGTATAGTTTTTTAACTCAATGCAGTGTATAGTTAATTGATTAGCGTATGATTTAGCAATATCAAGGGTTTCATCAGTAGAGTTGTCATCTACCACTATAATTTCAATATTTTTAGTAGTATAATTTTGTGCTATCAAATTAGCAAATAACTGATGTAAATTATGCGCCTCGTTGCGCGCTATAATTAGTACACTTACCATAATTTGTGGAGGATTTGGCAGCGTAGTACTTACGGGGTTTTGTATGTTAATATAGATAATATAAATTATTAATATGCAGTAAGCTAAATGTATAACGCATAGCGTAGCAACAATTAATAGGAACACTATATTCATTAATTATTTGCCGCGCCCTTGCAATACTATTAATACAGTATGTATCAATATTTTAAAATCAAGGGCTATGTTACGGTTTTCTACATATAGCACATCAAATTTGAGGCGTTGTATCATTTCAGTTACATTTTCGGCATAGCCATATTTTACTTGCCCCCAACTAGTAATACCTGGACGCACACGGTGCAGTAGTTTGTAGTGTGGAGCTTCCTGCACTATTTTATCAATAAAAAATTGGCGCTCGGGTCTTGGGCCTACAAGGCTCATATCGCCTTTAAGTACGTTATAAAATTGGGGTATTTCGTCGAGTCGTGTTTTACGCATAAATTTACCAAAGGGTGTAATACGACTATCGTGTGTACTTGATAATGCTGGACCATTTTTTTCGGCATTAATGCACATACTCCTAAATTTATAAATTTGAAATCCTTTACCGTGCAAGCCCACACGCTCGTGGCTATAAAATACTGGCCCTACCGAACTACGTTTAACCAATAGTGCAGTAATAACAAATAATGGAAAACCCAGTATTAACGCTAATAACGATAGTACAATATCAATACCTCGCTTGGTTGATTGTTGCCAATACGGCATATTATCTTTGTTAATTGTAATTAATGGTGCTCCAAATATTGATATCATTTTTACGCCTCCTGTGAGTATATCGTACATGTCGGGCAGTATTTTTATAACAACATTAGCGGGTTCAATGGCATTTATTATTTGGTTAAGTTGCTCGTGCTCAACAGTTTCTACGGCTATTATCACTTCTTCTATAGCGTGTTGTTGTAATATGTTTTTAATGTTGTCAAGCGAACCTAGGCAGTTTAATTCATTTTTAAATAATTCTCCATTACCTAATTTTAGTGGTATGTAGCCCACAAATATATTTCCCGACGATATTTTTTCATTACGCACATCATCATACAATTTATACGCACGCTCGTTATTGCCTATAATTATGGTATTAAACCCTGTTGTTTTAGCATGAATAGCATCTACAATTTTAGTAGTAATAACAATGCGCACAAGTAATATTAAGGTTAATTGCGTGCCTAGTAATACCCCAAATGATTCGTAGTACGACGTGTAGCTATACGAGGTATCATCAAGTAATAATGCAAAGAACAATACCACAGAACCTAGTACAACGGTGGAAATTACAGTGTTTATTTCGTTGAGTCGCGACTTACGTAATACTTTAGCATAGTGCCCACTAAAATTAAACAACAATAGCCAAAATACCACAATAGCAAGCATTGACACTATAAATTTAGTGTCGTACACTATGCCTATTTTATAACCTAAGGCTTTAGTTTCGATATATAGTTTCCTAAAATTATAAAACAATAGCCACGAAAGTGCTGTAGCTGAGGCATCAGCTACAATAAAATAAGTGGCGTATTTTTTGGCTATCATAAGTTAGTAACAAATTTTAAATTGTCCAACAATACTTCGTCGGTTGTATGTGTAGTATCACGTTGGGCATATATAATAAATTTAAAATTTACTGCCGTTTTATGGTCTAACGCTATACCTGCAAGATTCACGTATACTTTGTTCCAAGTGCTTTTTGTATTTAATGACGTAGTTGTAGGTGTAAGTGTTAGTGCAAATTGATTTTTCAGTACGCTGTTTTCGCTGTACTGCAAGCCCACTGCAAAACGGCAAGTAGTGCTGTAATTCATTTCGAGGTAAGTATAATCACCATTAATGGGGATGTTAAAATTTTGGCTAGTTACTCCTTCATAATAATTGCTAGTAGCATCAAGTGTTATTTTACCACATCTATTACCCTCCAACACCTTAGCGGGGTCAATTTCAAAAGCCATGGATGTTTTACTAGTGGAAGTTTTTTCAATACTTTGGGCAGAGTTTTCAAAATCTTCGAGCCACGGAAATTTAGCAAACGCCGTGTAACTAAACACTGGCCTAAGCCGTATAGTTTGTTCGTTATTAATAGTAAGTGTAGTAGTATAATTGGCCATATACAGGTAACTAAATTTGTAATCTCCTTGCCCACTTTCCACAATATAAGGTCTAATGGTTACTAACTTACCTTCGCCAATAGTGGTTAATGGTATTTTGCACGGTATTTGGTAAAGCCCATATTCAGTGCCATCTACGGCCACACTTATGTTTTTTATTTTTTGATTAGTTGTACCTTGTAATGCGTAATTAGTAAGTACAATACTACTATCTATAACCAAATACGCAGGAATGGTGGCTCTATACGTTTTTTTACAACTTAACGTAACTATTAATAGTAGGGGCAATAAAAGGGTGTAAAAAAGTTTCAATATAAGGTAATAATTTTAGTGTTTACTAGTTATAACGGAAAAATTGCCATTTTATTTTGGCGCCATGCGTAATAATATAAAACTTAATAATAAATAAATAATATTGGGCAGCCAGCACGCTAGTATTATGTTAAAATTACTGTACAATGCAAATTTTGTAGCTATTTGCATTACCATTATGTACGAAAAACTTAGTGCTAAACCCAACGCAATGTGCAAGCCAATACCACCCCGCACCTTACGACTTGCAACACTTACACCAATTAACGTTAGTGCAAATGTTGCAAACGGCATGGCTATACGGTTATATTTCACTTCCTCAAAAAACACTACGTTTTCGTTACCCTTGGCTTGCTCTTCCTTTATATATTGGTTTAATTCCGAATAATTAAGGGTTTCGGTGCTGGTTAGGCGCTTACTAAATTCTTCGGGGAGGAGGTTTATTTTTAATTCTTTAGTAGGATGTCGGTTAAATGTTTCGCCTAAACCTTTTACGGAGCGTTCATTTACATTTTCAACTATCCACAATTGTTTTAAGCTGTCCCAACGTATTAAGTCCGCATTGAGTTTGTAGGTAAGTCGGTTTTCGGTAAATTTTTCTAAGCTAAATTTATACCCTGTTTGGGTGGTATTGTCGTAGTTTTCAAAATACAAAGGTTTCCTTATCTAACTTTCGGTGTACGTTGGTTTCCGTAAAATGAAACCTATTAAAAATATATTTATCCTCAAACTCCAAGCGTGTTTTGTTGGCGTGTGGTATTACAAAATTACCTAAGTACAACGATGCTACACAAATAGCCGTAGCGCCTACCATATAAGGCACAAGCATACGCCAAAAACTAACTTGGCTATTAAGTATGGCCACAATTTCGGTATTACTAGCCATTTTGCTCGTAAAAAATATTACTGCCACAAACACAAACAAAGGGCTAAACATATTAGCAAAAAAGGGCAAAAAATTTACGTAATAATCAAATACTATGGCTTTGAGCGGAGCTTTATTATCTACAAAATCATCTAGTTTTTCCGAAATATCAAACACCACAGTTATTACCAATATTAACGCTATGGCGTAAATAAAAGTGGTAATAAATTTTTTGAGTATATAGCGATCTATTATAGAAAACACAGGCGTTGTAATTGTATTGTACCTTCAAAAGTATTAATTTAATTTACATTGTACAATGTGTAAATTATTACACAGAATTTGATATTTATATACAACAAATATGCGCTATTACTACAGTTTATAATTACAGAATTTACTTACTTAACAAATGCTGTAGCACTTCGCCAAATTTATAACAGTCTTCAAAACTATTGTACAACGGTACGGGCGCAAGGCGTATTACATTAGGCTCTCGCCAATCGGCTATTACGCCGTGTTGCGTAAGTGCATCGTGTAGGGCTTTACCTTGTCCGTGGGCTATTACGCTTAGTTGTGTGCCACGTTCCGTGAGGTTTGTGGTAGTTATTATTTCTAAGTGTTTACCTGTGTTACTCGCTACGGTATTAATTATAAATTCTAAATAGGACGTGAGTTTATCACGCTTTGCAAATAATTTGTCAGTGCCTGCACTTACAAAAATAGCTAGTGCCGCTTTGTGCGCTGCCATGCTTAATACAGGCGCATTACTAAGTTGCCATGCTTCAGCGGTAGGCATAGGTACAAAGCCACGGTTCATTTTAAACCTACTTTCTTTATCATGCCCCCACCAGCCTGCAAAACGTGGTACTTCGGGGTTAGTAGCATGGCGCTCGTGTATGTACACGCCGCTTACGCCACCAGGCCCGCTATTTAAATATTTGTAACTACACCAAGTAGCAAAATCTACGTTCCAGTCGTGCAACTCTAATTTAATATTGCCAATGGCGTGCGCCAAATCAAACCCTGCTAACGCACCCACGGCGTGCGCTGCCGCTGTTATGGCTTCCATGTTAAATACCTGACCAGTAAAATAGTTTACCCCGCCTATCATTACCAAAGCCAGTTCGTTGCCTAGTTCGTTTATTTTAGCTATAACATCTTCGTGCCTAATGCAGTATTCGCCCTCGCGTGGGTGCACCTCTACCACGGCATCATCATAACTATAGCCATGATGTTCTACCTGCGATTGCAGGGCGTATTGGTCGCTTGGGAAAGCCTTTGCCTCTGCCAAAATTTTATAACGTTTGCCCTTAGGTCTATAAAAACTAACTAATAATAAATGTAAATTTACAGTAAGTTGGTTCATGCACGCTACCTCCGTTTCCTTAGCACCCGTAAGCATTGCAAGTGGCGCAGCAAATTGCTCATGATAACTTAACCACGGATTACGTGCATGAAAATGCCCCTCCACACCGTACGTTGCCCAATCCTCCAGTTCTTTTATAATAGCGTCTTGTGTGGTGCGTGGCTGTAAGCCTAACGAGTTACCTGTAAAATACAATGCGGGCTTTCCGTTCATCATCGGAAAGTAAAACTGGTTTCTGTAACCGCTTAATGTGTCGTTAGCGTCTTGTTGTTGTGCGTAGGCAAGTGTGTTTTCCATGGTGTAGTTGTAGGCAATAAGTTAAGTAACTGTTGTTGTATTTGAGTTTTCAAAAACTAATGTTGCTCGCAATTATTCTTTAAGAAATTCATACTCGTATATTTTTGGTTTTATTTTTTCGGCTAATACGCTTAGTGCAGTTCTTAATGCGCTTATTAATGCTGTATAATTGGCATCGGTACTTTTGGAGTTCATTCTGCCCTTGTCGTTTCTGCCCTGAAAATATTCTCTTATATCGTACAGGCTTGCGTTTGCTATTATTGCATCAAACGAGTTATAATATTGCCACAATGCACGCCCAGCGTTAAAAACCTCGTTGGCTTCACTCGAAAACTTTAATGGTTTGTTACCTACTTTTTTACTTCCGAACAAGTTGTTATTTGTTTCCGCTTTCAACTTACCTTTTATAAAGTCTGTCATAAAATTACTTGCAAATCTTTCTTTGGCATTTACTTCGTCCTCAGTAAAAGGTATCCAATGGTTTGTACCTGCGTTACTTCTAATTCTATTTTGTCCATGAAACAAAGTGAAAGCTAAACAGTCGTTTTGAAATACAGAGTCTGTTTTCCAATTATCGTTTGGATACAAAAATTGGTCTCTGTCATTAAGCCAATCAGCATTAATGCAATTTCGCACAGTAAAATAAATTGTTCCTACAATAAGATTATACTGAGTAAAATTATAAAAATTAAAATGTTCTATCCCTTTTACTCTTGAAATATACAATTGACTGTTATGTTGGAAATCAGGAGATGGGTTGCACATCAATCCTACACCTTCAGTTAATTTATCATCAAATGATTTAATCCATTTATTTACATTTTGAGGTAATTCGCTATAAAATTGTTTTGTCCCAATGTAATTTTCATTTTTATCAAAAACATCTGTTGAAATTATATTTGTTTTAATTTTTTTATTAGTGTTCCAAATTGTAAAACCAATAGGAAATTTTCCTTTTACATTGTCAAAAGTTTCAGCAGGTACAATAAATCCGCTTATGTAATCCGCTAAAAAATAGCCTTTAAATTTTTTAAAATTTGAACCATTAACAAATTTAAGTTTTGAAAATTGACCTAAAATACAACCTGGTATTTTATCATAAATATTAGCCATAAACAAAGCAAATATTTCGTTGGAAGCATTACCAATTTTTGGGTTTAAATACTCGTTTACTTTGAAATTTGTTGTTACACCACTTTTATTTTCTCCTGTACCTGTTACTGTCTTTGCAGAAGTTGCCTCCGCATACGGCGGATTAATATACACCACCAACTTCTTACGTTTCTTTGGGTCGTTTATTATGTCCTGTAAGTTTTGTGGCAGTTTAGTAAAATCGTCGTTCAAAAAATCAAATTGAAACACGTGGTTTTTTACAAGGTTTGCTCCGTGTGCTACACGGTCGTGCATTACTTTTACGTCGGCTTGGTCGAGCGTGCTTGCAAAAATATTGTATTTGTTAGTTAAGCCTGCTAACAAATTACCAGTACCTGCGGCACAATCCCAAATATAATACTCGTCTTGCCAGTTTTCGCCTAAATAATCGGCCAAGTATTTTTGCGAAAGCTCTACCCAAATTCGTGGGGTAAAAAATGCTCCTTGCCGTTCTCTAATATCTTGGGGCACCAGCAAGTCGCGGCGTTGTATAATGTATTCCTGAAAATCCTGTAATGGCGGGCGTTTGTAGCGTTTCCAAAATAGTTGATACGCTTCCTTGTTACGAATGTTGATGGTGGCATCAAACATTTGCTTAATATTTTCTTTGGCTATTTTGTAGCCTTGGTTTTCAAATATCACAAACAAATTATTACGAAGTGTTACATCGTCGTCAATTTGTTGGGTGTCTTTATCGTCCACAAAAAGATCGGCCAAATAAAAATCGCTATCCAAAATATTTGCTTTTTTTAGTTGGTCCCAATGCACGTCAATAGTGGGTTTCACTATATCGAGCCAACGCAAATAAATTGGAATGAAATTGTTTTTATCAATTTTAATTTTGGCGGTATCGGTAGCATTTGCAATATTGTTGGCAATAAAGTGTTGGAGTTCTTTACTGTCTTTTTCATAATCGTAAACTGTTGTGTTTTGCTTTAGCGTAGCTTCAACACGTTGTTGTATTAACTTAAACTCTTTGGTTTCGTGGTTGCTTGGTGTTACGTTCCAATTAAAATCGTTGAGATAAAAAATATCCTGAATGCTGGCATAAGGTACAAAAGCAATTTTCTCAAAATCGAATGCACCCAAAAATGCGGGGGGCAGTGTTTTGTCGAAAGTGCGTGCCTTACCTATGGTTAGTATAAGTTGTATAAACATTTTAACAACGTCATAGTTACCCGTTTTGGCTTCGGCCCACAGTAGTGGTATGCGACCAAATATGTTGTCTTGCTTAGGGAAAACAGTAAAATCAATATTTCCCAAAATCTCGGTAGTATCAAATAATGTAAACCAATCAGCACCTACTTTATTTTTTAGTTCTTCTTCTCTTATAGTGTTGTATTTCATTGGTTTATGTTAGTGTTGTTACTCGTTTAAATTAGTACAATAGTACCACCTATTTGTGTGTGTTGGCTATACCCTAAGTAGGCAATCGGTGTTTGAAAAATAATAATTAATAACCTCCGCCAATATTCACACTTGGGGCAGGTTCAGTAGATGATTGTAATGCAGAGTGTACTAGCTCGTAATGTATTACAAAAGCATACAATAGCCCTGTAATCATTGCTATTTTAATCAATTTTGATACAAATGCAAAGTGAGGTTTATCAGTAGCGTAAAATAATTTGTAGGCAGTTATTAGTAACGGAAATTGCACAAATAAGGATAAGTAATACACCGAAAGTTTATCAGCACTAGTGTATTGCAAGTATTGCAAATAACCAATAGCAGCAACGGTTATAGCTGTTAGTGCAATAGCTACGTAGGCACTTACTTTGTTGCCCCACACTATGGGCATGGTTTGGCAACCGTATTCCATGTCGCCTAATTGGTCTTGCATATCTTTTACTATTTCGCGTATCCACGATAGTGCAAATGCAAATGCACCAAAGGCTATCATAAAATAAGCTATGTAGTTAAAATTAAATTGGTACTCAGCAAGTTGCACCGAGTAAGCCTTGTAGAGCAATGGCATTTCAAACAAGCCTATAATTAATGGCACTAACCCTGCTAAAAACGCCACAATAATATTACCTACTATTAATTGTTTTTTGAAATTAGTACTGTAAAACCACAACATACATGCCGCCATTACATACACAAAACATAATTTATAATTAGCTACCTGCACACCTATGTAGGCGGCTAAAGCAATAGCTACAAAGTTAAACACTACGTGTAATAACATTGCCCATTGACGTTTGAATTGCAACCCTATTAATGTATCGTTGGGCTTATTAATAGTATCAATTTTTACATCAAAGTAATCGTTAATAATATAGCCTGCTGCGGTTATAAGCACGGTTGCCACTACTAATAAACTAAAATTAAGTGTGGATAGTTGCAACTCAAAACCATTAAGCGCCAGCATAGGGTACATAATACCGTAACGCATAGCAAGCATAGTTAGCACTACAATTAATAAATTAGGTATGCGTATTAAGCGTAAAAAAATCATAGGCTATTTTTTTAGTTGTAAAATGAGAAAAAAATTAAACTGCCACAGCCCCTTTAATAGGAGGGTGTGGGTCGTAATTAACTATGGTAATGTCCTCGTACTTGAAATCAAAAATTGAATTAATTAATGGATTTAATTTGAGTTGTGGCAGCGGACGAATATCCCTTGTTAGCTGTAATTGCACTTGCTCCACGTGGTTGTTATAAATGTGTGCATCGCCCAAGGTATGTACAAACTCGCCCACTTGCAAGCCACACACTTGCGCCACCATGTGCGTAAGCAGTGCGTACGAAGCTATGTTGAATGGTACGCCCAAAAATATATCGGCACTACGCTGATACAACTGGCAACTTAATTTACCATTAGCCACATAAAACTGAAAAAAAGCGTGGCATGGCGGTAGTTTCATAGTATCAACCTCCGCTACATTCCAAGCACTTACAATTAAGCGGCGAGAATCGGGGTTGGTTTTTATTTGATTAATTACGTTAGTTATTTGATCAATAGTAACACCGTTAGCCCCTTGCCAACTGCGCCACTGTGCGCCATACACAGGGCCTAGGTTGCCTTGTTCGTCGGCCCATTCGTCCCAAATACTTACTCCGTTTTCTTTTAAATAAGCAATGTTAGTTTCACCTTTCAAAAACCATAGTAGCTCGTGTATTATTGATTTGGTGTGTACTTTTTTGGTAGTAAGTAGCGGAAACCCATCCGCTAAATTATAACGCATTTGATAGCCAAATACACTACGTGTGCCTATTCCTGTTCTGTCGGTTTTTATAACGCCTTGTTGCATAACGTGGCGCATTAAGTCATGATAATTTTGCATGGCTTAAAAATAACGCAAAGTTTTGTATGTACGTTGTTTTTTTAAATAAAAAAATGCGTTGGGGAACTGCTAACCAACGCATTTTAAGTTTATTTATATGCTGTATCTAAAACCTACACCTTGTTGCGCACCAAAGTTTACAATGGGTGCTAACTCAGGTATAAGCGTTGTATTAAGGGTTGGACGCATTTCGTAAAATAAATGTGCGTGTTTCCAAAACTCTCGTTTTTTGCCCATTCTAAAATCGATACCCATAGGAATGTAAGAGGCAAATGAAAAATTAGTTTTATTTTTAAATGATTCGCGCACAACACTATTATTGTCAATACCTTGGCGAGATACCTCATAATGATTTCCTATTACATCTACTAACTCCTTAGTTAACGACGAATAAGCGTATGTTGTGGTAGTAGCACTAAGTGAAATTCCGCAATTAACGCCAACCCCTGCAAACAATGACCAGCGAGCATCGGCGTTGGTTCTAAAAATAGAGGATATACTAATACGCAATTCGTTAGAGGTATAGTTAGCACCTGTATTGATTGTTCTTACTGAGTCTAAATACATAGTGTTAGCAGGAGTTGACGACTTTAGCGTATCGTAAATTTTATGCGTGCTATTATGTGTATAGTAATTAATTAATGATGATGTACCGTAAGATGCGCCAAGTCTACACGTTGTATTTTTCTTATATCCAGTTTTATCCTTGTTGCGTGGGCTAAAACCTAGTTGTATTTCGCCACCACCACCTGAGGATACATCAAAGCTTGTAAAACTATTGCTTTGTTGCGTGTTTTTTAACAAAATAGAGTTTGGCGCAAGTACTTTAAAATCGGGTCTATGACGTTTGGTGTGGGTAATCAAATTTTAGTTTAGCGGTAAGAAAATAAATCATATTAATAAAGTTCTCTGTTTTTCTATATCCCCTCGC
>JAYWFU010000096.1:0-2031 GCA_043778625.1 Bacteroidia bacterium | reverse complement strand
GACCCTGCTGGCAATGTTAGTTTCTCTACCTATCCAACACTAACCACTCCTGCTAACAATAATCGTCCGTTTCCTAACGGTGTTAATGATTTGAATAGCCCCTGCACCAAAGAGTGGGCCACTCGCACGGTAGATAGATTTTATGTAGTTAATCCGCAGGGTTACAGCACTACTCCACCTGCACAACTTACGCTACAATATGTGGATGACGAACAAGATGCATCAGCTGGTAGTACAAATATTATTATACCTGCTAAACTAAAAGTTGCGCGTTATGATAGTAAGTGGAATGTACTAGGAGGCACTAGTAGTGTAGCTACTAAAGACGTTACACAGGGTAATATTAATAAATATGGAGTATTTGCTTTAATGAATTTCGATCCATTAAAAACTACCTATAAAGATTCGGCTGATGTTACTTGTTTTGGAGGTAACGATGGAGAAATAGACGTAACTGTTACCAGTGGTAACAAACCCTACACATTTACATTATTACCTTTGCCAAATATTGCACAAGCTGACAGCATGTTTAAAACATTAATAGCAGGTACTTATCACGTAATAGTTATAGATGCTGCAGGTTGCGACTCTACCCTACGTAATATTGTAATAAAAGAGCCTACTAAATTAAAAGTTGATTCAATAACAGGCACCAAACTTACTTGCCCACTATCAGCTGACGGCGTAGTTACATTTTTAGCCACAGGCGGCACACCTAATGCTAACTCTCCGTTATACACATTTACCGCTACTCCTAATGCAGGTGTTACGGTATCTACTAATAATGCTAACTCTACATTAACAGGCTTACCCAAAGGCACTACTATGGTAGAGGTAACTGATGCCAACAATTGTAAATCTACCACTACTATATTTTTAGTGCCACCACCACCATTTACCGCTACACTAAGCCCCGACGCAGCCGTGTGCGAGGGTTCAGCGGGCAAAGTGTGGGTAAACATTAGTGCTCCGCCATTAAACGGAAAAGGGCCTTACACTTACACTTGGGTAGATGTACCTAGCCTTGCGCCTGTAGCGCAACACCCCTCTAATTTTGATAACGATACACTTACTCAAACCCCTACACAAACTCAACAATATGGAGTAGCTATTACTGATGCTTGCAATACTATTGTGCCACTACAAGCCGTATCAATAGTAGTTAACCCATTGCCAACACCTGATTTTGACGCTAATATTAAAAATGGTTGCGAAAATCTTAACGTAGTATTTGCCGACCTTACTCCACAACCCGCAGCACCGTCAACCATTACGGGTTGGTTATGGAATTTTGGCGACGGCGACTATTCATATAATCAAAACCCATCACATTTTTATACTAACAAAGGTAGTTATGATGTTACCTTAACCGCCACTACCACTGAGGGCTGTAGCGCAACAATACCTTATACGGGTTTCATAAATATTAATCCTAACCCTAAAGCTGCATTTACTCCAACGCCTGAAACCACTACAATTCTCGACCCTAAAATTTTATTTGCAAATAATTCGAGTGCTGATGTTATTAAATTAGTATGGAATTTTGGTGATGGAAATCAAGCGGCTGTTAATGTTAAAAATCCGTTACATACTTATGGGGACACAGGCACTTACAACGTTGAGTTGAAAGTTACTAATCAGTTTAATTGCTCTGATTCTGTAAGTCTCCCAGTTAAAATCATACCTAACTTAACGTTCTTTATTCCAAATTCGTTTACTCCGAATAGCGATAACATTAACGAAAACTTTTATCCTAAAGGGAGCTATTTTAGAAATTACAACATGAAAATTTACGACCGATGGGGCGAAAAAGTATTTGTGAGCGGTACCGCCAACGAAGGCTGGGACGGCACCTTAGTTAATGGTGGCGTAGCTCCAGTGGGTGTGTACGTGTACAAAATTAAAGTAGAAGACACTTTGGGTAAGGATTATTATTACTCAGGTACTGTTTCGTTAATTAGATAAATTAAAATAATAATAAACATGAAAAAAATAATAGCAGTACTAGCACTTAGTCTCTTAATAGGTACA
>JAYWFU010000095.1:0-5968 GCA_043778625.1 Bacteroidia bacterium | reverse complement strand
GCAATATCAAAAATAAACCTTGGTAATAAAACTTAGTTTTTTCGTTAGTGTTAGTATTGTTTTTACTTAAATACTGATAGTTAAATTTAAAATCGGCGATATCAATTTTCCATTTGCGAAACGCATGACTTTCGGCAGCAAACACAAACTGTACTTGCTTGCCTTGTGCGCTTAATCGCTCGTGTATTGTGTTAAATAGTGGTATACGATAAGGCGTAGGAATGTTGCTAATAATTAATAGCATGTGGTTAAGTACGCACTAGTTTAATACTCCTGTTTTTAACAAGCTATTAAATATAGTTAAGCCATCGGTATTAAATAAGTTAGTGTCTACCGCTCGTTCAGGGTGAGGCATCATGCCAAATACATTTTTGCCCATGTTGCACACACCAGCAATGTTTTCGAGCGAACCATTAGGGTTTGCCTCTGTGGTAATTTTTCCTTGGGCATCGCAATATCTAAACAATACTTGGTTGTTGTCGTTCAATTTTTTAATAGCATCGGGTGCATCAAAGTAGCGCCCTTCGCCATGTGCTATTGGTATTTTTAAAACACTGGTAGTATCAATACTTTCAGTAATAAGTGCTGAGGAAGATTGTGCTTTTAAAAACACATTTTTACACATAAATTTTTGTGTATTGTTATCTAATAATGCACCTGGTGTTAAGCCCGCTTCGCACAGTATTTGAAACCCATTGCACACTCCCATTACATATCCGCCACGGTTAGCGTGGTTAATAACGGCGTTCATTATTGGCGAAAATCGTGCAATAGCACCTGAGCGCAGGTAGTCGCCGTACGAAAATCCACCAGGCAATACCACAAAATCAACTCCTTGCAGGTCAGTATCTTTGTGCCAAAGTTTTACTACATCTTGTTTTAAAATTCCGCCAAGTGCATCTATCATGTCTTGATCGCAGTTAGAACCAGGAAATACTACAACTCCAAATTTCATATTAAATAGTTTGTTAAAGGGTTATTAAAAATTTATAGTGTTAAAAATAATGTATAAACAGCGTGCACGAAAGTAATAGTATAAACAGGGTTTCGGCCATCCATTCGCGAGTTATGTTTATAAAATAATTACTAATAAAAATACTGAACGGAATTGCTAATAGTGCAAAGTCTTTAAACGTCCAAGTGGGCGAAACAAACACCGCCATAAAACCAAATAGCGCTACCCACAACAGGTAGGATAAAGTTTGACGAATTTTAATAGTGTAGGACGAATATTCGTCAAATAACTTAACGATAGCAAACACACTTATAAAAAACAATATGGCCAGTAATGTGTAAGTAGAGCCGTCGCTACTACTAATTTCGTTAGTTAAACGAATAGGATACACAATTTTGTATTGCCAAAACACAGTTAGTTTGTCGTAATAAAAATAATACGCAAGTACAAACAAATACGGAGTTAATAAACCAAAAAAAGTAACCACCCATTCGCGCCAATTAAATGTGCTAAATATAATTAAGGCCATAAATAACGATAAATAAATAAGCAATGCTGGAAAATGAAATAATGAGGCAATGCCCACCAGTAAGCCCGCATCAAATAACTGGGTAAATGAATTTTCGCGCCGATACACTGATGCTACTCGGTTAAACGCCAATGCAATAAAAAAATTAGCCAATATCAATGGGTGCAGCGTTATTAATGTGCTTGTTGAACTCATTAAAACCACATACAACAGTACGGGTAACGTGCTGTGCTTAGTAAGTAAGTCGTAGGTATTAACGGTATAATTAAGTATAAACCCTGTGGCTAAAATTACAGTAACCGTAAAGCCTACCATAAAGTGCGACCGTATGTTAATGGCGCTAGTAACTACATCAAACAACGGCATTTTGTAAGCAACCGACACATACGGAATATGCGCCCATGCCCCTGCCCAAAGGAAAGCTGTAATTACAAATAATACTATATAGGTAAAGGGTTGATTATCCCTAAAAAATCCAATTATCATTGATGCGAAAATAGCTTTTTTGATTTGATTTTTCTTACTATTATTGTACTAATATAATTTTAACAAAAAAAACAATGGAAACAATCGTAACTATTTTCGAAACAATGTTTACTATATTAAAACCAATAGGCGCATTGGGTAACTGGGCGTTTGGCTTAGCAATAGCTGCGGGCGTTGCTTATTGGAGCTTTCAGGAAACTAAAGGCGAACACCCTGAGGAAGATTTTGACAAAAATCAAGAGTATCTGCCCTAGGTAGTATTTACTAAATCATACTTGTTTTATTTAACATTACTAACATATAACACATGGCAGATACAGGCGACCTAAGCGTAGGTACGATTATACGATTTAACGGCGAATTATGCTTAATTACTGAATATCAACACCGTACACCAGGTAATTTACGTGCTTTTTTTCAAGCAAAAATGAAAAATTTGCGCACCAACAAATCGGTTGAATACCGCTTTAGAGCAGGAGAGGGCGTTGAAATAGCACGTGTTGAACACAAAATGATGGAGTATGTGTACGAAGCTGGCGACGAACTGTGTGTGATGGACAAGGAAACATTTGACCAAGTAAATATTGACAAGCAAATGTTGGGCGACCAAATAAAATTCCTCAAAGAAGGAATGGATATTAAGGTAGCGTTTGAAGGAGAAGCACCAATATTAGCCGAAATGGCAACGTTTGTAAACTTAGCAATAACTTTTGCCGAAGGCGCTGTAAAAGGTAACACCTCATCAAACGCGTTAAAAAAATGTAACGTTGAAACAGGTGCTGAAGTTATGGTACCGTTATTTTACAACGAAGGCGACGTAATACGCATTGATACCCGCACTGGCGATTATGTAGAGCGTGTAAGTAAAGGATAATACAACCACTTATAAAACTATACCACAACAAAAAAGCGCTACTATTAAATAGTAGCGCTTTTTTTATAGTGTGTTAATTCTGTATTATTTTAAATCAGCAACACGGTACCATACCTGTGTTTTACCTAATAAGGATATACCTACATAACCACGTACATCTATCACTTTATCGTCGCGCATGTTAATAGTGCAACTGTATAGTTTGCCTTCTTTAGGGTCGTATATTTTACCGTTTTCATATTTTTTGTCGTTCGCTTTTTTAAAGCCACTTATTAAATTTAGCCCCATTACTGGGCGACTACGCAATTTTTCGTCAGGATTTTTGTGGTCGTTTTTAGGTTTTCCCTCTTCGTTTAATGGCGTTTTTAACCATACTATTGCGCCGTTATATACATCGCCTGTTTTTGATATTTTTATTTTGGCTTCTCCACTTTGTGTAAGCCAAGTACCCTCTAAATTAGGGGTTGTTTGTGCGTAAGCACTTACTGTTAATAGTGCTGAGGCAACTAATGTCATTAATTTTTTCATTGCGTTTTGGTTTTAAATTATTATTTAATTACTGGTAAAACTATTATTTTTTATTTAATCTACTATCGTGCCATCTAAGTATTATTTTTGTACAAATTATTTTAACAAAATAAGTCATGGGTTACAAATCATTACAAGAGTGTGTGCTCGACTTGGAGCGTAATAACCATTTAATACGTATAACCGAAGAGGTTGACCCTTACCTCGAAATGGCAGCAATACACCTCCGTACCTACCAACAGCAAGGTCCTGCGTTACTGTTTACTAACATTAAGGGTTCGGAGTTTAGTGCCGTAAGCAATTTGTTTGGTACGTTAGCACGTAGTAAGTTTATATTTAGAGATACCCTTGCCGATATTCAAAAATTAGTAGCCCTAAAATTTAACCCTATGCTTGCCCTCCAGCATCCGCTAACCTACGCTGGTGTTGGGCTCACGGCACTATCGGCCTTGCCAATGAAAGTGCGTGCAGGAGGTTTTAAAGAAACTACTATTGATAAAGTACCTTTGATACAAAACTGGATAATGGACGGCGGGGCTTTTGTAACCCTACCACAAGTATATACCGAGGATATTGATAAACCGGGGGTAATGCAATCTAACGTGGGCATGTATCGCATACAATTAAGTGGTAATGAGTATGTGATAAACGAGGAAATTGGCCTACACTACCAACTACACCGAGGAATAGGCATACATCAAACTAAAAGTAATAAAAAAGGACAGCCGCTCAAGGTAAGTATATTTGTAGGAGGACCACCCGCACATAGCCTTGCGGCCGTAATGCCCTTGCCCGAAGGCTTAAGCGAACTTACCTTTGCAGGCGCATTAAACAATAGACGATTTAGATATTATTATGATGATGATGGACACTGTATAAATGCCGATGCCGATTTTGTAATTACGGGAGAAGTATACCCTATGGAAAATAAACCCGAAGGCCCCTTTGGCGACCACTTGGGGTATTATAGTTTGAAGCACGATTTCCCTGTAATGCGTGTTAACAAAGTGTACCATAAGCCCAATGCTATTTGGGCGTTTACGGTAGTGGGGCGTCCGCCGCAGGAAGACACCAGCTTTGGCGCACTAATACACGAACTTACAGGTAGTGCTATACCGCTCGAAATACCTGGTGTACATGCCATACATGCTGTTGACGCAGCGGGCGTACATCCATTGCTATTTGCCATTGGTAGCGAGCGTTACACGCCTTATTTAACCGAAACTCGTCCGCAGGAATTGTTAACTATTGCCAATCAAATATTGGGTAAAAATCAATTGAGCCTAGCTAAATTTTTATTCATAACTAACTACTCCGATGCGCCAACGCTTGATATACACAACGAACCAGAGTTTTTGCAACATTTATTAACCCGTATTAATTTGCAACGAGATTTGCATTTTTATACCAATTTTACCATTGATACGCTTGATTATAGCGGTAGCGACTTAAATAGCGGTAGCAAATTAGTACTAGCCGCTACAGGCGCACCAATACGCACGCTTAGCGCTAGTGTACCTAATGTATTTAATGTAAACACACACTTATTTACTAACGCCAAATTAGTAATGGCGGGCGTAGTAGCATTTACCACCACCAATTTTATTGATTATGGAGCAGCGCAAGCACAGTTTGATGCGATAAACGAAGTATTAAAAAATGCTACTAATGATCTTGCTGGTACGCCACTGTTGGTGTGGTGCAACGATGCTAATTTTGTAGCCGCTACTACCAATAATTTTTTGTGGGTATCGTTTACACGTTGTAATCCGTCGCATGATGTGTATGGCGTAAACACAACAGTACAGCACAAGCATTGGGGTTGCACAACCCTTGTGTTAGACTCCCGTACCAAGCCACACCATGCCCCTGAGTTAGTACCTGTGCCTGAGGTGGAGGAACGTGTTACGCAAATTATACAACGCATTAATAACTCATAGGTTGAATACTTACACACTGACTATTACTAACCAATTACCTAATTACGAAGCCCTACAAGAGGGGTTTTATTTATTACTAATTAATTACCACAAAACACCTCCACACCTAGCTATGGTAATTAATGGCTCGCTTTACGAATACAATGTTAAATCTACTGAATATTTAGTGGCTTACTCAAAATGGAGTGTGCTTTACGCTAAATTAAAAACACCTGTGCTTGCTATTAAACTTAATGCGCTAGGATATTCGGTTAGCGAACTACAAACACAATTAATTACTGCCTTTAACTTTAGTACCCAAGAGCCCACCTCTTGCTTAATGCCTATTAATACTGCGATACAAAATACTTACAATATTGATACTCAAGCGTGTTATGTGGTATTTGATTTATTGGCTAAGCTAAATTTTAGCGATATTATTACACACATAATACTATGCAATCCGTCAGATAAAATACTAATTACTAATAACGAACTGTGCATTAATAGCTACACTGCAGCAATAGTGCAACAACATATTGCTAATTTAAAAAACAGAATAAAATAGTTGATACAACTAGAGCCTGTTTAAATTTCTGTTAAAACTAATAGTATGGGTCAATTAAATCGCTTTAGTAACGGATTTATTTGTGGTTCACCAAAACTACAATAAATAT
>JAYWFU010000094.1:0-17995 GCA_043778625.1 Bacteroidia bacterium | reverse complement strand
TTTCCCTCTTCGTTAGCCACAATAAAATCGTGGTGGGTAAGTGTATTAGCGCATTGCACATCATACTTTACAAGCATTACAGCACGGTCATCAAGCATTACGGTATCCCTAGCTGAGGTTTGCTTAAACGATTGTATAGCACCCGTTGCCGTAAATAGTGCTTCGTGTTTTTCTTTACGTTGTTCCACACCTTCCACTTCGTTAAACTCCGCACTGTACAAACTTTGCATGGTAGCATAATCTTTTTGCTGTAAGGCGGTTAATAGTTTGATGCAGGTTTCCGTGGCTTGTTGTTCCGTTACTTTAGCGCAACTCATTAACATACTTACAGCTACTATTGCTATGATATTTACTATATTTTTCATAATTTCAAGTTGTTTAAAGGTTATATTTTTTTTTTGATTTATTTTGTTAATGCTAAGCCAATATCAATGTATCTAAAAAAATCAACTCTATGGTCGTTTTCGTCCTTGCGGCTATCTTGCAGATGCCCTAAACGACAAATAACCAAATTTTCGTCAGGTAGTATAGCCACGTATTGCCCTAACTTACCACGCATGTACACTATGTCGTGCCCTAAATAATTAGGCACTATCCACCACTGCAAACCATAATTATTAATTTGCTTGCCTGTTGTTTCGTCTTTCAAATTAGCAATGCTAGTCATTTGTGCCACATAACTACTATCCACCACTTGCTGCCCATTCCACTTACCGTGGTGTAGTATTAATGAGCCTATGCGAGCAAAATCAAGCGCATTAGAATTAAAGCAGCAAAATGATTTTTCGCTACCATTTTCGCTATCTAAATTCCACCAAGCATCATTAGTAGCCCCAATTTTCGACCATAGTTTCTCAGTAGCATAATCGCCCACATGCTTACCTGTTACGGCTTCAAGCAAAAATGCTAGTATTTGCGTATCGCCACTGTGATATTTAAAATATTTGCCTGGTTCTTCAGTGGTTTTGTAGTGGGTATGAAATGTTAATTTGCGCAAATCACTCCCGTAATAAGCCTCTCCTGGATAAGCTAATGGATTAACGTAATCCTCATCAAAATTAACACCGCTACTCATAGTAAGCAAGTGTCTAATAGTAACTTTATTAGGAGTAGTTTCAATGGCTTTAAACTCAGGTAGATATTTGGCTACGGGGTCGTCAATACTTGCAATTTTACCATCGTTTATGGCCACGCCTATAAGCATAGCCACAATGCTTTTGGCCATACTAAACGCATTGGTATGGCTTTGGGCATTAATGCCGTCCCAGTATTGTTCGTGTACCAACGAATCGTTTTTTATAACCACAAAAGCTACTGTTTTAAAAGTATCCATAAATGCAAGTTGAGCAGATGTTAGCGCTTGCACATTGTAATTAGCAGCACGTGCATAAGGCATGGGGTTACTTGCTTTTACTATTCGGTTAGCAAATATTTCCGACTCGTTTATTGATGGTCCGCTACGCCCTTTTAAATACGTGTTGGCAATACCCTTGTACAAGTACGTACGCCCTGTAATAAGTATAAATACATTAACAATTAGTACCATGGCAATTAGTGCCCCTAGCAAATATTTAAAGAATTTTGATACGTATTTCATTGGTTAAGCTGAGTTTAGAGTGTGTTACAAATAAAATTTAATAGTGTAAGTATACTAAATAATTATTTGGGCTTTAATATCTTTAATATTAAGTTGTAATATGCGCTGCCCGTTGTACTGATTTTCTTCAATGGTATAGGCTATTTCAAACGGTTGTTTGCTTTGTAATATAGGCAACTTACCTACTAAATTAAACCCTATGGCTGCTATTGGCGATGTTTTATAGTCAGCCTGCACTACATCTAGCCCCAGATGTACTTCCTTAAACACCTTGGGAGTACCTGAAGCTATTACGTTGCGTGTTTTAAACACAGGGTTCATATTACCTGGACCAAAGGGGGCAAATTGTTTTAATATGCGTAAAAATTTAGGTGTTATTTCAGAAAAATTGAGGTTAAAATCTATTTCAATTTCGGGAGTAAGCATGTGTTCCTTAATACTACGGTTAACTACGGTTTCAAATTTTGAAATAAATTGAGGTACGTTACTCGTAGGCATGGTAAGTCCTGCGGCATATTTGTGTCCGCCAAACTGGTCAAGTAAGTCGCTACATTCGGCAATGGCCTCGTACACATCAAAGTCTTTAACGCTACGTGCCGACCCTGTTGCCACGCCATTACTCTCGGTAAGAACAATGGTTGGGCGGTAATATTTTTCGGTAAGGCGCGAGGCTACAATGCCCACTACGCCTTTGTGCCAGGAGGCACTAAACACTACAGTTGATTTTTTAGCATTAATTTCGGGGTCGTTTTCCAACATTAGTAAGGCTTCCTGCGTAATGTTTTTATCAAGCCCTTGACGCTCCGTATTGTTTTTGTTTATTCGTTCACAATATCCTTTGGCTTCATCAGCGGTATTCGCAATTAATAGTTTAACGGCAGTGTTACCAGTATCTATACGCCCTGCAGCGTTAATACGTGGGCCTATCAAAAATACACAATCGCTAATACTTAGTTCCTTGCGTACGTTCGACAAATCTAATATTGCTTTGATTCCTGCGCGTGGCTGTTCATTAATTAGTTTCATACCATAGTAGGCAAGCACCCTGTTTTCGCCCGTTATAGGCACAACGTCAGCAGCTATACTTATGGCGCACAAATCTGTTAGGCTAAATAAATACGCCATGTCCAAACCATAATATTGTGCTAAAGCTTGGCTTAATTTAAAACCTACCCCATTGCCACTAAGTTCCTTGTACGGGTAGTCGCAATCGGTACGTTTAGGGTCGAGCACGGCTACTGCATTAGGTAGTTTGTCGCCCACAGTGTGGTGGTCACAAATAATAAAATCAACCCCACGAGAGTTGGCATAGTCTACTTTATCTATCGATTTTATGCCACAATCCAATGCAATAATTAGGTTGTAGTTATTAGCCTTGGCAAAATCGATACCTGCGGTGCTAATTCCATAGCCTTCTTTGTAACGGTCGGGAATATAAAAAGCAAGGTTATATTTAGGGTTAATTTTTTGGGTAGTAAATAAGTGTTTTAAAAACAAATACATAGAAGCTACGGCAGTTGTGCCGTCCACGTCGTAATCGCCAAACACTAATATTTTTTCGTTATTATTAATTGCTTGCTCAATGCGGGCTACGGCTTTATCCATGTCTTTCATCAACAACGGATTGTGTAATTCGTCTAACGACGGTCTAAAAAATAATTTTGCTTTATCAAAAGTATCTACGCCACGTTGTGCAAGTATTGTAGCATGGCTTGTTTCGCAATTTATTGCCAACTTAATTTTGCTAACCACAGCAAGGTTAGGTTTCGGGGCTATTTTCCATCTAAAATTCATTTGGCGAATATACGTTAAATCTTGCTTAATGTAAAGCTCGGCGTTCAGGTCAGGGTAAACGCATCTAAATTAACAATCAAATGATGAACTCGTTTAAACTTTTATTAAGATAATAATGAAAGCTAATATAGTGCCAGTTTAACCACGATGCTTTTGTTTTGTCACATCTTATAAGTAAAGTTTTAAAGCTATCTAGCCACGAAAAACCGTAATTAACTCCCTCAATATCAATAAATAATTGGTGCCACTATGTGCCTAATTTTAGCTTGTGAATAATACACTGTATAATTTTAATACGGCAAATGTTTGATGCAAAACCTCTTTTATTTGCAGGAATAAAAGGTAAAATGTGTTGTACTATTTCAGCTTTTGTTATATTTAACAACTTGTGGTTTATTAAGTGTAGCTTGTTGGTACAACTATAATATACACTTTTTGAACCGCTTGTAAAAGTTTAAACGAGTTCTTTGTTATCTCTATTTTAATATTCGTGTATACATAGTATGCACGTCATATCCTAATTTTTTTTAAATTCTTATCGTTAATTATACATTCAAAATCTCGCACTATATTACCTAGTATAGCGTTGTGTTGTTGAGCCTTGGGTATTTTAATAACATTAAAGCCATTAAAATGTTCTTTGGCTACAAATATTCCTGTACTCATATCTTTAGGCAAGCTATCCATGCTAAGGCGTAATATTATAGGTACTAAACCTTTTTTGTTGGTTTTTTCGTGGCTATGATATAGCTGTACTTTCATTTTAAATAAACACATAGTAATAGGGAGTTAATAGTTAGACCCCTAACATAGACTGCTAAATAGCCCCCTACTAAATGAAACAATAACTGAGGTTAGTTTTTTTTGACAAATACCAATAAAAACGACCGTTGCAAGTAATAAGCAACGGGCGTTTTTTTTTAGTTTGGCAATCTAATGCCACATTTGTACTCGGAGCGGGAATCGAACCCGCACGCCTGTTACGGCACAGGATTTTAAGTCCTGCGTGTCTACCTATTCCACCATCCAAGCTTACTTGTATATATCTGGTATCTAGATATAAAATAAAAAACTAATACTATACGTTTTTTACTTTGAGCGAAAGACGAGATTCGAACTCGCGACCCCGACCTTGGCAAGGTCGTGCTCTACCAACTGAGCTACTTTCGCTTATTATTTATGAGTGCAAACATACATCTTTTTTTTATTTACACAAACAATAAATAAAATATTTTATTTATTGTTATTTACCCACATAAGGTTTGTTAAGGTTTATATAAAAAGCATACTCACTTAGCAATTTAAAACAATTATTTATAAGTTACCCCAACTTAATAACCAGTATTACTTACGGCTAGGCATAGTATTTATAGTTACGCCTTGTATAAATATTTTATTCCCTTGGGCTTGTACTAATTGCTTAGCTTCAGTTGCGGTTATGCGCTTACCGTTGTAATAGGCGGTTATAAATGCGTCTTTAATACCATAGCCCACAATTATGGCTTTTGCTTTTGCAGCGGTGTTAATATCGTTGTACAACCCTGAACTATAGCGTAAATAATTGTTAGTAGTAGCTTCCACGTTTAGCGGTTGAATATTAAATAATTGGGTAGTAGTTACTTTTTTACCATACACGCCAACTTGTACGGTAAATGCTAAGCCTTGTATGGAGCGTATCTCTACGGATTTAACATCGTTAGTTACATTAATTTCAATTGGCGTGCTTTGTACTACCTTAACAGTGTCAATAGGCTGTGGAGGTGCTATACTAGCACTAATAGTGGTTGCATTGTTAGTAGGTGCGTTGCGAACAAACTCTTTAAGTTCAAGTACACTAGTAGCTTCAAGTGCTGAGGCTGCCGCACTACTTTCGTTTACTAAGGTCATAGCCTCAGCATACGACACTCGTTTACCATTATAATAAGCCACTACAAAAGCATCTTTGTAGCCTATCCCTCGTATTTCGTTTTTGGCAGTGTTAGCGTTTTTGTAATTACGGAAACTACCCGCAGTGTATCGCACTAAGCCGTTTGGCGTACTTTCGCCAAACAATGGATTAAAGCCACGGAATAAATCCTGTGGAATAGGATTACGAAACGCACCTATTTGTACCTTAAATAGTAAGCCTTGTGGTAAGGGTTGGTTAAGTGGTATAGGGTTGTTGTTAGTATAGGCTATGGTTGATTTTTTTTCAAATACATCGGTAGTACCTATGCCAACCTCATTGTTAGCAGTTGTGCTTGCTATACTGTTATTATTAGTGGTAGCAGCTGTTATTATTTTATTGGCGTTATTAATAATCGGTTCCGTTTTTACTTCAGTTAACAATAGTTCCGTTTTGGTTGTGGCGGAGTCCGTAGTAGCGTTATTAGCAGTGCTTATAATTGAGGTTTTAATTGTTTTATTACCTCCTCCCGATACTACTTCGCTATTTAACATTACTGGGTTATTAGCAATTTTATTGTTGACATTAGTTGTTGAGCCTGCAGTGTTAGTAGTGGCTTTTGTATCAACAGCTGCACTATCTTTAGGTTCAAGTGAGGTCGTGTTTTCGTATGTTTTTTTATCTAATGTTTGTAATAATTGGTTGGCTTCTTGTTCTTTGACCGAAGCTTCATTTTTGTAATTAGCAGCCGCAGTTTGGTTAGCAGTTGCCACATCACGTTCGCGAGCTATAACGCTATTTAGCGAATCGGCCTTCTCAAACAAGCGCTGACGCTCCTTATTATCACTACTAGCATTGGCTTGCATAATTAATTTATCAGCCTGTTGTTGATTATTGTTAGCGCGCTCGTTTTCTTTTTCGGCACGTTGTTGTTGTTTTATTGAGTTGTTTTCTAACGCATTAGCCTCATCTTTAGTAGCTACTAAATCTCTATATTCAGTGGTGTTTTTAATTTCTGGGCTAGTAGTGTTGTCGGGTAATGTTTCGTTGTTTATGATAGATGTAGTGGTAGAAGCCACGTTAGTATTACTAGTAGGTGTTTTGGCAGTATATTTTTGTTGTGCATTTTGTGCAACTAGTGTAGCGTCGTTAGTATTAATATTAGTATAAGTAGCTATGGATTGTTGTTGCTTAGTAATAGCTTTAGCCTCTAAGTCATACGCTCTAGTTTGTGCGTCTAGCTTAGTGTTTAAGTCTTTAGTGCTATTGGCAATAGTACGCACTTTTTTGGCTTGATCAAAGTATGATTCTGCTTCGTCGTTTAACAATTCAGCTGCTAATGCTTTACTGGTGGTACTTTGCTCATATTTGTTTTTAAACTCTTGTGTAGTATATTTATTTAATTCGTATTCCGCTTTATTGGCGCTGTATAGTTGAGTATTATATTCAATTAATTTTTCTTTAGCTTGCTGACGGCTTGCATCGGCTTTTAGGGTTAGTGCTGTTTTTTGACTAGGATTAGCTTTAGCCTGTTTTAATAAGTTTGCGGCCTCTGTGTTCTTTTGTTCATAAGCTGTGTAGGTACTTTGTGCATCTGCTAAATTAGTGCGAGCATCAGTATTGGTATAACTTACGGTAGCGGTTTTGTCAGCTACGGGTAATAAATCAGCCGCAATATTAGTGGGTTTTACACTTAATACATTGTAGCCAATAGTAGGTACAGCAGTTTCAGCTGGAGTGTTATTGGTAGGCACTTCGGTTACTTTAGTTATTGCTACGGTATCAGTAGAAATAGTATTAGTTGTAGTTTCAATTTTAGTATCAACAACAGGTTCAGTTATTTTAGTAGTTGTAATTACAGCATTAGTTGTGGAGGTATCTACATTATTACCAACAGCAGGCTCGATTGCCTTAGCACTTATTGCTACATTGTTACTGCTATTAGTTGTAGTAGCTACTAATTTTTTGCTATCATTAATTTCTTTTATTTTTTGTTTTTTAACATTTTCATAAGCAGCTATTTCAGTTTCTAATCTATTTTTTTCATCGGCACTACGTGCATTTTTAACTTCCGCTTTATTAGTAGCTATATCGTTATTTAGTTTTTCTACAAATGCTTCGTTAACTTCTATTTTAGCTGCTTCGCGTATATTTACATCTTCAATTTTACTTAGTTCATTTATTTTTTCAGGATAACTTTTTTCGCTTGTAACTATTGTGTTCGCTTGTGCCTGTGGCGTTATAGCCAAAGTAGTTTCGGTAACAGCCGTATTATTGTTTTCGGTGGCCTTAGTTGTTACTATTGTATTTTCAACTGGCGTTGTTATATTTTCGGTTACCGCTGTGTCACTAGTTTTTTCAGTAGTAGCAGCTACCTCCACAATTTTTTCGTTTACTTCTTGCTTTAGTTGTGTGAGCTCAGCTATCTCACTATTAATTTTGTTTTTATCGCTAATTAATTTTGTAACTTGTTGTTTTTCTTTTAATGTATTTATTTCATCAACTAACACTGCATCAAACTCTTTATAGCTTTTAAGTTGTTCTTTTTTGCGTATTTCGGTATCAGCTATTGCATTTGTTTTTTGCATAGCTAATTCAGCTTCTTGCACGTATTTTTTAGCTTGAATTTCGGGACTATAATTTTTAGTAATTACAGGTATTGTGGCACTACTTTGATTTACATTTGTAACCGATTCATTACTTTTGTTATCGTTATCGCTTACATTAGTAATCAAATTATTACTTTTTGTATCAATATTCGTTTTATTTGAATTAGAACTATTGTTTACATCCGCATCAATTACTTTACTTTTGTTATCATTATCGTTTACATTAGTAATCAAATCATTACTTTTATTGGCTTCAGTTGCGTTTGGCTTAGTAGTAGTGTTTACGTCGGCAATTTCTTCAGTAGCTGTAGTAGTGCTAACGTCAGCCATTAGACGGTTTATCTCAGCATTGTCAATAGCTGGTTTTGTAGTTAGCTTACTCACCGTTTCGTTAGCGGTAGCAATTATAGTGGTGTTACCTCCGTTAGTGGCTTCAGCAGTTTTAATTTTATCGTTAAGTTTATCACCCTTTACTTGTAGTACCGATAGGTCGTTTTCCTTGCTCTCTACATCTAATTTTAATTCCTCTACTTGAGACTTAAACGCAACTTTAATATCTTTATCCTTTGTACGTGCTATTTGTCCGTTTAGGTTGTCTTGCTCGGCTTTACTTTCTGCAATATCTTTTTTAAGCTCTTCTTGTTGTTTTATATTCTCGGTATATTCCGCTTTATTTTGCGCTAACGCTTGTTGTTCGGGGGTAGTAGTTACAAGTTCGGTAGCGCTGTACACACTTGCTTTGTTTTTTAACTCTTTTAACTTATCACTAGGCGCTCCCTTAGCCGCATCATAGGCTTTAGCATAGCCTAGTACATTGTCAGCTTCGGCTTGTTTGGCTTCGGCTAATTTAGCTTGCTCCTCGTTGGCTCGCTTAGCTTGATTTACTTGGCTTACCGTGGCCATTAGTTCTTTTTTAGCAGGTGCTATTTCGTTGGCAATTGTTTCTTTTTCGGTTGCATCGTTAGTATTGCTTTGCTTTAATATAAGTGTATTTAATTTTGTTTGCAATTCGTTAGCTTGCTTGGCCTGCAGGTAGGCATATACCAAACTATTGTCAGCATTGGCTCTAGCGGTGTTAGCATCTTCTTGTGCTTTTTTAGCATGATTAATTATGGCATTAATATCTTCGCCTACTATGCTATTGGTAGCTACTTGCGTATTGTCTTTTTCGGCAGTAGTGTTTTTTACATCAAGCGGAATATCTTTGGCACTTGTTTCGGTTTTAGTGCGCTCTTCTACTAATTGTTTGCTAATTTCTTCATCAAAATTTACCTCTAACTCGGCCTGATTTTTTAACACCTCTTGTAATTCATCAGTAGTAAGTGGTGTGTCAAAATCGCTTTTAACTGCTAACACTTCTTTTTTATCCTTTACTGTTTCGTAAGTTATTTGCTGTTTGTAAGCAGTGTATTGACTTACCTGCGGAACATCCACATAGGCTGATTGTACAGGTATCCCATTAGTTTCAACCGTAAATTGATATTTGCCACTACTTGGCAAATTAACCATATATTTATTAGCCGCATTGGTTTTAACAATTGCAATTAGTTTTTTTTCTTCGTCAATCTTACGTACCGAAATAGTTGCTCCCATTAAATTCTTCGTGGGTTGTATAAATTTACCTGCAAGCATTACCAACACATTAGCCTTAGCCCCTTCCTTAATTTTATACACTTTGGTATAGTTCATTTTGCTCCCTCGTTTTGAACTAAAATACGACACCTTATATTCAGCATCAGTTAAATAAAGCATATCATCATCAGGCGAGTTAATAGGGAAATCAACGTTTTCGGGCTTACTCCACGCATTATTACTTTCGTCGTATTCCGATTTAAACACATCAAAACCTCCCATACTATTGTGCCCTTTGGAGCAAAAAAACAAAGTTTTTCCATCAGGATGCATAAAGGCATATTCCTCATCGTAGGTAGTGTTTATGATAGCTCCTAAGTTTTCGGGTACACCAAACCCACCCGACGGTAATTTTTGAATACGATAAATATCTCTGCTGTTTTTTTCGTTATCGCCCCAGCTACTATAATACAAAAACTTGTCGTCGGGGCTAATGTACATTATACTTGCGTCCTTACGTTTTAAATCTATTTTACTGCAAAAATCTTCAGGCTTTACAACTAGTTTCCCATTAATGCCCTGTAATGAATACGACCTAAAAAAATCGCTTACCACAATTTCTTTTTTGTCTAATACTACTAATTCCGTAGGTTTATTAATCAATCCCTTACCGTTGTTACAAGTTTCTATGGCACGCGCTACTTCAAATTTGGGATTTGTTTTTCCAGCCTTTAACTTCTGGTAGTTTTCATAATTTTTTATTGCATCATTAAATCTATAGTTCAATTGATAGGCTTTTGCCAAAAAGTAAAAAGCCTCAGCATCAACTCCTGCAATACCTGCTGCATATTTTAAATATAGCATTGGTTTTTCCTTGTCTTCGCTAGAGTACAACATACAAGCACCAAACTTGTAATTGTAGTTGGCATCTTTTTGATATAATGCCAATAGTTGTGAGTACAACGGGAATGCTTGAGAGTATTGCTGCGACTCAAATAATTTTTCGGCTTGTTTTTTCAAATCTGCTTCCGACTTATAATCCGCCTGCGCAAAAGCCACCGAAGTGCAACACACTCCAATGGCAATAGCAATAATTATATTTTTAATAAACGAACTCAATGGCTAATAAGTAATAGATAAAGCACAACAAAGTCTCAAATATACTCATTAAGTATACCAATTAGCTTATTTTAGGCTATTTATTTTTGTAAAATTTGTAATGTGCTTATCAAATGCAAAGAGGCTTAGTACAATTATTGAGGTAATAAACATTTGTAGTGGCTAATTAGCTTAGGATAAATTATTACGTCTTAGAACTTAATAACTGTTAAATTAAACAACAAAAATGTATTGTATCGATGTTTTTAGTGCAAATATCTGTTTTGACGAGTTTAAAACACTGCAAAATATCCTTTTGGCATTGTTTTTATATCTACTTAGCTAAATAAGTGGTATTGTTTTAAAAATAGTTTTACTTTTGAAAATATACAATCAATTATAAATAGTGCGCAAAATAATATTCATATTATCATTAATTAGTACGATGGCTTTTAGTCCATCTACTTTTTATTTTGCGCCACCCGACCCAAGTGCTCGAGTAAAAGCGGTATTTATTTATAATTTTAGTAAGTACGTGGAGTGGAAAGAGGCAAATCGCACGGGTGTATTTACCATTGGAGTACTAGGCTCATCAAGTGTAGTGAGCGAACTCACTACTATAACTACAGGTAAAGTAGTTGGGACTCAAAAAATTGAGATTAAGATTTTTGCCACTACTGCTGATATTAAAAAATGCCACATATTATTTGTGCCAGCCGAAAACGCAACGCCTATACCTACTATCATTAGTAAAATAAAAGGACATAACACCCTGTTAGTAACCGAAAAAGAAGGCTATGTAAAACAAGGTGCCATTATAAATTTTGTGGTACAAAGCAACAAGCAAAAATTTGAATTAAGTAAAAATAATGCCGAAAAATCTGACTTAAAAATAAGCCAGAATTTAATAACGCTAGGAATACCTGTGGACTAATGAACGCAATGCATAAAATATATCTTACCCTTGTAATGGTTGCTACCATTGCCGTTTCGGCTATGGCGCAAACCACTACTGAGGAAGCTGTAGCGGCATTGCAAACAGGAAATGTAGAAGGTGCGGTAACTATTATTGATAAGTGTGTAAAAGACCCTGCCCAAAACACTACTTGGGAATGCTGGTACTACAAAGGATTTATTTATAAGGAATTATCGAAAAAACAAACTGGAGATGCTGCACACAAAACACGTGTAGAAGCATTTTCTGCACTTAAAAAAGCCATACAATTAGATGTTAAAAAAGAAAATTACGACCAAGATTCGTTAACTATTAAATACCTTGCTGGTAAATTTAGTAATGAAGCTAACGTCTTATTAAATGCAAATACTTACGATAAGTCGATGGAATATTTTAACTATTATAAACAATGTATGAATGTAATAGACCCTAAAAATCAACAGGTAAAAGACCGAGAATTATTATTTAAAGCGGCCTTAGGTAGTGTATTTGTTGAGATTTATCAAGCAGATTCAAAACGCGAAGATGCCTTTAAGCAAGCTATAGAGCAATATTCGCAAATACTTAAAGTAGACAGCACTAATGCTAACGCTAATAAGCAAATAGGTGTAAATTATTATAACAAGGGGGTGGCTATCATCAACGATAAAAAGCTGGAAGATGACTTGGTAGCAATGGATGCAGCACAAGAAAAAGCTATACTATGTTACAAACAAGCCTTGCCATATATGCTACGTGCATACAAGTACGGTAAAGAAAATAAAGGAGTGGTAGAAGGCTTACGTAATATTTACCAAGCGCTGAACGAAATTGAATTATCAGCTAAATACGATGCTGAATTAGCTAATTTTAAATAAAACTGCTCTGCGTGAAAAAACGATTAACAATAGGTATTAGGCTTTATTTAGGTTTTGGAGCCTTGCTATTGCTAACAATTTTTGCATTTTCATTTACTCTAATTACTGTAAATAATAGCCGTAAGCTAAATAATAGAATTAACGACGAAATAAGCCCATCGGTTCAAAAAATAGAAGAGTTTAAGTTAGAGGTAACACAATCCAAAATGTGGATTGATAGTTGGTACAGAGCTGGTGGGCCTAATAATAACGTAGATGCGCCTAGCTTGCGTCGCCTGATAATATCTACACACCCTCAACTTAAAAAAGATTTACTCAAAATTTCGTCATCGTGGGATGATAAAAGTAAAAATGAATTGGCACAAATATTAGCATCGGTTGATACATTATTCATTGCCCACAAACAAGTAATGAGCCAATTAACAACTACCGATGCTTGGGGGGATGGTTTAATAATGTTTGAGTTAGGTTTGTTGTTTGACCCTACTGGAGAAATACCAGTACGAACCAAAAGTATTTTGGATAAGTTAGATGAGCTATCATCACATCAACGAAAAAATGCTAACTTTTATAGCCGCGAAATGTTTAACTCCTTTGATTTACTATCGCGCCTAGTAAACTGGATGGGAGTTGCCCTAGTGATAGGAGGATTATTAATTGCAGTGTTTACAGTACGTGCTATTGTAATACCTATTGATAAATTACGAATAATAGTACAAAAACTAGCCAAGGGTATAATGCCATCTGAGAAAATACACTATCGTAATGATGAAATTGGAGATATGTCGGTAGCGGTACAAAATTTAAAACAAGGTATTGAAAGTACTACACAATTTGCCAAAGAAGTAGGAGCTGGTAATTTTGATTCGGACTACAAACCCCTAAGTGAGGAAGATAAGTTGGGCGAAGCATTATTAAAAATGCGTAGTGATTTGGCCGAGAATGAACGTATGCTAGAGTTTAAAGTAATGGAGCGTACGGAAGAAGTAGTGCGCCAAAAAGAACGTATTGAAGACCAGCGAGCCGAGTTAGAGTATGTGTTTTCGCAGGTAACTGACAGTATTAGATATGCCAAGCGTATACAGGATGCCATACTTCCTCCTCAATTTTTTGTAAAACAATTACTACCGCAATCATTTATACTATTTAAACCAAAAGATATTGTAAGTGGCGATTTTTATTTTGTGGAAAAACGCGGTAATAAAATATTTTTTGCCTCAGTAGATTGTACTGGACATGGCGTACCTGGAGCATTTATGAGTATAGTAGGTTATAATTTATTAAAGAATGCGGTAATAGGTTTGGAAAACCCAACGGCATCAACCGTATTAGACGAGCTGAGCCGTGGTGTAAGCGAAACCTTGCATCAAAACAATGCTACATCCACCAGTAAAGATGGTATGGATATAAGTATGTGCGCAATTAATTTAGAAACTAAAACACTTGAGTTTGCAGGCGCTTACACCTCAATGTATTTGATTAGAAATAAAGAAATACAAGAAATTGATGGCGATAAATTATCAATAGGTATATTTGTAGCATCAGACGAAAAACAATATACCAACAAAATTATTCAGCTACAAACTGGCGATACGCTATATATAAGTACTGATGGCTACAGAGATCAGTTTGGAGGACCGCAGGGCAAAAAGTTTTTAGCTCGCCGATTAAGAGATTTATTATTAGAGGTAAACGATATGCCAATGCTTGATCAGCGTCAAAAATTAATGCAAACTATTGAAGATTGGCGAGGACAAGAGGAGCAAGTAGATGATATATTAATGATGGGAGTTAGAGTATAACTTGCCTTTAAAGACAACTAAAAATGCTAGATAAAAACGGAATTGCTAAACGCATTGCTAAGGAAGTAAAAGACGGAATGTACGTAAACCTAGGTATAGGCATACCTACATTAGTGGCCAACTTTATACCCAAAGGAATTAATGTAGAGCTACAATCGGAAAACGGAATATTAGGCATGGGACCCTTCCCTTACGAAGGCGAAGAAAATGCTGATTTGATAAATGCAGGTAAGCAAACTGTAACTTTGCTACCTGGGGCCGTAATATTTGATAGTGCTATGAGTTTTGGAATGATACGTGCCTGCAAGGTAGATTTAACAATACTTGGCGCAATGGAGGTATCGGAAACGGGTGATATAGCCAACTGGAAAATACCAGGCAAAATGGTAAAAGGCATGGGGGGCGCAATGGATTTAGTGGCATCAGCCAAAAATATTATTGTAGCCATGCAACACGTAAACAAACTAGGCGAAAGCAAGCTATTAAAAAAATGTGATTTGCCGCTAACAGGTGTTAGTTGTGTTAAAAAAATAGTAACCGAATTAGCTGTAATTGAAGTAACTGACAAGGGTTTTAAATTATTAGAACGTGCACCTGGTGTAACCGTGGAGCATATTGTAAAAAGTACTGAGGCTAATTTAATTGTTGAAAGAGAAATTCCTGAAATGATTATTGATTAACACCTAAACCATTAAATTTAATTGAAAATAGCTATAATAGGCGCAGGTCCTGCAGGAATTACGGCGGCGTATCAATTAAGCAAACAACTACCTAATGTACACCTCTACGAAGCGTCGGATAGTGTGGGGGGCTTGGCTAAAACCATAGATTTGTGGGAGCAAAAGGTAGATATAGGGCCGCATCGTTTTTTTAGCGATGATAAACGCATTAATGATTTGTGGCTAGAAGTAGTAGGTAACGACTACGAAATGGTAAACCGTTTAACACGTATTTATTACAAAAAAAAGTTTTTTCATTACCCTCTCAAGCCCATTGATGCCCTACTAAAATTAGGCATTGTGGAATCAGTGCGTTGCGTACTTAGTTATGTAGCCGAACGATTACATCCTACTAAAAACACTACCCATTTTGAAGGCTGGGTAACCAACAGATTTGGCAAACGGTTATACCAATTATTTTTTAAAACATATAGCGAAAAACTATGGGGTATACCCTGCACAGCCCTCGATGCCGACTTTGCAGCGCAACGTATTAAAAAACTCTCACTGTGGGAAGCTGTTATTAACGGATTAAAGGGAGGTAAAAACAATACCCACAAGTCATTAGTAGACGAGTTTGCTTACCCACACGGCGGCACTGGTAGTGTGTACGAGCGCATGGCTAAAGCCATACAGCACAATGGGGGCAAACTATACACCAATACTGCTGTAGCACAAGTACTAGTTAAAGACGATAAAGCAATAGGCATTGTGCTTGCCAACGGCGAAACGCAATATTACGACCACATAATAAGTTCGATGCCTTTAACCACAATGGTACAGCAAATTAATAATGTGCCCCTTGGTATAAAAGAAGCGTGTAACGAACTTACTTTCCGTAGTACGGTATTAGTGTACTTGCGGGTAAACGCCACTAATTTATTTCCTGATAATTGGTTGTACATACACAGTAACGACTTGCAACTAGGCCGATTAACCAACTTTAGTAACTGGGTACCTCAATTAAATAATAACAAGCCCGAAACTATTTTGTGTTTGGAGTATTGGTGCAATTATAACGATGATTTTTATGCCACGACCAACGATGCACTTATAACCCTTGGTACTAAAGAGGTACAGCACACTGGCTTATTAGGCGCAGCTAAAGTAATTGATGGATATGTGCATCGCATACCTCGTTGTTACCCTGTGTATAGCACGGGCTACAAAAACAGTTTAGAACCCATACAAAATTATTTGTCAACGATTAATAACCTTAGTGTTATTGGGCGTTATGGAGCATTCAAATACAATAACCAAGATCACAGTATATTAATGGGCATACTTGCTGCTGATAATATTTTGAATAACGCCACCCATAATTTGTGGGACATTAATACTGATTATGATAGCTACCAAGAAAGTAGTAGCATAAGCAAAACTGGTTTAGCTAAAAATTAACTAGCGCATAATTACTGTGATTAATACTGCTGTACGCATACTACCACTTACGTTGCCCAACGCTAGCAATATACAGGTAGATATGCTAATGCTTAATGAGCTACACCCATTAATTAGTGGCAACAAATATTTTAAATTAGTACATAACCTAACACAAGCCAAAGTCAACAATGCTACTACGTTAGTAAGTATGGGCGGTGCGTATAGCAACCATTTAGTAGCATTGGCGGTAGCTGGCAAGCAAGCAGGGTTTAGAACTAAGGCGTATATACGTGGCGAAATGCCTGCGGTATTAAACACACACTTGCAAGTTTGTGTAGCTAATAACATGGAGTTACATTATGTGTCGCGCGCCGAGTATAGTAATTTGCGTAATACCGACACTGCACTAACCCCTAACGAATACTGGATTCCTGAGGGGGGAGGCAATGCACTTGGTGCGCAAGGGTGCGAGTTAATTACCAAATTTACCACGAGTACTACACCACACTATACTATGACACATTATAACTTTAATGCACATGATAGCGCTGCCGTTAATTCGCTTTTTACGACCAATTATTATAACTACTGCGTGTGCGCTTGTGGTACAGGCACTACGCTGGCGGGTATTATTACCGCCTTGCAACACACACAAGTACACACATTGGGCATACAAGTGTTAAAAGGCGAAAATTATTTATCCAACGAATTACTTACAAAACATACTATTGCCCCTAATAATTTGTGGAGTATTAACGATAAGTTTCATTGTGGAGGCTATGCCAAAACACCCAACTACTTGGCTAGTTTTATACAGCAACAAACAGCATTACACAATGTGCCGTTAGAACCTGTGTATACTGGTAAAATGCTGTATGCAGTAACCCAATTACTAGCCAATAATAAATTTCACCCAAATTCTCGCATACTATTACTGCATTCGGGCGGGATGCAGAGCAAACGCATTTAATTTTTGAGAGTTTTCAACAGCTATTCATTATTCCAGCCAGCATTAAGGCGTTTTCGGTGGATTCAAGTAATAAATGTAACATTATGCTACAGGTTTAATTTTCTCTTCAAATATTTCATTTAGAGTTTTAAATCCAAATCTTTTCTAGGTCTATTACTTTAATAACTTCCTCTTCTATTATTAATTCAACGTTATATTTTTTAGGGAAATACTGTCTAACTAATCCATTTAAATACTATTCATTGTTATCTATTTTTTGATTTAGTATTCATGAGGGCTTCGCCGTTCATTAGCGCCACGTTCCCAACTAGCGTATGGATTAACAAAAAAGTAGTTAATATTTAACCCTTCAGCTATTTTTTTATGCAGTACTAACCCTTGGAAAGATGCTTTAGTAAGCACCCTACAAGACCAAGTGCGTTCCTACCAAGACCAAGTGCGCACCAGCGAGAGCCGTTACACGGAGTTAATGGCAATGTTTAGTAGGGTGGTAGGGCAAGGTAAGTCTTTTCTTAAAGTTTCTCGTGCGTCTTTAGAGACCCTATTATTGGCACAAGCCAATGGCGGGGGGCTAGCCGAGTGTAATAACTCGGAAAGGCATATTTAATAACACAAACAAAGGCGAACTTCGATTTCCGTTCTAAAATGTTGCTTTATGTGACTTTTGAAATTAAAATAGTCTCTTGCAGGAGACTATTTTATTGGCGTTTAGCCAATATTGTAGTTAAACTACTATTATTACAAGTTTATTTAT
>JAYWFU010000093.1:0-73865 GCA_043778625.1 Bacteroidia bacterium | reverse complement strand
TGGCGTGCTATTATCGCACACTTGGTAAGTTAAGGTATCAATGCCTGTGAAGCCTGCAACAGGAGTATAGGTTATTGTTCCGTCAGCATTAACTACTCCTGTACCATGTTTAGGTGCTATAGTTATAGTTGGTTTATCTAAAGTTTCGTTACCATTAGGGTCGGTATCATTAGCCTTAACGTTTACTACCACTGGCGTAGATGGACCTGTACTCGTAATATCATTTACCGCTACTGGTGGCAATGGATTAGCCAATGTAACTGATGGTACAAAATGAATAGTAATGTTTTCAGTATCGCATAATTTAGGCGTACCATTATCGCATACCGTTACGGGTATAACTACTAAACCTGTATCAGTTGCATTTACTGGCGTTACTACTATTGCTCCACTTCCTGTTACCGTGACAATTACTGGCACTCCTGTTGGATTACCGTAACTGTAAGTTAATGGCTGACCGTCTGGGTCGTTGCTGCCTGCCGCTACGTTAATAGGTACTGCCATACCTGCGGCTACTGTTATGGCTATGGGTGAAGTTACTGGAGGATCGTTTACTGGTGTAATAGTTATGTAAACAATTGCAGTATCGCATAAAGGTGCTACTCCACTATCGCATAAGTTATACACTAAAGTATCATTTCCGTTATAATTAATAGTTGGAGTGTAAGTAATGCTTCCGTTAACATTAACTACTACTGTACCATACTTAGGAGCGGTAGTAATAGTTGTAGTAGTGCCTGAAACAACAGCACCGTTATCAGTATCATTGGTTAAAACACTAATAATTACTGGTATATCTTCAGTAGTAGTAGCTACATCAGCGTTAGCTATTACTGGATAGTTAAATACATCTCTCCAATCTTGTTCGTTAGCTTTAAATCCATTATCTAAATTAGGGAAATTGGTAGGTACTTGTGTATTGGCTCCGTTGGTATATACTGTACCTGCGGTTAGTACTTGTAAATCAAACGCATCGTCCAGTCCGTCTTTGTCAGCATCTGCACCTACTGGTGTAATATTAGCTACTCCATCGTTGTCAGTATCCCAACCTTCAATGGCATCAACAAATGTATCGTTGTCTGAATCCAAATCTAAATAATCTTGATTATCAGTACCATCTGTATTTATTGGATTAATACCTAATACTCCTCCTGCTTCGTAAGCATCGTCTAAGCCATTTTTATTAGTATCAATAGTTGAAGGTGCTATATAACCTATTGTTAATTGAGCCTCAATGTTATCCACAATACCATCATCATCAGCATCAATATCTAAAAAGTTAGGGTTGCCCATACCATCTTGATTATCTGTTGTATAAGTATTTGGTGTGCCGTCGTTATTGGTATCGGTACCTGTAATAAATTGTGGTGTACCGGGTGTGCTGACACTTGGGTTTACTGAGTTACCTAAACCGTTTGTAAAGTTTACAGGTAAATCATCTACTCTACCGTCATTGTTAGCATCAGTGCCTCCAACTTCAACTATATCTAATACACCATCATTGTCTGAATCCAAATCCAAATAGTTGGGTATGCCATCCATATCCGTATCTAGTGCAATAATTGGGCTACTGCCTGCTGTAATAGCGTCTTGATTTTTATCTACATTGTCAGCTATACCATCTCCATCAGCATCAACAAAATTATCAATTATTCCGTTTCCGTCAGCATCCACAAAGCCTTGTTCAGCTACATCGGTAATACCATCGTTGTCTGAATCTAAGTCTAAGTAATTAGGTATTCCGTCGTTGTCAGTATCTAACTGTACAAATGGTGTTGAACCTTTTATTGTAGCTGGATTATCCGTAAATGGATTATCGATGATACCATCGGCATCTACATCTGTTCCGTCTAATTTACCGTCTTTATCAATATCATTGGCTGCAAAGCCTGCCTCTGTTACATCAAATATACCATCGTTATCCGAATCCAAATCTTGATAGTTAGGTACGCCATCAGCGTCCGTATCTACAGGTGTTACCAAGCTAATACCTGAGTTAGGTGCAGTTTCGGCCACTAAGGCTATACCATTAGTATCGTAAGTAGTTAAGTTACTAGGGTCACCAACTACACCATCGCCGTTAGGGTCAAGTACTGCTAATTGTGCAGGGGTTAAACCAGCCTCGTACAAATCAGGCATTCCGTCGTTATCCGAATCTAAATCAAATATATCTAACAAGCCATCGCCGTCTGTATCTCCAGCACCTTCGGCAGTATCTAATATACCATCGTTATCATTATCCAAATCGTTTATATTGGTTATGCCATCGCTATCAGAATCTAACGCCTCTCTCCAGTCTCTTTGAGGGATTAGTGGAGTAGCAGTATTAGGGAACGACTGTGGGGTTTGACCTGCAGGTGTTGTGTTTACCAAACCATTAGTTGGATTAGCTAACGCATCATTTACGTCATAAATATCTAATAAACCATCGCCATCGGCATCGCCTGCTGTTGCAGCCATACCTGGACCTTCCGTTTGGTCATTAATACCATCATTGTCTGAGTCAGCATCAGCGTAATCGGGCGAACTTCCTCCATCAACATTTGATAGATTAGTTAAACCTTGTCCTCCAAAGCCTACAAAATTATCGTAAGCGTCATCTAAACCATCGTTATCGCTATCAGTAAATGTTGGAGCTATGTAACCAATAGTAGGTTGCGCCTCAATATTATCTACTATACCATCGTTATCAATATCAATATCTAGGTAATTAGGTACGTTATCAATAACAGTAACACCTGAGGCTAAAACTCCGTCTCGGTTAACTGGCACTGTATTAGTGCCCCCAAACGACCCTATACCCGTAGTATTTGCATCAATAATTGAATTATCAATAATACCATCGGCATCAATATCTACTCCATCAAACATACCATCGTTATTGGCATCAATAGTAGCTAAACCTACAAAGTAATTTTCGCGAATGTCCAGTATACCATCGTTATCAGCATCTAAATCTAAATAGTTAGCAGCAACATCGCTATCAGCATTAGCTGCTGGGTTATTAATACCTCCTATCGTAGCGTTAGCGTCTAAAGTAGGTGCGTTTATAATACCGTCGCCATCAGTGTCAGTACCATCAACCACTCCATTTTTATCAGTATCTAAGCTAGCTGTACCGTTTTCAGTAATGTCAAATATACCATCGTTATCAGCATCTAAATCTTCAGTGTTTGGCGAGCCATCATTATCAGCATCAGGATTAGTTTGATTTGTACCTCCAAATGTTGTGTTTGAATCAATTGCAGGGTTATTAATTATACCATCATTATCAGTGTCAGTACCGTCAACAATGCCATCGTTGTTAGTATCAAGGCTTGCGTGCCCACTTTCTGTTACATCAAATATACCATCGTTATCAGCATCTAAATCTAAATAATCTGGCTGACTATCTTTATCAGAATCGTCCATAGTTACCACAGAAACGCCTGAATTAGATATTGTTTCTACCGCATTTGGTAAACCATTAGTACCTGTTGGACCATCAACCACTCCATCGTGGTTAGCATCTAACATATTTACTTGAGCAAGCGTTAAATTCGACTCGTAAATATCAGTAATTCCATCGTTATCAGAATCTAGGTCTAATGAGTTTAAAACACCATCATTGTCAAAGTCGCCAGTACCTTCAACGGTATCTAATATACCATCATTATCATCATCTAAGTCAATAATGTTGGATACACCATCGCCATCAGAATCATTTGCCTCTCTCCAATCTCTATCACCAGTTGTATTATCTAAGTTAGGGAAACTTGTTGGTACTTGCCCGTTAGTCGGGTTAATTAACGCGGTGTTTGCATCAAAGGCATCGTCTAGGCCATCATTGTCAGCGTCTGTACCTGATGGGGTAATGTTAGCTGTGCCGTTATTGTCAGTATCCCAACCCTCTAGCAAATCGTTATCGCCATCGTTATCAGTATCTAAATCAATATAATCAGGAGCATCTGCGCCATCAGTGTTAGTGGGTATAATACCCACTACGCCTAGGGTTTCGTAAGCATCGTCTAAACCATTGTTGTTAGCATCAACTCCTAAGGGAGCAATGTAGCTTGCGGTAGTTTGTCCTTCAATATTATCAACAATACCATCGTTATCGGCATCAATGTCCACAAAGTTAGCTAATCCGTTAGCATCAGTATTAATTGGCACAACTGGAGTTGAACCAACTATTGCAGGGTCAACGGAATCAATTACACCATTATTGTTTGTATCATTTGTTGTAGCGTTATATGGGCCTGTACCTACAACACCATCGTTGTCGGGGTCTGATGCGCCACTTTCTTTAACATCAGTTATACCATCATTATCAGCATCAATATCAAATTGATTAATTATACCGTCTCCGTCAAAATCCAATAATGTACAAACCCCTTTAGCGTTTAAGGTACAAAAATCAGCATCTTTATAATTTGGAGTTCCATCGTTGTCAATATCTGCAGCCGGATTACCCATTATAGCACCGCAACCAGCACCAAAACAAGCCTCGTCAGTATCTACTATTCCGTCGTTGTCATCGTCTAAATCGTTGGCATCGGCAATACCATCTTTATCATTATCAGACATTACTGATATAAATATGGTGTCATTTACGCATATTGGTATTGGGTCGCTGTCGCAAATAGACACTACCACAACATCTTTACCCACAAAACCTGTATTAGGAATGTAGGTAAATGCACCTGATGGTAAAATTGAAATTGTACCATTTGTAGGAGCTACTAATAGTGTTGTATTTATTGTTATTACCGTTCCTTCTGGGTCGCTATCACCATTTAAAATAGTGCTTGTAATAGAAGTGTTTAAGGGCGTACTAACGCTTTCGTTTACTACTACAATGGCATCATTAATTGGATTAACTGTTATGAAAACAGTGTCGTTTGCGCATAAAATAGGGCTTCCGTCGTTACACACGCTTACTACTGCGGTATCTTTACCGTTAAAGTTTAAGTTTGGCGAGTAAGTAAATGTACCATCATTATTGTATACAAACGTACCGTTAGAGGGGTTATCCACTATTGAGGCTACTGTTAAAATACCTGGATCGGTATCGCCATTATTTAAAATACCTCCAGCAGTAGGTGCGCTTACTATGTAAGGTACGTCTTCGTTGGTGGTTATTATTTCGTTTACAATAGTAGGTACACAATTAGGTGCAATTGTTACTTGTATAGCATCGCTACTTGGTGTGCAATTACCGCTGGTTATTACCCATTCAAACGTATACACGCCTGCACTAGTACCAGCCACTGCGGTTGTAGACGAATCTTTAGCCACTATTATAGGTGTGGTAGGGCCTGTTACTAGTTTCCACTCTCCTTTACCTGACGTTGGCTTGTTACCCACTAAAGTAAGTAGTTCGGTAGGGCATAACGTTTTATCAATACCTGCGTTAGCGGTGGTTGGTAAGGCTGAATTTGTAATTGTTACAGTATCAATAACTGTACAACCGCCATTTACGGCTGTCCACAAAAAGTTGTATATACCTGTGGTAATACTTGTAACACTACTAATTTCTGAATTAGCACTTGTAATAGTACCTGCTGGGCTACCCGCAATAATAGTCCAAGTACCTATACCAGCAGTTATTGTATTACCTGCTAAGTTAAATGAAGCTAAATTACATAGCCCTTGATTTATACCTGCATTAGGTGTAGTAGGTGCTAATGTTGAAAATGTTATTGAAACATCGTCAGTACTTGGTGTACATACTGGGCCGTTAGCTATTGTCCAACGATATACATAAGTACCTGGTATTATATTGCTTATTGATGATAGTGGTTGATTAGGAAATTCAATTGTTGATGTGTTAGGCCCTGAAATTTGTGTCCAAGTACCTAAACCATTAATTGGTTGGTTTCCTGCTAGTTTAAAATTAGTTGGGCAAGCATTGGCGTTGTCAGCACCTGCCGCTGCTACTGTTGGAGCATTGTAAGCATTTACACGTAGCACATCTTTAAATGTACCACAATTAGCATTGCCAATATTCCAATTAAAAATATATAAGCCTTGTACTAAACCTGTAACTGTTGTGTTTGGCGTAGTAGGTGCTGTTATTGTAGATCCAGCAGGCGATATTGGCTCTAACGACCAAGTCCCCGAACCTAACCCAGGTGTGTTACCCGCTAACATTATTGAACTACCTGAGGTTAAGCATATATCTTGATCAGGCCCTGCGTTTGGAGTTGTTGCAAATTGCGAATCGAAAATAGTAATTTGATCAGAGGTTGATGGACAACCAAATATAGCATTAGCAGTGTACTGAAACACATAGTTATTACCTGGTATTAGCGTGGCCGTAGCCGTGTAATTAGTGTTAGCTGTTATTGTACTTACGGGAGCTACTGGCGATACTTGCGACCAAGTACCTGTTGAACCATCGGTACCAATAAGTTGTACGCCAAATCTTGAGCAGTAGTTTAAATCGCTACCTGCATTTGTTGGGGCAGATAGTTGAACTAATACATCGTCAAAACTTGGTGGACAAGTAGGGCTGTTTAAAATTGTCCAGCGAAATGTATAAGCACCTGTTGTTAAGTTTGTAACGCTAGTAGAGGCTGAATTAACTGAAATTATTGACGGCGAATTAGTAGCCGAACCAACTACCGACCAGTAACCTGTACCTACTGTGGGGGTATTACCTACTAACGTTATTGATGTGGTATTACACACTGATAGTTGGTCAGCCCCTGCATTGGCAATAGTGGGTAGTGCATTTTTTTCAATGGCAACAGTATCAGTAGTTGTTGTACAAGCTCCGTTAGTTATTACCCAAGCAAAAGCATAGGTACCATCTATTGCACCTATAACTGTTGATGTTACTGAGTTAGGGCTTGTAATAGTAGCTCCACCTGGGCCTTTGGTTTGCATCCAAGTTCCTACACCTACTGCTGGTACATTACCCGCAAGCGTTATTGTTGTACCGCATACCGTTTGATTAGTGCCTGCATTAGCAACAGTAGTTGAACTATTAATAGTTACCTGAACCGTATCAGTAGTTGTTTGACAGCTTGCTACAGTAGAGTTCCAAGTTAATATATAATTACCCGTTACCAAACCTGTTACTTGGCTTGTTGGCGAATTAACGTTGGTAAATGTAGGGGCATTAGGCCCTGAAACTACTGCCCAAGTACCTGTACCCGAAGTTATACTATTTGCGGCTAAAGTAGCTGCGGTTGTACCTGATGCTAAGCATTGATCAGTACCTGCGTTGGCTGGTGTTGGTCCTGCGCCACTACCTACCGTAACCAAAACATTATCAGTAACACTACCGCAAGTGTTTGTTACCGTCCAGGTAAATGTGTACACAGTACTTGCTGACAAATTAGTAACTAATGATTTAGCATCATTAATAGTAGCAATGGTAGGCCCTGATGGGGATACCGACCACGCGCCAGTAGCACTAGAAACTGGTGCAGTGGCTGATAATTTTATAGTAGAAGCTGCACACACGGTTTGATCAGCCCCTGCGTTAGTTGGAGCAAGAGGTGTAGCAACACGTACTATTGCGGTAGAAAATTTATCAACGCAACCTACTCCGTTTGAAATAATCCAATTAAACATATAGGTTCCTGCAACTAAGCCTGATATGTTAGACGATGGCGAATTAGGTGTACTTATAGTAGCAGTATTGGGCCCGCTTAATTGCGACCAACGACCAATACCTGTAGCGGGTGTGTTACCAGCAAGAGCACTGGAAAGGATTCCGCACCCTAAATTTTGAGTAGTACCCGCATTTGAGGCAGATGGCGTGGTAGATACCGTAATTTGAACATCGTCAAAGGCTGAACCACACGAAAGTCCGTAAGAAAAATTTTCAAAACGTAGCACATAAGTACCTGCCGTAAACAAATTAGCTGTAGCCGTTTGCGCACCTGAGTTACCTCCTAAATCTACTGTAGTACCAACCCCTGTTGGGCCACTAATAATTGTATACTTTCGGGTTTGCCCTCCGTTAGCAGTAAAACCGACTGAAAAATTAGTTTGGTTGCACGTGCCTATTACATCAGCTCCAACAGCCATTGTAGGTGCTACGTTTGTATAATAGATACCTCCGTTGGCCGACGAAGAGCAACCTGTAAGTGTATTGGTTAATGTATATGTAAAACTATAACCACTGCTACCATCTAAACCTGTTATAGTAGTGTGTGATGAATTTGGATTAACTATTGTAGCAGCAGGGCCTCCCGTTTGAGTCCACGTAACCGTTTCGTTAGCGTATTCAGGAGAAGTCCCTTCCAATATTGCTGTAGTGGCAATGTTTTGACAAAAACTTACATACGAAGCGCTAACACTTGTTACGGATTGTGTAGCCGCAGGAACGGTAATTACTACATCATCGGTTCCGTTTACACATGGGCCACTAACTGTCCAACGAAAAGTATATGTACCCTGTATTAAGTTAGATACACCCGTATTATTGTCATTAACGTTGGCAACAGTAGCATAATTAGGGCCACTTACTTGCAACCATGCTCCCATTTGATTACCTAAACCTACACCTCCAAAACTACCTGATAATGAAGTTGATTGTGTGGCGGTGTAACAGTTACCCAAAGTTTGATCAGCACCTGCTGTTACAGGAGATAGCCCTCCGTAATTAGTAATAGTAACCGCAGGCGATGTTGAAGAACAGCCATTGGCATTAGTTATTGTCCAGGTAACAGGCACAGCTCCTGCACTATTTGTAGGTAATGTAACCGTAGTTGATGGAGCTGACGAACTAGCAAAAGTAAAGCCCGAACCTGACCAAGCACCAGTTTCGCCACTAGCGGGGGTATTTGCACTTACGCTTAACACTCCTGGGCAAGAAGATTGATTACCACTTAATACTAACGCATTGGTTATTGGCTTAACCGTTATAACAACGTTATCACCTATGGTGTTACCATCAGTACATTTGGCGGTTAATCTAAATGTGTACACACCTGCACCAAAAGAACTAACGGTAGTAATTAATGCCGTGGGATTATCTATTACTACCGTAGGTCCTGCTACTTGCACCCATTTAGTACCTGCTGCCGACACAAGCCCTGCTGAGTTACCTTGCAATGTCATTGTTTGGTTAGCACATATTATAACGTCAATGTTTGCATTAACAGTACAGTTTTGAGCATTTACATTAATTGATAATAAAGTGGCTAGCGTTAATAAGCAAAGTTTTGTGCTAATTTTGGTAATTGCTAAACTAGCTACTGATTGCGTAAATAATTGCTTGATGCTAGTTGTTTTAGTGTTTAGAGTAATAGTATTGTTCATTGAGTAATTTTATTGATTTTGTGGCAAAAGTAGTTTTTTTTTTAACCCATGCAAAAAAACAAAGCGTATTTAATTGTGCAAACAACGTTTAAAAAACAATTAAAGCAAAATAATAACTCACTAACGGTTAAATTAAGTTGCAAAGAATACTTAATACACACACCAAAACAATAGGTATATATACCTAACAACCTTGTAATTAAAATTTAATAAAGTGGTTACGCTTTTTTTAACGTACACTTGTAATACAATAAAAAACAACAGCTACACACCAAGTGCTAACTAACCACTACAATTCAATACTAATAGTTGGCCCTACCGCCAGTGGCAAAACACAATTGGCGGCGCACTTAGCTAATGTCATTAGTACAGAAATCATAAGCGTGGATTCGCGCCAAGTATATAGGCAACTTACCATAGGGTCAGGCAAAGATTTAAACGAATATCTGGTAAATAATACCCATATACCTTACCATTTAATTAATGTGGCAGATGTAAATACCGAGTATCACATACATAATTACTTACAGCAATACACGCAAGCATTTAATAACATAACCATAAATAATAAAACACCGATACTGTGTGGCGGAAGTATGCTGTACGTAAACACGCTACTTACTCAAGCCCACTACACGGGCGTACCTGTTAATGAGGAGTTACGCGAGCGGTTAAAATTAATGTCGTTACCTAATTTGCAAGTAATGTATGCGCAACACACACCTCTAGCACACGCAGACACTGGGCATCATAAACGTATAATTAGAGCCATTGAAATACAACACTACCTACTAAATAACATTTATACGCCACTAGCATTACCTCAACTAACTCCATTAATAATAGGGCTAATAAGCGATGTAACCGAACGCCGAAAAAAAATTAAAGACCGCTTAAATCTCCGTTTGCACAACGGCCTAATTGAAGAAGTACAACAATTATTACAGCACCACACCACGCCTGAGCGTTTGGTGCGTCTAGGACTAGAATACAAGTTTGTTACCCATTATTTTCAAAAAAAAATCACCAAGGCTGAGCTACAAGAACAACTCTACAATGCAATATGCCAGTATGCCAAAGCTCAAATGACTTGGCTGCGTAAAATTGAGCGCGAAGGCAACAAAATACACTGGCTAACTACCGAAAACGATTTAAAAAGCAAAATAAATTACTGTACACACCAATTTTTAATGCGGTAGTACTACAAATCCAATTATCTTTGTAGAACAATTACGTACTAAATTTAAAAAATAAAAAAATGCCTACTACAAAAACAATAGATACCCCTATGCTTGTTACTGCTTTTGACAAAAGTGAAAGTGAAAAAATGACTGAAATTGCACATCATTTTAGAGCAATAATGAATACGCTAGGCCTCGACCTTACTGACGACAGCCTTAACGGAACACCTAAGCGGGTGGCAAAAATGTTTGTACAAGAAATTTTTAGCGGACTAAACCCTGCTAACAAACCTGAGGTTACCTTGTTTGACAATAATTACAGCTACAACGAAATGTTGGTAGAACGTAACATTAGCTTTTATACCACCTGCGAGCATCATTTTTTGCCATTTCACGGTATGGCACACGTTGCCTACGTTAGCTCGGGCAAGGTTATAGGCCTGTCAAAATTGAATAGAATTGTTCAATACTATGCTAAACGCCCACAAGTACAAGAGCGTTTAACTATGCAAATAGCCAATGAATTAAAAAAAGTATTAAACACTGATGACGTGGCTGTAGTTATAGACGCTAACCACATGTGTGTGGCAAGCCGTGGCGTAAGTGATATTACAAGTAGTACTGTAACAAGTAGTTATAATGGTATATTTGCCAACAACGAAAACAAACGCAAAGAGTTTTTGAGCTATATACGATTAAAATAAATAATGAAAAAAAACAGTCTATTAATTTTATTATGTGCGTACACAACTTTTGCACAAGCACAAGGCAACAGTAATGTAAGTATAGTACGCGATACAATGGGAGTACCCCACATTTATGGCAAAACAGATGCTGACGTAGTATATGGCCTAGCCTACGCACACTGCGAGGATGATTTTATTAGCATACAAAAAAACCTAGCCTTAGCGCACCACAAACTAGGTAGCCTAATTGGTAAAAAAGGTGCCGGAGTTGATTATTATAATCAATTTATTAGAGTTGAAAAAACGGTAAACGAGACCTACGAAACACAACTCACCCCTAAGTTTAGAGTATTGTTAGATAACTACGCAGCGGGGCTAAACACTTACGCAGCTAGCCACCCTAAGGAGGTTATAGCCAAAGGATTATTCCCTGTTACGGGCAAAGATATTATTAAGGGTTTTTACACCATAGTGTCAAGCATGGTAGGTACTGCCGATATGCTTAAAGCCTGTATAAAAAACGAGGCCGATAACTTTGTATACAATGCTGGTAAGGGCTCTAACTCGTTTGCATTGGCGGCCAACCGCACTACTGACGGTAGCACGATGCTGGCCATAAACCCACACGTGCACCTAGACGGTATGGTAACTTGGTGGGAAGCCCACGTAAGTAGCGAGGAAGGTTGGAATTTTCACGGTTGTTTTTTTCCATTAATGATAGGGCCCGCAATGGGTGCAAGCGATAAGTTAGGTTGGGGAGTTACCTTTAACTGGCCCGATTATGTAGACGCTTACAAAATGGAACTTAACCCTAATAACAGTAACGAATATATGTTTGACGGTGCTTACCTGCCGTTTGAACGTGGCAAGGCTACTATGAAAGTTAAGTTAGGAATTGCTAAGGTTAAAGTTAAAAAAGAAACGCTATGGTGTAAATACGGCCCTGCAATACGCACCAAACATGGTGTGTTTGCACTACGGTTTAATGTAATGGGTAATATTAAAGCTGCTGAGCAATGGTTTAATATGAGCCACGCCAATAACCTTGAAGAATTTAAAACTGCGGTAAATATACACGGCATTCCACTATTTAACTTTGTGTATGCCGATGCTGATAATAATATTGCACATTTTTTTAACGGAATATTACCTGAGCGTTCACCCGAATATAATTGGCAAAAGGTGTTGCCAGGTAATACCTCTAAAACCCTGTGGACTAAGTTTATACCTGTTAATAAAATGCCCAGCACCATCAATCCTTCGTGTGGCTTTGTGTACAATACTAACAACACGCCTTGGCGTAATACCTGCGATGCAGAGAATATTGACAGTACAAAATTTGACAACCTGAGTGCTTGGCATTGGAACCGACCAAATGGTAGAGACCATAGATTTAGAGAGTTAATTGATGCTAAAGATAAATTTACGTTTGAAGAATTTAAAGCTATAAAATTTGATAATACTTACCCGCAATGGATGTGTGGAATTAAAAAAAGTATGCTGCCCATTATTAATTTAGATGTAACTAAATACCCTGACTTAAAAGATGCTGTGGCGGTAATGAAAGTATGGGATTTTACATCACACATCGAAAATAGAAACATGCCCTTAGTGCTACACACACTAAGCGAAATTTCGTCGCTCACTAAGGCGGCTTATAACGAAATGGAAACGGGCTTTGTATTTAACGAGGAACAAATGGTAAAAAGTATGCGTGCCGCAAAAAAAGAATTACTTAAAAACTTTAATACCCTTACCCCTACTTTAGGACAGGTGCAAATTGTTAAACGTGGCAACTACGAATTACCAATGCCAGGTGCGCCTGACCAATTAGCACCATCGTACGACAAAAAAGACAAGCACGGAAAATACCGTATTGACAAAGGAGATACCTTTACAATGTTGGTAAAGTTTAACAAAAAAACGGGCAACTTATTTGAAACTCAAATGCCTTATGGCGCAAGCAACGTACCTAATAGCAAACATTACGCTGACCAAATGAAAATGTATAGTACTCACCAAACAAAAAAAATAAGTTTAAACAAATTAGATATCGTTCCGTTTGCCGAACGTATTTATTCTCCTAAATAAAAGTTTACTTTAACATCATTAATACACAAAATAACTAAACCACACCTACTTATAACAATGAGCAAATTTATTACCTGCACCATAGCCGATGTGCGCAACGAAACACCCGACGCAGTATCCGTAGCTATTGCTATACCTACCGCCAGCACTACTAATTTTAAGTTTATACAAGGGCAATACATTACATTTAAACTAAATATTAATGGCGAGGAAGTGCGCCGTAGTTACAGTATTTGTAGTGGTGTAAATGATGGAGAACTACGTGTAGCCGTAAAGCGTGTAACTGGCGGTAAGGCAAGTAATTACATTAATGATAATTTTAAAGTTGGGGCATCGGTGGAAGTAATGCCTCCAATGGGTAATTTTTACACTACATTAAGTGCAAACAATACAAAAAACTATGTGCTATTTGCTGGCGGAAGTGGTGTTACACCAATGCTATCAATAATTAAAACAGTATTGCACACTGAACCTAACAGTACCTTAACATTAGTATATGGCAATAGAGACGAACAAAGTACATTGTTTAACAACGAATTAACAACACTACAAACCAATAATAGCAACAAACTAACAGTACTGCATGTGTTAGAAAACAATACCGATGCAGTAGTAGGAGGAAGATTAGATAAGGCTAAAAACAAACTATTGTTTAGTTCAAACACACTAAGCACAAACCCTAATAACATTTATTTTATTTGTGGTCCAACACCTATGATGGACGCTGTACGCGAAACGTTAGAAGAATTACAAGTAGATAAAAAAACGGTATATATTGAATATTTTAGCGCACCTGTTGAAGCCACTCCTGTAGCTCCTAGCAATGTAAGTGTTGATGCTACATTAACCGTTATACTTGATGGTGAAGAGCTATCAATACCACTACGTGCCAACCAAACAGTGCTAGAGGCCGTACTTAACGCAGGCTACGATGCACCCTATGCCTGCCAAGGCGGTAGCTGCTGCACGTGCAGAGCATTGCTTACTGAAGGCACAGCCGACATGATAACCAACTACGCCCTGCTCGACGACGAGGTGCAACAAGGCTATGTGCTTACGTGCCAGTGCATTGCCAAAACACCTACCCTTACCATTAACTACGATAAGGGCAACTAATCCCCTAATGCTATACAACGAATATATTAATAACGGTAAGCAACGCACCATTGTATTGCTCAACGGACTTACGCAAACTACGGCTGCGTGGGGCTTAATGGTGCCTACATTAAGTACGCAATTTAATATACTATTAATAGACTTTCATTTTCAAGGTAAATCAAGTAAAGACGGCGAATGGAAAGACTTTGATAGCCACGCAACCGATGTACAGCAAGTACTAAAAAACAAACAAATTGTTGCGCCTATTATTTGTGGTATATCGTATGGGAGCATGGTTGCACAACATTTTGCGGTTAAGTACCCTGCTGAGCTTTCGGGGTTAGTGCTAGTAGCTACATTTGCACACAAAACTCCACTATTTAATGCCATTGAACTAAGTTGGTTTAACGCCTTAAAATATGGTGGTTACAAACTAATGCTAGACGTAATGCTACCCTACGTATTTAGTGATGATTTTTTTGCTAAACCATTAATTCCTATCGATGCCTTAAAAGCAGCGCGTATGGAAGAAATGAGCGAACAAGCTGAGTTTATTGTAAAATTAATGATGGCTACACTACACCGCAAAGATTACAGAACAGAACTGAGAAACATAACAGCACCAACATTAATTGTACAGGGGCAAAAAGACACCTTATTACCCACCTACCTAAGCAACGAAGTACATGCTAACATAGCTAACAGCAATTATGTAATATTACCAAACGTGGGACATACCATAAACTTAGAGGCTCCTAACGAATTGTGCAAACTTATATTGGGTAAATTTAATTAAAAAAAAACGAGCTTAGTTCTATTAACTAAACTCGTTTTTCAAATATAAAATTTACCCCTATTATTTTCGAAAACTCTACTCCGTTTTCGTACATATCTTCGTCGCTTGCTTCATAAGCCCACACCACATCTAACTTAGCTACGTACGAGCTTAAAAACTCTAATTGCTTGAGCACATCGTACAAATACTTTATTGATGAGGAGTTAAAATAATCTAACTCAAAGCGCATTATTATGTTTTTATCTGTTTTAAATGCGGGTACGTTGTGGGCATCTTCGCAAAAATGCTTTAACCAAGCTATAATAGGCTCAAAAAATTTACCTGCATTTTCAGGACGAGCCTCACCAACGATACTGAAGTTGGTTGCGGTTGTGCTAAAAAATACTGCAGGAGTATATTCGGTTTTATCTATGATTAAATCGCTCAGCATTTTATTAATTTTTTTCGGTAGTAATTTTTATTTTTAATGTAAAAAAATGATGCGTATCATCTACTTTATTAAACGAATATTCTAATTTATTACCTGACTTTAAACACATATCAAAAAAACCAATTCCTGCTGTACCTTGCTCTGATATTGTTCCGTTTACAATACTGTCTTTATAATTTTGTTTTAGCTCATCAATATCTAAACTATTAGTTAGTTCCAGTTTTTTGGTAACATTAGCTACATTAGTGGTTAGCATTAAGTTACCAGTAGTTAGTGTAAATACACTTTTGTCATGTTCTAAAAAAAACATTCCTAACGGGCTATTTTCAATAATTGGTGGGGCATTGTGCTTACACACATTATCTAACGCTTCCACCATAATATTATATAGTTTCTTTTTTGAAACAAGCTTAATATTAAACTGATTAACATGTTTTTTAAACATAATTAATAAATTATTGGAAATATTAAAATTAAATAATCCAACATAGTTTAACACTACGTTTTTAGTAGCTAAATTGTCGTACAAACTGTATATATCGGTTGATGAGTTTTTCATTGCGTATTACAAAAATAGTTTAATTGCGGGAGTGAGCAAATTATTTTATCGTAATTATCTGTTTGCTCGTGCGGTACAAACTAGGTTTGAATTACCCCCACATTATACGCCTGCTTTATTGGGTTGTTATTAGCGGCTTCAATACCCATGCTTATCCAAGTGCGTGTATCTATTGGGTTAATTATAGCGTCCACCCACAGGCGCGATGCCGCATAGTACGGCAACATTTGTCGATTATAGTTATCGGTTATTTTTTTGAGGAGTGCCGTTTCGTCCTCGGGCGTAATTTCTTTGCCTTGCGTTTTTAAGCCTGCTACTTGCATTTGCAATATTGTTTTAGCGGCAGCTGATGCGCCCATTACCGCCATTTGTGCGCTTGGCCACGCTACTATTAAGCGAGGGTCGTAAGCCTTACCACACATTGCATAATTGCCTGCGCCAAACGAATTACCTGTAACTACTGTAAACTTAGGCACTACAGAGTTGGCCATAGCATTAACCATTTTAGCACCATCTTTAATAATGCCTCCGTGTTCGCTGCGGCTACCCACCATAAAACCCGTTACATCTTGCAAAAACACTAATGGTATGTGGCGTTGATTGCAGTTCATAATAAACCGAGCGGCTTTATCAGCGCTGTCGCTGTAAATAACTCCACCAAATTGCATCTCGCCTTTTTTACTTTTTACCACCTTACGCTGATTGGCAACAATGCCTACTGCCCAGCCATCTACACGTGCCGTACCACATACTATGGATTGTCCATAGCCCTCTTTGTATTCATCAAACTCACTATTATCGGCTAAGCAAGCAATAATATCACGTACTTCGTAACCTTTGTCTCGGTTAAATATACCAGTAACATCTTGTATATTACGGGCTGGCAAAGTAGGTTTTATACGGTTGAATCCTGCATTTTCAAACACACCAAGCTTATCAAATATGTTTTTTATTTTAGTTAAGCATTCCATGTCGTTAGCGCACTTATTATCGGTAACACCTGATATTTCGCAGTGTGTAGTTGCTCCGCCAAGAGTTTCGTTATCAATAGTTTCGCCAATGGCTGATTTTACCAAGTACGAACCTGCTAAAAATATACTGCCCGTTTTATCTACAATCATGGCTTCGTCGCTCATTATGGGTAAGTACGCCCCACCTGCTACACAACTGCCCATTACAGCGGCTATTTGCACTATGCCCATACTGCTCATTACGGCATTGTTTCTAAAAATACGCCCAAAGTGTTCCTTATCAGGAAATATTTCGTCTTGCAAAGGTAAATATACGCCTGCACTATCTACCAAATACACAATAGGTAAGCGGTTTTCCATGGCTATTTCTTGTGCGCGCAAATTCTTTTTAGCCGTAATAGGGAACCATGCTCCTGCCTTAATTGTAGCATCGTTAGCCACAACCAAACATTGACGCCCTTTAATATAACCCATTACAATAACCACCCCTCCGCTTGGGCAACCGCCGTGCTCTTCGTACATACCATCACCAACAAAAGCACCTATTTCTACTTGTGATTTATTATCATCTAACAAAAATTTTACACGCTCTCTCGCCGTCATTTTGCCTTCGGCTTTTAACTTAGCAATACGTTTTTCACCTCCGCCCAAATATACTTTTTCGAGTTTTTGATTAAGCGTTACCATTAGCTGACGATAGCTATCTTCGTTGGTATTAAATTCAATATCAGTATTCATTGTGAGGAATGTATTTGTTTAAATAAAAATTTTATGTTAATTTGAATGCACGAATTTATTACAAAAAAGTTATAAATATTACCTTGGCACTATAATTGAATTTTCGCTTAAGAATTATCAAAAAAACTAAACTTATTTTAAACTTACAAATTACCATGAAACTTTTAGTCGCCTTTGTTTTACTAGCAAGCATTGCTCAAGCGCAAGGCACTAAAAACAAGGCTAAGGCTAAAAAACCTGTTACGCAAACTACCCCACAAATAACTGTACCTAAAGGCATACGCTGCTACGCAACTGTGGTAGATGGCGACACTATACCCATAGTATATATTCGCAGGGCAGTATGGTGTGTAGATGATAGAACGTTTAAAAACTTTATACAAAAAATGCGCTACAATCGTTTGGTGCATAACGTAAAAATTGCGTTGCCATTTGCAAAAATTGCAGGCAAAAAAATGAAAGAATACAATACCCTGTTGGTGGGCGTAAAAAGCGAGGAGGAAAAACACCGTGTGATGAAAAAAGTAGAGGACGAAATGCGTAAGGAGTTTGAGAAAGATTTAAAAAACCTAACCGTAACACAAGGGCGTATTTTATTAAAATTAATTGATAGAGAAACTGGCAACACCTCATATACACTGGTAAAGGAGCTGCGTGGAAAAATGAGTGCTACGTTTTGGCAAGCATTAGCCGTGGTATTTGGCAACGATTTAAAAGCTAAATATGAACCCGATGGCGACGACAAACAAGTAGAAGAAATTGTACGATTGATTGAAAACGGAAAAATATAAACACCCCTATTTTATGCAAAAAACAGCATTGATAATATTAGATGGTTGGGGCTGTGGTAATGGTAGCGCAAGCGATGCTATTGCTAACACTCCAACACCATTCTACACTAGTTTAAAAGCCAACTATCCTAACGCTACACTTAAAACATTTGGCTATGATGTAGGCTTGCCACAAGGGCAAATGGGCAATAGCGAAGTAGGGCACCTCAACATTGGCGCTGGGCGTGTGGTGTACCAAGAGTTAGCAAAAATTAATGAGGCTATTGATAATGAAACTTTTTATAAAAACCCTGTTTTATTAAATGCCATAGCCTACTGCAAAGCCAACACTAACAATGCATTGCACATAATGGGGTTGGTAAGCGATGGAGGAGTGCACTCGCATATTACACACCTAAAAGCATTGTGTAAACTAATTGCAACTAGCGGGCTAACCAACGTGTATATACACGCATTTACCGATGGGCGCGACACTGACCCTAAAAGTGCGCACGCATTTATTACTGAGCTATTACAAGCTATACAACACACCCCTATACAGTTAGCTACTGTTGCAGGGCGTTATTATGCTATGGATAGAGATAAGCGTTGGGAACGTGTGCAGGTGGCGTATAACGCGCTAACCGCACGCACGGGTACTATGAGTAACGATGTGTTAGCAAGTATTAAGGCGTCGTATAATGATGGTGTTACCGACGAATTTTTATTGCCAATAATTAACGCAAACCTTACTAACGAGGCTTGCATAAAAGAAAACGATGCCGTAATTTGTTTTAATTTTAGAACTGACCGTTGCCGTGAAATAACCGAAGTACTTACGCAGACCAACAATACAGACTTTGGTATGAAAACCATACCGCTACACTATGTTACGTTTACCAACTATAGCGAAAGTTACAAAAACATAAATGTAGTGTACACTAAAAACAACTTACAAAACACCCTAGGCGAAGTATTAGCAACGCATAACAAAACACAATTGCGCATTGCCGAAACAGAAAAATATCCGCACGTTACGTTTTTTTTTAATGGGGGTAGAGAAGCTGTGTTTACAGGCGAGGAGCGCATTGTAGTACCCTCAGTCAAAGTAGCTACTTACGACTTACAACCCGAAATGAGTGCTAACGAAATAACTACACAAGCCACTAATTACATACGTAACAACGCCCCCGATTTTATTTGCCTAAACTACGCTAACCCTGATATGGTAGGTCATACAGGCGTATACAGTGCCGTACAAAAAGCAATAGCTACAGTAGATAAATGCCTAGAACAATTAGTAACCGTGGCTATTGAAAATAATTATGCCTGTATAATAATAGCCGACCACGGCAATGCTGATTATATGATAAACCCTAACGGCACACCCAACACTGCACATAGTACTAACCTTGTGCCTATACTAGCTGTAAACACTAATTACACCCACATAAACAGCGGACGATTGGCAGATGTGGCTCCTACTATATTACAACTAATGCAAGTGCCGCAACCTACCGAAATGAGTGGGATTAGCTTAATAAATAATATAGCGTAACAGTTATTTAGATAAAAGTATACATAGAGCTATGATTGTTTTTGTTTGCTCTAATCAATAAACTCAATAGGTGTACAGTAGCCATTAACACAGCTAAAAGCCTGTAGTTTATCTTTAAACACTGAGGGTTTGTAAATTGATTTTTTGAGCAACATACGCAAGCACTCCTGTATGCCTTCGATAATTGAGGGGTGAGGGTGCATCATGTTTGCTAAATCCTCAATACCTTGGTTAGTGTACATTAAATAAGCAATGGCCTGTATGGCACTACTAGCATGCTCTCCCACGGCACGCATTCCTAGTATTTTCATTTCCTTATCATTGCTTACAATAATTTTAAAAAAACCTTTGGTTTTGCGCATGGCTATTGCACGTGCTATTAACGAGTAGTCGAGCTTAACAATTTTAACGGGTACATTTTTATTTTTTGCTTCGTCTTGCCCCATACCTACGCTTGCTACTTCAGGGTTTAAAAACATTATGGTGCTAATGTTACCATATTCAATAGGTTTTGCAACCTTGCCAAACATACGCACCACGGCGTGCCTAGCCTCACGCTCGCCCACATGCACTAGTGCCATTTGGCTGGTAAGGTCGCCTGCTACATATATGTTAGGTATGTTGGTTTGCGTGTCGCTGTCTTGTATGTTTTGCTTGGGGCTTATGGTTACACCTACCTCTTCAAGACCAATGTTTTCAATATTACCCACACGCCCTACTGATACAAGGGCCTTATCTACGGTTAATATTTCACGGCGACCATCGGTATAGGCTAATTCATATTCTACCCTACCGTTTTTAATTTCCATACGTACAAGGCTACTATTTTTGTGAATTACCACACCGTTCTTTTCTAAATTTTCGGTTACAGTGCTTGATACATCTTCGTCCTCAAAAGGTAAAATTCTATCAGCCTTATCAATTAAATATACTTTTGTTTTTCCAAAATTGCTAAAAATGGTAGCAAACTCGCACCCTACCACACCTGCGCCTAATATTACAAGGCTTGATGGAAAGTCCTCAAAATTATTTACACCATCGCTCGTGCAAATAGTCTGTTCGTCAATATTAATATGATCGAGTTTACGTGGTCGGCTACCTGTGGCAAGTAGAGTATAGGTGGCTTCTACTTCAAATTTAACTAGACTGTTTTGCACCTCAATTGTATTAGCGGTAATAAGTTTGCCCGTACCTTTTATAAACGTTAATCCCTGTGTAGCGTTATTTCTTTCCTCGAGTAATTGTGTGTGGCGTTGCATTTGTCCACCACGCTCTAACAAGGCGTCTTCCAGTTGTTGCTTAACATTGGCATAACTTACTTCGTAGGTAGGCACAGCTTGGCGTATGGCGGCTACTCGTTGCGAGTATTCCCACATGGTTTTGCTCCACAATGCCCCGTTATAAAGCCCCGCACCACCTAGTTTTTCTTTTTCAATGAGTAGTACTTTTTTCTTAAAATCTAACGCACGCATTGCTGCAGCATAGCCCGAAGGTCCGCCTCCTATTACACATAAATCAAACTTTTCCATTGTTGTTGTTTTATTACTATAAAACTAAAGTGAAGTTGCCTCTACCGCAGGTGCTATTTTTTTAACTAAGCCTTGTAATACTTTACCTGGTCCGCTTTCGTAAAAATGCGTTGCACCACTGGCCACCATTTCATTAACTGATTGTGTCCATTTAACTGATGCCGTAAGTTGTAGCATTAAATTTTGTTTTATTACAGCTGCATCGCTTACTGCATTAGCCGTAACGTTTTGATACACTGGGCATAGCGGCGTATTAAAATGTGTGGCGTTAATAGCGGCCTCTAACTCAATGCGTGCAGGCTCCATTAATGGTGAGTGAAATGCACCCCCCACAGGTAACACCAAAGTACGCTTAGCACCTGCCGCTTTTAATTGCTCGCAAGCTATGTTAATTCCCTCCACACTGCCGGATATTACTAGCTGCCCTGGGCTATTGTAGTTAGCGGGCACTACTATATTTCCGCTTGCAGTTATGGTTGCACAAATATCTTCAATTACTTTATCGTCTAGATTTAATATGGCCGCCATTGTTGAGGGTTGTAGTTCACATGCTTTTTGCATAGCATTGGCGCGTAGTTTAACAAGGTGTAATCCGTCTTCAAAACTCAAACAACCATTAGCCACTAGTGCCGAAAACTCTCCTAACGAGTGCCCTGCCACCATATTGGGAATATGCTCGCCTTTGTTAATTATATAATTAATTACGGAGTGTATAAATACTGCAGGTTGTGTTACATTGGTTTGTTTTAGCGCTTCGTCGGTACCCGTAAACATTACCTCGGCAATATCAAAACCTAAAATTTGGTTAGCGGTATTAAATAGTTGCTTGGCTTGTGGGTTATTATCGTATAAATCTTTGCCCATACCCACAAACTGTGCTCCTTGTCCCGGAAATACAAATGCTTTCATTGTGTAAAATTATAAATTAATTAGTAAAGTACTATCTGTTTGCTCTAATTTTAGCGATGTCGGCAACGCGCTTTTCGGCAATACGCTTGGCTGCCTCGTGTGTAGTAATACTTTGTGTTGTGGCGGCATCAAATATTTTGAGCGTAGTGTTATAAATATTTTCAGCTTGACGCATTGCGTTTTCTCGGTTATAGCCTGTGAGCTCGCTATACACGTTAATTATACCTCCTGCATTTATCATAAAATCAGGAGCGTACAGCACTCCTTTTTCGAGCAAAGCTAAGCCGTGTATGTTTTCATCTAATAATTGATTGTTAGCAGCACCCGCTATAATACTACATTTTAAGCGGTTAAGCGTAGTGTCGTTAATGGTAGCGCCTAATGCACAGGGAGCGTATATGTCCATTTCCACATCGTATATGGCATCGCCCAATACTACTTCTGCCCCTGTGGCTTTGCTTAATGCTTGTAATCGTTCCTCATTAATATCGTTAATATACACCTTAGCTCCCTCCTTGGTTAGGTGGTGTACTAAGTTTTGCCCTACGTTGCCAATACCTTGTACTACTACTTTTTTGCCAGCAAGGCTATCATTTCCCCAGCGTTTGTTAGCACATGCTTTCATGCCCATGTACACTCCAAAAGCCGTTACAGGGCTAGGGTCGCCACTACCCCCCATGCTTTCGGGTATGCCAGTTACACTATTAGTTTCCATTTTAACGTACACCATGTCTTGCGTGCCAATGCCTACATCTTCGGCAGTAATATATTTGCCACCAAGGCTGTTTACAAACTTACCAAAACGACGCATTAAGGCTTCGTTTTTTTGAGTTTTACTATCGCCAATAATTACGGCTTTTCCACCTCCAAGATTTAAACCTGCAAGGGCTGATTTGTAGGTCATTCCGCGCGATAAACGCAACACATCGGTTATGGCTTCCATTTCGTTGGTATAGTTCCACATACGTGTACCGCCTAATGCAGGGCCTAACACCGTATTGTGTATGGCTATTATTGCTTTGAGACCAGTTTCGTTATCGTTACAAAAAACAATTTGTTCATGATTATTTTCTATCATTTGCCCTATTACAGGGTTTTGTGCTAAGTGCGAATTTTTAAGTGCGGTTATTTCCATAGTGTTGCGTGATATAAAAAATGGTTTACTATTTAATTCAAAAAAAACATGGCAGTAAAAATAGGTTTATTCTTAGTATAGCAAAATTTTAATTATTCCGGATAAGGGAACGTTGTTGCAACGGAGGTTGGAACTTAGTGGCTTACTTTAATTAAATACTAGCAGTATTGTGGTTACAAATAATTAACTAGTTTTATAACAGCAGTTTACAAATTAAAAGCAAACTAAAAATAAACATGATGAAAACTAAACCAATTGCACTACTCACACTAATAATTATAGCAACTAGCTACATTATTAGCTGTAAGAAAAAAGAAACGGTAGAGCCTGCTGCGGTTGCGATGTTTATGTAAAAAAACAATTAAAATGAAAAAAATACTGTTAACTATTAGTGTAATTATTGCAACAGGTAGTGCAAATGCACAAACGGATTTTATTACAAAATGGACAGATGCTTCACTGATAACAAGCCTAACTTTTGATTTAGAAACAAGTCCTGCTGGGGTTAATTATAGTTGGATAGCAAGTCCTTCTGGGAATACTGGGGGTGGCACTTTGACACAAACATCTTTTGGACCAAATACTATATCAATTAATTCACAATTAGGCGATACTGTTACCATAGCTATGGCACCAACAAATTTAAAACGCTATGGTTCCTATTCTCCTAGTCCAGATAATTCAAAATTAATTGATGTTGTTCAGTGGGGGAGCGCAAATTGGACGTCAATGGCATACGCCTTTTATGGTTGTGTTAACCTAACTATTACGGCAACTGATGTGCCTAATTTAGCGGCTGTAACAAATCTATCTTGGATGTTTGCTTACTGCGAAAAACTTAACGGCCCTATTAATATTAACAGTTGGAATACTGGTAATGTAACTAACATGAGAGCCGTGTTTCACTCCGCAACATTATTTAATCAGCCTATTGGAACTTGGAATACTGTTAACGTGATCGATATGAGTTATATGTTTTCTATTGCAACATCATTTAATCAGCCTATTGGGACTTGGAATACCATTAACGTAATCGATATGAGAATGATGTTTGAGTTCGCAAAAACATTTAATCAGCCTATTGGCACTTGGAATACTACCAATGTAAATGGTATGAGTTATATGTTTAATTCTGCAAACGTATTTAATCAAAATATTAGTCCTTGGAATACAGCCAATGTAACAACTATGAGAGGTATGTTTCAGTCCGCAACATCATTTAATCAGCCTATTGGTAGCTGGAACACTGCTAATGTAAAATATATAGATGGTATGTTCGCTAATACAATATTGTTTAATCAACCTATTGGGACTTGGAATACTGCTAATGTAACCAGTATGAACTATGCATTTAATTATGCTACATCGTTTAATCAACCTATTGGTAGCTGGAACACTGCTAATGTAAAATATATAGATGGTCTGTTCGCTAATGCAACATCGTTTAATCAACCTATTGGGAATTGGAATACTGCTAATATAACCAGTATGAACTATGCCTTTGATCATGCGACATCGTTTAATCAAAATATTGGCACTTGGGATATTAGCAAAGTAATAATAGTAACTTATGTGCCTAATCAAACCAATATGTCAAGCATGCTTGATTCGTGTGGATTAGATTGTGAGAATTATTCAGCTACACTCAATGGCTGGAATACAAATACATCAATCCCAATAGGGTCAATTTTAGGTGCTGCTGGGCTTGAGTATGGAGCTTCGGCTGCAACCGCTCACGCAAATTTAACAGGGGTAAAATCGTGGATTATTTTGGGAGATATTGCATCTAATAACGAATGTAATAGTAAAACAGGTTTAACTACAAAAAATAATATTGCTTTAATCCTATACCCAAACCCTGCAACCAATAGCTTGATTATTACAGCTGAAGCTACCTTAGGCACAATTAAAATAGCATCGGTATTAGGTGTAGTAGTAATGCAACTAACTACTACAAAAAACGAAACTAACATTGATGTAAGCCAACTACCAAGCGGCATTTACTTTATTAATTGCAATGGTACAAGTGAGAAATTTGTTAAGGAATAGACGCACTATTAATACGCGGTTTATAGCTTTGATTAACGCAATAAAAAAAGTAAAGCCTTGCAGATGCAAGGCTTTACTTTTAATAATTACAAACAGAAAAAGTAAGTTTATACTAGCAGAACAAAGCCCGCAACTATTTTGTAATCACTATTTTTTCAGTAATTTGAAAACTATCATTTTTCAGTAATAGAAAGTAAACTCCCTCTTCAATTAACGAAACATCTAACTTATACTCGTTTGTAAATTCTATTTCTTTTGAAATTATTTTTTGCCCTTGTATATTGGTTAAAACCAAATTGCATTGAGTTTGTAAATCATTTTTATTTTCAATTATCAATGTGCTACTAACAGGGTTGGGATAAATATTTAATCTACTCTCTGCTATAACAGTGGGCGATTGATTAAAACGTACTCTGTTATTACTCGCGGTTGATTTATACATATTTATCAAATAGCTATTACTTGCACCATAACTACGAAATGCCATTAAATACTTGGGGTCTGTAATTTTGGGCTTAATAAATAAATAGTCAGTATTAAACCCTGTTTGATCATTTACTGGCCAGTCGTTAATATAGCCTGTTGCACTCCATCTTTTTGTTAGTGTTGCCGCTGAGTAGTCCGCCGTTTGAACTAAACTTGCAGATGTTCCCCTTTGGACAAACATTAGCTCAGATAAGTTGTCTCCATCAATATTTCCAGACAAAATTTTATCTGTACTGGCAAATGGTAAACTCCAAGTAGCAACGGTATTAACTCCATTGTTAGACCCTTTCCAAATCCATTTATTTTGTACAACATCAAACTCTAAGTATATTTCATAATTATTTGTTCCTGACATACAAAATAAATCATCCTTACCATTTCCGTTGTAATCTCCAACAATGTATTTATGATTAATGTTTTGATCCCAAGCGTCTGTAAGATTTACATTGCAACTACTTGTCCAATACCACTGAAAGCCGTTGTTAAATTTAAACATTGCGGCACATGAATTTGTACCCGAAATAGCTAACAATTCGTCTCCTGCCACACCGTCAAAATTTCCAACATAATAACGATGTGCATTATTTAAATTCCATGCGCTAGCTAATAATCCATTACCCCCATTATTCCATGTTTCAACCCAGTTATTATTAATAAATTTATTAATGGCTACCCAACCAGTATTCCCCATTATTAATAGTTCGTCGCCCGCTAAACCATCAAAATTTCCAACGTAATATTTTAAATTAGGCGAGTACTGCGAAAAAACACCCGTTCCATAATTACTCCACAGCCAATCCCAATCTAAACTGTTAGAGTTATACTTTAGTAATGTTGTCCATGAATTTGCCCATGCGTTTTGAATATGTAACATCTCTTGTTCTCCATCAGCATTAAAATCTCCTGGTAACCAAATATGATTATTTGTTACAGGTCCAACTCCGCCAAAATTACCAGTACCATTATTACTCCATACTTTTTGCCAATTGTTATTTAACACAACTTGATTGTTGCCTACAAATCGCAGTACGTGTACATCCATTGGCCCAAAAGAAAGTAACGCTTGTTTATTTGAATTATACGCAATAGAATATTTATTTAACTGCGCTAATGTTGCTGTTATACTCGTGTTACCGCAATCTCGTATTGTTTTGTAATTTGATGTTGAAACATTAGGGTAAGCTGATGTAGCACTATTACTTTTAAACAAAACATCTATACCAGTAGAGTTTCGTATAATTGGATTAGCCACTTGTCCAAAATTTAGCGTAATATTATTTAAGGTAATAGGGAGTGGATTTGATATAATCATAATTACCTCGTTACCATTTGTTCTAATAGTGTAACGCAAGCCATAATTTTCCGAATAAAATTCGGTAGGAAGTACCGTGCCATCACTTAAAATAGTGTTTGTATTTAAATACGAACTAGCCGCAGGAACAATACCTAAAACATCTGCATTATCAGTTTTTGAAGCAACTATTGTTTTTTCGTCAGAGCTTAATAAGTTACTGTTTTTTAATACCGCTAACTCTTGCGACAAAAATTTAATGTGTTTTTTATACAGTGCTGGAAAATTTGCAGGTTCAAATTGATTAGCGCCAGTAGGGCTAGTTTCGCTCACACCTCTAATTCCATCAAAATCCCAAAACCAAATCCCTTTAGCTTTATGAATTATAGATGTATAGGCTTGAAACCATAACCAGTTAGCGTTTTTTATAGTAACATCACTATGATAAATTGGTTCACTAGTAGATTCGTTAGTAATTACCTTATGCACCTCTTTTACGTGGGTATACGCCCAATCAATTGTTTTAAAAGCCCCTAAATAGTGATAGTTAATACCGTAATTATTCGTTCTAATATTACTATACGTACAAGATTTCCAGTATGACGGAAAAGCAAGGTAAGAGCCGTCCAAAAATACATCTGGTAATTTGGGATTAACTATCCCTGTCATTTTTAGATAATCGCACGGATTATAATTATTTAGTGGGAAATAGGACGCATCATCAACTTGATTTTCCCAAATACTACGACCATGATTTGCCTCCATAACAACCGTTTTTTGTATTGAATTTTGACCTTTAACATATTGATTTGCATCACTAACATTTTGTGGAGGGACTTCACAAGCAACCCAATTATCAGCAACCCAAGGCTCTGCTGGAGGAGGGAATGCATCACAAGGATAGCCACTTGGAGTACCGTTATAAAACATTGGCCCATCAGAAAGGGTAGGGTTAAATATGTGTTCGTAACCTGCCTCTTCTGTGATCTGATGTCCCCAAATAGTAGAAGAGATAAGTAGGATTGTTAAATACTTGACTAAATAAATCATTATAATTAATTCTTGTAGTACCATTCCCTGCATATACGTTTGTACCTGTTAATGGGTTATTAACAGGGCAAGGTAGTTGGCCAGAAGGTAGTAGTGGGGGCAAGTTTGGTTTATACCAACCATGTAAGTTGGACATAAACATCATGTTGTTTAATTTGACTAAATTGAGTTTACCTTTTAATACATTAAATGATTGAATCCACATAAAATCAGTAGCGTTATAATCAATAGTAATATTAAACCCATCACTCGACAATACGTTTAAGTTACTTGTATTAAACCCCGATGGAGATTTTAATGTGGTATATGGTAAATTCGTATTGGGATCTATTAAAAGATGGGCTCCCCCAAACATTCCAATTTTAAATTCGTTTTGTTGCGCCATTAACGCTGTTGTACTCCCTAATAAAATTAGGGTGCCAACCACCATTTGTTTTACATTCATTTGTGTTTTGTGTTATTGTTGTTACAATGCCTCGTTGTAAAGTTGTTTATAAAAATAGCGTGAGACATTGCTTACACTCGTAGTTGAGGTGTTCGTAAACCTGCGGTCAAAGTAAAGCAACGCTCACGCATTATTAAAATGCGCAAACGTTTGGCTCATACTCCCCGACCTGAACTTACGAACTTTCAACCACGGGATGATATAGCAAACGCTATGTGTTAATTATTGCAAACGTAAATTATTATGTTGGGCTGTGCAAATTTTTGTTCTTGGTACTTAACTACTCTGTAATGCTTGATTGCGTGAGTACTAACACAGCAAGATGTAAATTATTAATAGCCTACCCCTAGCTCGCGCAAGCGTTAGATAGTAGGGCAGTTGAAGCTAGTGCCTGCATGTTGCCAATATTTGTAAATAATATAAAAACAACAGCAGCCTTGCAAAATTAATTTTGTAGATCCGTTGTTATTTTATAAACCGCTTGGGTCAAGTAATATTAGGTTATAAATAATTGTTAATTAAACCTTGTATCTGTTTGTCTGTAAGATTATCTACCTCACCTTTATTGTAAATAGAAAAAAGCAGAACGGTAGTTTGTGTAATTTTTACAAAAGATAAAACTCTTGCACCACCTGATTTCCCTGTGTTTTTGGAAGCTATAGCTAAACGAATTTTGTATATATCGTTGCCAAGTGGGGTACCAATAGTTGGGTTTTCTTCTAGTTTGGCAAATAGCTCAACAAGTTCTGTTTTAAGCGAAGGATATTTTTTAGTGAGTCTTTTGGCTTCCTTTTTAAAGTTAGCAGATAGTTCTATGTTATAACTCATTCAAAAAATCTTTCGCAGATGTTGTTTTTAGCTTTCCTTTTTTAAAAAGTTGCACTTCTTCTAATCCTTTTTTGATGTTTTTTTCAAGGTTTGATTTTCGTACAGTTTTTAATGCCGTAGCTTTTGTTTTTGAAATAATTGGAGTCGTATTTTTAACTTCGTCATCAATGTAAAAAAGCACGTGTACTTGTTTACCTACGTAGTTATTAGGTAATAGTACCGACATATCAAATTGCTTGTGTGCAGGGGTAACTATTGTTTGTATCATGGGGTGTAATAAATTAGTTTTAGGGATAAAAACTTTTGGAGTTAATCTTTCCGAAAAATTAAAAAAAACAAATTGATTATTTATTCTTTTTGATGTTAATTATTATAAAAGTAAATTATTATGTTGGGCTGTGCAAATTTTTGTTCTTGGTACTTAACTACTCTGTAATGCTTGCATGCGTGAGTACTAACACAGCAAGATGTAAATTGTTAATTACCCTGCCCCCACATTATTATACAAAATAGTTATGCGTTAACTTATTAAGATTGTTATTTTTGTTAATAATATTTATATAACTAAAAATAAGCAAATGACTACAGCCACCCACTCAACAAAAGTTTCGCACATGGCGGAACACCTTATTGGTTCGGAAATTATAAAACTAGCAGGCGAAATAAATAACAAAATAAAACAAGGCGAAAAAATATATAACCTAACCATTGGCGATTTTTCTCCTAAAATCTTCCCTATACCTACACTACTCACCCAGTACATTATTGATGCCTACAATAACAATGAAACCAACTATCCGCCAGCCGATGGTATATTGGAGCTACGCAATGCGGTAAGTGCATTCTTACAACAGCATCAAGGCTTAACTTACGCCAACGACGAAATATTAATAGCAGGGGGCGCACGCCCCTTAATATACGCATTGTACCAAACCATTGTTGATGCTAATGATACGGTGCTGTTTCCAGTACCGTCGTGGAACAACAACCACTACACACACTTAACCCACGGCAAACAACAGTTTATTGAAACCACGGTTGAAAACAATTTTATGCCTACGGCCAATGAACTTCGTCCGCACATACAAGGTGCGACACTGTTAGCACTATGTAGCCCGCTAAACCCCACAGGCACTACGTTTACCGAGCAAGGCTTGCGCGAAATATGCCAACTGGTAATTGAAGAAAATAACCGCCGTGACGCCAACGAAAAACCACTGTACATTATGTACGACCAAATATACTGGGTACTTACCTTTAATGGCATAACCCATGTAGACCCAGTAAGCCTGTACCCCGAACTACGTAATTACACCATTTATGTTGATGGCCTATCCAAAGCCTTCGCCGCTACGGGTGTGCGTGTAGGCTGGGGTTTTGGCCCTAAGCATGTAATTGATAAAATGAAATCGATACTTGGGCATGTAGGTGCATGGGCACCTAAAGCGGAGCAAGTTGCGGTAGCTAATTACTTAGGTAGTACTGACGTGCAACCATTTTTAATAACATTTAAAAAAATGGTAAACGACCGCCTAACAGCTTTGTACACTGGTATTAAACAATTGCAAACGGAGGGCTTACAGGTAGATGCCATTGAGCCACAAGCCGCAATATACCTCACCCTAAAGTTTAACTACATAGGTTACACTACCCCTGCAGGCGATGTGCTAGCCACTACCCCCGACATTACTCAGTACCTACTTAATCAAGCCAAATTAGCTATTGTACCATTTAGTGCCTTTGGCTCAAGTACTGATAGCGTGTGGTACAGAGCCTCAATTGGTACTTGCCAACTGGCAGATATTGAAGGTATTGTAACCAATTTGCGCACTGCATTAACGCAACTAAAAAAATAATTTAAGTAATTTTAAATTTATGAACACTAACAATTACGTAGTAATAATGGCAGGGGGCATTGGTAGCCGTTTTTGGCCTATGAGCCGCACCAGTTTTCCTAAGCAGTTTATTGATATATTAGGCACTGGGCGTACATTATTACAAATGACTTACGATAGATTTTTAAAAATTTGTCCGCCCGAAAATATTATTGTAGTAACCCACGACAGCTACAAAAGTCTTGTGCAACAACAGTTGCCAACCATGTTAGAATACAATATACTGTGTGAGCCTTTTCGTAAAAATACTGCGCCATGCGTAGCCTACGCCAATTACAAAATACTAAAACGTAACCCTAACGCCAATATTGTAGTAGCACCAAGCGACCATTTAATTAAAAAAGAAGATACGTTTGTAAAAGCTATTGAAAACTGTTTAATAAAAACTAAAGATGCCGATGTGTTGCTAACACTGGGCTTAAAACCTACACGCCCCGACACTGGCTATGGCTACATACAATACATGGATAGCGATGTAAAAGAAAAAGACAAACGGATACGTAAAGTAAAAACATTTACCGAAAAACCTGAATTAGAACTAGCGAAGTTTTTTATTGAAAGTGGCGATTTTCTTTGGAACTCAGGCATATTTATTTGGAGTTTAAAAGGCATACTCGCAGCGTTTGAAAAACACGACCCTGAGATGAACGCCTTGTTTAAAGAAGGTTTAGACAAATACGATACTCCTAACGAAAAACTATTTATACAACAAGCCTACTCCGAATGTCAAAATATTTCGATAGATAAATCTATAATGGAGAAATCACGTAATGCTTACGTGCGTGAGTCAATGATAGGTTGGAGCGACTTGGGTACTTACGGTTCGTTATACACCCATCTAAAAAAAGACGAATACGGCAATGCTACCATTGGCAAAAATGTAATGCTATACGATGCCAACAAAAACATTATAAACGTACCTAACAATAAATTAGTAGTTATTGAGGGCTTAGAGGGCTATATAGTAGTAGAAAGTAATGGAGCCTTATTAATTTGCAAAAAAGATAACGAGCAAAAAATTAGAGATTTTGTATCGGACGTTAAGGCCCGTAGCGACGGAAGTAATTATATTTAGTTTAAATATATCTACGGTGGTGTAATAATTGTTAGCTACATTTACTATTATTAATTAATCATTTAAAAAAAACAAAACAACATGCAGTATTTCGTTTACATTATTGTGGCACTAGGTGTGGCCACGTTATTAGGTTCGTTTGTAACCGTGCAACAAGGTTCAATAGCAGTAATAACCGTATTTGGTAAGTACCGCAGAATACTTACACCAGGTTTAAATTTTAAAGTGCCTTTTATTGAGCAAATATTTCGCCGAGTAAGTATTCAAAATCGTAGTGTGGAGTTGGAGTTTCAGGCCACCACTAACGACCAAGCCAACGTGTTTTTTAAAGCAATGTTGCTGTACTCGGTTATTAATCAAGACGAAGAATCTATTAAAAACGTAGCGTTTAAATTCATGGACGACCGTAGCTTTATGCAAGCACTAATACGTACCATAGAAGGCTCTATACGTGGCTTTATTGCTACTAAGCGTCAGGGCGAAGTACTATCATTACGCCGCGAAATTGCTAACGATGTAAAAGAAAACATTGACCAAACCTTAGAAGCATGGGGTTACCATTTAATTGATTTGCAGTTAAACGACATTACGTTCGACGAAGTTATTATGAAATCGATGAGCCAAGTAGTAGCCTCACAAAACTTAAAAGCTGCTGCCGAAAACGAAGGACAAGCCTTATTAATAACCAAAACTAAAGCTGCTGAAGCTGATGGTAATGCTATAAAAATATCAGCGTTGGCCGAAAAAGAAGCAGCACAATTACGTGGACAAGGTATTGCATTATTCCGCAAGGAGGTAGCTAAAGGTATGACGGAAGCTGCCCACGAAATGAAACAAGAAAACCTAGACGGTTCGTACTTACTGTTTAGTATGTGGACAGAAGCGATAAAACATTTTTCGGAAAACGGGACAGGTAATACTATATTTCTTGATGGCAGTGCCGACAATATGCAACGCACCATGCAACAATTAATGAGTATAGAAAACGCCAAGAATAAATAATTACAAAAAAGCGAATAGCTATGTTTTTGTTAAAAAAAATTTTTTTGTGTAGCATAGCTATTATATCGCTAAGCATCACGGCTATTGCCCAAACCGAAGCAATTAATAAAAAAGATGCCAAAGGCTTAAAGCAAGGTAAGTGGACTAAAACATGGGAAAACGGTAAAATAAAATATACTGGCCAGTTTGTAAACGATGTGCCAGTAGGTATATTTTACTATTACTACGACGATGGAAAAACCGAAGCTATTAACGTATTTGATGCACGCATTAAGGGCTTTGTACGCAATACATTTTATCATGACAATGGCAATGTGCTATCGCGCGGCAACTACATTAACCAACTAAAGGATAGTGTGTGGAACTACTTTAGTTTTGATGACCATTTAGTAGCGCAAGAAACCTATATATTAGGCAAGGCTACAGGCGTTAGCAAAAAGTTTTATTTAAACGGAAAATTAGCGGAAGAAACCAATATGGTAAACGGTATGGAAGACGGCAACTGGCGTGCCTACTTTCCGTCAGGGCAATTAAAAGACGAAGCCACTTACATCAAAGGCGAAATAGAAGGCAAATCAACCTCTTACCACGAAAACGGAAAGGAATATTGCCAAGGTTTTTATAAACATGGGGTGCGCATAGGCACATGGTTATATTTTAAACCTAGTGGAGGATTAGATCATAAATCGATTTACAAAAATGGAGTGGATATTTTAGCCAAGCCTGAACCATTACCTGAGGCACTACCTAATCAAAACATAATACAGGACGAGTTTAACAAGCAATTTAATGGCGGAGGTGAGTAGTAGCAAAGGAAAGGTATTAGTGGCCATGAGTGGCGGTATTGATAGCACTGTAGCAGCATTAATGCTACACGAGCAAGGCTACGAGGTAATAGGTATAACCATGAAAACATGGGATTATGAAACCAGCGGAGGCTCTAAAAAAGAAACGGGTTGCTGTAGTTTAGATAGTATTAATGATGCACGTACTGTGGCCGTAAAAGCAGGGTTTCATCATTTAATACTGGATATACGCAACGAATTTGGCAACCACATTATTGATAATTTTGTGGAGGAATATTTAGCAGGACGTACACCCAACCCTTGTGTGCTGTGCAACACACACATTAAGTGGGAAGCACTGTTAAAACGTGCCGACCAGCTTAATTGCGATTTTATAGCCACTGGCCATTACGCACAAGTGCGCCAAGAAAACGACAGATACGTGGTAAGCAAAGGCCTCGATGCCAAAAAAGACCAATCGTATGTATTGTGGGGGCTTACGCAAGAGAGCCTTGCACGAACACTTTTTCCGTTAGGAAAACTAGAAAAAACCTATATTAAACAATTAGCCGTAAAGGCTGGATTATACGAATTAGCCAACAAAAGCGAGAGCTACGAAATTTGTTTTGTACCCGATAACGATTACCGTGCATTTTTAAAACACAAAGACCCAGCGTTAGAGGCACGTGTAGGCGGCGGTAACTTCATTGACCGTAATGGCAAGGTATTAGGGCAACACAAGGGATATCCGTTTTATACCATTGGGCAACGCAAGGGCTTAGAAATAGCATTTGGCACACCTGCTTTTGTACTAGAAATTATACCCGAAACCAATACGGTAGTGCTTGGCTCACAGGAGGAGTTACAAGAGCAAGAGATGTATGTGCGAGGTTTTAACTTGAGTAAATATGCCAACATAGCTAACGCACCTAACCTACTTACCAAAATACGTTACAAAGATGCTGGCACAATGAGTACCGTTACACAAGTGGGAGATTTGCTCAAAGTAACGTTTCATCAACCTGTGCAAGGGTTAGCACCAGGGCAGTCGGCAGTGTTTTATGATGGCAATGACCTAGTAGGCGGAGGGTTTATAATGCGTAAGAATGATGTGTTAATAGCACAAAACATAGCCAACACAAGTACTGTAGAGGCTTAACAGGGAGGCAAAATTATTTTTGCTAAACCATTTAATATATCAAAAATAGTAGTATGTTTGCAGTCGTAAAATTAATGAAAATTAATTATTCGGGGTGTAGCGTAGCCCGGTATCGCGCCACGTTTGGGACGTGGAGGCCGTCAGTTCGAATCTGGCCACCCCGACAAAAGAGTTTCAAATGATAATTTGAAACTCTTTTTTATTTTAATACAGTTCAACGTAATCAATTTTCAATTACAGATTTGCACATTTATCTCAATACCTAAATCCAAATTATTAAATAACAGTGGTAAATAATGTTACACTACATTTACACCGCTAATTACTCTGCTTATTACAATGTTAGCACACACTACACACCATAGTATAAACGTAGGCGGAAGACTACTGCTCTTGCACACGCCTTTGGTAATGGGCATTGTAAACGTTACTCCAAATTCATTTTACGCCTCAAGCCAAGCCATAACTGTAAGTAAAGCATTGCAAACTATTGAAACCCACTTGCTACAAGGCGCATCAATAATTGACATTGGTGGTGCATCAAGCAAGCCCAATGCGCCTGTAGTTTCAATTGACGAAGAACTACAACGTGTATTACCTGTAGTTAAAGCGGCTATTAAGCAATTTCCTAATTGTATTATTTCAGTTGATACCACACATGCCCAACTAGCACAAGCCACGTTAGATGCAGGCGCAAGTATTATTAACGATATTAGCGCAGGCATTGCCGATGTAGCCATGCTTAGCACCGTAGCTAACTACAAATGCCCGTACATACTTATGCACATGCAAGGCACGCCTAGCACTATGCAACAGCAGCCAACCTATGCTAATGTGGTAACCGAGGTATTTAATTTTTTTACCCACCGCATTGCACAGGCACGCCAAGCGGGTATTACTGACTGCATAGCCGATGTAGGTTTTGGTTTTGGTAAAACCCTTACACACAATTATGAACTGTTAAATAATTTAGCACATTTTAAAGCCTTACAAGTACCCCTGTTAGTGGGCGTTTCGCGCAAATCAATGTTATACAACGTAATAAACACAACCGCCGAAGAGGCTTTAAATGCCACGACTGTAGCCAATACCATAGCCTTAATTAACGGAGCTAAATTACTACGTGTGCATGATGTACAAGCCGCTGTAGAGGCTATTAAAATTGTAGATAGGTGTAAAAACTAAAATAAATCCAAATGAAAAAACTAACAACCATTTTGTTTCTATTATCTACCATAAGTAGCTTTGCTCAAAACGTTACTCTTAATTATAAAATAATAAGTAATCGTAAAACCAACGCAATGCACTTATCTAGTCAAGGCAAAGTATATTACGATGTTAAAAAAAGTGCAACAACAGGCACTATTAAAGCAACTATACTAGAGCCTGTAAAAGTAGTACTTGTACTAAATGAAAACATGCGCAAGTACTACCAATTGTGGCTACACGATGGCGTATATAACGTTGAGATTAATGATAGCACACATACTATTAAGTTTATAAATTCTATGCTAAACGATGCGTACTACGCTGAAAAACACACTAGAGATAGCCTACGTGTGTTTGAAGAGGCGTTTGAAGAACAGCTTAATGCGCAAAATATTTCAGTGGACGAAAAAACAAGATTACAAGCGCAAACCGACTCTGTTGAAAACGTTGTTACAAATACTGGCTACGATAATTTAATAAAAAATCCAACTACGTTTTTAGCAATTGATTTTTTGCGTTACCATATTGGAGCTAATGATTTTAACAAACAAAAACTCAATAACTTATTTAACAAACTTCCTAATGAATTTAAAACCTTTCCTACCTACACTTTATGTAAAGAAGCCTTGGCTATTAATAAAATATACACAGTTGGCGACACATTAAAAGATGTAAATTTTAAATTAAGCACTGGTAAATATTTTAATGCGTGCAAAGACGCTAACGGAAAATACACCTATATAGATTTTCACACAGGGTGTAAATTTAAGATTAAGTTTTATGAAGAAATGAAAAGCACTCGCAAAACGTTAAACCAACAAATTAATTTTGTTAGCGTGTCGGACGAAACGGATTACGCAACATGGTTAAGGTATATTAAGCAAGACAAAACAAAATGGTTAAATACTTGCGATTTTAAAGGCGATTTAAGCCCTTATCATATTCAATTTAATGTATATGAATTTCCAACAGGAATATTAGTTAATAAGCAAGGGGTAATTATTAAAAACAATATAAAGGAAATTGACCTAACTACATTAAAGAACTTACTAGAGTAATGAACCTAAGGCGTAGCTATTTTTTAAGCCACCCTTGATTTAAACTCTTACATTGCCCAAGTAATTAGTTATGGTATATTTGCGGGTATAATAGTTTAAATCATTTAATTTCTCTAGCAATGGCTCTAGCAATTACCCAAAGCAATTACAGTTTTCCTAATCAAACTAACTATTACAAAGGCAAGGTACGCGACGTGTACACTATTGGCACTGACATTTTAGTAATGATTGCCAGCGACAGAATTTCAGCGTTTGATGTGGTATTGCCCAAGGGAATTCCGTACAAAGGACAGGTGCTAAATCAAATAGCGGCGCACTTTTTAAAAGCCACAGCTGACATCGTTCCCAACTGGACACTACTAAGCCCCGACCCACAAGTTACCATTGGTAAGCGTTGCGAGCCATTTAAAGTAGAGATGGTAGTGCGAGGCTACCTTAGTGGGCACGCTGCACGCACCTATGCTAGCGGCTTACGCACCTTATGTGGTGTTAGTATGCCTAACGGCATGAACGAAAATGATAAATTCCCTACCCCTATAATTACTCCTACTACCAAAGCAAGCGTAGGGCACGACGAAGATATTAGCCGCCACGAAATAATAGCGCAAGGTATTGTGAGCGAAAAAGACTACACCGAACTTGAACGCCTAACCCTTGCGCTATACGCACGTGGCACGGCAATGGCAAGCGAGCAGGGATTAATATTGGTAGATACAAAATACGAATTTGGAAAAATTGACAACACTATTTATTTAATGGACGAAATTCATACTCCCGATTCATCACGTTATTTTTACAAAGAGGGATATGCTGAGCGTCAAGCAAAGGGCGAAGAGCAAAAACAACTTAGCAAAGAGTTTGTGCGCCAGTGGTTAATAGCTAATAATTTTATGGGTAAAGAAGGGCAACAAATACCCGAAATGACGGCTGAATACGTACAATTAGTGTCTGACAGATACATTGAATTATACGAACACATTGTAGGCCAAAAATTTGTAAAATATCCCACTGAACATTTAACCGAACGCATACACACCAACATTAACAATGCTTTGCTAACTATGGCAAAGTAATTGCCTAAAAATTGCATAACCTTTTTTTAACTTAACCACTAACCAATGAAACACTGCATATTAATTATTTGCGCAACAATTATTAGTTGTACTACTACGGCTAAAGCGCAACAAACTACCACGCCAGATAGCCTATTAATATACCTGTACAGAGGTTCGTTTAATGATGCATTGCCTGAGTTTGAAATAAAAATATACAAAAGCGGGCGTGCCGATTATAAGGGCATTAAAAACACCACCATAAAAGGTAACGTAACCACACAAGTAGACGAACAAGAGATAGAAATATTTTTTGGAACGGCCTATGCTATGAGTTTTTTTGAATTACAAACAAGCTATACCGAAAACTTTTTTGCAGTTGAAAAAGCTATTATAGCATTGTACGATAACGCAACGGGTAAGCATAACAAAATAATGCGTAGAGGTAAAATTCCGAAACCTGTTAACGCCATGGAAGACCGCATAATAAAGGCGGTGGAGCAAGCAATAGCCAACGATGCTGCTAAAAAACAATAGCGTGAACAACGATTTATTGTATCAAATAGCACTGACCCAAATACCTATGGTGGGCGATGTTACGGCTAAATTGTTGTACGCACATTTTGGTTCGGCACAAAATATATTTACAAGTAATAAAAAACAATTGCAAGACACCCTTGGCGTGGGAGGAGGCATTGCACAATCAATAATTGAACACCGTACCGCTTGCCTGCACCGTGCCGAAACGGAGTTAATGTTTATTGAAAAAAACCACATAAAAACCTGTGTATACGGTAGCTCCTCCTACCCTAACAAGCTACGCCAGTGCCACGATGCCCCGCTGTTATTGTATTACAAAGGTACTATTGATATTGACAATAAATACACCCTAGCCATAGTGGGCACACGCAAAGCCACCCCGTATGGCGAGGCTATTACCGAACAAATTATTGAAGACCTCAAGGAATATAACGTAAATATAGTTAGTGGCTTAGCCTACGGCATTGATGTTACTGCGCACAAGTCAGCGTTAAATAATAACCTAGCCACCATTGGAGTGTTAGCACATGGGCTCAACAAATTATACCCGGCAGCACATGCGCAAATAGCTAAGCGCATGGTAGAGAGCGAAGGTGCTGTAATGACCGAGTTTATTAGCGGAACAAACCCCGATAGAGAAAATTTCCCTAAACGCAACCGTATAGTAGCTGGCCTGAGCGATGCCGTACTCGTAATTGAAGCCGCCGCAAAAGGGGGCGCACTAATTACTGCCGACATAGCGCACACCTACAACAAAGATGTGTTTGCCATACCTGGCCGATGTAGCGATGAATTTAGCATGGGGTGCAATAACTTAATTAAATATAACAAAGCGGCATTGGTAACCTCAGCCGCCGATATTATAAAATTTATGAGTTGGCAAAAGCAAACCGAACAGCCTGTGCATAGGCAAGAATCAATGTTTGAGTTTGTAAACGATGATGAAAAATTAATTTACGATAGTATAAAAAACGCTACCAATATTCATATTGATGAATTAAGCATACAAGTACAAATGCCCATAAGCAAACTAGCAGTAGCATTGCTTAACATGGAGTTTAGTAGGCAAATAAAAACCTTACCTGGCAAACGTTATATGGCGTTGTAAGTAAGTACAGTTTTTTTATAAAATTGAATTCAGCTAAAAAATAAATTTTTACATGTTAAAATTTTTAGTGGCCTTGGTTCTTGCGTAGTTTCCTGAGTTTTCATCAAAGGGACGTTTGTACTATTATGCATGTATTAGTTTGATTAAGTTAACATTCTTATATTCGTCCCTTCGATGAAAACTCAGGGAACTAGCGATTTATGCATTGTGTTATAGTTGGTGATAAATATTAGAGAATAATTAAAACTAAGTATAAAAAAACTGCTCGCAGTATACACTACGAGCAGTTTTTTTATCGGGTGGAGAATATCGGATTCGAACCGATCACCTCTTCACTGCCAGCGAAGCGCTCTAGCCAAATGAGCTAATCCCCCGTTGTTATTGTTACTTGCCTTTGTTGGCTTTTACAATGTATTGTTCAAGTGCCATGGTCATACTTGGTGCCGTTACCGATGGCGCATTTATATCTATACGTAATTTTGCATCTTTTAAAGCTTGTGCAGTTGTTGGCCCAAAAGCTGCAATACGTGTTTTGTTTTGTTTAAATTTTGGAAAATTTTGAAATAACGACTCTACACTAGCTGGGCTAAAAAAAGCAATTACATCATAATTAACATTTGCTAAATCGCTCAAGTCGCTACACACTGTTTTGTACAACACACCTTTGGCAAAGTTTAAATTGTGTTTGGTAAGTAGTTCAGTATATTCAGCTTTTGCAATATCTGCGCAAGGTATAAAATATTTTTCATCTGGCGATTTTTTCATCACTTCTAACAAATCTAAAAACGTTTGTTTGCCGTGAAAAATTTTACGCTTACGAAACGTAATGTATTTTTGTAACGAGTAAGCCACCGCTTCGCTCATGCAATAGTACTTTAGGGTATCGGGCACTGTTATGCGCATTTCTGTACACATTCTAAAAAAATGGTCAATGGCGTAACGGCTCGTAAGTACCACAGCAGTATAATCAGCAATGTTGATGCGTTCTTTTCTAAACTCTACCGCATCAATACCTTGCACGTTAATAAACTCTCTAAAATCAATCTTTATTTTTAATTTCTTTTCTAAATCAAAATAGGGCGATTTGTCCGTTTCAGGTCGTGGTTGAGTTACTAATACAGACTTAACCTTATCCAATACTTCGGGAGTGTCTTTTTTTAGTAGTGCTGCCATTTAATTTTTAAGTGTGTTATTCTTTTGATATTTTAATAGTTAAATAATACTACTTAATAGTTTAAACAAAACCACTAATGGTAAAATTTCTAAAGTGCAAAAGTATAAAAATAAATGATATACAGCACCTCCCTTAAAACCAATGTTCATAACTAATGAACGTAACGTACGAAACGTGTACCCTAATACTATAATTGCCAACCCTGCTTTAATAAAAAATGGGGCGGAAAGCCCTTGCCCGTAAGTAATTAATGTAACAATAGGTAACAAGCATAGCCCCAATAAATTGTTGGTTAAAAACACATTGTAAAAATGCGACTTTACCAAATCTTCCATCATAAATACATACCCTAAGAAACTGGCCGTAATAATTTTTACAAAATAAACTATAGCTAACAACAATAATAAAACTATGTATAGCGCAAAACCCTTAATATCACTGGTGTTAAAGTGATAGTAATTAATAACCTGACAAATAAATAAGGGTAAGATAAGTGCAAAAATTAAGGTGAGAATTAAAAACACACGTTGCACTAACGTATTGTCCTCACGCACAAATTGATTAAAATAACGCTCAGCAACAATTGCATTAATTATACTACGTAAACGCTTGCGCTGGGTGTACATAACGTAAGTAAGCAATAGCACGGCACTTACTATACCTATAAAATAACCATCGTTGTTTACCGCTACTTTAGTGCGAGTAGTTATACCTTGCTGGGGTTTAGTAGTATTAACGCCATATACGGCTATGCGCTGCTCGGTGTTGAGCAACAGTAGCTTATGGGTACGAAGGGAGTCAATAGTGTTGGGCATATTTTACAATTATTTAAACCAACTACTGTACATTACATAATTATTGGCAATGCGATTAATTTCGTCGTTTTGTAATTCGGGATTAATGTCTTTTACTTTTTTGGCGGGTACGCCTGCATACACACACCCTTGGGGTACTACTGTGTTTTCGAGCACTACGGCACCTGCGGCTATTATACTATTACTACCTATTACGCAGTTGTCCATAATTATTGCGCCCATACCCACTAACACATTATCGTGTATGGTGCAACCGTGCACTAGAGCGTTGTGCCCTATAGATACATTATTGCCAATGTTTACCGTCGTTTTTTGGTAAGTACAGTGTATTACAGCACCGTCTTGCACGTTTACTTTATTGCCCATTACAATAGTGTTAACATCGCCACGCACCACGGCGTTAAACCACACGCTACACTCATTACCCATAGTTACATTGCCCACTATAGTAGCGTTTTCGGCTAGGTAACAATTGTTGCCAAACTGTGGGGTATGTTCGTTTACTGTTTTTATAAGTGCCATTTAGGGTATGTGTTTTATTATTACTTGGCTACAAATATACTTTTTTAGTACAGTATGTTATAAAATTGACTTGTACTTAGCAAAAAATGAAAATTGAAAGTAGAATAATTGGTTGGTGGTATTATTTATGTTTTATATTTATGGTGCGGTTTAGTAAATACGAGCAAAATGCTCGCACTAGCCTAAACTGCATGGCTACCTAACGCTAGGACTAGCAGGAGGCTTTAACTTTAATATCTATTTTCTTACCGCTGTTTAAATATCTATTAACTTCCTGTACTACGGTGGTGGTATGAATTAAGCTATTAATAAGCACATTAGCATCAACTTGATGTTGTTGCCCGTCAAATTTTATTTTAAAATCGTTAGTACTATTAATGTGTCAAATATATATAAAATATTAGTGCTTGGTACGTACTACATTTTAAACCTCGGCCTGTTTGCTTTGGTATTCGGCTAGTACACGGTCTTCGTTTACATTTACGTAGTGTTTTTGAGTGGTGTTAATGTTGTTATGCCCTAGCATTTTACTGGCGGTATCTATGCTGTAAATTTTGTAATTAACACTTATGTTGGCAAATGTTTTGCGTCCTACATGGCTGGTTAAATGCTGTGTTATGCCCACTACTTGCGCACACTCACGTAGGTACAAGTTATAATTTTGCCCGCTAATTATGGGTAACTTGTAATTGTATTTTACAAGTATGGTTAATGCCGTTGGGTGTAGGGGCAAAAATGCCGTTTGTCCGTTTTTGGCTCTTGGCTTACTTATTACTGTTATGCCATTGGTTACATGGGTGTGTAGCGCGTAATCAAAGGTGCATAGGCAGCCGTAATCAAACCCTGTAAGGCATTGAAACGTAAACATATCCGCCACCTGTTGCAACTTTACGCTAGCAAACAGGTAAGTACTCCACAAGGCTAGTTCGGTGGTGTTAAGGCTTACTTTGGCTTTCTTTTTTTGGGGCAATACTTTGCTTGCACTCACTAGGTTGTGGGTTACATAATCTTTGCTTGCGGCATAGCGTATGGCACGCTGCAGGTAGCTTCTAAATTTATTAACAACGGCGTTGTTGTACCTAATGCCTCCACGCTCTTGTAGCATTAACCAATCAATATAATTATTAGCCCACTGGTTATTAATTTGGTACAGTGCAACGTGTTGTTGCTTGCTATACTTTAGGTAGCGTTGCAATACAGTGTTGCAAGCCCTATCACGGGTTACGGTGCTTAGCTTTATACTGCTATCAGTAGCACGTAGGGCATCGTACTCTACTATCAACTCGGTAAGTAACATTTGTTTTTTATCTCGTTGCAACAGTGCATTCATTAGCACGGCTACATTGTAGGGTAGTTGTTTGTTTTCGTAGTCTAACACTATGCTATGTAGCTTACGGCGTAGGTTGTCAATTTGAGTGTTGTACACATCGGCCATGGTGTGCTTGGTTACACGTTGGGCTACAAATTCATTTTCGCCCACGGCTATGCCAGTACTTATTTCTTTACGCTGGCCATGTTGTTGTAACCTTAGGTAAATAGGGGCGTTGCCGTGCTTGTTAGTTTTTTTGTTATTGCGATAAAATAAAATGTTCATTTTGAGTAAATACATAAAGTGTTTTTAAGTAGTAAAAAGCTGTAATACCACATACAGACCCCTACTACTCAAAATTAGACCCCTACTTAGCCCCCTAATTATACATAACCCCTATATTAGGGATAAACACCAATAAAAACGCCCCTTACAAATAGTGTGTAAGGGGCGTTTTTTGGGGTGTAAAACATATTTTTTACCTAAAGTAGGCGAAAGGATAAGGTTATCGAACCAAATTAGCCAGCATTTAGCTAAAATAGATAGCTTGAGACATTTTGATATGAAGCTGAAAACTTGATGTTTATAGTAGCTATATAAAACTAAAAAAGGTCGGATATTCCGACCTTTCATTTTTTAAAACCATTCTATTTAAAATATCTCTATTTCCCCACCCTGATTAAATCGCCCATTTTGAGTAGCCTTGCCTTTTTCGGGGACTTCAATAACCACATCTACATCGTGTTGGAAGTGATTAGAACCTCTAAAATTACCTTCCTTTGTAGTTTGGAATACATAGATAAAAGATACGTTAGGATTTGAAGATTTAAGTTCATCTAAATCATTTGGCTGAAGCTCCATTTTATTTACACTATCAATAAACACAAAATCGTATTCGGATAAATCGTTGGGTAAATAATCGCTTACAAATAAATTAGGGTGCTTTACATTGGTATCGTTTAGTTTCTTTTGAAGCGTAGCATCTAATTTTTCCTCTTTGGCAACATATAATACTTTGCCGTGATTACGAGATAAATACCCAGCAAAATCAATACACAAATACGATTTACCCATTTTGGGTTTACCAAATACCATTGTTGTAAAACCTTGTGCAGGGTCGCCAATAAAGTTGAGCCACTTACCTGTAAAACCAATACTCGCAAATTGTAGTCTAGCAAAATCAACGCTACTCATTACTTTATTTCGTGGTTGTTCGTCCTCATCGTCAATACCATCTAAGCCATTGCAACCACTGGAATTGATAATACCCATTAACCCGTTTAATTCGTGTTTGCTAATATCTAAGATGTTGTGTTGTTTGGGTTTATAAATAAGGTTGTACAAATTAAGATACATAGCATTTACTTTATCGGCATATTTATCAGCTTTCGTTAAAACTTCTTGTTTAACTGCCTTTTGCATATCGTCAAATAATTTTTGTGCTTTAGCTCTCACATCTGTTTTGCCTTGCAAACTCACATATCGCTTCATGAATTTAATCGACGGAATAATCTTTTCGCCCTTCACTAATTTGAGCATTTTGGTAAGCGTTTCAGGTTTCAAATGAATGGTAATACTTTTATCCATTGCATTGTAGGTTTGTACTAATTTTTCTTGTATGGTTTTTATTTCGTTGGCATAAGGCGAAGTTTTACGAATGCGTTTTTCAATAATGGCTTTTTGTAAACTGTTTAAAAAACCTAATACTTGTTCAGCTGTTTTGGTTTTACCATTTAGTAATGTAAAGCGTTTAATGAATTTTAACTCGTCTTCAATATACTCTACTTGATTAGCCGTATCAACCTTTTTAGTTGGTTTCGGTTTTACTTTAGGTGTTGTATGTGCTTTTGATTGCGTTGCTTTTGGCTCACGTTTAGGTATTTCTTTTTTTACAGAATTGCTTGGTTTCTTTGGTGGATTTTGTTCTACATATTCATTGAGTTTAGATATGTACAAATCAATCATACGCTTGATTGTACTGTTACCATTATAGGTTTCCCAACTTGCGCCCTCCTGCGTTACTTTGTTTACTAACTCGTGGCTTTTTAATAATGTTGGTGGCAATTGGTTTACACCAATGTTGTTGATTTGATTGTAATAATTGTTTGCAGTTATCATCAGTTTAAATTTTAATTTGTTTTATAAAAGGGTCTATGACCCAAATTCTAATAGTTCTAATTCAAGTTCAAGTGCCATTGCTTCTAATTCTAATTCATTTGTAAAATCGTTAGTAAGCTCTTCGTGTATTATTTCGGCTTTGGGTAAAGGCTTGCGTTCACGGACATTATGTTGTGGTAAATCTTTTTTAATGATGTCAAATTGTGAAGCACTTAACATCACATTACTACCGTGTTTGTTTTGTAGTATCTCTACCAATGTATTGATCTGGTTGAGTTGCATTAAAGCAACCATTTTATCAGCCGATTTTTCAAAACGATTGTTTTCTACTAATTTTAAAATATCAGTATCTAAATAAAACGCTCCACCTTTTTGACGAGATGCCGTAACAATGATTTTGTAATTATTATTTTGACGAATGATACTCACACCATTATTGGTATAAATAGCGTTACCAATGGTTAGCGAAGCAATCACTTTTAGAGCTTTACTAATAGGTACATTTACTTTGCCGTTTGTTTCTTCTTTCGGCATCCAATTATCAGGCATTAAAATTCCTTTTTTTGTAGCACCGTCTATCGTTGTATAACTTACTAATTTGCCTTTGTAATCGCTAAACGCTTGCAATAAATTACCTGTAATAATGTGGCGTACTTTTCTATCTACTGTACCAGCTTTTATAGCTACCTCCCATTCATTTAATAATGGTTGTAGTGAATATCCACTATCATTAATAGAAACACTCTCGCCTTTAATCGCCATGACATCTTTAGTATAACTGGCAGGTATAGCAATGTATTTGTTACTGTTAGCAATAGCAAAGCGTAATTTAATAGCACTTGGCGTGTATGGATTTTTCTTACGCTTATCAATCATAAAACCTAAGAATACTGCTAATACTGTTTCGTGTCCTGCATCGTAGCTAATGATAGGGTAATTAATTTTACGCCCTACATAAAAGAATTTTAATAAGCCATCAATGTATTGTTTGCGATTAGTTGTTGCTTTTTCTAATTGTACTTGTGCGTTTATTTGCGCTTGTCGCAATTCTTTTTCACGTTCACGAATAGCAAATTCATACGTTGGCGAACCTGCTAACTTTTGTATTTTCTTTTCGTTAGGAATGTTTGCTATCAGTTCTTGATAATGTTTGGCATCGTCTGCTAAATCCTCAGTTAATCGTTGCTTTACAAAGGCATAATAGTCGTTAATGGATTGTGTTTGCAATGCCTTTGTATCATAGCCTTGTAAGCTTTCAGTAATGATATTTTCTAATTCTACTTTTGTAAATGGTTTTTTAAGTACGTTCGCTTTTACGGTTTCTAAAATACTATCCTCGCCAAAAGCACTCTCGCCACCTTTACCTACTTTAATAATTGTAGAGTTAATAGTTTTTGCTTTTGAAATTTGCTATGTGCAATTAATACGCCTTTGTTTGTTGTTGGGAGTGGGTGTTGAGATGTGTGTAGTGCGAGTATTATGTGTGGTGTTGCAACTATCAGGTTGGTAGTAGCAACTATTGGGTTGGGTGTTGGACGTATTGGCAGTGGTGTTGGTAATATATTGAGTTGTTAGGGCAAAATAGGGTTGGTTGCTTGCAGTTTAGAGAAATGTAGTGCGAGTATTGTGTTTGGTGTTTCAACTATAAGGTTGGTAGTAGCAACTATTGGGTTGTGTAGTGTGAGTATTGTGTTGGTTGTTGCGACTATTAGGTTGGTTGCTGCAAGAATAGGGTTTGGTGTTGGACATATTGGCAGTGGGGTTGGGGGTATTGGGTTGGTGGTTGGAAGATGCTTGTGTAATTTTGTTCATTCTTATTTTTTATACTATTACTTATTATGCAATAGCCCAATGGTGCTATATAACCCACCCCGCCCTGCGGGCACCCCTCCAAAGGAGGGGAATACGTGGCGTGAATGTGTTGGTGGGAATGCGTAGTGGGGAATGCGTGGCTTGAATATATGTTGGTGGGAATAAAAAAATCCGCCTTGCGGGCGGATTTTTGTTTGTTTCGGTTTGTGGGGACACGAACCGAGGCGTAGATTAAAATAGTGAAAGCTACTGGTATTATTTACGGATTACTTTGACGAATTTGAGGGCGGTGATGGCGTGGTATTGTGGGCTGGTGCTGCCGTAGATGCTACGGATGTAGGCTTTGGTGAGTTTAACGACGGAGAGCATGCCTGTGAGGGTGTTGTAGAATATGGTGTTGCGGTCGATGCGGGCTGATTTGAGGGTGGCGTAACTAGTGTTGGCGGTGTTGTTGAGGGTTATTAGTGTGGTGAGTTGTGTTTGGAGGGTGGCTATTTTGTAAGGGGTTTCGTTGGGGGTGTAGGTGGGTATGGATTGGAGGATGAGGATCATTTTTTCGAGGTGTTGGAGTTTGTTGTCGAAGCTTTGTTGTGAGGTGGAGTTGTGTGCTTGGATAGGCTCAGTAACTACAATGGGTGGTAGTGGGGTTATTATTTTGGCGGTGGGTGCTGTAGTGTTGGGTGCGGTGGCGGGTGTTTTGGTGGTGGAACTACGAAATTTATTGACTTGGAAGGCAAAGTCATCAATGGTTTGTTGTACTATGCCAAGGCTTTGTAGTGTGCCGAGTATTTGGGTGGCTTGCTTGGTGAGTGGTGTAAAGGCTAGTTCGCGGGCGTTGGTGGCGTTTTTCCAGTTGGTGAATGCGGTGTTGGTGGCGGTGAGCTTGGCGGTGGCTGTGGTGTAAAGTGCGGTTAGGCTTGCGGGCTTAATAGTGTTGTTACTTGGGTTGTACGTTGTGCCAAAGGTGGCAATGAGTTGATTGAGCTTTAGGAGGTTTGCTACGTTTTTAGCGTGTCCTGTTTCGGATGTTGATGCCATGATTTCTAGGGGTTTTGGTTGGTTAATAGTAACTTACTAAACTAAATATAGGGAGAAATATTGTGAAATCAAAATAAAAAAAGCTACTTGGGTAAAAGTAGCTTTTGTGTGGGGAGTTAATTGATTATAGATTGCCATTGGGCATTCGTAATTTTATTGTTGTTATACTCTGGTATTATTTGCAGGTGGTTATTAATGCTTGTAGGATTTTCTTTTTGGTGATTAGGATTGTGGTGTATCCACGTTATGTTGTTTGGTTTTATATTAAATAATTGCTCTTTAATAATAAAATTGGCTAGATGCTCAAAATGAGGCTCTACAAAAAGAAAGGGACTTTTATAAATGGATTCTTTGATGAGTACATCTGCTTTGTAAGTGAACCAGCCTGTTTTTTGTTTGGTTATTTGGACGAGTACATTAGTTGAAATAGTACCGCACATTGATTGGATTGCATAGGTATGTGTCGTTTTCATTTTAGATTGATTGGTTGGTTATTTTTTAACTGGTTTGAAACAACCATCGCAAACAACCCAAATGTCGTTACCGCTTGTAATCCAAGGGTTACCTGGATTAACTGCGCCTTGCGCTACTGCTACCCAGCAAGTATCGTGGTACATTACTAAGTCGTTAGGGTAATATACTTTGTTGTACTGCCAAGCCACTACGCACGAACATTTTTTTTTGCAGGCGAAACTTAGTGCTATTAAAGCGGTTAGGATTAATGTTTTTTTCATAGTTATGTTTTATATTAATTAAAGGGTATAAAATACACTGAGATTTAAGTTATAATTTACATAATAAGACTTGGTTTTATATACATTGTTATTTACACCAAAACTTTTAATATTGTAAGGTGTTATGAATCGATTATAGATGGGTTCTAAACGTATTTTAATTTTTTTGATATTGAAATCTAACCCAAAACCACCATATATTGAAGCTGCATAAGAGTTTGATTTTCCATTAACTGGGACATCAACAATAGTAGTGTTACCACTATATAGCTCTTGAGTAGATGTGTTTTTTTGACTTAACAATACATTATTATTAACGCCTAAAGCCCCAAATAAAGATATTTTTTTATTGATAAAAAAATAATTAATCCCTATGGGAATTTCTATGTAAGTAGCCTTATAATTATTTTTTTCATTCCCTATAAAACCTAAAATATCGTCAATGATTTCGGTAGGTATAGTTTCTAATGCTCGCTTACTATAGTAAGCACCCGTTTCTATACTTAATCTTTCTTGAATTTTATAAAGTAATGGAATTCCTACTTTAAATGTGCCTTTGGTAGAAGCGTAACTGTTATAAGATTGATTTTGATAATTTCCATTAAGATAACTATTATAAAATACTGTTTGTGAAGTTGGTGCATAAGATAATCCGATAAGTATTATTTTTTCTTTTTGAGGTTTACTTTCTTGTGCATAACCAGCTGTTAAACTAATTGTTACTAATGCTAATGTAAGGTGGTTTTTCATTTTCATTTTTTTTAATATATTACTGTAACTGTTGCTGCACTTCCTGAAATATAACTAGGTGTACTAATCCACTTAACACATTGACGTTCAATATGAGGGAAAGGAAATAATGTAAATCTCCAAGCATATTTACCACAATGACCATTTGTTAATACAGAGGGGCTTTTTCCTTGAGGAGCTACACAATTCCATAGTTTTAATTGATAAACATATACTCCTATTTGTACGAGTTTACCATTATTGTCTTTTCCATCCCATTTTATTTCTCCTTGAGTGAGAAATCCATTGTTAGCACAACCTCTAATTGTTTTAATTTTTGTACTATTTTTTGTTTGTACAACAGTTCCCCATCTATCATAAATAGTAAGTTCGTATTGATAGGAATGATACGCAGGAGTTGTAACGTGATTAGCAGCTCCCGGAACATACTCTTTGATTACAAATTCATCATTAACACCATCTCCGTTGGGGGTAAATGAGTTAGGCGCAATCATTGGAGTGAACGGCATTTGTTGGTTTACATTATCAATAATTTGCTGACTAAAATAACTTGGATACGGAATGTTCCAGATGGTGTCACGTACAACTTTACATTTATTACGTACCTCAACAGAATAATAAGTGTAACCTCCTTTAGGAAATATTGATGCGCTAGTTTCTCCTGTGTTCCACAAGTATGTTAATTCTTTTTTTTGCTTTTCCAACCAATACCCCGTTAGTTCGTTTCCTTTACAGTCTAGGGGAGTAGGTATTGCGTAAATTTTAGGGTCGCAATTTAATGGAGGTATTTGTGGTTTACTACAATCAAAATGAATAGTAGAGTCGTATTCTAAACGTAGTTTAATTTTACCTTGAAACTCAATACTAACATCATCTGTAGATTGACAACCGTAATAATCAGTAAGTGTGAGTGTATATATTGTAGATTCTGTTGGCTGAACAGCCGTTTGTGCACTTGTACTAGACGTTCCTGAGGGACTAGATACCCAATCGTAGGTATTAGGAGGAGTTACCCCTCCTTGATACGTTCCTATTGTTATAGGAGGAGTAAGAGCATCTTTACAGCATAAAATAGTATCTCTACCTGCGTTAATTGAAGGGCAAGTATATTTAATCATTTGTACACTTTCATTAGCCATTGAACAACTGTTAGCTGTAACTAATTTTACTTGATAATAGGTGTTACATTTCCATTGACGACCATGATTAATATACCATTGTTTTAGGTCTAATTGTTCAGATACTTTACCTAAAAAGGTTTCTGATATTACATTTTGTTGATTAAGTTGTGTTCCTGTTGAATTATATGATTCCGTAATTATAATTTGATAAAACTCTTCGTTACTTGACGAACTACCATTGAAGAAAATAGGAGTATTATTGCTGCAAAATTGGTTAGACGACAAAGTAAAACTAGCTGTGGCAGGCCAGTTATCACACAAACCATCAATGTAAGCAAAAGCAAAATGACCTCCCTGCTCACAATTAGATATTCTAAAACAAATTAAAACATCTTCGCCTATAAAATCGGTTAAGTTAATTTCTTTACACTGCCACGATTTATATATAACTTGCTTTTTTCTTGGCGAAAGTGTCGGCGAAATTTTAAAAAAAGGGTTGGATAGGTCTGCTACAAAAGACTCTTCCGTCTTATTAAATATTTTTTTATCTTTTATGTCCGTTAAGTTTAATGGAATTACTTTAGGTAAATGTGGCTTATTATTATTGCCTGTTAAATTCATAAACATACTTAAAAAAGGCTGCTGACTTGGAGGGTGAGTACCATCTTCCAAAACCATTGCGAATCTAAACTTAAATAAGGCATTAGTTTGAGTTACTTTAAATTTATACCACATAATTTCAGAAAGCCCATTCTTAGGAGTAACTATGTTGCTATCCCCCAAACGGAAAGCATAAATACCTTCGCTAGGAACTTTGAAACTACCATATTTATCAATGTTATTTATTATTGTTTCATCATTCCATGTTCCTGTATTTTGGATAACTCTAATTCGATTAGAAGGGGAGGTAAAGTTTTTTATATCCGTAGGAAAGAAACCTGTGCCTGTTTCCCATAAGTTTAATGTACCCTGTTCGGCATTGCCGTTAGGGCATTGCGCTTGGGCTAGCTGTGTAAGCGTTAGTATAAATGTTGTACAGAATAGTATAAGTAACTTCATGAGGTAAACAAAATAATAGGTTTAGTAAACGATTAATGCGCTTGTAAATGTTATGCCTTGGTAGTGCAACTTAACTAAGTAAGTACCTGGTGCAAGTTGGTGTAACGATGCAGAGGTAGTGTAAGTACCTTTTTCTTTAGTGCCACTATCAATAAGAGTGGTGGTGTTATTGGCGGTGTTGTATAATTCTAACTTAACATTGCCCGCCAATGGTAAATTGTAGCTAATGGTGGTGCTACCTGTGGCTGGGTTGGGCGAGCATTTTAAGCCTAGTTGTTGTACTAAGGCACTAATGGTAGTTGAGTTGCGTAATGCCTCGCTGGCGGGTTGCGTAATGGCTTTATAATACTCAGTAAGCGGGATTTTGCACGAGGAGCGGTATTTTTCGGAATAGGTAAGTATTGGTTGCAATACGCCTGATACGAAAAAATGATTGTAAGTATTGTTGTACTGCAAGCAAAATGAATCTTGCTTATTGATGATGGTGTATTGCTCTGCAATGTTAATTTTGGTAACGTTAGTAAGGGTTTCGGTAGGGGTTATTAATTTACCCACCGCCTCGTATTTAGCGCAGTAAGTGCCTACCTGTGTTAATTGAGTGTTGTACTTACTATCTTGTGGCAATGTTATGTTACCTGTTAGGCTGTCGCCTAGTTGTAAGTTAGGGTATTGGCTTAATAGCTGTGCTGGACTTGTAGTTTGTTGCAAATCAAAATCAGTTTCGGTAGGACTGTAGTTGTTAAAATTGACTTTAGATAAATCCCAAGTTCCGTTTACTGGCGTACTGTTTATTATAGGGGATAAAGGGTCGTTGATTACGGGTACGTGTCGCTCTTCAGTTTGGGCGTTAGCGAGCTTTGACACTGCTATAAAAAGTAATAGTGTGAATATGTAGTTGTGTTTCATTGTTAATGAATAGGTATTACTAATTTTTGTAAACGTAGGCTATTAATTTTTAACTGGCAAACCCATTCTAAATTTTTTGTCTTTGGTGTGTTCTACCTTTTCCTCTAATTCCTCAATATAGGCTTCGGCTTGCACTAAATCAATTTTTAATTGTTCGTTTTCTTTTTTTATCAAATCATTTTCCCAACGCTCTTTTTCAATGCGTAATTTTTCCTCAATACGACTATCTACATCTAAGCCATTTAATCCATTGTTTGTGTCTTCCTTAATGGCAAAAATATGTTTGGTATTGCGTGGCGAAGCTCCATCGTACACTATAATGGTTAATGTTTTGGTATCAGGTTGTATAAAATTAACGTAGCTCTCAAAACGTGCTAAATCATTGGTGCGTTTTACTACTTTAAACGCATCTACAAGTATTTCATAGTCCTCGGCATCGCCTTGTTCTTGGCTATTTTGCAAAAACTGATGGAGATTATCAATTTTTTGTTCGCTGTATTTTTCATTAATAAATGGCATACTATAAATGTTTGGGGATTACTTGTATAAACTGAACGTGGCGTAAATTCCTTGATTTATTACTAAGTGTTATTTTGCCTTGATGTTCGTACAATTGCTGATTAATTTTATCATTGCTAGTATCGTAGTTACCAAACTCTGAGCTCACTGCTACATCAGTATCGCAGGCTGTTAAAAACAAATATTCATTGTAGGCATCAATTGTTCTTACCTCGCCTGCATACAATGAAAAATGAATGTGCTTTGGTGTAAAATAATTAGTGCCATGCCCTAGTTCTTCCATGCGGTGGGGAATGTGTAGTAATGCAAATTCTTGTGTCATAAGTCAATTTCGTAAGTGATGTAAATTTTTACTTGATACGGTAGCATGTTTTTTATGGTCATGGTATCTTTGTATGCTCCACCAATGATGGTGTCTTTGGTATCAATAGCCACTGCTAAAGGAGTAATTACCTTGCCTCGTGTAGCAAAACTACCGTCCTCAAAATCAGGGCGTTTTATTCCAATTAGTTTTTCATAATCAGGTAATATTTCAAGGGCAACAACATCATCAGCATAAAATATATTACGTGGCGTGTTTAATCGCAGTTTGATGTCGCCTGCTTTTACCGAAAAAATAATAGGGGCATTGCTTACGTTAGTAGATGACTTGTTCGAGGCTGAAAAGCTGACTTGTTGCATTGTTTACAGGGACTGTGGTTGGGTTAGTACTGGGCTGAACACTAATATGTAAGCCTGTTATTTTAGTGGCATTTTTGGGTAACTTAATTTCAAATAAGTGTTGCTCGCCACTACGCTTAATAGTTAGGGTGTGTATATATTCTTTTTCGCTAGTCATGGTGCGTTGCTTTGTAGTAACTATTATATTTCGTACTGTACATACAAACTCACACGATAGGGCGTAAACGCATAAAGTGGGTGAGGGTTGTCGGTATAGGTCATTACTAGTAATCCGTTGCCTGTGTCGGTGTCTTTCATATCCTTGTAACGGTTATTTACATCAACGTTTAAGCTCGATTGTAGGTTTTTACTTTCGTAGTTTTCCTCAAAACGTTCCTTGCCATTAATTTCAATTTTTTGCGTGCCTCTGTAAAACAATAGGTCTTCACGATCGGAGGTAACTTTTATTCCTTTGATAACTCTTGCGTTTTTATCTAACTCAAATTTTCCTGTTACCGTTTGTGCTTTAGTTGTTACTTGTATATCAAATCTTTTTTCTACGATGTTCATTGTTATAGGGTGTGTTTAGTTAAAGCACAAGCGGACTATCCGCTTGTACTGGTGAATAATTTTAAGGTGTGGTAATCGTACCGTGTAAGCCCACAAATAGTTGTGTGTTTTCCGCAATACCTTTCATCGTGCCTAGTTCTACGGTATATTCAATTTGAATATCATCGTGGATTAAACGTGGGTTCGCTAACTTGTAATAACCTACTGGTAAGGTTGCAATGCCTGCGGTTTTAAAAAAATTATTGCTGGTTTCGGGCATAATAATTTTTTTGTTGGCTTTTAAATTACTCTCGCCATTGGCAATGGCAGGATAGCCCTCTATGGCTCCAAAATCTATTGCCATTACTCCGTCTTTAGAACTGTCTTTAGCATCACGTGGAACGCCCGCTAATAGTATAATACCGCTTACTAACAAGGCTTGGTTTTTAGGTAACTTTGCGTTAGAAATATTGCGCAAGCCTATTTCTTTATCGTCTTGTGTTTCAAATAGCTTAATGGTTTTGGACGTTACAGGCTTAATAGAATAAATTAACGCATCGGCTAAACGTAAATTCCCTTTTGATAACTCACTTCTAATGTGTGCGGGCAACTCTCTAAAATGTTTTTCCATTTCGGCACGTGAGCCTCTACTACCTAACATTGGCGTGGTTAGTTTGTTTATTGCCATTTGCCTGCGAATAGGTGGCAAGGCTCGTAATGCGCCTAATAATTCGTTACTAATATCGGTGCCGTCTATGCCTAATAGTGCGCCAATGTTGTTAAACTCGCTATTTTCAATTGTTTCAAGGTCTCCTAACATAATTTTTTTGTTTTAAATGGTGAATGATTAATGGTGAATTGGGATTAATACGATGGGGTGTCAAAATCGGTTTCTTCAATGCCGTGGGTATAATTGTTTGTTGGCGGGGTGTCGGGCGGTATAAGTGGGGATAATACCGCTTGATTACTTTGCTGATAGGCGATACCACTTTGTGTAATTTGTTGGTGTAGTTGGTCGAGTGCGCTTACATCTATTTCGGTAGTGGGATAGCTGTAATAATTAACCGCTCCTATGCTATGAGTAGTAGTGGTGGGCTTTTGCAGAGTATCTAAAAATAATTTAGCGGCTAGGCTATCTTTAAAATTAAGTACTCGTGTTTTTATTTCCTCCATGCTAAATCCGTCCACACCCTCTATTCCGTGGGTGCTAGTACTGGGCGTTAATCCGCCCGATGCCATCATACCTATACCAAATGTGGTAAGCATGGGGTGTTTAGCATAATGCCCGTACCCAGTTACTCCTGCGCCTATCAGTAGGGATGTTTTGCCAATAATAGCCCCTGCAATGCCTCCGCCTATTACGCCTATTAATACATCTTTGCCCGTTTGTAGTGCGCTGGCTTTAGCATTGTTGGCGGTGGTTTTAGCAGTAGTAATGCCGTTTAAACTGCGTTTCTTTTTGTACTTACTTTTCTTTTTCATGATGTTATTGGGGGATATAATAATTAACTAATGGGTGTTGTAATCAATGGCTGTATTGCTGTTATAACAATGCAATAGGCGTTTTTAATTGTTTAGCATACGATGCTCGCTTTCCTTTTTTGGAAGCAACGCCCGATAGTCCTTTGCGCTTAGCACGAGGTTTCTTTTTGGTAAATTCGCTTACTGCTAACACCCCTAATGCCGTAACGCTTATGGCTATAATGCTCGCCTGCATGGGGTGTTCGGTTACCCATGCTTTGGCTTTGGTTAAAAAAGTATCAGCACTAGGTGTTCCGTTAGGCATTGGTTTTTCATTAGTAGTAGCAGTAGTGGGTAGTAAGCGAGCTTCGCTAAAGCTATTGTTAGTGGACAATACAGGCATGTTAGTACTATTAGGAGTAGTTATTGTTATGCTATCAGTAGGCGTACCTTCATCGCCTACTGGTGTAGGTGTGCCGTCTTTAGTTAAACTACCTATTTGCTTAACAAGCCCTGCTATTACTGCCATTGCACTTGATGCCGCTGCTATTGCTGCACCTGTTACTGGTTCGCCTAATGCGCCTACGGTAGCACTATTTTCTTCAGTATAAATGCCTGATAGCACAATAGGTAAGGGCGTGTATTCATCGTAATGTGTATCGTTGTCCAACATTCCTAATACGTTTACCGCCTTGTCTTTATTGCCTTTGCCTGTAAGTATGGCTTCTCGCAAATTTTCTGTTTTTCCGCCTGCGCCATAAAAAATACTCTCTAGCTTTTTTAGTACCGTACTTAGTTTATCCAATTTTATGGGGTCTAAATTTTGTTCCTCCGCTTGTGCTTTGGTTAAGTACGCATAGCGTAGATGCCCTGCTACTTTAAATAAATTTAATTTCATACTTGCCAACAAACCTAACCGCAATAGCCCTGTGGCGGGGTTAATACGATTGATGGTATGAAGCGTTTGTTTCGCCTTATCCTTAATGTGGGAAAAATTAATTTTGCCTATTCCTTCAAAATCATCTTCAGTACCCATTACCGCTAGTGCGTCTAAGGACAAGGGCGTATCAGTTCCGTTTAAATAATGTAGTTCCATGGTAGTGTCTTTTTTATAGGTATAAGGTGCTTCGTAGTTGTACTGGTTTACCACGCAATCTATCGTGATGTACTTTCCGTTTTGGGTGGGTACAATAGGGTAAATGTGCTGGTAATAACTTTTGTGGTTATACTTTGTAATGCGGTAACTGTGCGGTATGCCTAGGTTGGTGAGGATACTGCTAATAAATACGGTATAACAATCGCAATCTACCCCTGAGGCTCTGTCGTGCCACACTCGGGCGGGGCTTCGTATTTGTTCTACTCCGTCTTTATCTTTGGAGTAGCGTACGTGGTTATAAACAAAGTGCCATATCCTACTGCACGTTTCATTTAATGTTGCGCCCTTTAATACCCCTGCAATTTTTTTTGTGTCGTGTAAGGTTTCATACACTACCTGCGGTATAAATGCTACGGTGTCGGCTACATCAGCATTTTTTTTAATGGGTAGTGTTTGCCCACGTGCCACTGGAAATAAGTGGTTAAGGGCTTCGCCATTTTTAATGTGTCGTGCAGTTTGTGCTTCCATAATTAACGAGGGGTTAAGGTTTGTGCTATTTCGTATTCGTAAGGTAGGGTGCTAAAACCTGTGTAAATAGTGGTTATTATTTTGATGATAACCTTTACTGGCGTATGCTGTGTGAGTGCTTTTACTACGTCCATTGCTACCGAAAATATACCTGTTAAGGGGATGTTTATGAGTATGCCCTCTATATTGGCTTCGCCGTAAGGGGGTAGTTCAATGTTTTGATTAATAACTTGCGAACTACCAATGGTGGTATTTTTATACCCTAGTTTTACAAACGGATATTTGAGGCGTAATGTGCCACTGGTAGGGTTTTTTAACTTAGCATCTACTCTAATTACTATGCCCGATAGTTTTACACTGTGTACTTTAGCAAGTACTTCCGTTTCAATATTGGCGGTGGTTCGGCTCATTTGTAATAAGTAACCGCCCGTTACTATTACCCCTGCGCCTACTGCTATTTTTGTAATTCCATTCATGGTTACTGAGTTTATCGAAGTGGGGTTACTGAGTGTGTCGAAGTAGGGTTACTGTGCTTTGTTGTTATTATTATTTTGCAACACTTTGTGTGCTAACTCGGCTACTTTTTTTTCTACCTCCATTAATTTTTGTTGTACGTTTTGGCTCATTGCATCAAATAAATGAATGTGCGAATACAGGTCGGTGTACAGGGTGTTTACTCGTTCAATGAGGGTTTTAAAATCCTTGTGTAGGTCTTTTAAAAAGTAACCAATTACTAAAAATAAAATGCTGATAATAGCCAGTAGCAAACTGTTGATGAGTAGTAAAATTGAAGTCTTGTCCATAGCGTTGGGTTTTGTATAGTACAAAGGTGGCGGGTATTGCAAGAGGGCATAGCCAATAAGTATATACCAGTATAGCAATGTGCAACTATGTACAATTTAGTATAGTTTTTATTTGCGTAAAAACTTCCACACATACTCAAAATCAATAGTTTCGTGCGTGCAATATTCTTTTATAGTAAGCTTACGTTTGTTAGCTCCCATGCAGTCTCGCAAGGCTCGGTGTTGCTTAGCACAACTAAAATAATTGTTACTGCCTGTAAGTAACATTAAATCTTTTACGGTTAAAAATATTCCTCCTTCCATAGTGTTTATTGGTTAAATAGGGTGTTAATGTTGATGTTGTTTTTATGCCATTGGGCAAATAATGCTTGCACGGCAAGGGTTTTAATGCTATTGGCTAACCTAAATTGTTCGTTGCCTTGTGTGAGTGCTAAATCAAAATTTTGTAGTACATCAGCGTAATGGCGGGCTTCATGGGGCGTAGCACTTGCTTGCAATTTAATTAATTCGGCTTTGCGTACTGCAATAGCTTTGGTGTGCAAGGCTTGTGTTTGGGTAGTATTCAGCCGTAGTAGCTTTGCTTGTACTAAGGTTTCATACATGGTGCATAAAGGCACAATGCCAGTGTTACCAGTGCTTACATAGTGAGCATAGCTTTCGCAAATGGCTTCAATACTTAGTTGCCGTTGTTGGGATAATGCTTCGGGCGTGAGTGTTGGGCGTGGGTGCTATTGTTTTTGCTATCGTTTTTTTAGTAATTGTACTTGCGCTATTCGCCCTAATTTCACTTATTATTTCGTTGTAATTGGCACACAAATTAGAGGTGGTAAATTTCTTGTGTCGCCAGTAAGTGGGCAGTTTTTCTACAAAAATTACTAACGCATTTATCCACTCGGTATCAGTGCTTATTTCGGGGTGAGTACTTTTAATTTTTTGTAAGAGTGCAGCTAATTGTTCTTGGTCTCTATGTTCCCAAATGTAATGGGGCGCAAAACCCTCAAAGGCACGTTGGCATTGGGCAAGCAAGCTAGAGCTAATTACTTTTTTTGCGCAACTTTTTTCTATGGGTATTTGTTCAGGGAGTTGTACCGTAACGGCTTCTTCTAACAAAAAATTAGTTACAACAACTGGGGGCAATTTTTCACTATTCCCCTTTTCTTCTTTTTCCTTTTCTTTCCTTTTGTTTACTTTACTATTCTTTACTTTACTTTGTGTGTTATCGCTAGCGATAACTACTTTCTGTGGGGTTATCGCTAGCGATAACTCACCACTATCACGTTTTCGCTTCCTAAAAAGCCCCTCAAAACGTTTTAACATCGTTTTGCTATAAATAATATCGCCCGCTTGCACAATTAGTTTTAATTTAACGCAATAGTCAATAATGCTTTTTAACTCTTCGGGCGCAAGGTTAAAATCGCCTGCCATTATATCAATACTTTCTTCGTTGTACACGATGCTAAAATCCTCGGCTCGGCACAACCGCTCTAACAACATATTCCAAACGGAATAACCTGTGTGTGAATAATTACGCCTTACGGCTTTAATTCGTTCATCGTCTCGCATATCATTATCGTGCGAAAAGTAATCTGCATTGTTTTTTAGGGGGCGTGCCATCTGCTTGTTTTTTTATGTTTAACAAGGGCAAAAGTCTAACGAAAATTAATAACACACAACGGGGCTGCTACCCTAGTAATGTACCAATACTGTGGGTGCTAGGGGGTAATGGGGGGCTGGTGTGTAACGGCTACAACGCAATAATAACCATAGATGTAGCCATTTTACTCAAAATAATAAATTTTACTTTTGTGAATAACTATATTCATTTCGGTACTTGTTTTTACTAATTTTATGATTGTATAACAGTCGTTATAACGACAACTTAACAAACTATAATATTAAAAAATCATGTATTTAGGTTCAAACATTAAAATTTTACGCCTCCGAAAAGGGTTTACCCAAGAAACCATGGCGCAATACCTTGGCACTACACGCTCTACCCTTAATAATTACGAAAACACTATCGTACTTAACCCCACCGCCGAACTATTAGTGGCTATTTCAACAGCGTTTAATGTGGCTATTGATGTATTGTTGAAAACGGATTTAAGTCGTTTTTCTCACAAACAATTAGACGATTTAATTAACGGTTACGATGCCTACATTACAGGCACAAAGCTACGCATACTAGCCACCACCGTTGATAGCAAGAACAATGATAATAACGAGCTAGTAAGCACTAAAGCCCTAGCGGGCTATGCACTTGGCTTTGGCGATGTGGAGTATGTGAAAAAATTACCTGCCCTGCATTTGCCCTTTTTGCACAAAGACCGCAAGTACCGCACGTTTCAAATTACGGGCGACTCCATGCTACCCATACCCGATAAATCATACGTTATTGGCGAGTTTGTCGAAAATCTAAACGACATAAAAGACCACGCCGCCTACGTGGTAGTTACCTTTGAAGACGGTGTAGTGTTTAAAGTGCTTACCAACCGTATTAAAAAACACAAAACCATTACACTAACTTCATTAAACGCATTATACCCCCCTTACGAGCTTAGTATTAATACCGTAAAAGAAGTATGGAAGTTTAGCCACTACATTACCGCACAACTACCCGACCCTGTACTAAGCAACGAGGCATTGGTAGCCACTGTGTTACAACTAAAACGTGAAGTAGGTAACTTACGCAAATAAAACCTTACGCATCATGCAAACTGACTACTTAACCCCATCGCAAATTATAGAAAAATATCCCGAACTAACCCTGAAATTTGGCTGGACGGCTAAAGATATTGGGGTGTTTCTTAAAAACAAATTACTACAAGGGCATTACAATCATTCGTCTCGCAAATCAATGATTAAGGAAGACTCCCTACGTAAGTTAATACGCTTTGCCAACGAACAAATAGAAAGTCAAAAAGTGACGCTATCGTTTTAACACACGCAAGCATTGTTTTTTAACTTTTTTTAATATTTTTTAACTCCTACACAATCCCTACTTAACTCCTACACAATAGGGTAGCAATTACTTCAAAGCTTTGGAGGGTGCTTTTGAATGTTGTTTTTCTAATAACTTACGCAAAAATATAATTTCATCTTTCAGCGTTTCAATATGACCTTTGTCAGCATTGATAATAGTGTCCACATAAGCATTGGGGTTTTCGCTATTCTGTTGATTAACCACTTTGGCTACTTTTTCGTTAATTAATTCTGCTACTGATGTTTTTAATACATGCGCAATATTCATTAATCGAGTGATAGATATTCTATCATCTTCTTTCTCAAGTCGAGCATAGGTAGGTTGAGTTATACCTAATTCTACCGCTAAAGTTTCTTGCGAAAAACCCTTACTCTCTCGCAAGTGGCGTATGTTGTTTCCAATTGTATTCATAATGCGTATATTTATATTCACAATAGTAGTAAATTATTTACATTGTAAATATAATTTATTGCAATAGTATACTTTACATTAATTTTATTTGGTCAAGTAAAAACAACAACCTATATTCGTTTTAATTCTAACAATTAATATAATTTTTCGATAGATTAATCTAAATACTAGCTACTAAAAATCTAATAAACATACACCATGGCAAGCAAACATTTACTTACAGCAACACTACTTACAGCATCGTTAACCGTACAGGCGCAAAACAACTGGACAAGAAATGGTAATAGTATTGCCACTGGAGATTTTATAGGAAGCACCAACAGCAATCCTTTAGTGTTTAAAATAAATACTAATACACAGGTAGCAAGCATGAGTGCCAACTTGTTTACTGTAAGTAAGCCAATGACGGTTAATGGTGCTATAATTAATACTAGTACCTACAATGGTACAGGTATATTAACAAATACCGCAAACATTATAGGTAATAGCGATTTGTTAATTGCAGGTAACACCACAACCAACAACCTTAACCTAAGTAAGTACAACGGCGGTGCGGCCTTACGCTTATTACAAATTGATAACTCAGGCGCAGTAAGCCCATTTGCATTAGGAACTAATAGCAATCAATATTTATCAGGGCTTGGTGTATGGACAAACCTACCCACACCACCTACCCAATATTTTACTGCCACCAACGCTACTGATATTGCTACCACTTACAACCTACGTGCAGGCAATACACTAAGTGTAGGTGCGGTGCTAGACCCCTTAGCCACCATTAAAGCCAATGCATCTGCAACACAACAAGGCGCAGTGCTATTAGATATTAAAAACGCTAACACCACCAATACCTATGGTATTAAAACCCTTACTAAGGATAATCAATACGTAATAACTAATACCGCTAATTATCTGGACGATAACGGAAACCCCATAGTAGCACAAAATTTTAGTGTAAATAGTCGTGGTGTGGTAGATGCTACCAATTACACACAAGGCGGTGTGCCACTAGGCGCATGGAAACGACTAACCAATAGCAATAGTGTTGTCGAAACTTATTTATCCTACAACGCCAGCCCTATAAGCATTGGTACTACCACAAGTCCTGCACAATCGTTACGCTCGTTTGTAACCAAAAATGCCTGCGCTGCACCATCGGTACAAGCTACCAGTTATTACAACGCACAATTATTAAACATGGAGGGCAACGACCCTACTCTAATTTTTAAAGATAATGTAGTTACGGCAGGTAGCCCCAACACGTCCGATTTATTAATAGGCGCAGCCAATGGTACTGCACGTTTTGTAACCAACGATGGCTTTGCATTTTTTATGAATGCTGATAATCAAACTACTCCCACAGGCTTTAATGGTTTTAAAATATTAAAAGAGTCGCCATTTTTTGGCTGTAACGAAAAAGAAGTGCTACTCCTACAACCCGATGGCGAATTTACCATACGTGGTAATACTCAATTTACTCCTACCGATAACCGCTTATTACAACTAAGCAACACAGGTAAGTTATTTACACGTGAGGTAGATGCAAGCCAATACTTATTAAACGGTCAGCCCCTAGGAGTATGGTCGGTTATACAGCCCGCCAGTCAATTACCCTACACTACTATTGGTTATTCTGTTGCATTGGGTAGTCCTACTGTTAGTCCTGCGGAAGCATTACGCTTATTTGTAAACAAAAACACTAGCCACGCTTTAGCCGTAGGACATTATAACTCTTACACATTATCTTCACTTGAAGGTTATGGGCCAACAATGATTTATAAAGACAATGCTCCAAACGGAGCCGACCTTGCCATAGCCTCAGCAGGAGGTTACGGACGCATAGCCACTAATAACGGATTATCTATATTTATTAACACCGATAATAAAACACCTGTAGCAGGGAGTGCCGCAAGCAACTTTAAAATAATAGCTAACGACTCTTACCTAAGTGGCTCGCAAAAAGAACGGTTAGATTTTTCGCCACTGGGTGTACTTACCTTAAATGCCGATGCTTCAGTAACTACACAAGCTGACAAGTCAGTGTTTGCAATAAATACAGGGGCTACACGTCAGTTTGAAGTACGAGCTAATGGCTATGTGTATGCACGTGAGGTAAATGTAGTGGCCACAGGTAGCAGTTTTCCTGACTATGTATTTGAAAAGAATTATAACCTAAAAACACTTAGTGAAGTAGAAGCTTACATTAACCTTAACAAGCACTTACCCAACATACCAAGTGCCAAAGAAATAGATGAAAAAGGCACAGTGTCCCTAGCCGACATGAATCTTAAACTACTCGAAAAAGTAGAAGAGCTTACGCTATATGCTATTGAACAAAACAAGCGCATTGAAAATCTAGAAAAAAAGCTACTACAATCAACAGTTCCTGCTAAACAATAATCTTTCATTTACAATAGCTATGAAAAATTTATACATATTAACGGCATTACTATTAATCGCAATAACAACAAAGGCACAAAATCCTGCTATACACACTAGTAATAATGGTGGAATGATTACTAAACGTTTTTACAACGGTACATCAAATAGCCGATTAGCCAATCATAAAAGCACACCCAATAACATAAGCGAACCAAGTGCTAATAAAGATAGTACAGTTAGTTTTGGCTTGCACCCTAATCCAGTGCAAAATATACTTACTATAACTCCCAAACAAATTACTGATGGAGATTACACCTATTATATAACTGACAACAATGGTGTGCGTGTAGTACAAGGAAAATTAAACAATGGTACAGCCCAAGTTTCAGTAGAGTATTTACCTGTGGCTACCTATACACTACATGTTACTAAAGGCAACGAAGCCATAAGTAGCTACACGTTTGTAAAAAACTAATTTATTTTAAAATCACTTTTAGTATGACATTTATTTTAAAATTACCACCACAGTTGCGTACCCTATTCTTATTGGCAGTGTTAGTGTTGTGTAATCAGTTTGCCCAAGCGCAAGGTGGTACGCTAATTATTAATACCCCCCAAGCGGCAGGCAGTTATGCAGCACGCCAACGTGTACAATTAAAAGCGGGATCTAAAATAGTACCTAATTCTAGGTTGTATATTGATAAAAATGTGATTCACAACATACAATATTCGGAAGACCCTAATTTAGGCTTTGACTCAAATGCGCCTTATATTATTGATAAAACACTTGCTGTAGGAGTAATACAAGGACAGGCTGGAGTAGGTGCTATGGGACAAGCTACCTATTCATTACCGCTTATAACGCCAAGCGCAACGGCAGGAGGTAATGTAGCATTAAGTATAAATTATACGGGTGGTGGAAGCGGAAACATGGGCATAGGTTGGGCTATGAGCGGACTGCACACCATAACTCGTGGTGGCAAAAATCAACATGATGACTGGAAAACTACAGGTGTTGATTTAAGTTTAAATGATGAATTGTTTTTAGATGGAAACAGATTAATACTAACCAATGGCAACCCTAATTCTGCTGATGCTATTTTAGAATATACCACCCAAAACGAACAGTTTGCAGTAATAAAAGCACACCGTTCAGGAGTATTAAAAATAGTGGACGAGGTTTATAGTGGCGGCACAGTTACACATCCTACTGTAGATACTTACGACAACATGACCATTGATTGGTTTGAAGTAACCTTTAAAGACGGTACGCGTATGGAATTGGGTAATAGTGATAATTCTAAACTGGTAAGCGAAAGCGCCCCTTTATTTACCTATGTAGAAAAAAATGTTGGGATTGGATTCGGAAATTCTTTTTGGTTTCAAAAAAAGATGTCTCCCCTGTACAATAATGCGCAATGGTATGTAAGTAGCATAGCCGACAAACAAGGCAACACCATTACTTACGAGTATAATAAAGATGTGTTAACTGAATTTCAAGTTCCATTTCAGCCTATTGGAGATAATCCTAATGGATATTACACCACATATAAAAACACAGCTAACGAAAAATACTTAAAACACATTTATTACACCGCTAATACTGGAGCAAATATTACGGCACAAAACCAAGTTAATTTTTACTACGACTATACTAAATTTCCTACTAAAGGAAACATAGGAAATAAACTAGTTGAAAATAATTTTTTGCTCTCGCAAGTAGAGATGCTAGTGCAAGGGCAACACAACCACACCTACAGTTTTACTTATAACACCAACAGCGTATTTGAATTTTTGGTACAGGTAGATGAAGATAATAGTAACCACGAAAAATTAAACCCTACTATTTTTAATTACGAAAAACCAAGTACTACTACACCTAGTTATAGTGCAAGTACTGATGTATATAACGTAAGAAATAAACAACAATTATTTATAGATGTAAATGACGATGGCTATAAAGATTTAATAAACATAGGGAAAGCGGTTGGTAACGGAGGTAATATCCCTGAGGACTATAGTATAATATTAAATGATAAGCAAGGGAATTTTCCATTAAGTACGATTCAAAATAAAGGCTACTCCATTCCTAGATTAGTTCGTTTCTCCCTTGTAGGATCACCTGAAGCTTCATCTGTAAGTAACCTTAGTAATAATATTAGTCAAGGAGATTTTAACGGAGACGGACGAATAGATTTATTGATGGCTTACAGCTATTTGCAAAATCAATCGTTAAGTAATTCTAATAATGCAACAGCAAGTGATTTTTTCGATATTGATGTAAAATTGTTGCTAAATCAAGGGAACGGTAGCTTTACCGAAAAATTAGTAGCTACAATACCAAGCGTATATTCAAAAGGCACGCTTGATTTTTTTGAGAACCCTCCATCATCAGGACTATCAACAGTATTCGTAGGTTCTAGAAGAGTTGGTTTTATGTCTCTTGCAACCGACTTAAATAGCGATGGTGTTAGCGAAGTTTTACTTATGGTTACCAACTCAAATTCTGGAACACAAAAATTTAAAACTTATCACTATGCTTTAGATAATTCGCAAAGTCCATACATAATAGCGTATAATGATTATGATAAAATAATTAATTTTAATCATGTTTCGTTACATACTGATAATGCTAAACAATCAGTGGTTGGCTTTATAAACGAAAGTAACTCCCCACAAACACTTATGTACCTAACTAGTTTTGGAGCAAACGCTACGCTTCGCGACGATATAGATTTTGATAGTGGAGGAAGTATAAAATCGGGATTAGCAGCAATACAAGGTGTTACAGACATTGAGCCTAGTTTTAATATTGATATTAATGGAGATGGATTTAATGACAAAATAGCGTTTAATAATATAAACGCTAGACAAGCTAGTATCACACTTAATGGCTATGCGTCAAATTCGTATAAAAACTTTATTATTCCTTTTACTTTTAATGGCTGGGCTATTACTCCTGATGAGCGTTTAGATAGGCTATTTCCTGTAGATATGAATGGCGATGGTAAACAAGATATTGTTACTGTTGTAAATAACATAGGCTCCAACGATGCTTATTTAACTGTACATTATAGCAATGGAGAGAGCTTTCCTACCGCTAGTACTTTTACGTTTACGGCAACTAATTTTACTAATCAATGGTTATTTAATTTTGAAGATTTAAATAACGATGGATTACTCGAAGTTATCCTTACGTTTAATGGCTCAATAAAACTTTTTTTACCTGCAACCTCTAAAGTTCATCATGTAGTTTTTCCTGACCAACTCGCTCAATATTCGTTAAGTAAAGTTACTAACGGTATGGGGATAGAAAGCAAATTTGTGTATGCTAACCTAGCTACCCCCTATGATAATTTTAGCTATAGCCGCACTAATTATTCCTACCCTAACTTGCCATTTTATGCAGGTATTAAAACGGTTAAACAACTACAAACAAGCAATGGCATAGGTGGTTATTTTACACAACAATACGATTTTACTAACCCCATAATTAACCTGCAAGGCAAAGGATTTTTGGGTTTTGCCAAAACCATAGTAACTAATGTGGATATGGCAACTAGGGTTACGGCTACTCCTTTTTTAAACGGCTATATTCCTGCGCTCCTGCCTGAGGTAACTACTACACAAGGCAATGTGTTTGGTACGCCTACTATGCTAAGTACCAGCTATACTGGATACACTGCTACTTATATCGCTGGATATAACCCTTTAGGTAATATAGTACCAAAGTCATTATTATTACAGGTTAATAGTAGTACCCAAAACAATCATTTAAGTAATACCTCTACCACAAGTACTACTACTTACGATGCTTACGGCAACGCCACCAACACAACTACTAATTATAATGGGGTAGAGCAACAAACTACAGCGGTGGTGTATAACCCAACTATAACAAACACCGTACCTTATTTACCTGCTAGCGTAACCACTACCATTACACGTAACGGAGGTAGCAATAGTAACCTTACGGAGTACACTTACTACCCCACAACGCATCTATTAATTAACAAAACAACTGATGCTAATTATGCAAGCAAGGCTTTAGTGCATTCGTTTGATTATACGCCTACTGGTCTTATTAATGCTTACCAAATTACTAATCAATACGAAAATGACCCACTAAAAAGCGGGTTCTTAACCTACGATCCTACACAAACCTATACCCTAAAGCAACACGATATTGTATCTGCCTCGACTCAACACACCCTGCAAACCACCACTACCCAGTACAACACACTGCTAGGCGTACCTACTAAAACAACCAATAATGTTACCAACTTAAAAAATACGGCTACTTACGATGCTTGGGCACGCCCAACCACCAGTACCGATGCCTTAAACGTAACCAGCACACTTACTTACAACTGGCTAACTACGCCCATTAATGTACCGCCACTTAACGTAAGTACTGCGGTATATAGCACCACCACCACCACACCTAATAGCCCTGTGGTGGTGCAGTATTACGATGTGCTAGGCCGCAAAGTACTGGTGCAAACTAAGGGGTATAACGGGCAAGACATTTATCAAGCTACAGAGTATAACGCACTAGGGCAAGCAATTAAAACTACTAATGCTTACGACCCTAACGATGCCAATACTGTACCCATAATTACCACTATGTTGTACGATGCCTTACAGCGCCCTAAAGAAACCCAAAGTAGCGATGCACAAGGCACTACCCTAAAAACAAAAACAGCTTATACCTTTGCTAATGGCAATAGCACTGTTACCACCACTGCGCCCGACAACACTGTAACAAGCCAAACTAAAGATGCTGCAGGTAAGCTTATTACAAGCACTGATAATGGCGGAACGCTTGACTATGCTTACGGTTACAATACTAGCAATAACCATAGTACAGTAAGCACTACCGTAAACGGCACACTAAAAACTACTGCTGAATTTAACGAAGTAGGGCAACAAATAAGCCTTATTGACCAAGCCGCAGGCACAAGTACTTACACCTACAATGCTTTTAATTGGCTAATGACACAAATTGATGGGCAAGGCAATACCTATACCTTTGATTATTATGCCGATGGCCGCATAAAAACCAAAACAAACACTGCCGATGGTGTATATACTTACCTATACGAAGATACTCCTAACGGGATAAACCAGCTCAAAAGCATTAGCCACCCTAGCAAAGGCACGGTAAGCTATGCCTACAATGCACTACAACAACTTACCACAAGTACCGAAACTAATGTGCTACCTACCGCCAACCGTAGCTACACCACGCAATACACCTACACCCAATATGGCGATGTAGAAAACACGGTGTACCCATTAGGTTACACCATACAAAACAAGTACGATGCGCAAGGTAACTTAACTCAAATAAAAGACCTTGCCGCTAATAGCACACTGTGGCAAGGTAATACGGCTAATGCAGCAGGGCAAGTAACCAGTTATACCTTAGGCAATGGGCTTACCAGCACACGTGCGTTTACCGCATTTGGCTTGCCTACCACTTTTACTACACCTACCGTGCAAGACCTTACCTTAGATTTTAACCCTACTAACCATAATTTACTAAGCCGTACTAATAATGGCTTGCAAGAAAACTTTAAGTACGATAACCTTGACCGTTTAACACGCTACACCAGCCCTTGGGACGCATTAATAAGTAGTAAAACACCTTACCTAGCCTACAATAACGAGGGGCAAATAACCACTAAGCAAGATGCAGGTACGTACAACTACACTGGGCAAAAACTCGACAACATAACCCCCAATACCCTACCCGCCACGCCACTACTGGCGGTGGATATAAGCTACAACGCATTTAAACGCCCTAGTGTACTGTACAGCGACCCTGCTAACGCCAACGGCAGTGGCTACAAAATAACTTACAACTATGGCGTAACACAAGAGCGTAGCATGGCTACCTACGAGTTAAACGGTACTTTGCAAGCACGTAGGTACTACAACACTAATTACGAAGTAAACGAAAAGTACAACGCCACAGGGCAAGTAACCTATAGTAACCAAGTACACTACATACACGCGCCTACTGGGCTATGTGCTATGTATGTGGTGGAAAACGACTTAACCGCAGGCACCACCACTAGCGAAACCCACTATGTATATACCGACCATTTGGGGAGTTTAGTAGCCGTTACCAACAGTATAGGCTATATAGATGCCCGCCAAGAGTTTGACCCATGGGGCAGGCGGCGCGACCCTGGCACGCTCGACTACTTGCCCACAGGCAGCAATGGCGACTTGCCCCTGTGGCTAACACGTGGATACACTGGGCACGAAATGCTGGACGAAGTAGGCCTCATACACATGAATGCCCGCCTCTACGACCCTATAAGTGGTACTATGCTTGCGCCTGATGATTACGTGAGCGATGCCACAAGCACACAAGGTTATAGTAGATACGTGTACTGCGCCAATAATCCGTTAAAATATACTGACCCTGACGGGAATAACCCTGAATTGCTTATAGCAGTTGGTATAGCTGCTTTAATAGGCGGTACCGTTAATGTGGCTACAAATTGGAATAACATAAACGATTTTGGGCAAGGAGCCGCCTATTTTGGAGTGGGAGCCGTTGCAGGAGCTGTATCAGTGTTTGGCGCACCATTTGGAGGCATGGTAGCTGGTGGTGGCAATGCTGCGTTAGGTAGTTATTATAACACAGGGCATGTAGATGGTGGTGCAGTAATACAAGGAATGGTAATGGGAGGAATAATTGCTGGGGCGACACAAATGGCAAGAGAAGGAATAATCTATGGATTCAGCAGTTCTTCATTAGTTGAAGCTAGTGAAGGGCGAGCGTTAGGTGCGCAAAAAGCTCTTGGCCTTGCTAATTTTGATGACCCTACATCTACATCGGCTAGTGATGATTATTTAGAAGCAAGTATAGAAGGGCCTCGCCGTCGCTATAACTTAGCTAAAAAATCAGGTGTAGGTTTAGGTACTCAAAAAACAACTGTACCTAAACCTGCTAGTGTTAGTACTGTTGGGCAAGCTGGTTATCAATTAGCAGATGTTTTCGGACAGGTATTAAATGTTGGTGGAGTTGTCTATGGAGGAGCCGAAATGGGAATACAGGCAGTGCGACAAGGTAATGGCGCGCAAAATATAGGTAGGGCAATCGGTTTTGGTACACAACAAACCGCTCAAGCGTTAAGAGGTACTTTAGGAGTAGTGAGCAAAGTTGGTAAGGGATTTGGAGTTGCGGGGTATGGATTGCAAGTTGGAACAATTCTTTATAAAACAGGTAATAGTATTCCTATATCCACAGCCGAAGGAGTTGGATTAGGAGTTTCAACCGTTTTAATTGGAGCGGCTTATTTTGCAGCAGGAACTGCAGCAGCTCCATTTGTGGCTACTGGAGCATTGATATACGGTGCTACTCAATTAGGCTCGTATATATTTACAGGTCAAACCGTTGAAGAACATATTTTTGGTAAGTGATGAAGAGGGTATTTGAGTTTTTATATTACTGTTTATATCAAGTTTTTGCTTTGGTAAAGCGTGTTGGAGAAAAGGATGAGGTTTTGGCTTCATCTTTCTACGCTATACTTTTATCAACGAATGTGTTATCGTTAATTCTACTCTCCAAACTTGTTATTCATTTAAATTTAGTACACCAGTACTTACTAAAAGGTTCATTTTTTATTGTATTCTTTTTCCTATATTTTATCTGTAAATACTATTTTATAAAGAAGGAGAATTATATCAAGATAATATCACATTATGAGAAGAAATTCACAAATAAGAAAAAGCAAATGATCCTAATTGGAATCGCATACTTTCTGCTTACTCCCTTTGTCTTTATTAGTTTAGCAATGTGGCTGAGTAAAATATAAACTTATGAAAAAAAACAATGTTAATAATTAGTTGTATAATGATACAATCATGTGAACATTTTGATGGAATTTATACAGAGATCATTAATCATGATGCAATTACTCAAAAAAACATATTATTATTTATTCTATGAGCCTGTTTAAATTTTATTCAATAATAATTTTATAGCAGACAGCTTAACCATTTCTTCAGCTGTTTCAAAAAGCAGTTCGTAATTTCTGCATAATCTTCTATCGTTATCAAACCAAGAAAAAGTTCTTTCTACCACCCATCGTTTAGGAATAGGAGTAAAGGCTTTCTTACTATCGCTTCTCATTACTACTTGAATAATATAGCCAAACATCGTTTTTGTCTGCTTCGCTAATTCGCCCCTATAACCACCATCAGCAAGTATCACTTTTATACCGCACAAAAATTCCTTAAGCACACGCATCAACAGTAGTGCGGCTTTACTATCATGTATGTTAGCGGCAGTAACCATAATGGCTATTAAAAAGCCATTTTTATCAACTATACTATGGCGTTTAATCCCTTTAAC